>JBDSDD010000044.1:0-39629 GCA_039920745.1 Burkholderiaceae bacterium | reverse complement strand
GTCGGCACGGCGCTGTTGGTATCGATCGACCAGTTGCCAGTGGCGTCCGTCGTCGTCTTGTACGTGACCTTGTTGCCGGAGGCATCGGTAGCGGTGATGGTGACGTCGCTGGACGCCAGGCCGGTGCCGGTGAGGATCGGGCGGGTCTTGTTCGTGATGCCATCAGTGCTGGAAGTGCCGGTGTCGTCTGCCGCATCATGCTTGAGGTCGATCGTGGTGGCGATCGTGGGCAGCACTTCCTTGAACGAGCCGGTGGCGTTGGCGGTGTTGCCTGCGACGTCGGCGCTGGCGACGGTCAGTGCGACGGTGCCGTTGGCAAAGCCAGCAACCGGCAGCGTTCCCGTCGTCGGGACTGCCACGTTGGTGTCGATGGACCAGTTGCCAGTGGCGTCCGTCGTCGTCTTGTAGATGACGGCGTTGCCGGAGGAATCCGTGGCGGTGATGGTGACGTCGCTGGATGCGAGTCCCGTGCCGGTCAGGACAGGGCGGGTCTTGTTCGTGATGCCGTCGGTAGTCGACGTGCCGGTGTCGTCGGCAGCGTCGTGCTTCAGATCGATCGTCGTGGCAACCGTCGGCTGCACTTCCTGGAAAGAACTTGTGGCGGTAGCCGGGTTGCCGGCGCTGTCTGTGGAGACGACCTGCAGCGTGACCGTGCCGTCCGGCAGGCCGGCGGGGGGCAGGCTGCCGGAGGTGGGCGTGGCAGTGGCAGTGTCGAGGGACCAGTCGCCGCTCGGATCCGTCGCCACCGTGTAGGTGATCGGCGAGCCGCCGGTCGGCGTGACAGTGACGCTGACCGTGCTGGACGGCTCGCCCGTGCCGACGAGGACTGGGTGCGCATTGGCGGTGACGCCATCGCTCGACGAAGCGCCCGTGTCGTTGGCGCTGTCGTGCGCGAGGCCGATGGAGGCTGCGGGCGGCGTGGAGTCCACCACCAGGCTGCCGGTGGCCGTCGTCGTCACGCCGGTGTTGTTGGTCGTGGACAGGCCGAGCGCGACATCGCCGTCGGGCAGGCCGCCCGCGGGCAGCGCGCCGGAGGCGGGCGCTTGTGTCGCGGTGTCGATGGCCCAGTGGCCGGTCGAATCGGTCGACGCGCTGTAGGTGACGGGCGAGCCGCCGGCCGGGGTGACGGTCACGGTGACGATCGAGTCGGGCTGGCCGATGCCGTCTATGACCGGGTGCTTGTTGCCGGTGAGGCTGTCGGTCGTCGACGCGCCGGTGTCGTCCGCGGCGTCGTGGCGCAGGCCGATCGAGGCAGGCGCCAGCGGGTCGGCGACGATGTCGAGGCGTGCGGTGGCCGTGGCCTTCGAGCCATCGGCGGCGGTGATGGTGTAGGTGAACGAATCCGGGCCGCTGTAGTTGGCCGTGGGAACGTAGGTGAAGCTGCCGTCGGCGTTGACGGCGACTTGGCCGTGCGAGGGCAGGGCCGCCACGGCCCAGACGTTGGCCTCGCCGGCTGCGGGCGTGTCGTTGGCGGCCAGGTTGCCGGTGGCGGGGGTGTTCTGCTTCGCGGCGATCGTGTCGTCGGCCGCCAGCGGGACGGGTGCGACGTTGAGCGTGACGATGGCCGTCGACGCCGAGCCGTCGGCGTCGGTCACCGTGTAGGCGAACGAGTCGGGGCCGCTGTAGTTGGCCGCGGGCGTGTAGCTGAACGTGCCGTCGGCGTTGAGCGTGACGCTGCCGTGCGCGGTGCCGCTGGCCAGCGTCCAGCTGTTGCCGCCGTCGATGGAGGGGGTGTCGTTGGCGGCGACGTTGCCGGTGATGACGGCGTTCTCGTGGCCCGAGAACGTGTCGTTGGCGGCCACTGGCGCGTGGTCCGGCGTCGCGACGACGTTGACTGTCACGGTGGACGTCGACGTGCCCGCGCTGCCGTTGGACTCCGTGTAGGTGAAGGTGATCGAGCCCGCCACGTCGTGGTTGGGCGTGAACGTCAGCGTGCCGTCCGGGTTCATCGTGATCGTGCCTTGCGGCAGGGTCACGGACGTGTTCGGGCTGATCGGGTGGCCGGCGACGGCGACGATGGTGATCGCGGTCGTGGACGCGTCGTTGCCGCGCGGGTCGAACACGATCGGCGTGTTGGACGACGTCGTCTCGCTGTCGGGATTGGCGCTGGGTGGCGTGACCAGCGGGGACACGGCCTGGCCCTGCGGGGTGGCCGTCGGGGCGGCCAGCGGGTTGAAGTCCAGCGCGGCCGGGGTGACCGATTCGGCGTCGCGGCCGACGCGCAGGCCTTCCTCGAGGCTGCCGGCGGCGCCGCCGCTGTTCGGGCCGGCGGCCGGCTGGATGTCGATCTGGCCGTTGTCGACCTGCGAAATGATGCGGTCGACGTCGGTGCCGGCGCTGGCCAGCAGCGTGTGCGAGGCCTCGATCTGGATGATGCCGTCCTGGGCGGTCAGCACGACTTCGCCCTTCTTGACGACATCGCCCACGTGCAGCGGCACCACGTCGCCGTTGAGCAGGCGGATGTGCGCGTCGCCCCAGACGCCCACCACCTTGCCATAGAGCTGGCGAACCGGCACGTAGCCGCGGTCGATGTCGTGCGGTTGCCCATGCTTGACCCCGGCCGCGTGCTGCAGTCCGCCGATGCCGGACTTGGCGTCGTGGCCGGGAACGGCGTCTTGGAGATGGGAATTCAGCGGGGTGGTCGACGACATGCCTGGATACTCCAAAGGGGGCTTGGTCACGGAAACCGGCTCAACGTCTTATTCGGCCGATGAATTGAGTTCATTAGCTTTTCTTCGACGTAGCACGAGTGGGCGGTTCTGTAACTGTTGGGAGCAATTATCCGGGCACCGCCCAATTCTTATAAGGCGCGTTCGGGTCGATTTCCGTGAATGTCATCACAAGCCGCAATCCGGGTGACGCGATAGCGCGGTCGCCTCGAAAGCGTGCAAAGGTTACAGCGTTCGTGCCTTCACAGCCGCATCTCGCCGTCTGCGCAATAGTTGGCAATATCTCAACGCTCGCGCAACGCGTATGACTTGACTTTGAGAACTGGCTTGAGCAAATACGAAAGAATCGTTTTCTGGCCGGTCAGGATATCCACCTCGGCGGTCATGCCCGGGATGATGGGCAACTTCTCGTTGAAGCTGGCCAGGTGGGTGCGCACGCGCACGACGTAATAGGCGTTGCCCTTCTCGTCGATCACCGTGTCCGGGCTGATGTTTTCCACGGTCGCGTCCAGGCCGCCGTAGATCGAGAAGTCGTAGGCGGTGAACTTGACGTTGGCCTTCTGGCCTGGGTGGATGAAGGCGATGTCGCGCGGCTGCACGCGGGCGTCGAGCACCAGGGAGTCGTCCAGCGGCACGATCTCGACGATGTCCTTGCCCGGCTGCACCACGCCGCCGATGGTGTTGGCGAGCAGGCGCTGGATGCGGCCGCGCACTGGCGACTTCACCTGCGCCTTGTCGACCCTGTCCGCCAGCCCAAGTGCGCCCTGGTTGAGCGCGTTGAGCTTGCCGGCCGCGTCGGCCAGGTCGCGTCCGGCCTCGTTGCGGAAGGCCAGCTCGGTTTCCTGGATCTTGTGCATCGACTCCTGGACGGCGCCTTGCGCCCGTCCGATCTGCGCGGTGCCCTGGTCGACGTCGCCCCGGTTCTTGGTGACGTCGCGCTCCAGGCGCAGCACGTCCACCTCCGACACGGCGCCGGTGGCCAGCAGCGGCCGGGTCTGGTTCAGTTCCTGCGTGGACAACTCCAGCGCGTGCTGGGCGGCGGTGCGCCGGGCCTGCATCTCGGCCAGCTCTTGCTCGTGCTGCGACAGCTGCTGGCGCACGATGGAGACCTGTTGCGACAACTCGGTCACGCGCGAGTCGTAGAGCTGCTTCTCGCCCGCGATGATCGCGCGCTCCTGGTCGTTGGCGGGCGTCGGCGGCAGGAAGCTGGTGCCTTGCGCGAGCGCGCGCAGGCGCGCCACACGTGCCTCGAGCGCGATGCCCTGGGCCGCGCTGTCGGCCACCGCGGAGTTGGCGCGGGTCGGGTCCACTCTCAGCAGCAACTGCCCGGCCTCGACCTTGTCGCCCTCGTGCACCAGGATCTGTTCGACCACGCCGCCGTCCAGCGACTGCAATACCTGCAACTGCCGCGACGGCACGACCCGCCCGTCGCCGCGTGTCACCTCGTCGACGTGCGCGAAGCCGGCCCACACGACCAGCGCCACGATGATGAAGACGGCGGTTCGGGCGATCTTGCGCGCGCGCAGCGTGTGCTGGCGCGACATCACCTCGGAGGCGTCGCGTTCGAACACATCCATGCCGGGAATCTCGCCCGGCCGAAGCGGCGCGCCGGCCAGCCAGGTACTGAAGTCGGCGCGCAGCGTCTTCAGGCGCTCGCGCAGCGGCGGCGGGGCGGCCGCGCTGCCCGCCAGCACGCTGTTGATCAGGAGTTGCGGCGGCGGGCCGCCTTGCGGCGCGGCGGCGCCGAGTTTCGGCTTGGCCGCGGCGTCCGCCGCGGCGCTGTCGTCGTGTTTTCCGCTCATGCGGCCCTCGCGATGCGGCCGCTCTGCAGTGCTTCCATGATGCGGTCGCGCGGGCCATCCGCCACCACCTTGCCGCCATCGATCACGATCACGCGATCGACCATCGACAGCAATGACGTCCGGTGGGTGACGAGCAGCACGGTCTTGTTGTGCGCGAACTCCATCAGGCGCTGCGTGATGGCGGCCTCCGACGAGTAGTCCATCGCGCTGGTGGGCTCGTCCAGCAGCAACATCGGCGCGTTGTGCAGCACCGCGCGCGCGATGCCCACGCTCTGGCGCTGGCCGCCCGACAGCGACTCGCCGCGTTCGCCCACGTTCATGTCGAAGCCGTGCGGGTGGCGGTTGACGGTGTCGACCAGGCCGGCGACCGCGGCGGCGGCGAGGATCGCGCCGTCCTCGGCGTAGGGCATGCCGAAGGCGATGTTCTCGCGCAGGCTGCCGTAGAACAGCAACACGTCCTGCGACACGTAGCCCATGTTGCGACGCAGGTCGGCCGGGTCGACCTGGCGCAGGTCGATGCCGTCGACCAGCACGGCGCCGCCGGTCGGCTGGAACAAGCCCATCGCCAGGCGCTGGATGGTGGACTTGCCGGAGCCGACACGTCCGATCAGCGCCACCTTTTCGCCCGGCTTGATCTTGAAGCTCACGCCGTCGAGCGCGTTCTCCTTGCGGTTCGGATAGTGGAAGGCGACGTTGCGGAACTCGATCGAACCGTCCAGGTCGCGCCGCTCGACGAACGTGGCGTCCTTCGGGCGCTCGATGTCGGTGGCCATGACGCGCTCCAGGCCTGCCAGCGCGGTGCGGGCGCCCTGGTACTGCATCAGCAGGCCGACGATCTGGCCGGCCGGCGCCATCGCGCGGCCGGCCAGCATGTTGACCGCGATGAGTGCGCCCATTGTCAGCGTCCTGTCACTGATCAGGTACACGCCGACGATGACCAGCACGACGCTCATCAGCTGCGCCATTGTCGAGGTCAGGTAGATCGAGCCGGATGACAAGCTGCGCATCTTCACGTTGGTGGCGGCCAGGTGCACGTTGGTGCGCTCCCAGCGCGCCTGGATCAGGCTTTCGGCGCCCTGCGACTTGATCGTCTCGATGCCCGTGAGCGCCTCCACCAGCGTGGCGTTGCGCATCGCGCTGGCGCGGTAGGTCGTCTCGGCCAGCGCGTGCAGCTTCTTCTGGACAAACCAGCCGTAGGTCAGAATCGTGCCGATGCACGCGACCACCGGGATCAGCAGCCACGGCGAGATCCAGGCGATCACGACGAGGAACAGGATGGCGAACGGCAGGTCGATCAGCGCCGTGACGGTGCTGGACGTGATGACGTCGCGCACCTGCTCGAAGCCGCGCAGGTTCTGCGAGAACGAGCCGACCGACTCCGGGCGCTTTTCCAGCCGCATGCCCAGCACGCGTTCCATCAGCGTGGCCGAGATCTTGACGTCGATGCGCGCGCTGGCCTCGTCCACGAAGCGGCTGCGCAGCTTGCGCATCAGCAGGTCGCTGCCCAGGATCAGGACCACGCCGATGGCCAGTGCCCACAGCGTCTCGATGGCGGCGTTGGGCACGACGCGGTCGTAGACGTTCATCGAGAACAGCGGGAACGCCAGCGCGAACACGTTGATCAGCGCGGCCGCCCAGAGGATGTCCTTGTAGACGAAGCGCTGGGACAGCAGGGTGCTCCAGAACCAGTGGCCCTGGATCGGCTCCGCGGTGGGCTCGGTGCGCTTGTCGAAGCGGAAATGCGGGCGCACGTTCAGCACGAGGCCAGCGAAGCGGGCACTGAGCTCGGCGTCGCTCAGCAGCACGGTGCCTTGCCCGGTCTCGGGCAGCAGCACGCGGTTCTGCTCCTTCTCGCGGCCCAGCAGCACGCAGGCCTTGTCGTCCTGCAACAGCAGCACGACGGGCAGGGTGGCCGCGTCGACCTCGGCCAGCGCGGTGCGCTGCAGCTTGGTGGCCATGCCTGCGCGGGCCGCCGCGCGTTCCGCGAGGGGCAGCGTCAGCCGGCCGTTGATCAGCGGCAGGCCGGCAGACAGCGACGCCCGGGTGGCGTGCTGGCCGTGCAGGCGGCAGATCTCGAGCAGGCAGTCCAGCAGCGGGTCGGGGTGGACCAGATCCTGGCGCACGGCGCCGCCGGACATCGACGCAGCGGCCGTGGCAATCGGCGCGGGGCCGACGGGGGGCGTTTGCGCGGGCGGCTGGGCGGGCGGGACAGCTGAAGAGGGGACGCTCATCTAAGGGGTGTCTCGTTGCGGGCGCCCCCTGTGGAGCACCTGGTCAAGCGATATCGGCGCAATGGAACCCAAATTGACCCTGGCGCCGGTCATCGAAGTAGTGCTCCAGCGTGACCTTGACCGTCTTGAACGCCAGTTCGCCCCACGGGATCTCGGACTCGTCGAACAGGCGCGCCTCGATCGTCTCGGGGCCCGGATCCAGCGCGGGGCTGGTCATCTCCGCCCGGTAATAGAGATGGACCTGGCCGACGTGGGGCACGTTGAGCAGCGTGAACAGCGGGCCCAGCACGATCTTGGCGCCGGCCTCCTCCACCGTTTCGCGGACGGCGCCTTGCTCCGTGGTCTCGTCGAGTTCCATGAAGCCCGCCGGAAGGGTCCAGAATCCCTTGCGTGGCTCGATGTTGCGCAGGCACAGCAGCACCTTGCCATCGAACACCGGCACGGTGCCCACCACGTTGAGCGGGTTCTCGTAGTGCACCGTGCCGCAGGCCGAGCAGATCGCGCGCTCGCGGCTGTCGTCGGGCGGTTCGCGGTACGCGGTCGGCGCACCGCAGGCGCGGCAATGGCGAATCGAGCGAGGGGTGAACATGGGCGGTCTTTTCGGGTTCGCACCAGTGTAGCTGTCGTCCCCGCGCCCGGCTCGTGTCGCCCCTTGGTGGCATAGTCGTCGGCTTGCCGGCCGCCGGGTCGGCCGCTTGCCTGGAAAGCCTTGCCATGACCGATGTCATCACCGTCCCCGTCGTCCCGCGCGTGCACGTGCGCGGCGGCGGTGAGTTTCCCGTCCACCGCATCTACTGCGTCGGCCGCAACTACGCCGAGCACGCCGCCGAGATGGGCCACGACGCGCGCGAGTCGCCGTTCTTCTTCATGAAGCCGGCCGACGCCGTCCTGCCGGTGCGCGCCGGCGAGACGGGCCAGATGGACTATCCGACCCTGACCAGCGACCTGCACCACGAGGTGGAGCTGGTCGTGGCGATCGGTGACGCCGCCGCCGGCAACGGCCGCGACGTGGCGGAAGAGGACGCGCCGCGCCTGATCTTCGGCTACGCCGTCGGCCTGGACATGACCCGGCGCGACCTGCAGGCCGTCGCCAAGAAGGCCGGCCGGCCGTGGTCCGTCGCCAAGGGCTTCGACCAGTCGGCGCCGATCGGCGCGATCCACCGCATCGAGGAGACCGGCGAGCTGGCGTCGGGCGCCATCACGCTCGAGGTCGACGGCGCGCCGCGCCAGCGTGGCGACCTGAGCGACCTGATCTGGAACGTGCGCGAGACCATCGCCTGGCTCAGCCGCGCCTGGACGCTCAAGCCCGGCGACCTGATCTACACCGGCACGCCCGCGGGCGTCGCCGCGGTCGTTCGCGGCCAGACGTTGACCGGCCGCATCGCCGGGCTGAGCGACCTGGTCGTCACGCTGCGCTGACGCGATGGAGCTCTACAACTACTTCCGTTCGTCGGCCAGCTGGCGCGTGCGCATCGCGCTGGCGTTGAAGGGGCTGGACTATGACTACCTGCCGATCCATCTCGTCCGCAAGGAGCAGTCCACGCCGGAGTTCGTCGCCACCTCGGGCACCGGCCTCGTGCCGCTGCTGGTGACCGACGACGGGCAGCGCCTGCACCAGTCGCTGGCCATCATCGAGTACCTGGACGAGACGGTTCCCGAGCCGCCGCTGCTCCCGGGTGACGCCCCCGGCCGTGCCCGCGTGCGCGCGCTGGCGCAGGACATCGCCTGCGAGATCCACCCGCTCAACAACCTGCGCGTGCTGCAGTACCTTAGCGGCCCGCTCGGCGTGAGCGAGGACAACAAGCAGGCGTGGATCCGCCACTGGATCGAATCCGGCCTGGAGATCGTCGAACGCCAGCTCGCGGCGCAGGCATCCGCCTTCTGCCACGCCGATACGCCCGGCCTGGCCGACTGTGCGCTCGTGCCGCAGGTCTTCAACGCGCAACGCTTCAAGTGCAAGCTCGACCACGTGCCCCACGTGATGCGCGTGCACGCGACCTGCATGGCGCACGAGGCGTTTTCCAGCACGCAACCGTCGGCTTGCCCCGACGCAGAATGACCATGCCCCCACGCTCATTGCATTCGCTGCCCCCCGAGGGGGCGCCTCAGCGCCTTCGGGCGGCCGGGCGGCGCTGAGATGCCCGTCGAGATCATCGAACCCCTGCCCCTGGACGCGTTCTTCAAGCCCGCGGCCTGGCCGTCGGGCACCGGCGCGTTGATGACCACGCGCGTCGGCGGCGTCAGCGTGGCGCCTTGCGACTCCCTCAACCTCAAGGCGCAGACGGCCGATCCGCTCGACCAGATCGCCGTCGCCGAGAACCGCCGCCGCTTCGCGACGACGCTGGGCGCGACGCCGGTATTCCTCGAGCAGGTGCACGGCGCGCGCGTCGTGCGCCTGACGAGCGCGCACATTCGCCCCGACGCGAGCGTCGAAAACGCCGACGCGAGCATCACCACCGTGCCGGGCATCGCCTGCACGGTGATGGTGGCCGATTGCCTGCCAGTGCTGTTCGCCACGCGCGACGGCCGCGCGGTGGGCGCCGCCCATGCGGGCTGGCGCGGGTTGGCAGGCGGCGTGCTGGAGGCCACGGTCGATGCGATCCGCGCAGCGGTGCCGGTCGCCGCGGGCGACATCGTCGCTTGGCTGGGGGCATCCATCGGGCCGCAGCGGTTCGAGGTCGGCGCCGACGTGCTGGCCGCGTTCCACGAGGCCGAATCGCGGCACTTCGTGCCAGCGCCCGCGCAAGATGGCGTGCCCAAATGGATGGCCGACCTGCCCGCCCTGGCCGAGGGGCGGCTACGTCGCCTGGGCCTCGTCGACGTGAGCGGCTGCGGCCTGTGCACCGTCAGCGACGCGTCACGCTTCTTCTCGTACCGGCGTGACCGCGTCACCGGTCGGCTGGCCGCCGCCGCCTGGATCGACGTCGCGTGAGCGCTGGGCCTCGCGCAGGGCGCGCATGCGGGCCCGAGCGCGCGCGCCGCCGATGTACAGGATGATGGTCAGCGGCAGCACGCCCCACAGCAGCAGCGTGACGAGCGCGCCCAGCACCGAGCCGTTCGGTCCGAACGCCTCGACGGCCGCCATCAGCACGACCACATAGGCCCAGCCGATCAGGACGATCTGCACGGCCGTGCTTCTTCCAGAGAGGTCATCATTCGTCGTTCGGTAAGCAATTTGGCGCAATGGTAGTTTGTATTGTTCGTGCGGTAAGCTCGGGCGGCTACAACGCGAACTGAAAGACCACGCCTGATCCGAACGGCGGCCACCATCCGGGTGGCGCCGATGCCTGGGGCCCGAGGCGTGGCGAAGGAGACAAGAAGATGGCCCGCAGTCCTTCTGCAAAGACGCCAGCAACGACGGCTGTTCGCCCCGCACGCAAGCGCGCTCCTCGCGCGGCGCCAGCTCCCTCCGCACCGGCCAGGCAGAGCGCGCCGTCGCCCGCCCAGGCCGCCGTGCACCCGCACGGCCCCGAGGCCTTCGGCGCGGCCATCAGTGGCTTCCTCCAGTCGCTGGGCGGCCTGCAGGTGCCGCAGTCGACGCTGTCCGAATTGCAGGGTCAGTATGTGAACCAGGCGACGGCGCTGTGGAACGGCGCCGTCGACCAGATTCCGGTCGGCGCCAACGACGCCCCGATGCCCGTGCCCAAGCCGATCGGCGATCGCCGCTTCGCGGCCGAGGACTGGCTGCAGAACCCGGGCTCCGCCTTCACCGCGCAGCTCTACCTGCTCAATGCGCGCACGCTGACGCGACTGGCCGACAGCCTTCAGGGCGACGAGAAGACCAAGGCGCGTGTCAAGTTCGCGGTGCAGCAGTTCGTCGACGCGGCCAGCCCGTCCAACTACCTCGCGTTGAATCCCGAGGCGCAGCGCAAGGCCATCGCGACGCAGGGCGAGAGCCTGTCGCAGGGCCTGCAGCATCTGTGGGCCGACGTGCAGCAGGGTCACTTGTCGCAGACCGACGAATCCGTGTTCGAGGTCGGCCGCAACGTCGCCACCACCGAGGGCGCCGTGGTGTTCGAGAACGAGTACCTGCAGCTGATCGAATACAAGCCGCTGACGCCCCAGGTGCACGCGCGCCCGATGCTGTTCGTGCCGCCTTGCATCAACAAGTACTACATCCTGGACCTGCAGCCGGAGAACTCGCTGATTCGCCACACCGTGTCCGAAGGGCATCGCACCTTCGTGGTGAGCTGGCGCAATCCGGATGAGACGATGGCCGGTCGCACCTGGGATGACTACATCGAGAACGCGGTGATCCGCTCGATCGAGGTCGTGCAGGAGATCACTGGCGCCAGGACCATCAACACGCTGGGCTTCTGCGTCGGCGGCACGCTGCTGGCCACGGGCCTGGGCGTGCTTGCGGCGCGCGGCAAGCAGCCGGCCGAAAGCGTCACCTTGCTGACCACCTTCCTCGACTTCTCCAACACCGGCATCCTCGACATCTTCGTCGACGAGGCCTCGGTGCAACTGCGCGAGATGACCATCGGCGCCGACGCGTCCAATGGCCCGAAGCTGCTCAAGGGCAGCGAGCTCGCCAGCACCTTCAGCTTCCTGCGCCCCAACGACCTGGTGTGGAACTACGTCGTCGGCAACTACCTCAAGGGCGACAAGCCACCGGCGTTCGATCTGCTTTACTGGAACAGCGACGCCACCAACATGCCAGGGCCGATGTACTGCTGGTACCTGCGCAACACCTACCTCGACAACGCGCTGCGCCAGCCCGGCGCGCTGACCGTGTGCGGCGAGAAGCTTGATCTTTCGCAAATCAAGGCGCCGGCGTTCATCTATGGTTCACGCGAGGACCATATCGTGCCGTGGAAGGGCGCGTGGGAGTCGACGCAGATCCTGGGGGGCAAGAACCGCTTCGTGCTGGGGGCGTCGGGCCACATCGCCGGCGTCATCAACCCGCCCAAGGCCGGCAAGCGCAGCCACTGGATCAACGACAAGCCCGTCGGCTCGGCCGATGCGTGGCTGGCCGGCGCCACCGAACACCCGGGCAGCTGGTGGAGCGGCTGGTCGAAGTGGCTGGCCGGTTTTGGCGGTTCCTCGGTGAGTGCCCCGCGTGGCGCGGGCGGCCACGGCTACAGGGCGATCGAGCCGGCCCCAGGTCGCTACGTCCAACAAAAGGCCTGACCGATCCCTTGATCAGGGTAGAGGTTCACATACCCCATACCGTATCATCCTCGACAGGAGAAATTTTCATGACCACAGACATCGTCATCGTCGCCGCAGCGCGCACCGCCGTCGGCAAGTTCGGTGGCTCGCTCGCCAAGGTCCCGGCGTCCGAACTCGGCGCGACGGTGCTCAAGGCCTTGCTCGAGCGCTCGAAGCTCACCGGCGAGCAGATCAGCGAAGTGATCCTGGGCCAGGTGCTGCAGGCGGGCACCGGCCAGAATCCGGCGCGCCAGGCTGTCATCAAGGGGGGTCTGGGCGACGGCGTGCCCGCGATGACCATCAACAAGGTCTGCGGCTCGGGCCTGAAGGCCGTGATGCTGGCGGCCCAGGCGATCCGCGACGGCGACGCCGACATCGTGATCGCCGGCGGCCAGGAAAGCATGAGCATGTCGCCCCACGTGCTGCCCAACTCGCGCGACGGCCAGCGCATGGGCGACTGGAAGCTGATCGACACGATGATCACCGACGGCCTGTGGGACGTCTATAACCAGTACCACATGGGTATCACGGCCGAGAACGTCGCCAGGAAGTACGGCATCACGCGCGAGCAACAGGACGCGCTGGCCTACGCCTCGCAATCGAAGGCGGCCGCGGCGCAGGACGCGGGCTTCTTCAGGGACGAGATCGTCGGCGTGGCGATCCCGCAGAAGAAGGGCGACCCCGTCACGTTCGACGCCGACGAGTTCATCAACCGCAAGTCGACCCAGGAGGCGCTGGCCGCCCTGCGTCCTGCGTTCGACAAGGCGGGTTCGGTCACGGCCGGCAACGCGTCGGGCCTCAACGACGGCGCCGCCGGCGTGGTGGTGATGTCGGCCGCACGGGCCGACCAGCTGGGCCTGAAGCCGCTCGGCCGCATCGCCTCGTACGCCAGCGCCGGCCTCGACCCCGCCTACATGGGCATGGGCCCGGTACCCGCTGCGCGCAAGGCGCTCGAGCGCGCCGGCTGGAAGCCCGCCGACCTCGACCTGCTCGAGATCAACGAAGCCTTCGCCGCCCAGGCCTGCGCCGTGCACCAGGAAATGGGCTGGGACACCAGCAAGGTCAACGTCAACGGCGGCGCGATCGCCATTGGGCACCCGATCGGTGCATCCGGCGCGCGCATCCTGGTCACGCTGCTGCACGAGATGCAGCGCCGCGATGCGAAGCGCGGCATCGCCTCGCTGTGCATCGGGGGTGGCATGGGCGTTGCATTGACGATCGAGCGTCCTTGAACAGTGCGCCGCTGCATCGGGTAGCCCCTGAGTAGCGGCCACTGCCACAAAGCGCATAGTGAAGTTGCCCTCCGAGGCACCCCAATACTCAGACAGGAGACAAGACATGACTCAGAAAGTAGCGTACGTGACCGGGGGCATGGGTGGCATCGGCACCTGCATCTGCCATCGCCTGCATCGCGATGGTTTCAAGGTGATCGCCGGCTGCGGCCCGAGCCGCGACCACGTCAAGTGGATCGCCGAGCAGAAGGCGCTCGGCTACACGTTCTATGCGTCGGTGGGCAACGTCGCCGACTGGGACTCCACGGTCGAGGCGTTCAAGCACGCCAAGGAAGAACATGGCCCGATCGACGTGCTGGTCAACAACGCCGGCATCACGCGCGACCGCATGTTCCTCAAGATGTCGCGCGAGGACTGGGACGCCGTCATCAACACCAACCTGACGTCGATGTTCAACGTCACCAAGCAGGTGGTGGCGGACATGGTCGAGCGTGGCTTCGGTCGCATCATCCAGATCTCGTCGGTCAACGGCGCCAAGGGCCAGGCCGGGCAGACCAACTACTCGGCGGCCAAGGCCGGCATGCACGGCTTCTCGATGGCCCTGGCCCTCGAGATGGCCAGCAAGGGCGTCACCGTCAACACCGTCAGCCCGGGCTACATCGGCACCGACATGGTCATGGCGATCAAGCCCGAAGTGCTGGAGAAGATCGTCGCGACGATCCCCGTCAAGCGCCTGGGCACGCCCGACGAGATCGGCTCCATCGTCGGCTGGCTGGCCAGCGACGAATCGGGCTTCACGACCGGCGCCGAGTTCGCGGTCAACGGCGGCTTGCACATGGGTTGAGCCCCGCGCTCTCGTTTTCCCGGGAGGCCTCGATCGCGTTGCGAGCGAGGCCTTTTTCGTTGCCTGTCGCGTTGATAATGCGCAGCACAACGAACGCATCTCCAGGGAGGAGAGCCAATGGATGACATTCGCTACAACCCACCGAAGTCCGCCGTGGCGGACATCGATCCGGCCGCCGCGATCGTGATGCCCGACGCGGTTCTCAAGAAGATTCGCAATGCGTGGATCGCGTGCCTGGTCAGCGCAGGCGTGACCTTGGTGATCTCGATCATGGCCATCGCAGGCCATCGGGTCGGCCCCTTCACCGGCGCCGAACTGGTGGACGTCGTCCTCATCCTCGGCCTGGCGTTCGGCATCAGCCGCAAGAGCCGCGTCTGCGCGGTGTTGATGTTTTGCTACTTCGCCATCTCGAAGATCATGCTGATCACGTCGACGGGGCAGGTCAACGGCCTCTTCATGGGCCTGGCGTTCCTCTGGTTCTACGCCCTCGGCGTACAGGGAACGTTCGAATACCACAAGCTGCGCAAGCGCTGACCACCCATGTCCGGTTTAGTCGCGACTGCCCGCAACTCGGGCATCGACCTGCTGCGCGGCCTGTCCATCCTGCTGGTCGTGATGCACCACACCGCTCTGCGCATTCCCCTCGAGAAGGGCGTGCTGGGCGACGGGCTGCCACAGTGGTTCCTCGATGGCCTCCAATACAACGGATTCGAGTCGGTGTTCCTGTTCTTCGTGATCTCGGGCTTCCTGATCACGTCGAACTCCCTGGCGCGCTGGGGCACCTTGGCGGCGATCGACGCGGCGTCGTTCTATCGACGGCGCGCGGCGCGCATCGTGCCTTGCCTGCTGATCCTCGTAGTCGTGCTGTGCGGGCTGGCGTTGGCCGGCCTGCCGCACTACTCGCTGGAGCAGCCGGGCCAGTCGCTGCCGCGCGCCGCGCTGGCCGCGATCGGCCTGCACGTGAACTGGTACGAGGCGAAGACCGGCTATCTGCCTGCGGGCTGGGACGTGCTGTGGTCGCTCTCGATCGAGGAGGTGTTCTACCTCACGTTCCCGGTCGTTTGCCTGCTGCTGGGTCGCACGCGCTTGCTGGTGCCGGCGCTCCTGCTCCTGGCGCTGTCGATCCCGGTCGTGCGCGCCGGCATCCACGGCAACGAGATCTGGTCGGAGACGAACTACCTGCAGGGCATGGCGGCCATCGCCACCGGCGTGCTGGCCGCGCTGCTGGTGCAGCGCTGGCCTGCTGTTCCTGCGTCGACCGTGCGCTGGACGCTGGCGCTGGGCGTCGTCGGCCTGCTGGCCGTGTACTTCGGCGGCGTCGAGTTGTGGCACTCGCTGCGCCTGAAATACATGCTGGTGTTGACGTCCTCGGCCGCGGCGCTGGTGCTCGCGGCGCACTGGCGCGCGGCAAAGGCCACGACGCCGCCGTGGCCCGTGTTCGGCTGGCTGCGCTCGGCCGGCCGCCTCAGCTACGAGATCTACCTCACGCACATGTTCGTCGTGTGGCTCGTCGTCGACCGCTTCACGGCGGCCGGTGCCGACCTGCGCTGGGGCGTCGCCTGGTATCCGCTCGTGCTGGCGGGCGCGTGGGCGCTGGGTTGGCTGGTCGCGCGTTTCATCTCGGTGCCGCTGGAGCGCGCCCTCGCGGGCGCGAGCGCGTCACGCGCGTCCGCTCCCACGGGCGCGACCGCACACAAGGCCTTGGCATGAACCTGTTGAAGATCGTCATCGCGACCGTGGTCGCCCTCGGACTGGCCGCGGCCGGCTGGTTCTATCGCCACGCGGCGCCGGTCACGAGCGCCGCGCACGCGGTCGGGATCCAGGTCGAAAGCACCACGCCCGACACCGCCGCTGCGCTGCACGCCGCGGGCGTGCACAAGTGCGTGGGCCCGCACGGCACGGCCTACATCGAGGGCGCGTGTACTGCGGGCAGCCGTGAGGTGGCGGCGCACGCTGGCACGATGACGATCACGTCGTTCCCGAAGCCCGCCGCGGCGCCCGCATCGTCGCTGCTCGGCGGGCCCCTCGTGAAGCCGATGGACCCCGAGGAACGCGACCGCCTGCGCGACAAGGCGATCGAGGACGCGGCGAACCGCCGATGATCACGCTGCGCGAATTCCGTCTCGGTGACGAGCCCGCGTTGCGTGCGGTGTTCGAGTCGGCGATCCATGAGGTGGCGATCCGCGACTACACGCAGGCGCAGGTCGACGCCTGGGCGCCGCGCGAGGTCGATCCCGCCCTGTGGGCTTCGCGCATGCGGCGTCTTTCGCCGTTCGTGGCGGAGCTTGACGGCGAGATCGTCGCGTATGCCGACCTGCAGCCCAGCGGCTACATCGATCACTTCTTTGTGAGTGCCGCAGCGGGCAGGCAGGGTGTGGGCGGTCAGCTGATGCTGTGTCTGAACGAACAAGCCGTCAAACGCGGCGTTGCAGAATTGACCTCGCTCGTCAGCCTGACTGCGGAACCCTTCTTCGCGCACTTCGGTTTCGAAGTTTTCGAGCGCCACGTCGTCAAGTTGCGAGGCGCCGAGCTGCGCAACGCGATGATGCGCAAGACCTTGCGCTAAGTCGCCGAGATCGCGTCCAGCAATTCCGTCTCCACCTGGATCTGCAGCCGGTTGTTCTGCAGCGCGGCGCCGTCCACCAGGAAGGTGTCTTCCACGCGTTCGCCCAGCGTCGACACCTTGGCGAGCTGCAGGTTGATGTGGTACTGCGCCAGCACCCGGGCCACGGCGTAGAGCAGGCCTGAGCGGTCGCTGGCGCTGATCGACAGCAGCCAGCGCTGGGCGCGCTCGTCGGGGCGCAGCGACACGCGCGGCACCACCGGGAACGACTTCACGCGGCGCGACACGCGGCTGCTGCGCGGCATCGGCAGCGGGCCGGTGGACGCCGCCGCCAGGGCGGCCTGGTTCTCCACCAGCGCGATCAGGTCGCGGTAGCCGGCCGGGCCGTCGTCCTCGTAGGCCGGGTTGACGACCTGGAAGGTGTCGAGCGCGAAGCCGGCGTTGGTCGTGTGGATCTTGGCGTCCTGGATCGAGAAGCCGGCGCCGTCGAAGTAGCCGCAGATGCGCGCGAACAGGTCGGAGCGATCAGGCGAGAACATCAGCACCTGCAGGCCTTCGCCCAGCGGCGACGGGCGGGCGCGAACGACGGGGACGAGCGTCTCGATGTGGCGCCACAGCGAGCGCGCGTGCCAAGCCAGCTCGTTCGGGTCGTGGCGCGCGAAATAGCTCATGTCCAGCGTCTTCCACAGCGGCGTCTCGGTGCCGGGCAGTGCGGAGTGCAGCGCGAGGATCTGGCGCGCCTCCTTCTTGCGCGCCTCGATCTCGGCGTCGAGCGCCAGCACGTCGCCACCGAGCGTGCGCATCGTCAGGCGATACAGGTCTTCCAGCAGCTTGCCCTTCCACGCGTTCCACACCTTGGGGCTGGTGCCGCGGATGTCGGCCACGGTCAGCAGGTACAGCGCGGTGAGGCGGCGCGGGTTGCCCACCTTGGCGGCGAAATCGCCGATCACGCTCGCGTCGGACAGGTCTTCCTTCTGCGCGGTGTGGCTCATCGTCAGGTGGTGGCGCACCAGGAACTCGATGAACTCGGAGTCGGCCTTGTCGATGCCGTGATCCTTGCAGAAGCGGCGCACCTCGCTGCCCCCCAGCTCGGAGTGGTCGCCGCCGCGGCCCTTGGCCACGTCGTGGAACAGCGCGGCCACGTACAGCAGCCAGGGCTTGTCGAAGCTGGCGGCCAGCGCGGTGCACTTCGGGTACTCGTGGGCGTGCTCGGGAATGAAGAAGCGGCGCACGTTGCGCAGCACCATCAGGATGTGCTGGTCGACCGTGTAGACGTGGAACAGGTCGTGCTGCATCCGGCCGACGATGCGGCGGAACACCCACAGGTAGCGGCCCAGCACCGAGGTCTGGTTCATCAGGCGAAAGACATGCGTCTGGCGCATCGGCGCCTGCAGGATCTCGCGGAAGCACTTCCGGTTGATCGGGTCGCGCCGGAACGCACCGCTCATCTGGTTGCGCACGTTGTACAGCGCGCGCAACGTGCGCGCCGACAGGCCCTGGAGACCCTCGGTGGTCTGGTACAGGAGGAACGTCTCGAGGATGGCGTGCGGCTCACGGAAATAGAGCTCGTCGTCGACGATCTCGAGCAGCCCGCTGCGGTCGAGGAAGCGCTCGTTGAGCGGCTTCATCGGCAGGTCTTCCGCTCCGTTGATGCGTTCCTCGAGGTTCAGCGAGAGCACCTGGTTGAGCTGCGTCACCGCCTTCGCCGCCCAGTAGTAGCGCTGCATCAGCATCTCGGACGCACGCATCGTGGTGTTGCCGTGGTAGCCGAACGACTCGGCCACGGCGGTCTGCAGGTCGAACACCAGGCGATCCTCGCGGCGGCCCGCGATCAGGTGCAGGCGCGCGCGGATCAGCTTGAGCGTGCCTTCCTGGCGCTGCAACTGCTTGACCTCGAACGGCGTCAGCAGGCCGTTGGCGGCCATCTCGCTCCAGGTCTTGCCCAGTCCCGCGGCGCGCGAGATCCAGCTCAGCACCTGCAGGTCTCGCAGGCCGCCCGGACTTTCCTTGCAGTTGGGCTCGAGCGAGTAGGGCGTGTCCTCGTACTTGACCTGGCGCTGGCGCATCTCGAAGGTCTTGGCGCGCAGGAAGGCGCGCGGGTCCATCGCCTCGGTGTTGACGCGCCGGAACATGTTGAAGATGCGGCGCGAGCCCGTCAGCAGCCGGCTCTCGAGCAGAGCGGTCTGCACGGTGACGTCGGCGCGCGACTCCAGCAGGCATTCGTCGATCGTGCGCACCGACGAGCCGATCTCCAGTCCGATGTCCCAGCATGCGGTGATGAAGGTCTCGATCGTGGAGCGCTGGCCGTCGGACGCACCGTCGTGATCGTTGGGCAACAGCACCAGCACGTCGACGTCGGAATACGGAAACAGCTCGCCCCGGCCGTAGCCGCCGACCGCCAGCAGCGCCGCGCCGCTGGGCATGCCCGCGTGCGACCACAGGTCGGCCAGCGTCTGGTCGACGTGCTTGGCCAGCGCGCGCAGCAGCGCTGAGGCGGCCGGCGCGGTGGCGCGCGACTCGCCGAAATGGGTGAGCAGCGCGAGCTTGCCCGCGCGGAACCGCTCACGCAGCTCGGCCACGGAGGCGCGCTTCGGCGCCGGGGTGCCGACCGGCGGGGCGACGACCGCGTTCATGGGTTCCCGGATCAGGCCGTGGTGACGCCGGCGCCGGCGTCGCTGAGCAACCGGTTCAGCACCGGATCCTTGACGAACGCCGGCACTGGCGGGCTGCCGGCCGAGGCGGTCAGCACCTCGTAGCCAGTCTCGGTGACGACGATCGTGTGCTCCCACTGGGCAGACAAGGAGCGATCCTTCGTCACGATGGTCCAGCCGTCGCCGAACTCCTTGATGTCGCGCTTGCCGGCGTTGATCATCGGCTCGATCGTGAAGATCATGCCCGGCACCAGTTCCTCGAGCGTGCCCGGACGGCCGTAGTGCAGCACCTGCGGCTCCTCGTGGAACTTCTGGCCGATGCCGTGCCCGCAGAACTCGCGCACGACGCTGAAGCCCGAGTTCTCGGCGAAAATCTGGATGGCATGGCCGATGTCGCCCAGGCGCACGCCCGGCCTGACCTTCTCGATGCCCTTCCACATGGCTTCGTAGGTGATCTGGCACAGGCGGTTGGCCGCGATCGAGCCTTTGCCGACGATGAACATCCGGCTCGTGTCGCCGTGCCAGCCGTCCTTGATGACCGTGACGTCGATGTTGACGATGTCACCGTCCTTGAGCGCCCGGTCGTTCGGGATGCCGTGGCAGACCTGGTGGTTGATCGAGGTGCAAATCGACTTCGGGTACGGCGTGTAGCCGGGCGGGCAGTAGTTCAGCGGGGCGGGGATGCCTTGCTGGACGTTGAATATGTAGTCGTGGGCGAGCTTGTCGAGCTGTTCCGTGGTGATGCCGGGCTTGACGTGCGGCGTGAGCATGTCCAGCACCTCCGAGCCCAATCGGCCGGCGATGCGCATGCCTTCTATGTCGGAGGCGGACTTCAAGGTAATCGTCATGGTCGCCAATTATCCCATCGCCGCTTAAAATCCTGGATTCCGATGATCGCGATCCCGCGCGGCCCCTGTAGTTATGCAGGTGCTGACGTGATTGTCGACGCCCGGCAACGGCCCTTGAGGCCGCCGAAATGCCCCTGAATCCCGATTCCTCCCCTGCCGCGAGCCCACACCGCATGTCCCCCACGCAAAAGCACCTGCTGCACTTCGAGGGCGGCAACGCCCTGTCCGTCTTCCGCGCCCAGGCGCTGTTGCCGCAGCTGCAGACCGTCTCGTCGCGCATCACGGGGGTCGCTGCGCGCCACGTCCACTGGGTCTGGACCGACGCTGTCGCCCAACCCGATGCCACCCGCAAGCTGGCCAGCCTGCTGCGCTACGGCGACGAGTACTCTGGCCCGACCCCGGAGAGGGCGGACACCGCGCTGGTCGTGGTGATGCCGCGCCTGGGCACCGTGTCGCCGTGGGCCAGCAAGGCCACCGACATCGCCCACAACTGCGGGCTGGCGCTGCACCGTGTCGAGCGCGTCACCGAATTCCGCTTGGCCGTCAAGACGGGCTTGCTGGGCGGCATCAAGACGCTGTCCGAGGGCGAGCTGCAGGCCGCCTCCATGCTGCTGCACGACCGCATGACCGAAAGCGTCGCCTTCGAGCGCGAGGCCGCCGTCCACCTGTTCGACAAGCAGCCGGCCGAGCCGCTGGTGCACGTCGACCTGCTGGGCCAGGGCCGCGACGCGCTGGTCGTGGCGAATGGCGAGTTCGGCCTGGCACTGTCCGACGACGAGATCGACTACCTGGTCGACGCGTTCAAGGGCCTGCAGCGCAACCCGACCGACGTCGAGCTGATGATGTTCGCGCAGGCAAACAGCGAGCACTGCCGCCACAAGATCTTCAACGCCCAGTTCCGCATCGACGGCCAGGCGCAGGACATCTCGATGTTCGGCATGATCCGCAACACCGAGAAGCTCAATTCGCAGCATTCGGTCGTCGCGTACTCCGACAACGCCGCCGTGATGGAAGGCCACGCGATCGAGCGCTGGGTCGCCGAACCGATGACGGGCGCCGGCCCCGCGCACTACGCGGGTCGCGCCGAGATCTCGCACGTGCTGATGAAGGTCGAGACGCACAACCACCCGACGGCCATCTCGCCGTTTCCGGGCGCGTCCACCGGCGCCGGCGGCGAGATCCGCGACGAAGGCGCCACCGGCCGTGGCTCCAAGCCCAAGGCCGGCCTGGCCGGCTTCTCGGTCGGCAACCTGCATCTGCCCGGCACGGACGAGGCCTGGGAGCGCACGCCGGTCGGCAAGCCCGAGCACATCGCCAGCGCACTGCAGATCATGATCGACGGGCCGCTGGGCGGCGCCGCGTTCAACAACGAATTCGGCCGCCCGAACCTGGCCGGCTACTTCCGCGTGTTCGAGCAGGACGTCGCGGGCGTCACCCGCGGCTATCACAAGCCCATCATGATCGCCGGTGGCCTGGGCTCCATTCGTGACGACCTGACGCACAAGATCGAGTTCCCGGCCGGCACGCTGCTGGTCCAGCTGGGCGGCCCGGGCATGCGCATCGGCATGGGCGGCGGCGCGGCCAGCTCGATGGCGGCCGGCACCAACACGGCGGCGCTCGACTTCGACTCTGTCCAGCGCGGCAACCCCGAGATCCAGCGCCGCGCGCAGGAAGTCATCAACCAGTGCTGGCAGCTCGGCGCCGGCAACCCGATCCTGGCGATCCACGATGTGGGTGCCGGGGGCCTGTCCAACGCCTTCCCGGAGCTCGCCGAAGGCGCTGGCGTCGGTGCGACATTCGACCTGCGTGAAGTGCCGCTGGAGGAGTCCGGCCTCGCGCCCAAGGAAATCTGGTGCAACGAGAGCCAGGAGCGCTACGTCCTGGCCATCGCACCGCAGTCGCTGCCGATGTTGCAGGGCTTCGCCGAGCGCGAGCGCTGCCCGCTGGCCGTCGTCGGTCGCGCGACCGAGGCCAAGGCCCTGGTGCTCGAAGACGGTGCCGGCGGCCCGCGCGCCATCGACATGCCGATGGACGTGCTCTTCGGCAAGCCGCCGAAGATGCTGCGCGACGTCACCCGGGTCCAACGCACCGGGACGCCGCTGAACCTCACCGGCGTGTCGCTGGAAGCCGCCGCGTTCGACGTGCTGCGCCATCCGACTGTCGCGTCCAAGCGCTTCCTGATCACCATCGGCGACCGCACCGTCGGCGGCCTGTCGCACCGCGACCAGATGGTGGGGCCGTGGCAGGTGCCAGTGGCCGACGTCGCCGTGACACTGGCCGACTTCAAGGGCTTCGCCGGCGAAGCGATGAGCATGGGCGAGCGCACGCCGCTGGCCGCGCTCGACGCGCCGGCCTCGGGCCGCATGGCGGTGGCCGAGTCCATCACCAACCTGCTGGCCGCGCCGTTCGAGCTGTCGCGCGTCAAGTTGAGCTGCAACTGGATGGCCGCTTGCGGCGAGCCGGGCGAGGACGCCGCGCTGTACGACACGGTGCACGCCGTCGGCATGCAACTGTGCCCGGCGCTGGGCATCAGCGTGCCGGTGGGCAAGGACAGCCTGTCGATGCGCACGCGCTGGAGCGACGACGGCCAGACCAGGCAGGTCGTCGCGCCGGTGTCGCTGATCGTCACCGCGTTCGCGAGCATCGCTGACGTGCGCGGCACGCGCACGCCCGAGCTCTCGCGCGAGGACTCCACGCTGATCCTGGTGGACCTCGGCCGCGGCCAGAACCGCATGGCAGGCTCGGTGTTGGCTCAGACGCTGCAGCAGTTCGGCGACGCAGTGCCCGATCTCGATGACCCCAAGCTGCTGGTGTCGCTGGTCGACGCGGTCAACGCGCTGCGCGCGCAAGGCCTGCTGCTGGCTTACCACGACCGCAGCGACGGCGGCCTGTGGGCGGCCACCTGCGAGATGGCCTTCGCGGGCCACACGGGCCTGAGCCTCAACGTCGACATGCTGGTGACCGAAGGCTCCGGCAGCGCCGACGTCGGCGACGCGAAGAACTGGGCCTCTCAGGTGGGCGAGCGACGCAACGAGCAGACGCTCAAGGCGCTGTTCAACGAGGAGCTCGGCGCCGTCATCCAGGTGCCGGCCGCGCAACGCGACGCTGCCATCGGCGTGTTGCGCACGCACGGCCTGGCCGCGTTCAGCCACGTCGTGGGCAAGCTCAACGACCGTGGCATCGTCGAAGTCTGGCGCGACGCCAAGTCGGTGTTCGCCAAGCCGCTCGTCGAGCTGCAACAGGCCTGGGACGATACGTCGTGGCGTATCGCCAAGCTGCGCGACAACCCCGCCTGCGCCGACAGCGAACATGCGCTCGCCGGCCAGGCCGACGATCCGGGCCTGCACTTCGCGCTGACGTTCGATCCCAAGGAGAACGTCGCCGCGCCGTTCCTGAACCTGGCCAAGCCCAAGGTCGCGATCCTGCGCGAGCAGGGCGTCAACAGCCACGTCGAAATGAGCTACGCGATGTCGCTCGGCGGCTTCGACACCTACGACGTCCACATGAGCGACCTGCACTCGGGTCGCGTCACGCTGGACCAGTTCAAGGGCTTCGTGGCCTGCGGCGGCTTCAGCTACGGCGACACGCTGGGCGCCGGCGAAGGCTGGGCCCGCTCGGTGATGTTCAACCCGGTGCTGGCGCAGCAGTTCGAGGCGTTCTTCGGCAAGTCGGACACGTTCGCACTCGGCGTTTGCAACGGCTGCCAGATGCTGGCGGCGCTGTCGCCTATCATCCCGGGCGCGCAGGACTGGCCCAAGTTCACGCGCAATCGCTCGGAGCAATTCGAGGCCCGCCTGTCGCAGGTGGAAGTGCTGGAATCGCCGTCGATCTTCTTCCAGGGCATGCAAGGCAGCCGCCTGCCGATCGCCGTGGCCCACGGCGAGGGCTACGCCGACTTCTCGCAGCGTGGCGACGCCGCCAAGGTGCGGGCCGTGATGCGCTACGTCGACCACCACGGCAGGCCCACCGAGGCCTACCCGCTGAACCCGAACGGCAGCCCGGGCGGCCTGACGGCGGTGACGACAGCCGACGGCCGCTTCACGGCGATCATGCCGCACGCCGAACGCGTGTTCCGCAACGTGCAGATGAGCTGGAACGGCGGCGATGCGTCGGCGCTGAGCCCGTGGGCCCGGATGTTCGGCAACGCGCGCAAGTGGGTGGGATGAAGCAGCCCTTTGCGCGAGCGCCAGCGCCAGCGCCAGCGAACCGCAGCTTGGCCTCGACGAATCCTGCGGGGCGCTCGGCGTGACGACCATGACGCTGGCCGTCGGCACCTCGCTGGCCACGGCGGTGCTGTCGGTCTTCATGACCTTGCCGATGCTGGCGCTCGCCAGGCGGCGCTCAGCCAATGCCTGGCTGGCCCTGCTCGTGCTGACGCTCGGCGCGTTGTCATTCTGCGACTCCGGCGTGCTGCGCGGGCCGCTGTTCGGCGTGCTCGATTGGACGCTGGCCGTCCTCGGGCCGCTCTACTACGGCTATGTGCGCAGCCTGACCGGCCTGGGCAACGGCTGGCGCCAGGCATGGCACTTCCTGCCGGCGCTGGCGGCGGCCGCCGCGTTCGCCTGGCTGCGCGCGGTGTTGTCCGCGCTGCCCTCGGGCGTCGATGCGCCGCATGCGTGGGTGCTGACCTTCGAGATCGTGCTGTTCGGATCGCAGGCCAGCGCCGTGCTGTACATGTGCGCCGTCCTGTGGCGTCTGCGCCAGCATCGACGACGCGTGCGGGCGTGTTTCTCGGAGACGGCCCAGCGCGACCTCGTCTGGCTCGCCTGGCTGTCGGCCGCGACGCTCGCGCTCCTGGTTCTTTGGGTACTGTCCGTGTTGACGGCGGGCGTTGCGTCCAACGCGCTGTTTGTCGGCCGCATGGCGTTGCTGTTCTTCATCGGCTGGTACGGCATGCGCCAGTCCTTGGTTTTCGTCCCCGTGTTCGACGCGACGACCCCGTTGCCGGGCGGTGCGCCCGACGGCACGGCGCCTGTTCCTGCGGCGGCGACACCAGCCGATTCGACGCCACCGAAACCCTCCAAATATGCTCGCTCGGGATTGAACGATTCGGCCGTTGAATTGATTGCCGAGCGTTTGGCCAAGCGCATGCAATCAACCCATGATTATCTCGAAAGCGATATCACGCTGGCGCAACTGGCGGAGCGCATCGGCACGTCGCCGCAATGGCTGTCGCAATATCTGAATAAAGTCCTGGGCACGAGTTTCTTCGACTACATCAATGGTTTGCGGGTGAGCGCGGTGCAGGAGTCGATGAGAGATTCGTCGACCTCGCGCCAATCCTTGCTGGAACTGGCGTTCGCCGCCGGCTTCAATAGCAAGTCCACGTTCAACCTGGCCTTCAAGAAGCGAACCGGCCTGGCTCCTTCTGCCTGGCGCGCGACGCACGCAGCGGCGTCCGACCCGATCCGCTGAGACGACAGCCGCTGCTGGTCCCGCAACACTCTGGGCTCTTGTATAACAGTGTGTGGAGACCCATGAGCATTTCCAGAATGGCAACGATCGCGGCGCTGATGACCGCGACGGCCCTGTCCGCGTGCGGTGGCGGCGGCGGCGATTCCCCCGCGCCTGCACCGACGCCGCCGGCAGCGCCCGGCACGGGCATCTTCGCGGTCAATTACGGTGGTTTTTCGGGAATCTATACATTTCTCGATGGCAACAGATTCTCGGGTGTCCATTTCGTCACCGGATCAGGTTTGGCCGGCCACCCGCACGCCATATTGTCGAGTACCAATTCAACCACCGCACGAGATCCGATCGCCTGGGCGAATTTCATCGACGACGCGAACCAGGTTGGCGCCCAGGAGACGCTGGGAGTATTCGGGCGAACCTTCAGTGGCGCGGGCGTGACCGTCAGCATCACCGGCTCGATGGGCGGGTTTGCGGCGATCGCGAACCGGCAGATGACCTACAGCGACGGCTCGGGCAAGACGCTCTACGATCACCCGATCGCCTTGTCGGTGGCCGCAGGTGGCTACACCGGGTACGTGCGCACCGCCGGCATCTCGCAGCCGGAGACGACGTTGACCGACATGAGCATCGCCGCATCGGGCAGCTTCACGGCGACGATGCCCAATTGCACCTATTCGGGCACGCTGGTGCAGCACGGCACGACCGGGATCTACGACGCGCAGGCCACTGCCAGCGGTTCGGCGTGCACGTTCAGCGGCACGTTGTCGGGCATCGCGACGCCGACGGCCTTCAACGGCTCCAAGGCCTCCTGGGCGCTGCAACTCGACACCGCCGACAACGCCCAGACGGCCGTGTTCATCCTGGACCAGTCCTGAGCGAGCGGGGCGTTCAGGACGGCGCGTCGGCCGATGAGCGGCCGACCGGGGTCTCGCTCAGGCGGGCTCCGGCGCGCTGGCTTGATCGAGCAGCGCCCGCTCGCCTTCGGTCAAAGCCAGCGCCGCCGCCGCCGAGAAGCTCTTGAGCTGCTCCAGGCTGGTCGCGCTGGCGATCGGCGCGGTGACGCCTTCGCGCGCGATCAGCCAGCCCAGGGCGACGACTGCCGGCTGCGTGTCGTGGTGCTGCGCCACCTGGTCGAGCGCGGCGAGGATGCGCATGCCGCGTGGGGTCATGTACTTGCGCACGCCGCCGCCACGCGGGCTCTGGCCCAAGTCGGCTTCTGTGCGGTACTTGCCGGTGAGAAAGCCCGACGCCAGGCTGTAGTAGGGGATGACGCCCAGGCCCAGCGTCATCGCCAGATCGCGCAGCGGGCCGTCGTAGCTGGCGCGGTCGTACAGGTTGTATTCGGGCTGCAGCGTCTGGTACGCGGGCAGGTCGTTGATGCGCGCGGAGTCCTGGGCCTCGGCCAGCACGCGCGCATCGAAGTTGGAGCAGCCGAACGCGCGGATCTTGCCGGCCTTGATCAACTTGTCGTAGGTCTCCAGCGTTTCCTCGTACGAGGTCTCAGGGTCGGGCCGGTGCGACTGGTACAGGTCGATCACGTCGGTGTCGAGACGCCGTAGCGAGTCTTCCACCGCGCGTTCGATCCATAGCTTGCCCAGGCCCTTGTTTTCTTCGCCCATGTCCATGCCGACCTTGGTGAACAGCAGCACCTGCTGGCGGCGCGCCGGATTGGCCTTCAGCCAGCGGCCGATCAGCGTCTCCGACTCGCCGCCCTGGTGTCCTGGCACCCAGCGCGAATAGACGTCAGCGGTGTCGATCGCGTTGAAGCCGGCGTCGACGAAGGCGTCGAGCAATTCGAAGCTGCGCTTTTCATCGGCGGTCCAGCCGAACACATTGCCTCCGAAGACGATGGGCGCGATCTGCAAGCCGGTGCGGCCAAGGGGTCTGAGTTGCATTTGTTCACTCCTGAAACATGGTGCGCGGGCATGGCCGACGCATCGGGAGTCTTCAGCAAAGCGCGGGCCCGCACCGGGCCAGGGTCACCTCCGCAGGTAGCGCAGTCCGCGCCTGCGTCAGTTCTTCTTGTCCAACACCAGCGAGTTGCTGTCGCTGTGCATCTGGAAGTGCGACAGGAAGCTGTTGCCCAGAAGCACGATGGGCATCGACTGCGGCATCACCATGGCCTCGACGTTGTAGACCGTCACGTCGCCGACACGCACGCTGTTCAACGTGAGTACACGCGCGGAGACGGCGCCGTTGGCGGTCATCGCGGCGACGGCGGTGCTGCTTTTGGGATCGAGCCCCAATTGCGTGGCGACGTCGGCGCCCATCGCCACGGTGGTCGCACCGGTGTCGACGACGAACTGGATCGGATGGCCATTGATCGAGCCCAGCCCGGCGTAGTGGCCGCCCGAGCCGGCGGGCAGCACGATGCGCGAGCCGCTCGTGCCGCCGCCCGTGTCGCCGGCGACGACCGCGACGCCGCCCAGGTGCAGCGACTGCGTCTTGCCACCCACTTCGATCTGCGCGCTCGCGCCGTCGATCCTGACCAGCTTGACGCCTTGCAGCGTGGCACCCACCGCCACGCCCTTGGCCTGGCCGTTGATCACCAGCAACGCCTTGTCGCCCAGCATGCCGCTGAAGGCGACGGATTGTGCATTCGCCGTGGTGGCCATGGCGCACAGCAACGCGCCTGCGACGAGCCACTGGCACGTCGACGTTTTGCGATTCATGAGAGACCTCCCTGGACCATGTCCATTCCTCAGGTGGGACGGTGCAGCCGTCCGCACAGGGAGTCTAGTCGCTGACAGGGTGGCCAGGTGTGACCGCGCGAAGACGGCGGGTGCGATGGCTTGCTTCCAGCCGGCGTCGGACCCCGCGTGCGAGGGCGCCGTTCAGCCGGCGAACAGGTTGGCGGCCAGGCCGATGGCGTCGGTGTCGACCGCGAACAGCGCACCGGCCAGCGGTTGCGCCTCGAGTTGGGCGACGCTCAGCCCGTACTTCGCGCTGCTGATGAACAGCATCTTCATCTCCGGCCCGCCGAAGGCGACGTTGGTGATGTGTGCGGTGGGCAGCGCGATGCGCGCGAGTTCGGCAGCGGTGACCGGGTCGTGGCAGGTGACGCAGGATCCGCCCCAGTGCGCGATCCAGAGGCGCCCGGCGGCGTCGGTGGTCATGCCGTCCGGGTGGCCGTCCTCGCGGCTCAGGACGAGCCATTCGCGGGACGCGCCGACAGCGCCGGTCTCGCTGTCGAACGCATAGGCGACGACGCGGCGGTGCACCGTGTCGTTGACGAACATCGTGCGCCCGTCCAGCGTCCAGGTGGGGCCATTGGTGACGATCCAGCCGAGGTCGATCGCGCGCTTCGCATGGCCTGCGGCGTCGAAGCAGTACAGCGCACCGCTGGGTTGTTCCACGGCGAAGTCCATCGTGCCGCCCCAGAAGCGGCCGTGCGTGTCGCATTTGCCGTCGTTGAAGCGGTTGCCCGTGCGCTCGAGTTCGGGCTCGTCCAGGCGCTTCAGGTCGCCGCTCTGCGGATCGAACAGCGCGAGGCCGCGTTGCAACGTGACCGCGAGGCCGGGGCGGTCGCCGCGTTCGGCGACGGCGGAGATCGTCTCGTCGAACGGCCACTCGGCATGTGCGCCAGTGGCATCGTTGTCGCGGTAGAGGCGATGCTCGAGGATGTCGACCCACCACAGCGACTGCTCGCGCGGCGACCAGCACAGGCCTTCACCGAGCGTGGCGCGCACGTTGCCGATGACGCGAGGAGTCGACAGGATGCGAGGGGCGGTCGAGGCGCTCATCGGGACGGGAGTCAATGCGAATCGCGCGGGATGCCGGCGCCGCTCGCGCCGACCAGGAAGTCGAGATCGGCGCCCAGGTGCGCCTGCTGCACGTGCTCGACGTAGAGCTTGGCCCAGCCGCGGTCGGGTGCCACCAGCGGCCTCCACAGCGCACGGCGGCGCGCGAGTTCCTCGTCGCTGACTTCCAGGTTCAGGCTGCGCGCGGGGACGTCGAGTTCGATCATGTCCCCATTCTGTACCAGCGCCAGGGGGCCGCCGGCGGCCGCCTCCGGCGAGGTGTGCAGCACGACGGTGCCGTAGGCGGTGCCGCTCATGCGCGCGTCGGAGATGCGGACCATGTCGGTGATGCCCTTGCGCAGCACCTTGGGCGGCAGCGGCATGTTGCCGACTTCGGCCATGCCTGGATAGCCCCGCGGGCCGCAGTTCTTGAGCACCATGATGCAGTGCTCGTCGATGTCCAGCGCCTCGTCGTCGATGCGCGCGTGGAAGTCCTCGATGGTCTCGAAGACGACCGCGCGGCCCCGATGCTTGAGCAGGTGAGCCGAAGCCGCCGACGGTTTGATGACGGCACCGTCCGGCGCGAGGTTGCCCCGCACGACGGCGATGCCGGCGTCGGCCATGAAAGGCTGGTCGAGCGGGCGGATCACCTCGCGGTTCCAGCACGGCGCGCTTGCGATGTTGTCGCCGATGGTCTTGCCGTTGACGGTGAGCGCGTCGCGGTGCAGCAGGTGCTGGACTTCGCGCAGCACCGCTGGCAGGCCGCCAGCGTAGAAGAAGTCCTCCATCAGGAACTTGCCCGAGGGCTGCAGGTCGAGGAGGCAGGGCACCTGCTTGCCGAGGTCGTCGAAGTCGCCCAGCTTCAGGTCGATGCCGATGCGCCCGGCGATCGCCAGCAGGTGGATCACGGCGTTGGTGGAGCCACCGATCGCGGCGTTGGTGCGGATCGCGTTCTCGAAGGCCTGGCGCGTCAGGATCTTCGTCATCGTCAGGTCTTCCTTGACCATGTCGACGATGCGCCGGCCCGTCATCTGGGCGAGCCGGTTGCGGCGCGTGTCGGCGGCGGGAATCGCGGCGTTCTCGGGCAGTGACATGCCGAGGGCCTCCACCATCGACGCCATCGTCGACGCCGTGCCCATCGTCATGCAGTTGCCCTTGGAGCGGTGCATGCAGCTCTCGGCGGCGGTGAAGTCTTCCTGCGTCATCTCGCCGGCGCGCACCATCTCGCTCATCTTCCAGACGCCGGTGCCCGAGCCGATGTCCTGGCCACGGAATTTGCCATTGAGCATCGGGCCGCCGGACAGGCCGATGGTCGGCAGGTTGCAGCTCGCCGCGCCCATCATCAGCGCGGGCGTGGTCTTGTCGCAGCCCATCAGCAACACGACGCCGTCGATCGGATTGCCGCGGATCGACTCCTCGACGTCCATGCTCGCGAGGTTGCGGAACAGCATCGCGGTGGGTCGCAGCTGCGTCTCGCCGAGCGACATCACCGGGAACTCCAGCGGGAAGCCGCCGGCCTCATAGACGCCGCGCTTGACGAACTCCGCGAGCTCACGGAAGTGGCCGTTGCAGGGCGTGAGTTCGCTCCAGGTATTGCAGATGCCGATGACCGGGCGACCATCGAGTTCATCGTGCGGATAGCCCTGGTTCTTGATCCAGCTCCGGTGGACAAACCCGTCGCGGTCGTTCTTGCCGAACCAGGCCTGGCTGCGGCGGACGGGCTTCTTTGTCTCCATGAGTTTTCTCTTCTTCTCGACTTGACGGGGCGGATCGTATCGCCGCACACTGATATTGGAAAAATAAAGATAAACGCATCTGACATTGCAAAATAGGTATCAATGACCAACGCTTCAGTTTCTTCCGCAATGCAGCACAGCGCCGGGCCGATGAACGCGGCCCGCTTTCCGAGCCTGCAAGGCCGCCGCGTCTTCGTGACCGGCGGCGGCTCGGGCATCGGGGCCGCGCTGGTCGAGGCCTTCGCGGCGCAGGGCGCGCTCGTGGCCTTCGTCGACGTGGCCGCCGAGTCCAGCGCCGCGCTGGCCTCGCGCATGCAGGCGCGCGGTCTCGCCGCGCCCTGGTGGCGCCCGTGCGACGTGCGCGACGTCACCGCGCTGCAGCAGGCCGTCGCCGACGCGTCCGCCGCGTTGGGCGACTTCCACGTGCTCGTCAACAACGTGGCCAGCGACGACCGCCACACGCTCGAGTCGGTCACACCCGAGTACTGGGACAACCGCATGGCCATCAACGAGCGCCCGGCCTTCTTCGCGATCCAGGCTGTCGTGCCGGGCATGCAGCGCCTGGGCCAGGGCTCGGTGATCAACCTCGGCTCCACCGGCTGGCAGAGCAAGGCCAGCGAGTACCCGTGCTACGCGATCGCCAAGTCCTCGGTCAACGGCCTCACGCGCGGGCTGGCGCAAAGCCTGGGCGCGCATCGCATCCGCATCAACACGGTGTCGCCGGGCTGGGTGATGACCGAGCGCCAGGTCGAGAAATGGCTGTCGCCGGCCGGCGAAGCCGACATCGCGCGCAACCAGTGTCTGCCCGACAAGCTGCTGCCGGACGACATCGCGCAGATGGTGCTTTTCCTCGCTGCGGACGACGGCCGGATGTGCACGGCGCAGGAGTTCAAGGTGGATGCCGGTTGGGTGTAATTCGCTCGTTACAGGTGCGCCCCGAGTCGTAAGACAATCGCGAGTCAGCAACGGGCTCGCGGGGGCGCACAGAGATGAAGTTTTTCCGCAGGAAGCGGGCCAGCGTCACGCTGGTGCGTGCCTGGTGTTCGCCTTTCGGCGAGGATGGCCCCGCGGGCGAATTGCTCGCGCTGATCGACCAGGTGCTCGCGTCCACGCCGCTCAAGCCGCTGGAAGGCTCGATCAACTACGCCTACATGCAGCCGATGTCGTCGCTTCGGCGTGCGCTGGCCAAGATGCGGCCGACGCAGCTCGACGCGTTGATGGTGCACGACGAGTCCGGCGAGATCATCTGCAGTTTCGGCGCCGAGGGCGCGTCGGTGGGCGACCGCGCGCGGGCGTTCGAGATCTTCGCGTTGCTGCCGCCGGCGTCCGACGCGCTGCAGGACAAGCTGTTGCACCTGCTGCTGGCCCACCGCCTGCACTATGGCTACGCGCGGGCGCTGGGGCCGGCCTTCAACGCGCTGTCCGAGGCGCCGGCCAAGCGCGGCTTCTTCGACACCGGCATCGAGGTGGACGGCGGCCGCGCCGACTGGCTGGTGCCGGAGATGGACGTGCGCGCCGGCGCCGTGCGCGGGCTGTACCGGGCCAACGTGTTCTCGGCCGTCGGCCTGGCGCGCCTGGCCGGCTCGGGCCTGCGCCTGCCGCCCTCGGCGCCGAGCTTGCCCGAGACGCTGTGGCGGCCCACCAAGGCCGAGCGGGGCGAGATGCTGCGGCTGAACCCGAGCTACCGCGACTTCCTGCATTTCGGCGACGCCTGACCCGCGTCTTTCGGGATGGCGCCGGGTGTCGGCCGCGGGCATAGTCCGCCCAACAGGGAGGGTCGGTCGATGGGCGTCACGAACGCGAGCGAAGCCACCGGGAGCGTACCGGGCGAGTTCAGGATGGAGGTCGGCGAGGCCGTCGCCTTCGCGATGCGGCGCCACCAGGCCGGCGACCTCAGGCAGGCCCAGCAGATCTACGAGGCGGTGCTGGAGCGCGACCCCGACCGAACCGACGTGCTCAACGTGCTGGGCATCCTCAAGTACCAGACCGGCGAACTCGATGAAGCCATCGCTCTGCTGCGCCGCGTCGTCGCGGCCCGTCCCGAGGCCGATGGCACGTGGAACAACCTCGGCAACGCGCTGCTGCGCAAGAACGAGGTCGACGAGGCTGCGCAGGCGTTCAAGCGCAGCCTGCAACTCGTGCCGACCGCCGAGGCCTGGGCCAACCTGGCCCGCGTGTTCCGCCGCCGCGGCGACCTGCCGGTCAGCGAGCAGGCCTGCTACCAGGCGCTGGCGCTGGCCCCCGACCATGGCGTCGCGACGCACAACCTGGCGCTCGCGCTTCTGGGCCAGCGCAAGGTCGCGGAGGGCGTCGAGGCGGCGCTGCGGGCGATGGCGTTGCTGCAGCCGGGCGAACGCCGGCGCCAGATCTACGTGCAACTGCTGCAGGTCGCCGGCGAGACCGCGCAGGCCGCCGCCATCCTGCGCGCCTGGCAGCAGCAGGAGCCCGACAACGCCTACGTGCGCCACCACCTCGCCGCCTGCACTGGCGACGGCGTGCCGGCACGTGCCAGCGACGTGTATGTCGAACAGGAATTCGACAGCTTCGCGGCGTCCTTCGACACCACGCTCGCGCGCCTGAACTACCGCGCGCCGCAGGTCGTCGCCGACGCGGTCGCGGCGGCGCTGCCGCCGCCGGCTCGGCAGTTCGACATCGTCGATCTCGGCTGCGGCACAGGCCTCTGCGGCCCTTCGATGGAGCCCTGGGCGCGCCAGTTGGTGGGCTGCGACCTGTCGACCGGCATGTTGATGCGAGCGAGCGAGCGCGGCGTCTACGACGAACTGCGCAAAGCCGAGCTGACGGCCTTCCTGCGCGAGCGACCGGGTGCCTTCGATGTCGCGATCTCGGCCGACACCCTCAACTACTTTGGCGAACTGGGCGAGGTCGCCTTGGCCGTGCATGGCGCGCTGCGCGCGGGCGGCGTGCTCGTCTTCACGCTGGAGGCCCTGGCCGCCGGCGACACGGGCGTCGTGCGCTTGCAGCCGCACGGGCGCTACGCGCACGACGCCGTGCACGCGCGGCGCGTGTTCGCGGATGCGGGGCTGGCGGTCGACGAGCCGGTGGGCGTGGTCCTGCGCGAGGAAAACCAGATCCCTGTGCAGGGCTGGTTGATCGTGGCGCGGCGCGGCGATCGATGATGCGCGCCAACATTCGGGCACGCCTCGCGGCATGCGAGGGCGCCGGCCGCGGATCCGCAAAGGTCGTCGCTAGACCGGCTCGTCGACCGCCAACGCCGATCCGTAAACGGCACGTGCCACGGACTTGATCGCCCGCAGCATCACCTGCGCGGCGGGCGCCAGCAGCCGGTCGGTGCGCGTGATCAGGCCGAACGCGTCCATCTTGCAAGGCAGCTCCACCGGCAGGATCGCCACCAGCCCGTGCTCCTGGTAGTACAGCGCGACGTCGGAGGCGACGACGCCGATCAGGTCGCTCTGTTCCAGCATCTTGGTCATGAAGAGCAGGGCGGTCGTCTCGATCAGGTCGTTGGGTGCCGGCAGGCTTTCCTCCTGGAACATCAGCTCGAAGCGGTGGCGCAGCACGCTGCCGGGCGGCGGCACGATCCAGCCGTGCTGCGCGAGCTCGGCCAGCGTCAGGCTGGTGCTGTCCATCAGCGGATGGCCAGGGCGCACGACGGCGGCGATGGGCTCCTCCACCAGCGCCTCGTAGCGCAGATCGGTCTTGTCGTGGCGCGCGAACAGCCGGCCGACGACCATGTCGAGCTTGCCTTGGGCGAGGCGGTCTATCAACACGTCACTGGTCTCGATCTGCAGGCCCACGCGCAGCGACGGGTGCGCCGCCTTCACCTGGGCGATCGCGTCCGGCAGCAGCGTGATGGCCGGCGCCGTGATCGTGCCGATGCTCACCGAGCCGAAGCGTCCGGCCTTCAACGCGTCGATTTCCTCGTGCGCCTGGCTCAGGCTGGCGAGCGCCATGCGTGCGTGGCGGATCATGGTTTCCCCGTACCACGTTGGGCGCACGCCACGCGGAAGCCGGTCGAACAGCTTCACCTCCAGCATGTCCTCGAGGTCTTTGAGCAGCTTGGAGGCGGCCGGTTGCGTCATGTTCAACACCTGCGCGGCGCCGTGAATATTGCCTTCTTCCTCCATTGCCACGAGGAGAAGCAGCTGGCGGGTCTTCAGGCGAGCGCGGATGAACCAGTGGGTGTCGGCGGTTGACATGTTTCCGGATGCACTGAATTGGGCAATGAATGGATATTGGAATGTATATGGCAAGACGCCAAAAATCTATTAGGAAGTTATGGCAGCCGTTCGTACCATCCCGGCGATCGAAGGCATCTTGACTGCCTGCCGCACGCCTGTGAGACAGCGCGAGCGGCAATGGGCAAGCCGCATCGAGACACCGATCGCTCAATCGATCGAACACCCGAGCCGAGAACGGCCGACTATTGGAGACAAGACGTGAAATTCCTCAAGACAGTGCTGGCCGCCGTGGCCTTTGGCGTCGTGACCACCGGTGCCGCTCTGGCCCAGGACAAGGGAACGGTCGGGATCGCGATGCCGACGAAGTCGTCCGCCCGCTGGATCGCCGACGGCGACAACATGGTCAAGGTGCTGCAGGCGCGCGGCTACAAGACCGACCTGCAGTACGCCGACGACGACATCCCGAACCAGCTCGCACAGATCGAGAACATGGTCACCAAGGGCGACAAGGTGCTGGTGATCGCGTCGATCGACGGCACCACGCTGTCCAACGTGCTGCAGAAGGCGGCCGACAAGGGCGTCAAGATCATCGCCTACGACCGCCTGATCAAGGGCTCCAAGAACGTCGACTACTACGCCACGTTCGACAACTTCCAGGTCGGCGTGCTGCAGGCCTCGTCCATCGTCACGAACCTGAAGCTCGCGACGGCCAAGGGCCCGTTCAACATCGAACTGTTCGGCGGCTCGGCGGACGACAACAACGCGTTCTTCTTCTACAACGGCGCGATGTCGGTGCTCAAGCCGTACATCGACTCGGGCAAGCTGGTGGTCAAGAGCAAGCAACTGGGCATGGACAAGGTCGCCACGCTGCGCTGGGACGGCGCCGTGGCGCAGGCGCGCATGGACAACCTGCTGTCGGCCTACTACGCCGGCGCGCACGTCGACGCGGTGCTGTCGCCGTACGACGGCCTGTCGATCGGCATCCTGTCGTCGCTCAAGGGCGTCGGCTACGGCAAGGGCGGCGTCGCGATGCCGGTGGTCACGGGCCAGGACGCGGAAGTGCCGTCGGTCAAGTCCATCCTCGCGGGCGAGCAGACCACGACGATCTTCAAGGACACGCGCGAACTCGCCAAGGTCACGGCCGGCATGGTCGATGCGGTGCTGGGCGGCAAGGCGCCGGAGATCAACGACACCAAGACCTACAACAACGGCGTCAAGATCGTGCCGTCGTACCTGCTCAAGCCGGTGCTGGTGGACAAGACGAACTGGCACCACATCCTGATCGACAGCGGCTACTACAAGGAAAGCCAGATCAAGTAACGCCAACCCGCGCATTTCATGAACGAGACATTGCAACGCGATGAGGCGCCGGCGATCGCCGTCGGCGCGCCCATCCTCGAGATGCGCGGCATCCGCAAGACCTTTCCCGGCGTCGTGGCGCTCGACAACGTGGATCTGACGGTCAAGGCCGGCGAGATCCACGCGATCGTCGGCGAGAACGGCGCGGGCAAGTCGACGCTGATGAAGGTGCTCAGCGGCGTCTACCCGCACGGCAGCTATGACGGCGAGATTCGCTTCGAGGGCGATCTGCGCAAGTTCGGCGGCATCCACGACAGCGAAGCCTGCGGCGTCATCATCATCCACCAGGAGCTGGCGCTGGTGCCGCTGCTGTCGATTGCCGAGAACATCTTCCTCGGCAACGAACCGCAGCGCTTCGGCGTCATCGACTGGGCCGAGGGCACGCGCCGCGCGCGCGAGCTGCTCGCCAAGGTGGGGCTGAAGGAGTCCCCGGCCACGCTGATCACCAACCTGGGCGTCGGCAAGCAACAGCTGGTGGAGATCGCCAAGGCGCTCGCCAAGCGGGTGCGCCTGCTGATCCTGGACGAGCCCACCGCCAGCCTGAACGAGCACGACAGCATGGCGCTGCTCGACTTGCTGCTCGAGTTCAAGGCGCAGGGCATCGCTTGCATCCTGATCTCGCACAAGTTGAACGAGATCTCGCGCGTCGCCGATGCGATCACGGTGCTGCGCGACGGGTCGTCCGTGAAGTCGCTGGACTGCAAGGCCGACGTGGTCAGCGAGGACCAGATCATCCGCGCGATGGTCGGCCGCGAACTGGCCGACCGCTACCCGCCGCGCGCGCGTCTCGCGCCCGAAGCGGGCGAGACGGTGTTCGAGGTGCGCGACTGGCACGTCGCCCATCCGGCGCACGCCGACCGCGACGTGGTCAAGGGCGTCAACCTGAAGGTCAAGCGCGGCGAGATCGTCGGCATCGCCGGCCTGATGGGCGCCGGCCGCACCGAGCTCGCGATGAGCGTGTTCGGGCGCGCGTACGGCCAGCGCATCCGCGGCGAGGTGCACATGCACGGCAAGCCCATCGACGTCTCGACGATCGGCAAGGCGATCGACCACGGCATCGCCTACGTCACCGAAGATCGCAAGAGCCTGGGGCTGCTGCTGGAGGACGACATCCGTCACAACATCAGCCTGGCCAACCTCAAGGCCGTGTCGTCGGTGGGCGTGATCGACAGCGGCGCCGAGTTTGCGGCCGCCGCCGACTACAAGCGCAAGCTCAACATCCGTTGCTCCAGCGTGATGCAGACGACGGTCAACCTGTCCGGCGGCAACCAGCAGAAGGTGGTGCTGGGCAAGTGGCTGTTTTCCAAACCGGAGCTGCTGATCCTCGACGAGCCCACGCGCGGCATCGACGTCGGCGCCAAATTCGAGATCTATTCGATCATGGCGGCGCTGGCCGACGAGGGCAAATGCATCCTGATGATCTCGTCGGAGATGCCCGAACTGCTGGGCATGTGCGACCGCATCTACGTGATGAACGAAGGCCGCTTCGTCGGCGAGTTCGCTTCAGCCGACGCATCGCAGGAAAAGATCATGCGCGCAATCGTCAAGCAAGGCCTGGCGTGAAAGTGTTGCGCCATCCCCAGTCGAGGGCATGCGTGAGATTTGCGCGCGCGCCATCATGACCATCATGGAAGACAAGATGATTCCAAAGAACGCCGAAGCGCCCGTGCGCTCGTACGGCGGCTTTCTGAAGAACAACATCCGCGAGTACGGCATGCTGCTGTCGCTCGTCGCGATCATGGGGTTCTTCCAGTACATGACGGACGGCACGCTGCTCAAGCCGTTGAACCTCACCAACCTGATCCTGCAGAACAGCTACATCGTCATCATGGCGCTGGGCATGCTGCTGGTGATCGTGGCGGGCTACATCGACCTGTCGGTGGGTTCGGTGTCCGGTTTCATCGGCGCGCTGGCGGCGGTGCTGATGGTCAACTACAACTGGAACTTCGTGGCGGCGTCGCTGGTGTGCCTCGTCGTGGGCGGCGTGATCGGCGGCGCGCAGGGCTGGTTCGTCGCCTACCTGAAGATCCCCTCGTTCATCGTCACGCTGGCCGGCATGCTGGTCTTCAAGGGGCTGGCGCTGGCGCTGCTGCAAGGGCAGTCAGTGGGGCCGTTCCCCGAAGACTTCCAGTTGCTCAGCTCGGGCTTCATTCCCGACTTCTTCAACGGCGAGTCGCTGCGCATCAGCTCGCTGGTGCTGGGCGCCGCCGTCGCGGGCGCGCTGTTCGTGCTGAAGTTGCGCGAACGCTCCGGGCACGTCAAGCACGGCATGGAGGAGGAGCCAGCGGCCTTTTTCCTGGCCAAGAACATCGCGTTTGCCGCGGTGATCGTCTGGTTCTGCTGGATGCTGGCCAAGTACAAGGGCCTGCCCAATGTGCTGATCGTGATGTTCCTGCTGATGCTGGCCTACGACTTCGCCACGCGCCGCACCACCATCGGCCGCCGCATCTACGCGTTGGGCGGCAACGCCAAGGCGGCGCGCCTGTCCGGCATCAAGACGGAACGCCTGGCCTTTCTCACCTTCGTCAACATGGGCGCGCTGGCGGCACTCGCGGGCCTGGTCTTCGCAGCACGTCTCAATACCGCAACGCCCAAGGCCGGACTGGGTTTCGAACTTGACGTGATCGCGGCATGCTTCATCGGCGGGGCTTCGGCCTCGGGCGGTGTCGGCAAGGTTCTCGGCGCCGTCATCGGCGCATTCGTGATGGGCGTGATGAACAACGGCATGTCCATCCTCGGCATCGGCATCGACTACCAGCAGGTGATCAAGGGCATCGTCCTGCTGGCAGCCGTCTGCGTCGACGTCTACAACAAGAACAAATAACGATGAACGCCCGACACCGATCGGGCGCCAGCGGCCAGTGCGCATGAAGAAGGCGTGCGGCCGACCTTTCTGACTTTGAGTGCGCTGCCAGCAGCGCGCAGCTTACGTTGGTATTTTTCCCGCGCGGGGCGGAGCCTTGCCCTCGCGCATCCATAGCCCCTAGAGCCGTTCAGGAGACAAGCACATGACCAAGACCTACCGCAAAACCGCGCTTTGCCGCGCCACCATCGCCTGCGTGGCGAGCCTCGTCGGCGCTTCCGCCGCCCATGCCGTCGATTGGACCGGCTACATGCGCGGCGGCCCGGCCGCCACGTCGGTCTCCGGCGAATCGCGCCAGTGCTACGGCCTCAACAGCCCGGGCCTGAAGTACCGCCTCGGCAACGAGTGCGACTTCTACGGCGAGT
>JBDSDD010000043.1:0-41335 GCA_039920745.1 Burkholderiaceae bacterium | reverse complement strand
GTGGGCACCGGCAAGGTGCCCACGCCCAGCGATCAGTCCTTGGACGCGTCCTCGTCGAGCGCACGCAGCGCGGCGAGCTTCTCGCCGATCTTGATCTCCATGCCGCGCGGCACCGGCTGATACCAGTGCTGTGGCTCGACATCGTCCGGAAACCAGCTCGCGCCGGCGGCGTAGGCATTGGGCTCGTCGTGCGCGTAGCGATATTCCTGGCCGTAGCCCATTTGCTTCATCAGCTTGCTGGGCGCGTTGCGCAGCTGGATGGGCACGGCGCGGGTGCCGTCGCGCTGGACAAAGTCCTTGGCCTGCTTCCACGCCAGGTAGGACGCGTTGGACTTGGGGGCCACCGCCAGGAACGTGGTGGCCTGCGCCAAGGCCAGCTCGCACTCGGGCAGGCCCAGCCGGTCGACGGCCTCGGCCGCGTTCATGGCCAGCTGCAACGCGCGCGGCTCGGCGTTGCCAATGTCCTCGCTCGCGATGGCGATCATGCGGCGCGTGATCTGGCGCGGGTCGACGCCGCCGTCAAGCATGCGCGCCATCCAGTACAGCGCGGCGTCGGGCTGCGAGCCGCGCACGCACTTGTGGAACGCCGAGATCTGTTCGTAGTACGAGTCTCCGCTCTTGTCGGCGCGGCGCAGCGACGGGCTGGTCGCCGATGCCGCGAAGGCCGCGTCGACGTTGGCCAGCCCCGCACCGGTCGCCGCGTTGGAGACCTGTTCCAGCAGGTTCAGGAAGCGCCGGCCGTCGCCATCGGCGTAGCCTCCCAGCAGCGCCAGCGCGTCTGCGTCGACCGTCACCGCGGGCAGGAGCGAGCGCGCCCGTTCGTAGAGCTCGTTGAAGTCGTCCTGGACCAGCGGCTGCAAGTTGTAGACCTGCGCGCGCGACAGCAGCGCGTTGGTCACCTGCATGCCCGGATGCTCGGTGGTGCCGCCGATCAGCGTCAGCAGGCCGGACTCGACGTGCGGCAGCAGCGCGTCCTGCTGCGTCTTGTTGAAGGAATGGATCTCGTCGACGAAGATGACCGTCTGGCGCCGTTCGCGGTCCAGCTGGTCCTGGGCCTCGTCGATGGCGCCGCGGATGTCCTTGATGCCGGCCAGCACCGCCGAGATGGCGATGAAGTGGCTGTTCGTGACCCGCGCGGCCAGCCGGCCCAGCGTCGTCTTGCCGACGCCCGGCGGCCCCCACAGGATGAAGGAATGCAGCTTGCGGGACTCGAAGGCCAGGCGCAGCGGCCTGCCCGGCCCCAGCAGGTGGCGCTGCCCGACGACGTCGGCTAGGGTCTGCGGACGCATCTGCTCGGCCAGGGGGGGAACGGGTTTCGTGGAAAAGAGGTCGGCCATGGTTGGCGTCGATCCTACAGCGCCCGCGGGGCGACTTCCGGCGCCGATTCCTCGCCCAGACCCTGCTCAGGCGTTGAATTGGCGGGGTCGGGGGCGTCTTATCGCGGCATTCGCGACTGCGGACGGGCTTCACACTGCATAGCACTGACGCGGCCCCGTTTCCAGCAAGGGTCGTGAGGCATCGTCTTCGTTGCAAGGAGCTAAACCGCCCATGAGCGCCATCACCGCCACCGACCCCCGCACCAGCGCGCAAGCTGCCACCACGGCACTGCATGGCGCGACCCGCGAATACCTGTCGTTCAAGCTCGGCGCCGAGGAGTACGGCATCGATATCCTGAAGGTCCAGGAAATCCGTGGCTACGAGAACCCGACGCGCATCGCCAACGCGGCGCACTTCATCAAGGGCGTCGTCAACCTGCGCGGCGTCATCGTCCCCATCGTCGACATGCGCCTGCGATTCGGCCTGTCGGACGTCCAGTACAACAGCTTCACCGTCGTCATCATCCTCAACATCGCCAACCGCACGGTGGGCATGGTGGTGGACTCGGTGTCGGACGTGCTCGAGCTCGGTGGCGATGCCATCAAGCCGGCCCCGGAATTCAACGGCGCCATCGAGGCTGCCTACATCACCGGCCTGGGCACGATCAAGAGCGGCGATGCCGAGCGCATGCTGATCCTGATGGACATCGAACAGATGATGACCGCCCCCGACATGGGACTGATGGACGAACCGATGCTGCACTGATGTGCTGATCCGGGGCGAACGACGGCGCGACCTCACCGCGCCTGGAACTCCGGACACATTTCCTCGGAGAACTTTGACGGCCACCACGGGCAACCGGGTGGCCGATTTTCTTGGGCGCTGCCTTATTGCTCCGCGACGTCCGCGCCTTTCGGCGGCACGAACGTGAACGCGTCCGTGGGCAGCTTCGCGTTCGGCTCGAACGCGTTGAACACGATCACCGAGCGCTGGCCGAAGCTGTCGTCGATCTCGAGTTGCGCCAGCGCGTGGCCCCTGAACGCGATCTTGAGCGAACGCACGGTGCCTTCGGTCTGCTTGGGGGTGGCGAGCACCCACTGCAGGCCATCCTTCGTCGCGGGCTGGTCGGCGAGCGTGAACACCTTGTCGATGTCGTTGGACACGATCAGCGCGGCGGGCGTGTTGGCCAGCGCGTCGCCCGTCTTGCGCGACGAGGCCTGGTTCAGGTCGGGGTCGTAGATCCAGACCTTGGTGCCGTCGCCCACCACCGTTTGCGCGTACGGCTTCTCGTAGACGAAGCGGAAGCGGTTCGGACGCGAAAACTGGAAGCTGCCATTGGACAACTTCTGCTTGCCGCTGGGCCCGGTGACGGTCTGCGTGAACGTGGCGCTGCCGGACTTCACCGTCTTGACGAAGTCGCGCAGCTCGTCGGTGGCCGTCGCGAACGCCGAAGCACACGTCAAGGCGAACGCAGCCGCCAGCGTGGTGCGGGCAAATCGGGAAACAGTCATCGGGTACCTTTGTTGAACTGGCCAGGGCACGCAGTACAGCCGGCGGCAGGCCCACCCAAGGCGAGGGAAGCGAGGATCACATCCGAGCCGTTTGCGGGCTCCCCCTCGGGGGGGCAGCGACCATCAGGGAGCGTGGGGTCGTCTATTCGTCTCTGTTGGGAGCAATGATCTCGCGATTGCCGGATCCGGACATGCTGGACACCAGCCCCGACTTCTCCATCTGCTCCAGCAATCGGGCCGCGCGGTTGTAGCCGATGCGCAGATGGCGCTGCACCAGCGAGATCGACGCCCGCTTGTTCTGCAGCACCACCACCACCGCCTGGTCATATAACGGATCAGCCTCCGCATCGGATGACCCGCCGCCCGAACCATCGCCGTCGACGTCCCCGTCGAGTACGCCACCCTCGAGGATGCCTTCGATGTAGTTGGCCGGCGACTGCGACTTGAGGTACTCGACCACGCGGTGCACTTCGTCGTCGCTGACGAACGCGCCGTGCACGCGCACCGGCACGCCGCCGCCGGGCGTCAGGTAGAGCATGTCGCCCTGTCCCAGCAGCGCCTCGGCGCCCATCTGGTCGAGGATGGTGCGGCTGTCGATCTTGCTCGACACCTGGAACGACAGGCGCGTCGGGATGTTGGCCTTGATCAAGCCGGTGATCACGTCGACGCTGGGCCGCTGCGTGGCCAGCACCAGATGGATGCCGGCGGCGCGCGCCTTCTGCGCCAGGCGGGCGATCAGCTCCTCCACCTTCTTGCCGACCACCATCATCAGGTCGGCCAGCTCGTCGATGACGACCACGATGAACGGCAGGCGTTCCTGCGGCTCGGGCGACTCCGGCGTCAGGCTGAACGGATTGGGCAGCAACTCGCCGCGCTCCTTGGCGTCGTCGATCTTCTTGTTGTAGCCGGCCAGGTTGCGCACGCCCATCTTGGACATGAGCTTGTAGCGGCGCTCCATCTCGTTGACGCACCAGCTGAGCGCGTTGCCGGCCTGCTTCATGTCGGTGACGACGGGGCACAGCAGGTGCGGGATGTCCTCGTAGACGCTCATCTCGAGCATCTTCGGGTCGATCAGGATCAGGCGGACGTCCTTGCCCTCGGCCTTGTACAGCAGCGACAGGATCATCGCGTTGATGCCCACCGACTTGCCTGAACCGGTGGTGCCGGCCACCAGGCAGTGCGGCATCTTGGCAAGGTCGGCGACGATCGGGTTGCCGACGATGTCCTTGCCGAGCGCGATGGTCAGCATCGAGCTCGCTTCGTTGTAGACGTTGGAGCCGAGGATCTCGGACAGCTTGATCATCTGGCGCCGCGCGTTGGGCAGCTCCAGCGCCATCGTCGTCTTGCCGGGGATCGTCTCGACCACGCGGATGCTGACCAGGCTCAGCGAGCGCGCCAGGTCCTTGGCCAGGTTGACGATCTGCGAGCCCTTGACGCCGGTGGCCGGCTCGATCTCGTAGCGCGTGATGACCGGGCCCGGCGCGGCCGCGACCACGCGCACCTCCACGCCGAAGTCGCCCAGCTTCTTCTCGATCATGCGGCTGGTCATCTCCAGCGACTCGGGCGTGACGGTCTGCTCGATGCGCGTGGGCGCGGCATCCAGCAAGTCGACCTGCGGCAGCTTGCCGTCGTGGATCTCCACGAACAAGGGCTTCTGGCGCTCGCGCTGGACGCGCCTGGACTCGACCACCTGCACGATCTCGGGCTCGATCACGATGGGCGCGTGCAGCACGTCCTCGATGCGGATCTCGTCGACCTGCTGCTCGCGTTCGCGCAGCGCGATTTCGCCGATGCGTTCGTCCTCGGCACGTTCGCGCGCCACGGCACGGTGTTCGCGACGGCCGTCGATCCAGCCGCCGATGCCGTCGGCCAGGTTGACCCACGAGAAGCGCAGCGCGCCCGCCATGCCCAGCACCAGCGCGGCTATCCACAGCACGCCAGAGCCGAGGAAGCCGAGGTAGTGCATCGACAGCGGGCCGAGCAGAAAGCCCAGGATGCCGCCGGAGTGGCCGCCGGGCACGCGGGCCTCGAAGGTGTAGAGCCGCGTCCATTCGAGCGCAGTGCTGGCGCACAGCAGCAGCACGAGGCCCGCCCAGAAGCGCAGCCGCGGCCAACGCGGCGCGGAGGCGTCGTCCTCGCTCATGCCCGCCAGCGCACGGGACCCGCGCGCGAGGTTGCGCAAGGCCTGCAGCAGCCCGACGAGGGGCAGCCACGACACCGACGCGCCGAGCACCAGCAACAGCACGTCCGAGACGAGAGCGCCAGGGCGACCCAGCAGGTTGAGCACCGCACTGCCGTCCCCGGAGGTGGTGAACGCCGCGTCCGTGAGATGGTGCGTGGCCAGGGCCAGCGCCACGCCGACCCAGAACACCAGGCCAAGCAGCGCGGCGATGCGCTGCTTCCAGACGGGACGCGGCGGCGCCGCGTCCGGGTCGGTGGTCGTGCGTGAGAACGCCGAAAACTTGGGAAGGGCCAGACTCAAAGCGATTGCACCTCAGGAACCGTCAGGGCCTCATGCCTTGCGGTTCTGGATCTTCAACGATCCGTCTTCCTGCGTCTCGATGATGCCGCGCTCCTCGAGATCCTTCATCACGCGGCTGACCATCTCGCGCGAGGCCCCGACGATCTTGGCCATGTCCTGGCGTGAGACCTTGGACTTGATGACCTTCTCGCCGTCGACGTCCTCCGCCATGTCGAGCAGGGTGCGGGCGACGCGGCCGTACACGTCGAGCAGCGCCAGCGACTCGATCTGGCGGTCGGCGCTGCGCAGCCGCGTGACCAGGCCGCGCATGATCGCGTAGGACAGGCTGGAGTTCTCGGGCAGGCAGCGCGCGAACTCGGCGCGGCCCAGGATCAGCACGTCGCACTGCAGCTCGCAGCGCACGGTGGCCGAGTGGGGTTCGTTGTCGATCAGGCTCATCTCGCCGACGTAGTCGCCGGCATTGAGCACCGCCAGGATCACTTCGCGACCGCGCGGGTCGGACGTGGTGACGCGGGCGCGACCGCTGAGCAGGATGAAGAGCGCATTGCTCTTCTTGCCCTGTTCGACGACCAGCTCACCGCGCCGGAAGCGGCGCTTGACCACACCATCCGCCACCACACGTGCCTGATCGGTCGTCAGCATCGAGAACAGCGGAACGCGTCGGATCAGGTCCAGATTCGAGAGCATCGACATTCAAAAACCTTTCGCAAATCCCTTGAAACGAAGAGCCCTGCCCCGCTGCTGCCGGCGTTGGCCGTACAGCATCCCTACAATTGCGGGTGCAGCGTGTCGTGTGACATTGTGCCGTCCATTTCGAACTTTCCGAGCCCGCACCCGTAATGAGTAACTCTGAGAACACTTCCAACCACGCCAAGGTGCTGATTCTGGGCTCCGGTCCCGCCGGATACACCGCCGCCTTGTACGCCGCGCGCGCCAATTTGAAACCGATGTTGATCACCGGGATCGCCCAGGGCGGCCAGCTGATGACCACTACCGAGGTGGACAACTGGCCGGCGGATGTCGCCGGCGTCCAGGGCCCGGACCTGATGGCCCGATTCCTGGCCCACGCCGAACGTTTCGATACCAGAATCGTGTTCGACCACATCAACAAGGTCGACTTCAGCGAGAAGCCGTTCAAGTTGTTCGGCGACTCCGGTGTCTACACCTGCGACGCGCTGATCCTGGCCACCGGCGCCTCCGCCAAGTACCTGGGCCTGCCGTCCGAGGAAGCCTTCATGGGCCGCGGCGTCAGCGGCTGCGCCACCTGCGACGGGTTCTTCTACCGGGGCGAGGAAGTGGTTGTCGTCGGCGGCGGCAACACGGCCGTCGAGGAGGCGCTGTACCTGTCCAACATCGCCAAGAAGGTGCATGTCATCCATCGCCGCAACAAGTTCCGCGCCGAGCCGATCCTCATCGACAAGATGATGGATCGCGTCGCCAAGGGCACGATGCAGCTCCACCTCGACCAGACGCTGGACGAGGTGCTGGGTGACTCGACGGGCGTCACGGGCGTGCGCACGAAGTCGGTCGAGGGCGACGCCTTCGCGGAGATCACGGTCAAGGGCTGCTTCATCGCCATCGGCCACCATCCGAACACGACGATCTTCGAGGGCCACCTGGCGATGAAGGATGGCTACCTGATCACCAAATCGGGCAACGAGGGCTTCGCCACGCAGACCAGCATGCCGGGCATCTTCGCGGCCGGCGACGTGCAGGATCACGTCTACCGCCAGGCGATCACCTCGGCTGGCACCGGCTGCATGGCCGCGCTGGACGCCCAGCGCTACCTGGAATCGATCGAGTAAGTGGCCGCCTGCCCGGTTGAAAGCGGACGGGCTAGCCTAATTCGAGGTTTCAGCGTAGAATCCCGGGTTCCCTTGGAGTCATGCCGCCCTTTTGGCGCATGTGCATGCTCTCCAGCCGAAGTGCACTGTGCGCTTCGTTCCAATTGAGGAGAGCTTCATGGCTCGTGTCTGTCAAGTGACGGGTAAGCACCCGATGACGGGAAACAATGTTTCCCATGCCAACAACCGTACGAAGCGCCGTTTCCTGCCGAATCTGCAGAACCGCCGCATCTGGGTCGAGAGCGAGAACCGCTTCATCCGCCTGCGTATTTCGACGGCTGCGCTGCGACTGATCGACAAGAACGGTATCGACTCCGTTCTGGCCGACCTTCGCGCCAAGGGCGCTCTTTAATCATCACTGGAGAAACACACCATGGCATCCAAGGGTGGTCGCGAGAAGATCAAGCTGGAATCGACTGCAGGCACGGGTCATTTCTACACGACGAACAAGAACAAGAAGACGACGCCTGAAAAGCTCGAATTCATGAAGTTCGATCCGAAGGCGCGCAAGCACGTCCTGTACAAGGAAATCAAGCTGCGCTGAACGGCTGGAGCCTGCGCTCCCCGTTTGTCAAAAGCCGCCTCCGGGCGGCTTTTTGCATTTCGAGCCTCAGCCCATCCTGCTCCGCGCGGGCGCGTCGCTAAGATCCGCTGATGCATCCCACCCCATTCACGTCGCCATGAAGCGCATCGTCGTCTCCGCGTTCACCGCGCTGCTCGCCCACGCGGCCCTGGCCCACCCCGCGGCGCGGGCGTGCGACCACGTGGTGCTGGTGCTCGATCCGCGCATCACGGCGCAGGTCATCGAACGGGACTGGGCCAGCGGCGCGCCGCACGACGAAGCCGACGCCGTGCTCGAACTGCGCGGCTGCAAGGACGAACGGCTCGATCGGCTGGAACTCGTCGGGCCGCTGGCGATCCTCGACCCGACGCCGCTGCGCGGCACGCCGGAGCCGACCTGGCTCGTCACCGCCGACCTCACAGCACCGGCAGGCGCCAGCAGTGGGCCCCTCACGTTGCCGGTGGAAGTGGTGTCACATCGCCTGCGCGTCGCGCGTGCGCGCGGGCCCGACGGCCGGCCGGCGCCGATCCACCTGGCGGCCACCCAGCACGCGGCGTGGCAACGCCTGGGCGTCGGCAACGCGGACCAGCTCCTGGCGGTGTCCTGGGTCCCTCGCGGCGACGCGCACGGCGCAACGACTTACCGCCGCTACAGCACCGGCGCCCACGGTTGGCGCTGGCGCGAACGCCGCGACACAACGCCGTGGGAATCGGACGCCGACTTCCCGGACGCCGCGCTGTTTCCCCGATCCACCGCACCATGAAAAAAGGCTGCCAAAACCGGCAGCCTTTCTTGTTTCCGTGAATCGGAACAGGCTTACTTGAGCGCCTTGAAGCGCACGCGCTTCGGACGCGCGCCTTCCTCACCCAGGCGCTTCTTCTTGTCGGCTTCGTACTCCTGGTAGTTGCCGTCGAAGAACGTCCACTGCGAATCGCCTTCGCACGCGAGGATGTGGGTGGCAATGCGGTCGAGGAACCAACGGTCATGGCTGATGACCATGATGGAGCCGGCGAACTCGAGCAGCGCGTCTTCCAGCGCACGCAGGGTTTCGACGTCCAGGTCGTTCGAAGGTTCGTCGAGCATCAGGACGTTGCCGCCCTGGATCAGCGTCTTGGCCAGGTGCAGGCGGCCGCGTTCGCCGCCGGACAGGTTGCCGACGAGCTTCTGCTGGTCGTTGCCCTTGAAGTTGAAGCGGCCGATGTAGGCGCGGCTGGGCATCACGAACTTGCCCACCGTGAGGTTGTCCAGGCCCCCGGACACGTCCTGCCACACGGTCTTGGCGTCTTCCAGGTCGTCGCGGGTCTGGTCCACGAATGCCATCTTGACGGTCTTGCCGATGGCGACTTCGCCGGAATCCGGCTGCTCCTTGCCGGAGATCATGCGGAACAGCGTCGACTTGCCAGCGCCGTTCGGACCGATGATGCCGACGATGGCGCCCGCGGGCACCTTGAAGCTGAGGTTGTCGATCAGCTGGCGATCGCCGAAGCCCTTGCTGACGTTCGTGAACTCGATGACCTCATGGCCGAGGCGATCCGCCACCGGGATGAAGATCTCGTTCGTTTCGTTGCGTTTCTGGTAGTCGAAATCGCTCAGTTCCTCGAAGCGCGCCATGCGGGCCTTGCTCTTGGCCTGGCGACCCTTCGGATTGGAACGAACCCATTCGAGTTCCTTCTTCATCGCCTTGGTGCGCGCGTCCTCGGTCTTCTGCTCGGTCTCGAGGCGGGTTTCCTTCTGCAGCAGCCACTCGGAGTAGTTGCCCTTGTGCGGAATGCCGCGACCACGGTCGAGTTCCAGGATCCACTCGGCGGCGTTGTCGAGGAAATAGCGATCGTGGGTGATGGCCACGACGGTGCCGCTGAATCGCTGCAGGAACTGCTCCAGCCAGTCCACGGACTCGGCGTCCAAGTGATTGGTGGGTTCGTCGAGCAGCAGCATGTCGGGCTTGGACAGCAGCAGGCGGCACAGCGCGACACGGCGTTTTTCACCGCCCGACAAGGTGCCGACCACGGCTTCCCAGGCCGGCAGGCGCAGCGCGTCGGCGGCGATCTCGAGCTGGTGCTCGACGTTGTCGGAGCCGGCCGAGGAGATGATGGCCTCGAGCTCGGCCTGTTCGGCGGCGAGCTTGTCGAAGTCGGCATCTTCCAGGCCGTACTCGACGTAGACCTCGTCCAGGCGCTTCTTGGCGGCCAGCACGCCGCCCATGCCCTCTTCGACCGACTCGCGCACGGTCTGCTCGGGGTTGAGCTGCGGCTCCTGCGGCAGGTAGCCGATGTTGAGGCCGGGCATGGGCGTGGCCTCGCCTTCGTAGTCCTTGTCGACACCGGCCATGATCTTGAGCAACGTGGACTTGCCCGAGCCGTTCAGGCCGAGCACGCCGATCTTGGCGCCGGGGAAGAAGCTCAGGGACACGCCCTTGAGGATCTCTCGCTTCGGCGGAACGATCTTGCCGAGGCGATTCATCGTGAAAACGTACTGTGCCATCTGAGTGACCTGCGAAAAAGATGCGGAAGGGGGTGCGAAGACGGGGCACGCCCGACTTCGAAAATGCGCGCGGCCCGGTGGCTCGCGAAAAAAAGGCGCAAGCCGCCGGGCCGGAGGCGGACCCGAAGTCCGCCGAATCAGGGATTTTACTTGCTCGGACGGATCACGAGGTAATTTGCCGAATCGCCGCGCCGCACGAGCACCGGGATCGGCTTGACCTTGTCGAGCTTGGCCACGGCGGCGGCGAACTGCTTGACCGAGGTGACCTGCACGTTGCCGATCGACAGGATGACGTCGCCCTCCTGGACACCGGCCCGCGCCGCCGCCCCTTCGACGCGCTCGACGCGCACGCCAGCCTTGACCTTCAAGCGGGCGCGGTCGGCATCGTTCAGATCCAGCAACTTCAGGCCCAGCGTGGCCTTGGTGGAAGCGATCGCTTCCGGATCAGGGCCGGCGGCCACGGGCACGGTCTCCGGTCCGAAGTCGATCACGTCGGCGATCAGCTCCTTGGTCTTGCCGTCATGGAAGACTGTCAGGGACACCTTGTCGCCGGGCTTGACCATGCCCACCAGGCGCGGCAGGTCGGAGTAGCGTTCCACCGTCTTGCCCTGCACCTTGGTGATGATGTCGCCCGCCTCGATGCCGGCCTTTTCCGCTGGCATGCCGGGCGTCAGGCCTTCGACGAGCGCGCCGATCGGCTTGCCCAACCCAAGCGCCTCGGACACCTGCTTGGAGACTGCGCCGATCTGCACGCCGATGCGCCCGCGCGTGACGTGGCCGCTGGCGCGCAGTTGGTCCGACACGCGGATCGCCTCGTCGATGGGAATGGCCAGCGAGATGCCGGCACTGGTGCCCGACGGACTCAGGATCTGCGAGTTGATGCCCACCACCTCGCCACGCATGTTGATCAACGGGCCGCCCGAGTTGCCCGGGTTGATCGCGACGTCGGTCTGCAGCAGTTGCAGGTAGTCGCCGGTCTCGCGCTGCTTGGCGCTGACGATGCCGGCGGTGACGGTGCTCTCGAGGCCGAACGGCGAGCCGATGGCGATCACCCATTCGCCCACCTTCAGGCGGTCGACGTTGCCGATCTTGACGAAGGGCAGGCCGGCGGCCTCGATCTTGAGCAGCGCGACGTCGGTGCGCTGGTCGCTGCCGATGATCTTGGCCTTGAACTCGCGCTTGTCGGTGAGCGTGACAGTGACCTCGTCGGCGCCCTCGACCACGTGCGCATTGGTCATCACAAAGCCGTCCGGCGACAGCAGAAAGCCCGACCCGATGTAGCCCTGTTCCGGCTGGTCTTCTTCGTCCGGCGTGTCACTGCCGCCACCACCGTTGCCTCCGGCCGGCGGGACGTTGCGGCCGCCGCGACCGCCGTGACGGCGGATGTATTCCTCGATCAACTGCTGCATCTGCGACTGCAGCGACGTGTCGACGCCACCGGCCTTGGGCTTGATGTTGGTGCGGATGTTGACCACCGCCGGACCCGCTGTCTCGACCAAGCCGGTGAAGTCGGGCAGGCCGCGCACCAGCGTGTCGGGCGCCTGGACCGGCACGGCCGGCGCGCTGGTCGCCTGCGCCCACGACGTCAGCGGGGCCGCCGTTCCGAGCACGGCGGCGAGCGCCAGGGCGGCGGAAGTGGCGAGAGGTGCATTGAGCTTGGACATGGGCGAGGGGCTCCGGAGCGTAAGGGCGTATTTTTGCCGTCAGCGCCCGGCCATGCCGGCGCTGACGGTGGTTCAGGGCTTGTGTTCGAGAGCGCGAACGAACTGGTCGAGGGCGGCCGGCGGTACGTCGCCGACGGCGGTGAGCCACATGTCGTTGACCCGGCGCGTCAGCGTGTGCGTGGCACCGATCACGGTCAATCCCTCGCTGCGATGACGCTGCGGTTGAAACGGCTCGATGAACAGCGACACGTGCGTGATCCCGTCCGACCAGATCGACTGCAGCACCTTGGGCTGCACGGCCTCCTCGCCGGGCATGGTCAACGTGCGCCGCACGCAACCCAGGGACTGGAAGCCCGCAGGCAGCAGCGCAGCCTGCATCGCCCAGCCTTCGGCTTCCAGCTTCGTGCGCTCCACTTCGGGCCGCACGATGTGGTAGCCATCGGCCCGGTGCAGCTCGCTGTAGACCGCCGTCGGGTCCGGCTTGACGCCGATGTTGACGTCGGAGAAACCGGACGATTCGAGCGTGCGGCCCGCCAACTGCACATCCACGCGCAGCAGCAGGCCGGTGGCGTGGTCGGCCCAGATCACGTGGTCGAAGCGGTTGTCGTCGCGCGCCTTCAGCAACAGCCGGTCGGCGTCGTGGCCGGCGATTCGTTCGGACGGCTGCACGTGCAGCTCGTAGTAGTCGGGGATGTGCTTTTCGCTGCCGCTGACCAGCGCGGGAAATGACGCGCGCGGGTCGACCGGCTCGATCACCGCCACGCGGTAGCGCGGCCAGATCGTGCGCACCTCGTCGTTGAGACGCAGCATCGAGCGCGGCTCGCCGTCGAGCGCGTCGACGCGCTCGAGCGTGTTCTTGCCTTCGCAGTAGTGGCCCACGCGCGAGCTGATCACGCTGGTGCCCGTGCTGTTGACGTAGGTGCCGACGTAGTTGCTGCGCGCAGCGGCGTCGTGGATGCGTGCGAGCCAGCCGTGCAGATCCCCGGCGGTCTCGCCGCTGGCGCTGGACTGCGGCGGCGCGGGCGGCTTCTGGGACTGCGCGCGCACCTGCCCCGCGCTGAGCGCGGCGGCGCACACGAGCGCGCCCGACAGACGCGTCATGCGTGCCAGCGTCGCGCGCGGGCGCGGAACGCGTGCGAGCGCGCCCGAGGCGCGCATCAGGGCGGGCAGGCCCGGGCCCGTGGACAGCGCTGCGTCGATCACCGAGCGGGCTGCACCAGGGACGCGTTGCGGAGGTCGCTGCCCGGCATCTGGAACGGGCCGTTCATGGCTGACTGACGGTGTGCGGCGAGGTAAGGGGCAAGCTGCTCGGCGGCCGCCTTGGACTGCGCCGAGGTCAGCACAACGCCGCTGTTGTCGATCGAGGTCGTGGACGCCAGCACCGGGCCGGACGCTGACGTGGCGTTGGACGCCAGGGAGCCGCCGACGCCATGCTTGAACGGGCCGGCGACATTGAGCACGCCGATCACGGCCAGGAAGCCCGCCGCCATCGCGACCGGGCCCTGCCAGCGACGCGAACGGGCCGGAGCGTTGGCCCCGGCCGCGGAGCGGACTTCGAACTCGACCTCGACCCGCGGCTGCGGCGCCAGCACCACCGGTTCGATGGCCAGCCGGGCGCGCAGCGCGACCAGGAAGGATTCATCGGCCGCTGGCTCGGTGGCCAGGTCCTCGCTGCGCAGCACGTCGCCGATCAACTGGTAGGCGTGCCAGGATTCGCGCGCGTCGGGCTCGTCGCGCCAGGACTGGAACGCACGGGCGGCTTCGCTGTCGGTGGCGTCGCCGTCGGCCAATGCCGAGAGGATGCGGCGGCTGGACTCGTGCGGTCCGGAGATGGAACGATCGTTATCAGGCTGTGACATTCAAACCTCGCAACAGGTCATCGGCTCGCCGGGTGGCTGGAATCTGGAAGAATCTCATGGCATCGATCTATTTGACTGAGTGTGCACTTACCAACGATTGCCGTCGCGCGTGTCGAGCATCGGCCGCAGCCGCTCGGCAATGGCCTCGCGGGCGCGGAAGATGCGCGAGCGCACGGTACCGATCGGGCAGTTCATCAAGTCCGAAATCTCTTCGTAGCTGAGGCCTTCGATCTCGCGCAGCGTGATGGCCTGGCGCAGATCCTCCGACAAGGCGGCTATGGCCGCGTTGACGGTAGCAGCAATTTGCTTGCTGGCGAGCAGGGCCTCGGGCGTCTCGCCGTCGGTTGGTTCCATTCCGCCGCGGTAAGTTTCATCATCGTCGTCGGACCCCTGCAATGACGTGTAAGTCATCACGGGATCGCGCTTCATGTCGACCAGCGCCTTCTTGGCGGTGTTCACGGCGATGCGGTAGAGCCAGGTGTAGAACGCGCTCTCGGCGCGGAACTGCGGCAGCGCGCGGTAGGCGCGGATGAAGGTTTCCTGGGCGATGTCGGGCACCAGGTCGACGTCGCGCACCATGCGACCGATCAGCCGCTCGATGCGGCGCTGGTACTTGACGACCAGCATCTCGAAGGCGCGCACGTCGCCCTGCTTGACGCGCTCGACCAGCGCGGCGTCCGGATCCGGATTGAGCATCGTCATGAGCGCGCATTCCCACGGCCGACGCGCCAGTTCCAGAGCGCGCCGCGCAGCGCGGCCCAGCGCGCGAGGTCGCCGGCAACCGTCAGCGGCAACCACACGCCGGCACCGAAGCCGAGGGACGCGCAGGGCAGGAAGCGCACGAGCATCCACGGGCCGAGATCCAGCATCAGGGCGGCATCGCCGCGTTGATCGGGTCGACCGCGGCCGTCACCGGCCAGCAGCCAGTCCTGGCCATCCCAACGGAGCGTGTGCTCACCCGCAGCCGTTGCGCGACGGGCCAGCCAGGACGCGGCCACGACCATCGAGGCGGCCCACAGCGCGAGCGCGGCCTGGACCAGCGGATTGCCCAGCGCCTCGAACAGCGCGTCGGGTTGCCGGCTGCCCCAGTGGGCCGCGAAGTACGGCAGGCCCCAGGCAAGGGGCACGGCCACAGAGGCGCCGATGAGCAGCGACAAGGCCACGCGCCAGGCGCGACCGAGCGCGCTGGTGTACTCGACAGGAGGCGGCGCGCGCATCGCTCGCCGTGACAGGACGCGGCCCGCGGCGGTCAGACCTTGCGGAACACGAGCGTTCCGTTGGTGCCGCCGAAGCCGAAGTTGTTCTTTACCGCGATGTCGATCTTCATCTCCCGCGCCGTGTTGGCACAGTAGTCGAGATCGCACTCGGGATCCGGGTTGACCAGGTTGATCGTCGGCGGCGCGACCTGGTCGCGCAGCGCCAGGACGGTGAACACCGATTCGATGCCGCCGGCGCCGCCCAGCAAGTGGCCGGTCATCGACTTGGTCGAGCTGATGGCCAGCTTCCTGGCATGGTCGCCGAACGCCTTCTTGATGGCGTTGGTCTCGTTCAGGTCGCCCAGCGGCGTGGACGTGCCATGCGCGTTGAGGTAGTCGACCTGGTCGGCGTTGAGGCCGGCATTGGCCAGCGCCGCGCGCATCGAGCGGTTGGGGCCGTCGACGTTGGGCGCGGTCATGTGGTACGCGTCGCCGCTCATGCCGAAACCCGCGAGCTCGGCGTAGATGGTGGCGCCGCGCGCCTTGGCGTGTTCGTATTCCTCGAGCACGAGCGCACCGGCGCCCTCGCCCAGGACGAAGCCGTCGCGGTCCTTGTCCCACGGCCGCGAGGCGGAGGCGGGGTCATCGTTGCGCGTGGACAGCGCGCGCGCCGATGCGAAGCCGCCGATGCCCAGCGGCGACACGGTGGATTCCGCGCCGCCGGCAACCATCACGTCGGCATCTCCGTATTCGATCATCCGACCGGCCATGCCGATCGAATGCAGGCCCGTCGTGCAGGCCGTCACCAGCCCGAGATTGGGGCCGCGGAAGCCGCAGTAGATCGACACGTGGCCCGAGATCATGTTGATGATCGAGGCCGGCACGAAGAACGGCGAGATGCGGCGCGGGCCGCGTGTCGCGTATTCGGTCTGCGTGTGTTCGATTTCCGGCAGGCCGCCGATGCCGGCGCCCATCAGCACGCCGATGCGGTCGCCTTCTTCTTCGGACAACTGGTCGCCGGTCTTGAGACCCGCGTCCTTGACTGCCTGCAGTGCCGCCGCCACGCCGAAATGGATGAAGGTATCCATGTGACGAGCGTCCTTGCCGGGGATGTAATCCTCGACATTGAAGCCCTTCACTTCACCCGCGAAATGGCAGGCGAAGGCGCTGGCATCGAACTTGGTGATCGTGGCAATGCCCGATCGGCCGGCCTTGATGTTGGCCCAACCTTCGGCCACGGTGTTGCCCGTGGGGCAGACCAGCCCAAGTCCGGTGACGACGACGCGACGACGACTCATGGCTGCTTATGCCTTGGCGTGGGCCTTGGCGTAGTCGATCGCCAATTGCACCGTCGTGATCTTCTCGGCTTCTTCGTCGGGGATCTCGATGCTGAATTCATCTTCGAGAGCCATCACGAGTTCGACCGTGTCGAGCGAGTCGGCGCCCAGGTCGGCCACGAAGGCCTTTTCGTTGGCCACATCGGCTTCGGGAACGCCGAGTTGCTCGGCAATGATTTTCTTGACTCGTGCTTCGATATCGCTCATGACACTCCTCCGGGAGGTTTGCGTAAAAACGGGCGGATTCTACTTGCCCAGATAACCAGACGGCCGAACCGGCCTTGCGGCCAATGCGGCAATCCGCTCAATTCATGTACATGCCGCCGTTGACGTGCAGCTCCGTACCGGTGATGTAGGCGGCCTCGCGAGAGGCCAGGAACGCCACCGCCTGCGCGATCTCCTCGGGCTTGCCGAGGCGATTCAGCGGGATCTGTTGCAGCAGCGCGGCCTTCTGGGCCTCGGGCAGCACGTCGGTCATGTCGGTCTCGATGAAACCCGGCGCAACGCAGTTGACGGTGATGTTGCGGCTGCCCAGTTCGCGCGCGAGGGCGCGCGTCATGCCCGCCACGCCGGCCTTGGCCGCCGCGTAGTTGGCCTGGCCGGGGTTGCCGCTCGCGCCGACGACCGACGTGATGCTGATGATGCGGCCGAAGCGCTGCTTCATCATCGGACGCATCACTTCGCGGGCCATGCGGAAGACGGACTTCAGGTTGGTGTCGTGCACCGCGTCCCAGTCGTCGTCCTTCATGCGCATGGCCAGGCCGTCGCGCGTGATGCCGGCGTTGTTGACCAGCACGTGGATGCCGCCGTATTCCTTGACGATGCTGTCGACCAGTGCCGGGACGCCCACGGCGTCGTTGACGTCCAGCTTGACGCCCTTGCAGCCGGAGTGACCGGCCAGCGCGTCGGTGATCGCCTGCGCGCCGGCATCGCTGGTGGCGGTGCCGATGACGCGGAAGCCGCGCGCGGCCAGCTCCGCCGCGATGGCGCGGCCGATGCCGCGCGAAGCGCCGGTGACCAGCGCCGTCTGCACATTGCCGTCCGCAAGACCACTCATGCCAGAAGCCCCTTCACTTCGGCCAGCGTAGCCGGGTCGTAAAGTGCGCCCGACACCAGGGTGGCGTCGATGCGCTTGACCGTGCCGGCCAGCACCTTGCCCGGGCCGCATTCGATGACGTGGGTCATGCCGCGTGCCTTCAGCGACTCGACGACCTCGACCCAGCGCACCGGGCCCGCGGCCTGGCGCACCAGCGCGTCGCGGATGGCGCCGGCGTCGACCGGCGTGGCGACGTCGATGTTGTTGATGACCGGAATGGCCGGGGCGTGCAGCGTGACCTTTTCCAGCGCTGCCTGCAGGCGCAAGGCCGCGGGCTTCATCAGGCTGGAGTGGAACGGCGCGGACACCGACAGCAGCAGCGCTCGCTTGGCGCCGGCGGCCTTGAGCATCTCGCAGGCCTTGTCGACGCCGGCCTTGGAGCCCGCGATGACGACCTGCTTCGGATCGTTGAAGTTGACGGCCTCGACGACCTCGCCGCTGGCCTGCGCCGCCGCCAGGCAGCCCTCACGCACGGCTTGCGCATCGAGGCCCAGGATCGCGGCCATCGCTCCGACGCCCACCGGCACGGCATCCTGCATGGCGGTCGCGCGCAGGCGCACGAGCGGCAGCGCGTCGGCCAGCGTCAGCACGCCGGCGGCAACCAGGGCCGTGTACTCGCCCAACGAGTGGCCGGCCACCGCGACCGGCGTCGCGCCGCCTTCGGCGCACCAGGCGCGATAGGCGGCGATGCCGGCCGTCAGCATCACGGGCTGGGTGTTGGTGGTGAGGTCGAGCTTTTCCTTGGGGCCGTCGTGGATCAGGCGGCCAATGTCCTCGCCGAGTGCGGCGGAGGCTTCCTTCAGGGTCGACGCCACGGCCGGGTGGTCGCCCCAGGCGTCGAGCATGCCGACGCTCTGCGAGCCCTGGCCGGGGAAAACGAATGCGAATGCGGTCATGGGATGGGAAATCTTGTTGTTCTCTTCAATGGGCGCTGCCGGCACGGGCCGGGCCGCCTGTCTCGCGGGAAATGGGGCTCAGTAATCGACCAACGCAGCACCCCAGGTGAAGCCGCCGCCGACCCCTTCAAGGAGCAATCGCTGTCCGCGCTGGATCTGGCCGGCGCGAATCGCGACGTCGAGCGCCAGCGGAATCGAGGCGGCCGACGTGTTGCCGTGTTCGGCCACCGTCACCACCACACGTTCCGCGGGCAGCTTGAGCTTGCGGGCCGTACTCAGCATGATACGGATGTTCGCCTGGTGCGGCACGAGCCAATCGACGTCGGAAGTGGTGCGCCCAGCCAATTCGAGAACTTCGTTGGCCACATCGCCCAACACGCCCACCGCCAGCTTGAACACTGCGGGGCCGTCCATCTTGAGCAGCGGATCGCCGAAGATCTTGCCGCCGTTGACCGTGCCGGGCGTGCACAGGATCTCCAGGTGGCGGCCATCGGCGTGCAGCTTGGTGGCCACGACGCCCGGCTTGTCGCTGAGTTCGAGCACCACGGCGCCGGCGCCGTCGCCGAACAGCACGCAGGTGGTGCGGTCGTCGAAATCGAGCAGGCGCGAGAAGACCTCGGCGCCGATCACCAGCGCGCGCTTGGCGCTGCCGGTCTTGATCATCGCGTCGGCCACGCTCAGCGCGTAGATGAAGCCGGAACACACGGCCTGGACGTCGAACGCCGCGCAGCCGTACACACCGAGCTTGCGCTGGACGATGCTGGCCGTCGACGGGAACACCATGTCGGGCGTGGACGTGGCCACGATGATCAGGTCGATGTCGGCGGCGGTGCAGCCGGCGGCCTCGAGCGCGCGCTGCGCAGCGGCGGTGGCGAGGTCGCTGGCGTGGACGTCGTCGGCCACGAAGTGGCGCGCGCGGATGCCGGTGCGCTCGACGATCCAGTCGTCGGAGGTTTCGACACCGCGCTTGGCAAGCATCTCGACCAGATCGTTGTTGGTCAGGCGCAGCGGCGGCAGGTCGCTGCCGGTGCCGGCAATGCGGGAATGACGGGTGGCGCTAATTTGAGAGTACTCCCCAGTGCACGCACGCAAAGCGGGCACCCTGTAGCAGGCAAGCGGCGGTCATGCAGCTTGCGCGACCGGTTCACCGCCCGTGGGCGGCAGCGCCTGCATGGTGTCGACGATGGCGTCGTGCACGCCATCGAGCAGGCGGTTGCGCGCCGCGCCGTATGCGCGCACCAACGCTTGGCCAAACGAGAAGGCGTCGGCACCGCCGTGGCTCTTGAACACGAGGCCCTTCAGGCCCAGCAGCGCGGCGCCGTTGTAGCGACGCGGATCCACGCGGCCCTGGAAGCGGCGCAGGACGGGCAGCGCCACCAGCGCGGCCAGCTTCGTCAAGAGGCTGCGTTCGAATTCCTGGCGGATCATGTCCTTCATCATCTTGGCCAGGCCTTCGCTGCTCTTGAGTGCGATGTTGCCGACAAAGCCGTCGCAGACCACGACGTCGACCGTTCCTTTGAAGATGTCATTGCCTTCGACGTTGCCGAAGTAGTTCAGGTGGCCGTGCGACGCCACCGTGCGCAGCAGTTCGCCCGCGCGCTTGATGACTTCGCTGCCCTTGATCACTTCCTCGCCGATGTTGAGCAGGCCGACAACCGGCTCCGCGCGGCCTTCGGTGGCCGTGACCAGCGCGCTGCCCATCACCGCGAACTGCAGCAGGTGCTCGGCGCTGCAATCGACGTTGGCGCCCAGATCGAGAACACAGGTGAACTGGTCGTTGATGTTGGGCATGAACGCGGCGATCGCCGGGCGATCGATGCCGTCCATCGTCTTGAGCAGGTAGCGCGACACGGCCATCAGCGCGCCGGTGTTGCCGGCCGAGACGCAGACGTCGGCGGCGATGTTGCCGGCCTCGTTGGCCTTGAGTTGCTCGATGGCCACGCGCATCGACGAATCACGCTTCTTGCGCAGCGCCGTCTCCACCGTGTCGTCCATCGTGACGACCTGGCTGGCAGTGATCAGCGTGCAGCGCGGCCAGCCAGTGGCAAGCGCCAGCGCGCCGGGGCTGCCGACCAGCAGCAGCTCGGCGTCAGGATGACTGTCGAGGAAGGCTTTGCAGGCCGGCAGCGTGACCGCGGGGCCGTTGTCGCCACCCATGCAGTCCACCGCCAGGCGAACACGCGTTCGGGGTGTCAGAGGTACAGGATGAATCACAGTCGGGAGCGGTCGAGCCGATCTAATTCCAGCAATCCGGGACCATATCAGACGAGCCTGTCAGGCGGCCACATGACAACCCGAATGACCCCGCGACGCCGCGGAAACAGCGCAGCCGCGCCATCGCGCCGATCGGCGCGGGACGCTGCAAAGCGGGCTGCTGGCGGGTGGATTGGCGCGCGGACAAACGCCCGCGACCGAAGCTGCAAAACCGCCGCGACCCACTACCGAAGGCGCGCACGAGCCCGGAGGTCGGGCGGCGCTGCCAGACGGTGCCGACAAGGGCACCGCGAGCGGGTTGCGACGAGTCGCAGCTGCCTGAAAGATCAGGCGTCGGCCTTGGTCTTCAGTACCTTGCGGCCACGGTAGAAGCCGGTCGGGCTGATGTGGTGGCGCAGGTGCACTTCACCCGTGGTGGCTTCGATCGCCGTACCCGGGGTCGTCAGCGCATTGTGCGAACGATGCATGCCGCGCTTCGAGGGCGACTTCTTGTTTTGCTGAACAGCCATTTTGAAACTCCTGGGAACGCCGCTGACACCAGCGGCCGTTCAGTGAACCCATGCCCTTGCTGCGGGATCGGCAATCTTCAAGAGACTGCCCCGAACGCTGCAAAACCAATGCAGCAGCCGCACAAAGATTGGGGAAAGCCTGCGATTATAGCGCCTTTGAAGCCAGCCGCCAAGTCATCACCAGCGGCGCCGCCTCGGCCCCGCCAAGCACACGACTTACTTGAGCCCCGCGGCGTCTCGCAGGATCTGCACCTTGTCGGTGCGTTCCCACGTGAATTCCGGCTCTTCGCGGCCGAAGTGGCCGTAGGCTGCGGTCTTCTGGTAGATCGGGCGCAGCAGGTCGAGCATCTGGATGATGCCCTTCGGGCGCAGGTCGAACAGCTCGTTGACCAGTTCGGCGATCTTGTCGTCGGGGATGACGCCGGTGCCTTCGGTGTAGACCGTGACGTTCATCGGCTTGGCCACGCCGATGGCATAGGCCACCTGGATCTGGCACTGGCGCGCCAGGCCGGCCTTGACGATGTTCTTGGCCACATAGCGCGCGGCGTAGGCGGCCGAGCGATCGACCTTGGTCGGATCCTTGCCGGAGAACGCGCCGCCGCCGTGCGGGCAGGCGCCGCCGTAGGTGTCGACGATGATCTTGCGGCCGGTCAGTCCGCAGTCGCCCTGCGGGCCGCCGATGACGAAGCGCCCGGTCGGGTTGACCAGGAAGCGCGTTTCCTTGAGCCACTCGGCCGGCAGGACCGGCTTGATGATCTCCTCGATGACGGCCTCGATGAACTCGGGCTTCATCTTCGAGCCATCACTCATTTCCGGCGCGTGCTGGCTGGACAGCACCACGGTGTCGATCGAACGCGGCTTGCCATCGACGTAGCGCATCGTGACCTGGCTCTTGGCGTCCGGGCGCAGGAACGGCAGGCGGCCGTCCTTGCGCAACTGGGCCTGGCGCTCGACGAGGCGGTGCGCGTAGTAGATCGGCGCGGGCATCAGCTCGGGCGTCTCGTCGCAGGCGTAGCCGAACATCAGGCCCTGGTCGCCGGCACCGAGGTTGAGGTAGTCGTCGCTCGCGCGGTCGACGCCTTGCGCGATGTCGTTGCTCTGCTTGTCGTAGGCGACCAGCACCGCGCAACCCTTGTAGTCGATGCCGTACTCGGTGTTGTCGTAGCCGATGCGCTTGATGGTGTCGCGCGCGACCTGGATGTAGTCGACGTTGGCCTGCGTGGTGATCTCGCCGGCCAGGACCACGAGGCCCGTGTTGCACAGCGTCTCCGCGGCCACGCGCGAGAGGGGGTCCTGCTCGAAGATCGCATCGAGGATGGCGTCCGAGATCTGGTCGGCAACCTTGTCCGGGTGACCTTCCGAAACGGATTCGGAGGTGAAGAGAAAATCATTCGCCACGTGTCAAAGCTCCAGATGCGCGAGTTCAAGGAAATCGCGTTCGGCCGTCTTTGCGCGTCATGCCCGGCGAACGCTTTAGTGGAATTTTTGAATCGCCCCACAAGTTGTTCAGTTAACTCGGCGATACCTTCATTGTACGAGCGTCAGCCCAACGTGGATTCGGATAAGGACATGCAATTGCCCCTTCATCAGACGATATCGGGGCCGCCGTCGCCATCCTTGTCCTTGCGCAACAGCGCCAGGCTCGCGAACGGGTTGGTCTTCTCCTCGACGATCTCGACGTCGCCGAACTGCATCGGGATCTTCTCGGGACAGACGTCGTGGCGCGGCACCAGCGGGAGCGCGAGCAGCATCTCGTCCTCGACCAGGTCGCGCAGGTTCAGCGACTTGGCCAGCACCAGGACTTCGTCTTCCATCTCGTCGTCGAGCGATGCCGCGGTGTCCTCGTCGGCGACGAAGCGGAAAAGGCGATCGACCTGCACGGCCTCGTCCAGCGGCCCCAGGCAGCGCTGGCACTGCAGGACGACATCGGCGTCGGCCCGCAGGTGCAGCCAGACCTGGTTCTCGCCGCCCACAGGACGCTGCGAGCCCGCGGCGCGCCAACGCACGCGGCGCGTGAGGTCGCTGGCCGAACGGGGCGGCGGCGTGGGCGCATCGGACTTGCGCTTGAGCGGCGAGCCGGCGTCGAGCGGGCATTCGCTGTCGGCCAGGCGCGGCAGCTCGGCAATGGCCCAATCGCCTTCTGCCTCCAGCGCGTCGGCGGCGAAGTGGGCGACGTTGAGGCGCAGCGGATCGATGGCAGGTGAGGTCATGCCTCGATTTTAGTCCGCGCGATCGCGCGCCGTGGCAGGCGACAATCCGCCATGCTTCCAGAACCCGCGCTGATCCTGGCCTCCACCTCGCGCTACCGGCGCGAGCTGCTCGAACGCCTGCGCATCCCGTTCGAAGCGCGCTCGCCCGAGACCGACGAGACGCCGCTGCCCGGCGAGGCCCCGGCGGCGCTGGCCGAGCGCCTCGCGCTGGCAAAGGCGCGCGCACTCGCGACGCAGTTTCCCGACGCCGTCGTGATCGGTGCCGACCAGGTGGCCGACGTCGACGGCGAAGCCGTCAGCAAGCCCGGCGACCACCAGCGCGCCGTCGAACAGCTGCGCTCGATGAGCGGGCGCACCATCGTGTTCCAGACCGCGCTGGCCGTCGTCCGCGCGGCCACCGGCTTCGCGCAGGTGCGGCGGGTGCCGGTGTCGGTGCGCTTTCGCACCTTGAGCGACGCCGAGATCGAGTACTACCTGCGCACCGAGCAACCTTACGACTGCGCCGGCAGCGCCAAGGTCGAGACGCTGGGCATCGCGCTGCTGGACGCGATCGAATCCGACGACCCGACCGCGCTGATCGGCCTGCCCCTGATCCAGACCAGCCAATTGCTGCGCGCCGCGGGGCTCGACCCCTTGCGCGCCCGCCCCCTGCCCTCCACCGGATCCACTCGATGACAACACCCCCCAAGGCCATGGGCCGCCTGCTGCTGATGCCCAACGCGCTCGATCTCGGTGCCGAAGAGGTGGCGCTCACCGACGTGCTTGCCAGCGGCGTCATCATCACTGCAGCCAAGCTGCTGCACTGGGTGGTGGAGGACGCCCGCAGCGCACGCGCCTTCCTCAACCGCGTCAACAAGGTCACGCCGCTGGCGCAGACGCTGCAGGAGACGCTGATCTCCGAACTGCCGCGTGCGCCCAAGGGCCCACAGCGCGTGATCCCCGGCAAGCCCTCGAAGCACGGCGCGCCGCCCAAGCCCGAGGTCGCGACGGCGTCGCCCTGGGAATTGCTGCTGGCGCCGGCCGTCATGGGCGCCGACATCGGATTGCTGAGCGAAGCGGGCCTGCCCGGCGTCGCTGACCCTGGCGCGCTGCTGGTGGCGGCGGCGCACGACTTCGGTATTCCGGTCGTCGCCCTGAGCGGCCCGAGCTCGATCACGCTGGCGATCGCGGCCAGCGGGCTCAACGGCCAGAGCTTCGTGTTCCACGGCTACCTGCAGACCGACATCAACCCACGTCGCGCCCGCCTGCGCGAGCTCGAGGCCACGTCCAAGCGCCTGCAGCAGACCCAGGTGTTCATCGAGACACCCTACCGCAACGCCGTGATGCTGGAGGCCGCGCTGGAGGTGCTGCAGCCGACGACGCGGCTCGCGATCAGCTGCGGGCTGACGCTGCCGGACGGCTGGTCGCTGTGCAAGACCGCCGCGCAGTGGAAGGCCGCGAAGATCGAGTTGCCGGATCGGGTGCCGGCGGTGTTCAGCCTGCTGGGATGAAAAACGGCCCGCTGCGCGAGCGCAACGGGCCGTGTTCAGGCGGACCAGGCGTCGCAACGACGCCGCCGCTCAAGCCTTCGGGACGCCGCCGAGCAGCGCAGCGACCTTGCGCTTGGACCGGATGTTCGCCGAAAGCGCGGCGCGGCCGATCGGTGCGACGGGAACGGCCTTTTCCCATTCGGGTGCGACGGTCGACGTGCTGCTGGCCTCGTACGGACGGTCGAAGAACGGGTCGCGGTTCTTGTGCGCCATCGGTGCGCGCGCCGGGGTCGGTGCTCGAACGACCGGGGCCGACGCTTCGCGGCGCGGCTCGTCGTCGTTCATGCGGCGCGGTTCGTCGTCGTTCATGCGACGCGGCTCGTCATCGTTGATGCGACGCGGCGGACGGCGCGGACGCTCGTCCTCGACCTCGAACGGCTCGAGCTCGATCTTCTTGTTGATCAGCTTCTCGATGTCGCTGATGTTGCGGGCGTCGTCGCGCGTGACCAGCGTCACTGCCAGGCCAGAGGCGCCCGCACGGCCAGTGCGGCCGATGCGGTGGACGTAGTCCTCGGCGTTGAAGGGCACGTCGAAGTTGAAGACGGCGGGCAGGTCGACGATGTCGAGACCGCGCGCGGCGACGTCGGTGCACACGAGCACGTCGACCTCGCCCTTCTTGAACGAGGCCAGCGCCTTCAGGCGTTCGTCCTGCGACTTGTCGCCGTGCAGCGCCGAGGTGCGCATGCCATCGCGCTCGAACGTGCGTGCGAGGCGGGCAGCGCCCAGCTTGGAGTTGACGAAGACAAGCGCCTGCGTGAGCGCGCGATCCTTCAGGATCTGGCGCACGACATTGCGCTTGTCGTCGTCGGTGACGCTGTAGAAGCGCTGTTCGACGTTGGTGGCCGTCGCGTTCGCGCGGGCCACTTCGACGGTGATCGGGTCCTGCAGGTAGCTGCTGGCCAGGCGCTTGATCTCGGGCGAGAACGTGGCCGAGAACAGCAGCGTCTGGCGTTGCTTGGGCAGGTAGCTGAGGATGCGCTGCAGGTCGGGCAGGAAACCGATGTCGAGCATGCGGTCGGCCTCGTCGAGCACGACGTACTCGACCTGGTTCAATACGCAGTTCTTGGCCTCGATGTGGTCGAGCAGCCGCCCCGGCGTGGCGATCAGCACCTCGACGCCGCCCTTGAGCTCCAGCGTCTGCGGCTTCATGTCGATGCCGCCGAAGACGACGGCCACGCGCAGGTTCGAGTGCTTGGCGTAGGCCTTGATGTTCTGGGCGACCTGGTCCGCCAGCTCGCGCGTGGGTGCCAGCACCAGCGCGCGCACGGGGTGGCGCGCGGGCGAGACACTGGCCGTCTCGTGGCGCATCATCTTCTGCAGCAGCGGGATCGAGAACGCAGCGGTCTTGCCGGTGCCGGTCTGGGCGGCGCCCATCACGTCACGGCCCTCGAGCACCAGCGGAATCGCCTTCGCCTGGATCGGCGTCATGAAGGCGTAGCCCTGATCGGCGACGGCGCGAATCAGCTTGGCGTCGAGTGGGAGGGTATCGAATCTGGCCGGTGCGGGGGCGGCTTGTTGCTCGGTCAAGGAGTCCGTTTGAGCCGGGACCTGGGCTTGGGGGGTTTCTATCATGAACCGCCATTATCGCTTGTACTGATGAAATGCGCATGACGGCCGGTCCGGGTGAACGGGCGGGCAACATCGAACGGCTAGAATTCGCCGCTCCAAGAACCCGGCTCCGACCCGCGTCAACAGCGCGCGAACTCCCGTTCGCGACCGCATCGTCCGTCCGACCCAACCACAGCGAACCCCGCTCAATGCCGATGACCCGTTTTCTGGCCGCCTCACCGCTTCCGCAGCGAAGGCTCGCTTCGCTGCTGGTGAGCTCCTTCGCCCTCGCCGTCGCCATCTGCGCCTGGCCCACAGTGGCGCACGCCCAGTTCGACGGCAACACGTCCAACGACCTGACGTCGAAGAACAGCACCGACGTCACGCAGAGCAACAACAATCCCGGCACCGCGGCCGATGGCACCGGTGGGGCGACGAGCCGCCTGCGCCAGCCAGGCACCGGGACACGCAATGGCCAGCCCGAGACGCACCTGACGATACCGGTGCAGCCGTATCAGGCAAGCGAGTTCGAACGATACGTACAGCAACTGGTTGCCGCGCAACCGGAACAACAGCAGGCCGCTCCGCTTGAGGTGCGACGCTTCGGCGCGAACCTGGTCACCGACGACGCCATCGCCTCGGCGACGCAGGATCCGCTGCCGTCCGTTCCCGGCGACTACATCATCCGTCCGGGCGACGAGATCGCCCTGACCCTCTGGGGCTCCGTCGATGCCGACCTGCAGTTGACGGTCGACCGCGCAGGTCGGATCTCCGTGCCTCGGGTCGGCGCGATCAACGTCGCCGGCCTGCGTAACGCCGACCTGGCCGAAGCGATCTCCCGCCGCACGGGCCAGACATTCAAGAACTTCCAGCTCACGGCCACGTTGGGCCAGGTGCGCGCCATCCGCGTCTTCGTCAGCGGCTACGTGCAACGCCCGGGCACCGTCACGGTCAACGGCCTGTCTTCGGTGCTCCACGCCATCATGCGAGCCGGCGGCCCGTCGGCGGCGGGCAGCTTCCGCGACATCCACCTGCGTCGAGCGGGGCACGAGGTCGCCGTGTTCGACCTCTACGACCTGCTGCTCAAGGGCGACCGCAACACGGATCAGCTGGTGCAGCCCGATGACATCATCTTCATCGGCCCGGTGGGCACGCAAGTCGCCGTGCTGGGCAGCGTCAACCAGCAAGCCATCTACGAACTCAGGCCCGGACAGACGCTGGACGACGCACTGCTGATGGCCGGCGGATTCAGTGCCGTGGCCGATCGGTCGCGCGTCGCGATCGAGCGCCTCGCCGACCGCGCCACTGGCCACGTGGCACAGCTCGAACTGCCCGCCCAAAGCGGCTTCGTGCTCGGCACAGGCGACGTGATCCGCGCGTTCAGCAACGTCACCGCCACCCTGTCGCTCGGTTCCCAGAACGAACGCATCCACGTAGACGGCGAAGTCGCGCATCCGGGCGACTACATACTGCCGCCCGGCAGCCGCATCGCCGACGCGATCCGCGCCGCGGGCGGGATGACCGCCGCGGCCTACCCCTTCGGCACCGAGCTGACCCGCGAGAGCGTGCGCCTGACGCAGCAGGTGAACTACGACCGCGCACTGCGCGATCTGGAGACCGGCATGTCACGGACGCAAGCCAGCCAGCGCGTGACATCGGCGGACGAGCTCAACAGTCAAAATGCGTCGGCGATGGCCAACAGCCGACTGCTTGAACGGCTGCGCCAGATTCGTCCGACGGGACGCGTCGTGCTGCAATTGCAGCCGGACGCACTGTCACTTCCGGACCTGCCGCTCGAGAACGGCGATTCGCTGACCGTTCCGCCGCACGGCTCGTCGGTCGGTGTGTTCGGGAGCGTGTTCAACACCGGCAGCTTCGTCTTCGAACCGGGACACTCGACGGAACAGTACCTCGCGCTCGCCGGCGGCCCGACGCCTGGGGCGGACAAGAGCAGCATCTTCATGATCCGGGCCAACGGCTCGGTGGTCAGCGCACAACAGGGCGCGTCGTTCTGGCATTCCAGCAACAAGCTCATCGACACGCAGGTAGTTCCGGGCGACACGCTGTTCGTGCCGGAACAGTTGAACAAGTCAACGTTCGTGCAGGACGCCAAGGATTGGACGCAGATCCTGTACCAGTTCGGACTCGGCTTGGCTGGCATCAAGTCGCTGGGACTGTAAGTATATGAACGAAGATCTCATTCATGCTGCATCTCCCGATTCGGAACTGCAGGCTTGGCCCCCTGCTGGCTCTGGGATAAGTTGGACTGAACTTGGCGCTCCTATTGCCAAGGGCTGGCGCGGCGTTCTCTCGGCTTCCGTGATCACCGGCGTGCTGGGGGTGGCCGCAAGCTATTGCATCGCTCCTACGTTCCTGTCAGTAACGACATTCCTGCCGCCGCAGCAACAACAAAACAGCGCCTCCTCGGCTCTCGCTTCAATCGGCGCACTGGCGGGTTTGGCAGGTGTCTCTGCAACCAAGAGCCCGGCCGACGAGTACGTTGGATTGATGCAGAGCGTGACAGTCGCAGATCGCATAATCGACCACTTTCAACTACTCATCGTGTATGGGGCCAAGTTCCGCGACGAAGCTCGCCGCGAACTTGCGAAGCGGAGCCAAATTTCTGTCGGCAAGAAGGATGGAATGATCTCTGTGCAGGTTGAAGACACGGACCCGAAGCGCGCGGCAGAAATTGCCAATCAGTACGTCGAGGAACTGCGCCGGATGACATCAGTTCTGGCTGTATCAGAAGCGCAGCAGCGCCGGGTGTTTTTCGAAAATCAGCTCCAGGAGGTCGGCCGCAAATTGGTAGCCGCGCAGACGGCGCTGACAAGGAGCGGATTCGACGAGGGCTCGCTCAAGGCCGAACCCAAGGCCACAGCGGATACATATGCGCGCATGAGAGCGGAACTAACGGCGACCGAAGTCAGCCTTCAGACGCTGCGCAGTTCGCTGGCCGATACCGCTCCTGAGATCCGTCAAAAAATTGCAACGCGCAATGCCCTGCAGGCACAATTGGCCGACATCGAACACAACAGAGCGAGCCCAACAGGCGCGTCAGGCTCGGATTTTATCGACAAGTATCGCGAGTTCAAGTACCAGGAAACGCTATCGGAAATCATGTCCCGCCAATACGAGGTCGCGCGATTGGATGAAGCTCGGGAAGGCGCGTTAGTCCAGGTCGTAGACGTCGCCAAAGCAGCAGAGCACAAAGCTGCTCCCAAGCGTATCTACATGGGAGTCGGAGCTGCCATCGCTGGCTTTGTCGGATATGCAGTCTTTGCGGTGATAGCCGCTCGCAGACAAGTTCGGCGAGCCCGCCCCAATTGAACTAGTCACGCCTCGACACCTCTCGGAGGCGGGCCCCGAATAGCCAACTTTTCGAAAGACTCTCGTGAATTCATCGCCAGTCGTTAACAATCCGCGCGTTGTGCTCGGTGTGAATACAAGGGTCTCACCCGATGTGGAGTTCATATTTCATCGCGACAGCAGGATCACGATCGGCGACAACTGCATCATCAATTCGGGTGTGAAATTCGTGTGCGACGGTGGCGACGTCTCGATCGACGATTGGTCAACTCTGCATGATCGCTGCTTGGTGCTAAGCAGCCAAGGCGTCAAGATCGGTCAGCACTGCTGGTTTGGCCAAAATTCGATCATCGACGGCACAGGTGGCATGACGATCGGCAACGGCGTGCGTGTCGGCATGTACTCCCAGCTTTGGTCCCACGTTGCTGCAGGCGAGCAGATGGAAGGCTGTACGCTTTACGGCAGGCGCCCTGTGACGATTGAAGACGACGTATGGTTGGTCGGCTCATGTATCGTCGCGTCCGGCCTGACCCTGGGCAGGCGAAGCATCGCTCTGATAGGCTCAAATATCACTAGGTCAACGGCTCCAGCAACAGTCGTCGCTGGAAGCCCTGCCACGGTAAAGCCCGGGCTGGAGTTCTACAAGACGCTGGGCCTGGACGAGAAGTGGGCCATGCTTCAAAGCTGGCTGCACGAGATCGCCACCGAGCAAGATCTCTTGCTCGACGAAATCAGCGCGGGTGTTCTCCGATTCCGGACGAAGGAGCCGTCGTCCACGCAGGAACTCTTCTTCGCTTGCAGTTCCGCAGATGCTGCTCAATTGCGTCAAGAATTTGCAGCAACAGTCTGCTGCGTCGAAGACAAGCGTTACAACAAGCGATTGACGCCGCTGGAATGTCGAGTGCTCAAGAATCTGGCCGGCAACAGGGCCCGGTTCTACCGTCTGGAAAAGTAGATGGCCGCGATGCAAAAAAATACTCCAATACCGCTCGTCAAAGTCGCCATGCCGCCGCGCGAGCGGCTCATGCCCGCGCTCGAAGAAGTGCTTTACAGCGGCATGATCGCCGAGGGAGCGCTGACCTATCAATTCGAGGCCGAATTTGCCTGCGCCTTCGACCTACCGTTGGCCCTCGGGATGAGCAGCGGCACAGGTGCGTTGCACGTTTCCTTGCTGCTAGCGGGTGTGCACCCCGGCGATGAGGTGATCACGACGTCGATGACCGCCGAACCCACGAACACGGTAATTCTCCAGACTGGAGCGACTCCCGTATTCGCAGACGTCGATCCGACGACCGGGAACATGGATCCAGGTTCGGCGGCGTCCTTGATTACCGAGCGCACTCGCGCCATCGTTGTCGTGCACTACGCCGGTTTCCCAGCTGACCTCGCACGCCTGCGGATCGTCGCCGACCAACACGGTATCGCTCTCGTGGAAGACGCGGCGCACGCGCTCGGCGCACGCTATGCCGGGCGCGGAATCGGGACCGTTGGCGACTCCGCCTTATTCTCGTTGCAGGCGATCAAACACATGACAACCGTGGACGGCGGCATGCTCACGCTGCGCGACAGCACGCAAGTCGACCTTGCGCGGCGCTTGCGCTGGTTCGGCCTCTCGAAAGGTGTTCCTCGTACGGAGGTAGATATCACCACGCCAGGCTACAAGTACAACATGCACAACGTCGCGGCGACGATCGGCTTGGCGCAGTTGGAAAGCATCAGCGCACGAATCGATCGACACAAAGCCAATGGACAATATTTCGACGAAGCCATTCCGAAAATTCCCGGCCTAGCCGTCACTCGTATCGAGTCTGACGCAGAGCCCTCTTACTGGATCTATACAGTCCTGAGCGACGACGATGAAGCGGTCGTGGCTCGATTGGCAGCGGTCGACGTGGCCGCGTCCAAGTTGCATCGTCCAAATCATCTGCATTCCGTCTTCGCACCGATGCGCCGGGAGATGCCCGGTCTGGAAACCTTTTATCGCCGCCTGACCCATATTCCTTGTGGCTGGTGGGTCTCCGACGAGGACCGTGAGCGGATCGTGGATGCGTTGAGCCGAGGGTAAGTTCATGAGCGGCAACTCGATATCGCTGTTCAATGGGGCAAGCTCGTCTGCGATGGATGAGGCGGTGCTCTCTGTGATGCGCTCCGGCCAGATCGCGAGCGGGCCTTGCGTGGCAGCTTTGGAATTGCAATTGGAACGCATCCTGCACCGCGAACATGTTGCCTGCACTAGCGACATGACCAGCGCGCTCTCTTTGGCCTTGCGTCTGGCGAACGTCGGGCCAGGTGACGAGGTATTGACACTTGCATATTCCTGCATGTCGTCTAACTCACCGATCGCATTGGTCGGTGCGAAGGCTGTCTGGGTCGACATCGATCCTGCAACTGCATCAATGTCGCCGGAAGACCTGCTGAGGGCCATTACCCCTCGCGCAAAAGCCGTGATGCTGTACCACGTCGCTGGCTACCCGGGGTCGGTGGACGAGATCACAAAGATTTGCCAAGAACACAATCTTGTTCTCATAGAAGACTGCAACAACGCGCTTGGCGCAAGCATTGATGGTTCACCAGTGGGCACGCGCGGCAGGTTCGCGGTGCACTCGTTCTATCCCAATCGCCAGATCAACGCACTTGAAGGTGGTTCTCTCACCTGCCCCGATGAGCAAGTGCTCGGCGAAGTCAGGCGTCTGAGACGGTTCGGCATCGACACCACCACGTTCCGAGACAGCCGGGGCGAAATCAACGAATTGAGCGACATCCCAGATATCGGGCCGTCGGCTGCGCTTAGCCAACTCCACGCAGCGGTCGGCTTGGCGCACTTGGAGGGGCTGGAGGCTAGGCTGTCTGCCACGCGCGCGAACGCTCACTACTTGGCACGCGAGTTGTTCAACGTTCCGGGCGTCACGATCGTGCAGCCTCTAGCCGGCGCGCAACCCGTCTACTGGGGATTCCTGGTGCTACTCGAAGCGCGCGACCAAGTACTTGCCAAGCTGAAGCAGCGGGGCATCCAAGCCTCCATCCTGCACTCTCGGAACGATCGCTATACCGGATTTGATTCGACGATTCGCGAGCTTCCAGGCACGGACGAGGTCATGGCGCGGATCGTTGCCCTGCCATGTGGGTGGTGGCTAGGAGAATCGGAAATGCAGTCCGTCGTTACTGCAGTCAGGGAAGAGTGCGCCTCGTTTCGCACTCGGCAATCGGTATAGAAAGAAACATATGTTTGACGGCAAGGTTCTCATGATCACAGGGGGCACGGGCTCCTTCGGCAATACGGTTTTGCAGCGGTTTCTTCGGACCAACGTCAAGCAAATCGTCATTTTCAGTCGCGACGAAAAGAAGCAGGAGGACATGCGCATCGCTCTGCGCAGTCAGAAGGTTAAGTTCGTCATCGGCGACGTCCGCGACTACGGTTCGATTTCCGCTGCGATGCGCGGAGTCGACTACGTGTTTCACGCAGCCGCGCTCAAGCAGGTGCCGTCATGCGAGTTTTACCCAATCGAAGCTGTCCGCACAAACGTTCTGGGAACCGAGAACGTTCTCAACGCCGCGCTGGAGCATGGCGTCAAACGTCTGGTGCTGCTGAGCACGGACAAGGCTGTGTATCCGATCAATGCGATGGGCATCTCCAAGGCTATGGCAGAGAAAGTGCTCGTCGCAAAATCGCGCGGCATTGAAGAGGCAACCGGTACGGTCATGTGCGCGACGCGCTATGGCAACGTAATGGCGTCACGAGGGTCCGTCATTCCGCTTTTTATCGAAAAGATCAAGGCAAAGCAGCCGCTACGAGTCACCGATCCAAATATGACCCGGTTCTTGATGTCGCTTGAGGAATCGGTCGATCTCGTGATGCATGCGTTCGAGCACGGCAAGCAAGGCGACCTGTTTGTTCAAAAGGCTCCCGCAAGCACCATCGGGGAACTCGCGGCCGCGCTCCAAAAGCTGTTCAGAAGCGACGTGCCAGTCGAGATCATCGGCACGCGGCACGGCGAGAAGCTTTACGAGTCGCTCGTATCCCGCGAGGAGATGGCCAAGGCCGAGGACATGGGCCGCTACTATCGCATCCCAGCCGACAACCGCGATCTGAACTACGAGCTGTTCATCAGCCAGGGCGATCCAGATGCGAACGAAATCGACGACTACACTTCGCATAGTACCGAGCGATTGACCGTCGATCAGATAGCCGCTCTGCTGATGACGATCGATCACGTCCGCGAAGAACTGGCGACCCACATCTTCGCAGACCCCGCGCCGCTGTGACGACAGGCCGTCGGCCTGCGAGCCTGCGCTGGAACGTCGCCGCCAACTACGGCGGCAAGCTTTGGAGCATCGCGTCCGTCTACCTGTTTGTACCGATCTACATCCGTCTGCTCGGCGTCGGCGCCTACGGTCTTGTGGCGTTCTACTCCGTCGCACTGGCCATCCTGTACATCGCGGATGCGGGTCTTTCCTCGGCATTCGCTCGCGAAGCCGCGCGAGCCAGCGACCGCGGCCGCCTGGCACAGCTGCTCGCGAGCACGGAATGGGCGCTTTTCGCCGTCGTCGGATCGGCCGGAGCTCTAATGGCCGTTGGCGCGGATTTCGTTGCGACGCACTGGTTGAAGACCGGCTCCGGGGTGAACGCCGAAGTAGCAACCCAGTGCCTACGTCTCATGCCACTCGCCTTGGTGCCACAAATCGTGATCGCGCTGTACTTCGGTGGATTGATGGGATTGCAGCGGCAGGTGTCAGCCAACGCCTCCATGTCCTTGTTCAGCTTTGTGCGATCCGGCTTGGTCGTGCTACCGATCTGGCTCGTGCCGGACATCCGCGTCTTCTTTCTGTGGCAGGCGGCGGCCAGCTGGTTTTTCCTCCTCTTGATTCGCGGTTCACTGCGCGGCGAACTCGGCATCAGTCGATTCGGACTACAGCGATTTTCGTGGTCGAGCCTGCAACCGATCCTAAGCTACGCGGGCGGCATGTTCGCCATGTCCATCATTGCCGGCGTGAACAATCAGCTCGACCGTCTTGTGGTTAGCAAAATGCGCCCCATAGAGGAATTCGCGTGGTACGCGCTCGCGGCCACCTTGGCACAGATCCCTTTGATCGTGACGATGCCGATCGCCAGCGCGCTACTGCCGCGATTCACCGAACTCGTTGAGAGCGGGGACCGCCGGCAACTGCGCGATCTCTATGAGCTCAACTCGTTCTTCATCGCCTCCATTGCCGCCACGGGCGCTTGCGCGCTGTTTTTCTTCGCGGGAGACGTGGCCGCCGTCTGGATGTCCCACAGGCAAGTGCCTGATACTTTCGTGCCGATTATTCAGATCCTGTCGATCGGTGGCCTGTTCCTCGCGCTGCAACTCGCGCCATTCCAGCTGAGCCTCGCTAACGGCCACAATCGCACCAACGTGACGCTTGGCGTATGGGTACTGTTCGCGACCGTGCCACTGCAAATTTTCCTGACGTCGCGATTCGGACTGCGCGGGGCAGGGGTTCCCTGGCTGCTGCTCAACCTGTTCGCGTTCGTCTACCTCGGCATCAGGCTCAACAGGAAGTTCAACAGTGGGCGCGTGCGACTCTGGTTCTTTGGCCACTGCCTGCCTCCGCTGGCGGTCGCGTTGCCTCTGCTTGCGATCGCCCGTTTCGCCGTCGACAAAGCCGGTGCGCACGGTCTGCTGGCGTGCGTCGTCGCCACCTTTTTTGCTGTCCTGTCCCTCGCGGTGTCGTACGCCGTTCGACCGTTCTTGATCCGCCGATTCAACCATGACTGAACCGCCCTCCGCTGCCAAACGACCGACCCTGTCCCTCGTTATCCCGACAAAAGATCGTTACGCCACGCTGTTGCCGACTTTGTCCGCGATTCTCAGCCATATCAACGACCCAGCCCTGGAAGTGATCGTGCACGACAACAGTGCCGACAACACGCCTGCCCTGGAATTCCTGGACTCACTCGACGATGATCGGGTGGTCTATGTCCACTTGCCGCAACCCGTCTCGATCATCGAGAATACAGAGCCGGCGCTCGCGTTGGCTCGCGGCGACTTCGTCACCTTCATTGGCGACGATGACCTCGTGGCACCCGACATTGTGAGCGTCGCTCGCTCGCTGAGCACTGCCGGCGTCGAGGCCGCCATCTACAAACCGGCCTACTGGTGGTGGCCCAGCGTGGTGTTCTCGAAACCTAGCCGATTCAACGCCCCCGGCGCCTTCTGGTATCCGCCGGCAATCAACGGCGCCGCCCGACTCATCGATTCCCGCGCAGAACTCGCCCGCGTGCTTGCTGAAGGCGCTCCCGCGATGTTCGAACTGCCACGCCTCTATCACGGCCTCGTAGCGCGCTCAGCGCTCGAACGATTGCGCAATCGAACAGGGCGTTTGGTCAACGGCGCATCGCCAGACATGGCCCTCGCGACGGGACTGGCCTGCGTTCTGGATCGCCACCTCCTGATCGACTATCCGTTGACGATATACGGCGCCTCGCGAGACAGCGGGGGCGGATGGACGGCCGCCAGGAAGCATCACGGCCGCATTGCCGACCAGAAACATTTGCCGCGCAGCACGATTGAGAACTGGAATCCACGCTTGCCGCCGGTCTGGTCGGAACACACGATCTATCCGCAGACCGTAGGCGAGGTGATGACCGCAATGGGCATGCCTGACAGCATCGACTACGCCGCGTTCTACGCCTCGATGCTCGTCAACGAACCTCACCTGCGCTCCATGTTGTGGCCGCTCGCGATGGGTCACCTTCGCGAGCATCCGAAAGCGTTGGGCAGATTCGTGGGCAGTTTGTTAAAGAAAGCCGCCGGCCAAACCAAGCGATCATTTCAGAGGCGCTTCTCCGAAATGCCATTTCATTTGCGGATGTTCGACTCCCCAGATAGTTGCATGCACTTCCTCTCGACAGTCAGCTGCGATCTAAGGCGCATTCGCGACGCGCCATGAACGCTTCTGCCCGCGCGTTGCCGCCGCCGATGTATATGGGTGCACGCATCTGCACGTTGTTCTTCGTGACAGCGGCGGTAGCGAGCTATTTCTACGTACTCGTCACCGGCACCTACAACGGCGACTTCTTCGGGGTCCAGGAGACACTCGGACCTGCACTCCAGAGCTGTATGCTGGTCGCCGCCTTGATCCCTTATGGCATCGGCTGGCTCGTATACCGGTTCTTCAAGGCGAGGCCCCATCGAGCTACGATCCCGGTACCGCAGCGCCGACTGACAATCGCCTTCTTCGTGCTCGTCGTCTGGTTCATCGTCTTGGCGCTGAAGTGGGACGTCGGCGTACTGGCCAAGGAAATCTACGACGCGCCCGCGGCGATAAAGCCGTTCATCCAAATATCGAACCGCCTAAACCCGTTCTACCTGGGGGTACTCTTCATCCTGATGTACAGGGGCCCGCGCAAGGTCCTATGGCTGGGAATCGTGTTGCTGATCGTGTTGGGCATCGCGCGGGCGGGACTTGGTGTCTTCATCTACATTCTCCTGGCGTCACTGATTCGCGGCCATGCCTCCATCGCCCGCTTCATTCGGCGATACAAGATTGCGGTCGTCGTCGGCCTGCTCGTCATTCCAACGCTCGTCTCGCAGCTCTACGAACTTCGCTCTACTCTCCGCGGCACAGAACCCGAAGTCGAGCTAACTATCGCGCAAGTGATCACCGCGCGGCTGGTAGGGCGGCTCTCCAGCTTCTCCAATTCGGCACTCGTCGTGCAGGAAACTGGTCTTTTCCAGAGCGCCGTAAAGCAACTCGACCCGCTCTTCTACGAGCGACAAGCTTTCGGAGGAGTTTTCGGGGTCACGTTCTTGCCGGAAGTAACTCCCGAGCGCATGCTGATCAACGTATACGGGGGCGACTTCGTCGACGTCTCATTCATGGTCGGCGCTCCCGGCAATCTGTACTTGGCATGGCTGATCTCGCCAGTGATCGCGTCCATCAACCTTGCGCTGATGATCGCAATGTGTGTGGTAACTTTCACGCTTGCACGTATGCTTCGAATTCCAGTCGCCAATGAATTCGCGCTCATGTTGCTTCTCTACCCGCTGACGAGCGGCGTATCCAACGAGTTCTCCTCGCTGGTTGCGGCAATGGCTAGCTTCGTCGTACTCTTTGCCGCGCTCGCGATTCCTTGGCGTCCTGCATCCGCCATTGGAACTCATCGGTGAGCGAGCGCACTGGATGAAGCGTCACCAATACCATTTGCCTACCTCTCACCTTCGTCTGTTTACATGCGACTGCTCTTCGTCCTGACGGATCTGCCGTTTCCGCCCCACCGGAACGGCGTTGCGTTGATCAACAACGCGATCCTGATGCGGCTTCCACAGGAATATTCGGCCGACCTCGCAATTGCATCCGATCCGGAGCCAGAAGCTGAGGCCACCCTGCGCTCGGAAGCACAGCGGATCGGACAAATCCACTATCTCGGCAGCGCAGGACAACGTCGATTCCGGGTCGGCAATCTGATCAGTGGTGCCTTGCTCGGCCGCAACCTCTTCACAAAGCCTCAAGTGGCACGCCTCGTACGCCAACAACGCTACGACGCGATATATGTCGCTCCCCTAATGAGCTTCATCGATTTTCGACAAGTGCAGCCAGTATTCCTGAACGCCGTCGATTCCTTCGCACGCCTCAACGACACGGCTCACCGTCGAAGCGGCCGCTTCATCGACTGGACGAAACGCAAACTCTATGAGCGGTATGAATCCAGGGTGCTACCGACGGTGGCACGCGCCAGCTTCGTGAGCCAGACCGATCTTGAGTTCGTATGCAGTAGGCGCGATGGCCTTGCATTGCAATGCATCCCGAACGGCGTCGATACGGAATGGTTCCGCGATGACGGTGGGATTCGCGAGCCGGCAGCCCTGCTGTTCACTGGTAACTTCACCTATCAACCCAATGCCGATGCTGCCATGTACCTTGCGCGCGAGGTATTGCCGCTCGTGCGCGCGCAGCGCCCCGACGCGCGGCTGCTGATCGTAGGACGGGCACCGCCCGAAGGTCTGGCTCGTTTTCCTGGCGTTGAGGTGACCGGCTTCGTGGAAGACATTCGGGCCTACTACCAGCAGGCAACGGTCTTCGTCTGCGCGCTGCGCTCGGGCGCCGGCATCAAGAACAAGATCCTCGAGGCCATGGCCACCGGCATCCCCATCGTGTCGTCCTCCTTGGGGATGGATGGAATCGAAGGCGCGCAGCAAGACCGCCATTTCCTTGAAGCCGAGGGCGCGGAGGCGACTGCGACACAAGTCCTTCGGCTTCTCAGTTCCGACAGCGAGCGAGAGGCGCTGGCCAAGCGAGCCCGTGAGCTTGTGGCCGGTCGCATGTCCTGGGAGGTTGCGGCGGCAGCCTATATCCGCGCGCTCACCGTGATCGCGTCTACCGGCATGCGAACTGCGGAATGAAAACTCGCCAATATACGATCATCGTGCCGGCCATCGACAGAACGGGGCCAGTGAATGTCGCGTTCGACCTCGGCAGAGCGGCGGCCGAGGCGGGCTATGAAGTGCGCGTACTCTGGCTCACGGCCAAAGGCTCGCGAACCGATAGCGGTTTCGCGCGCGAAGTCAGGCAGTTCAAGGTATCTGATCTCTGGAAGCTCAAGGGCTGGGTGCATACCCACTGCATGCGACCGGATTTCCTGGGAGGGCTTCTATCCCTGAACCGCCGAGTCACGACGATGACCACACTGCACAACTTGTTCCTGCTCGATCTGGAGTTCGACCATCGCGCGTCTTACGTACGAATCGCCTGGTGGATCTGGCGCCGCGCTATCGTGCGCTTCGACCATGTCGTGTGCATCTCCAACGCGATGCGGCGTTACTACCGGCGTCACCTGGGCGGGCGCCGGTTGGAACTCGTCTACAACTTCCGGGCACCCGCCGTGTCAGCGACACTCGAGGCCCCCATCGTCGAATGGATGGATGCGCAACGCGCGGCGGGCCGATGCATCCTCTGCTTCTGCGGCTCGTTGTCCGCGCGAAAGAATGTCGACGGATTGATCGGTGCGTTGCCACATGCGCCCGATGTGGCCGTCCTGCTATGCGGCGATGGGCCGGAGCGCCAACGGCTCGAGTACCTGTCCAAGGAACTGGGTACGAACGGGAGGGTCCTCTTCACCGGACATCTCGACGTGCCGTCCGCCGCGATCGCGCGCGCCGATGCACTAGTGCTTCCGTCGTTTGCCGAGGGCTTTCCCCTTGTCGTACTCGAGGCAGCGTCGGTCGGTGTGCCGTCGCTCCTTTCGAACATAGCCGTTCACCGTGAACTGGCGAAGATCGGTTTCGGGCGAACATTCGATCATCATCGCTTCGACAATTTCATCGCGATCCTCGGCGCGATACAAGCTCAAGGTGTACCGCCGCGCGGCGATCTCACGGATCTTTGGGCTTCCGGCTACTCACCCCAACTGGGTTTTGCCAGCTACGAATCCCTAGTTAAACGTATTTCATGATTCCTCGTACCTCTCTGAGCCTGTCCGTTGTCAGCCACGGCCAAGGCCATCTCATCCGTCACCTACTTGAGGATTTGAAGGCGCTGCAGGTCTGCCAAGCCGGGCGCGACGAGATCGTGCTGACGCTCAACATTCCGGAAGACGAAGGCTTCATCGGCGAGTTCGCCGACCTGCCGCTTCGCGTCATTCGCAACACGGTGTCGAAAGGATTCGGTGCCAATCACAACGGCGCCTTCGCTGCGTCGTCGGGCGACATCTTCGTCATCTTGAATCCGGATGTCAGGCTGAGCGCATTGCCGATTGAACCGATGAGCCGGGCCTTCCAATCGGGCGCTGGAGCGTGGGCGCCAATGGTCTTCAACAGTCAAGGTGGCATAGAAGACAGCGCACGCCGGTTCCCGACCTGCACGCGACTGTTCCGGCGCACGGTGCTGCGCCAACGGCAGCCCGACTATGTGCCGCGAGACATGCCTATTTCCGTCGACTGGGTCGCCGGCATGGTCGTGGCGTTCCCCCGCGCGGCGTTCGCCGCGGTCCGGGGCTTCGACGAACGCTATTTCATGTACATGGAGGACGCGGACATCTGCCATCGTCTGGGTAGCGGCGGGTATTCAGTCGTCATCGATCCGACAGTGCGCGTCATCCACGACGCCCAGCGCGCAAGCCGGCACAGCCGCCAGCACCAACTGTGGCACTTGCGCAGCGCGTTGCGATTCCTAACAGGCCTCTAAAACGCACAGGATCCACTCCGGCCCGGCGATACCCTGCGAGAGATTGCTCGCGCATGCGAACGTAGATGCGGCGCTCAATCAAAGTGTCACCGCGCAACTCGTCGTGCTCGATCCTCAATACGGACGGGCATTCAAGGATCGGACTCTGGCGAGTTTGCTGCCGCCCGAGAGCGCGTCACGCGAGGACGTAGCGCGAAAGGTTGGCCTTAGGCGTGACGCTCTGGATCGCTGACGCAGTCGTGCACTGTCCAAGTCCGCTCGCGAGCGGACTTGGACAGCAGCAGCCCGGTTCGATACGGCGGTGGAGTAGAACGCCAAGCCGGTCTGGTGCCGCGCCAACGGCGTCTACCGTACGCGGTCAATGAACGACGCCCTTGCCATCACGATAGTGGCCGGGTAGGAAGCGCTCAGGCCGCGGCGAGGTCGATGCGCCAGGGCAGCAGCGCGGCGTAGTCGTCGGCGGTTCGCGCCTTCGGTAACGCGACGAACAGCGCTCGCAGGTAGCGATAGCCGTCGATGCCGTTGACCTGGCAGGTCTGCAGCAGCGAGTACAGGTTCGCGCTGGCGTTGGCGCCGGCCACGGTGTCGGCGAACAGCCAGTTGCGACG
>JBDSDD010000042.1:0-22591 GCA_039920745.1 Burkholderiaceae bacterium | reverse complement strand
TGCCCGCGCTGGTCGACGACCAGGTGGTGCTGCCGGACGCCAACGTCATCGTCAATCCGAACCAGCCGGACTGCCCATTCGAGAGCAAGGCCCTGGCCGGCGTCGGCGTCATGTTCTACACGCTGCTCGCCACGCGCGCCGAGTTGCGCACGCGCGGACGCTTCGATGCGGCGTCGCAGCCGAGGCTCGACGCGCTGCTCGATCTCGTGGCGCTGGGCACCGTCGCCGACGTCGTCAAGCTCGACCCGAACAACCGCCGGCTCGTGGCGCAAGGCCTCAAGCGCATCCGCGCTGGCCGCATGCAGCCGGGCATCGCGGCGCTGTTCCACGTGGCCGCGCGCAGGCACGAGCGCGCCAGCGCGTTCGACTTCGGCTTCGCCCTGGGGCCGCGCCTGAACGCCGCTGGCCGGCTGGCCGACATGACGCTGGGCATCGAGTGCCTGCTGACCGACGACCCGACGCGCGCCGCGGAACTGGCCGCCGAACTCGATCGCATCAACCGCGAGCGGCGCGACGTCGAGGCCGGCATGCGCGAGCAGGCCGAGGTGCTGATGGAGCAGATCATGCCCACCGGCGCGCCGCCCGCTGCGCTCGCGCTGTTCCACGAAGGCTTCCACGAAGGCGTGGTCGGCATCGTCGCCGGCCGCATGAAGGACCGGCTGCACCGGCCGACCTTCGTGTTCGCGGTGGGCGCTGACGGCACCCTCAAGGGCTCGGGCCGCTCGATCCCCGGCTTCCACCTGCGCGACGCACTGGACCTCGTCACCAAGCGCCACCCTGGCGTGCTGCGCAAGTTCGGCGGCCACTCGATGGCCGCGGGTTGCACGATCGCCCGCGAGGACTTCGAGACCTTCGACAAGGCCTTCGCCGCCGTCGCCCAGGAATGGCTGAGCCCCGCGGCGCTGGCGCGCGTGCTCGCCACCGACGGCCCGCTGGCGCTGGAATGGTTCAACGTCGCCACCGTCGCGGCGCTGGACGCGCAGGTCTGGGGCCAGGGCTTCGAGGCCCCGACCTTCTGCGACGAGGTGGACGTGGTGCAGCAACGCCTGGTGGGCGAGAAGCACCTGAAGCTGCGCGTGCGCCACGCCGGCACGCTGCGCGACGCGATCTGGTTTGGCCACGCCGAACCAGTGGCCGAGCGGGTGCGCCTGGCGTATCGATTGAGCATCGACGAGTTTCAGGGGCAGCAGAGACTGCAGATGGTGGTGGAGGCTGCGGGCTGAAGCCGGATCGCCGGTGAGGGCCGGCAGCGAGAGGCACGTCGAGCGAGGAAATCGCCGCGTGAAACGGAGGAACGATGAGAACGATCCTGACAGGGCTGCTCCTGGCCCTTGCGGCGGCCTGCGCGTGGGCGGACGCCCCTAAGCCCGTCGAGACGCTGCCGGACGATCCCCTGCTCGCGCCGTTCCTGAAGCCCGGTTCGTTTCGCAAGATGACGTTGTCGCCCGACGGCAATCACATCGCGGCGCTGGTGAGCAACGGCATCAACAACGCCGTGGCGTTGATCGACACGGACACGATGAAGATGCGCGTCATCGTGCAATCGATGGTCGTGCCAGCGCACGTCTATGTCGCGCACATGGCCAATCCGATCTTCGTCACCTGGGTCGCCAACGACATCCTGGCCGTCAACTACAACGACGGCAGCGCCTGGACGTTCGACATCCACGGCGCCCGCGGGCGCGATCTGTTCGCAGGATGGCGCATGGGAATCCGCGACTCCAGCGGGCACAACACCGACTGGATGATCGTGCAACGCGACATCCACAAGACTGAAGGTCTGTCGCGCTACAACGCGCGAACGGGCGAGAACTACAGCGTGGACATCGACGTCAAGGGCAAGGTCATCGATTGGCTGGCCGACGCGAATGGCGACATCCGCATGGCCAGGACCATCGACACGGCCTTCTGGTCGGATTCCACCCGGCTGACGACCTGGTACCGCGACGACGCGCAAGGCGATTGGCGCAACATCGACGAGCGCTCGATCCTCGACGAGGTGTTCCAGCCGTTGATCATCGACAGCCGGCCTGGCCACGTCGTCGTGCAGGCGCGCAACGACACGGATCGACTGGCCATCTGGGACTTCGACGTCGACAAGAAGACCTTCGGCGCCCAACTGGCCGCAAGCCCGACCGAAGACATCGTTGCCGTGCAGGTCGGCGACGATCGTTCCGCCTTCGTCGATGTCGTCACAGACGGACTCAAGCCCCAGCGCACCTGGTTCGACCCGCGGATGGCCAAGCTCCAGGCGTCCTTGGACCTGACGCTGCCGGACCGCGTGAACGTCATGCAGGCCCAGCATGGCAACCGCTTGCTCGTCCTGTCCTACTCCGACGTCGAGCCCGGCCACTGGTACCTGTTCGAACCCGCGGTGATGAAGATGAAGGAGGTCGCCGTCTCGCTGCCGGACATCGAACCCGAACAGATGCAGCCCATGCGCACGCTGCATTACCCCTCGGCCGACGGCCTGTCCATCCCCGCGTACCTGACGCTGCCGGGCAAGCCGGCCGGCCCTTCGCCGCTGATCGTCCTGATCCACGGTGGCCCCCAGGCCCGCGACCGATGGCAATGGGATCGCGACGTGCAGGTGTTCGCCTCGCACGGTTATGCCGTGTTCCAGCCGCAGTTCCGTGGATCCACGGGCTTCGGCAAGAAGTTCGAAGTGGCGGGCTACGGCCAGTGGGGTCAAGCCATGCAGGACGACATCACCGCTGGCGTGCACTGGCTGATCGACCAGAAGATCGCCGATCCGGCCCGCATCTGCATCGTCGGTGCGAGCTACGGGGGCTACGCCGCGCTGTGGGGCCTGGTCAAGACGCCGGAGCTCTACAAGTGCGGCGTCAGCACTGCCGGCGTCTCGGACCTGGAACACATGCTTCACGACGATTCGGACACGAGCCAGAGCGCCGTGCAACGCGAATACCAGCGTTCGCGAATCGGCGATCCACAGCTGATGAAGGCGGCCTGGAGCAGCGTCTCGCCGCTGAAGCACGCCGACCGCATCGTCGCGCCGCTGCTGATCGTGCACGGCGACCTCGATCGCCGCGTGCCGATCTCCCACGGCAAGGCGATGCTCGCCGAAATGCAGCGGCTGCACAAGGATGTGCAGTGGCTGGAGTTCAGCGACGAAGGACACGGCGTCAGCCACATCAAGAATGCCGAGAAGTGGTACGCCGCAATGTTCGCGCTGTTCGAGCGCACGATCGGCAAGGGCATGCCGCCGCCGAATGCGGCGCGCGTGTCGCCCGCGGCCGCCCCCGCGAGCGCGGCCTCGGCGGCGCGCTGAACGCCGCCGGTCCGGACTGCACGCCAAGTCGCCGGCGCCTGACACCCTGCGCCACGTAAGGATTCGCCCCCCTCGCACGACGAAGTCCTATCCTCACCCTCCGGACGACTTCGCGCGCCCCACATCGCCATGGCCCACTCGACCTTCCGAGGCGCTTCGTCGCCACTGCGGCACTTCGTCGCCCTGCTCGCCATGAGCGTCGCCGCGACGCTCGCGATCATCGCGCCCGGCGGCGCCTCCGCAGCCGCAACCTGCTCCGCCCAGTCCGGTGCCACCGTGCCCGTCGTGGTCGAGCTCTACACCTCCGAAGGCTGCAGTTCCTGCCCGCCGGCCGATCGCTGGCTCACCGGGCTGAAGGGCCGCGACGGCGTCGTCGCCCTGGCCTTCCACGTCGACTACTGGGACAGCCTCGGCTGGAAGGACCGCTTCGCCCAGCCGCAGTTCACGCAGCGCCAGAACGCCACCCAGCACACCAGCGGCGCGCGCTTCGCGTACACGCCGCAGGTGATCCTCGACAGCCACGACGCGCCGAACTGGTCCAGCTACTCGCCGTCCTCGCTGCAGGGAAAGGCGCCCGCCACGGTCGCGCTGAAGCTCGACCATGACGCGACCGGCCTGGCGCTGACTGTGTCGCCTGGCAACGGGTCACCCGCGAAGCTGTCGGGCTACATCGCGGTGGTCGACGACGGCATGCAGACGCACGTCGGTGCCGGCGAGAACCGCGGCGAGACGCTGCGCCAGGACGGCGTGGTGCGCGAACTGCTGCCCTGGAACCTGGTCGGCGCTCAGCCGGCCACGCTGCGCTTCACGTCCAGCACCGCACTGGAGCCCGGCGCCACGCGGCACTGGGTCGCCGTGGCCACCGACGGCGTCTACGGGCGGCCGGTCCAGGCGGTCACTTTGGCCTGCGCCCGCTGAGCTTGCGTCGGGCGCGAAGCCGGTCTATGTCCGACCGATCGGTCAGGCAATCGTGTCTTCCGCCAGCGGGAACCGGCCTGAAATAAGTTACGCTGTCGGACGCGACGACTGGCGGTGACCCCGCGAGCGTTCGCCCACTTCCGGCCGGCCGCGGCACACCCACCGCGCGACCGGCCGATTCGCAGCTTTTCTTTCCGCCCGCCACCGCGGGCGCGGAGCATTCAGCCGATGACCCAGCATGACCCCTTGAGTCTGCACGTTCCGGAGCCCACCGGGCGCCCGGGCCAGGCAACCGACTTCTCGTACCTGCACCTCTCGCCCGCCGGCGAAGTCCGCCGCCCGTCGGTGGACACCGACCCGAGGTCCACCAGCGACCTGGCGTTCTCGCTGATCCGCGTCCTCGACGCCGACGGCAACGCGGTCGGACCCTGGGCCCCCGAGATCAGCGTCGAGATGCTGCGCAAAGGCATGGTGACGATGATGAAGACGCGCGTCTTCGACTCGCGCATGCTCATCGGCCAGCGCCAGAAGAAGATGTCGTTCTACATGCAGAGCCTGGGCGAGGAGGCCATCGGCACCGCCCACGGCCTGGCGCTGATCGACGGCGACATGTGCTTTCCCACGTATCGCCAGCAAAGCCTGCTGATCGTGCGCGACTACCCGCTGGTCGACATGATCTGCCAGCTGCTGTCCAACGAGCGCGACCCGCTCAAGGGCCGCCAACTGCCGGTGATGTATTCGGTGCGCGAAAAGGGCTTCTTCTCGATCTCCGGCAACCTCGCCACGCAATACATCCAGGCCGTCGGCTGGGCCATGGCCTCGGCCATCAAGGGCGACACCAAGATCGCTTCGGCGTGGATCGGCGACGGCGCCACCGCCGAGTCCGACTTCAACACCGCCCTGACCTTCGCCCACGTCTACAACGCCCCGGTGATCCTCAACGTGGTCAACAACCAGTGGGCGATCTCCACGTTCCAGGCCATCGCCGGCGGCGAGCACACCACCTTCGCCGCGCGCGGCGTGGGCTCGGGCATCGCGTCGCTGCGCGTGGACGGCAACGACTTCCTCGCGGTGTACGCCGCCTCGCAATGGGCCGCCGAGCGCGCCCGCCGCAACCTCGGCCCGACGCTGATCGAGTGGGTGACATACCGCGCCGGCCCGCACTCCACGTCGGATGACCCGAGCAAGTACCGCCCCGCCGACGACGCCGCCTGCTTCCCGCTGGGCGACCCGATCGCGCGACTCAAGAAGCACCTGATCAAGATCGGTTGCTGGTCGGACGCCGAGCACGACGAGACGCAGAAGGCCCTCGAGGCCGAAGTCGCCGCCGCGCAGAAGGAAGCCGAGTCCTACGGCACCCTCAACGACGGCCGCATCCCGAGCGCCGCGTCGATGTTCGAGGACGTCTACAAGGAGATGCCGGAACACCTGCGTCGCCAGCGCCAGCAATTGGGAGTCTGATCATCATGGAAATGCAAGACAAGAAGCAGCTCGCCGCGGAGCCCACGGGCCCGACCGCGCCGATGACGATGATCCAGGCGCTGCGGTCGGCGATGGACGTGATGCTCGAGCGCGACCCCAACGTGGTGGTGTTCGGCCAGGACGTGGGCTACTTCGGCGGCGTGTTCCGCTGCACCGAAGGCCTGCAGAAGAAGTACGGCAAGTCGCGCGTGTTCGATGCGCCGATTTCGGAGGGCGGCATCGTCGGCGCGGCCGTCGGCATGGGCGCGTACGGCCTGCGCCCGGTCGTCGAGATCCAGTTCGCCGACTACTTCTACCCGGCGTCCGACCAGATCGTGTCCGAGGCCGCGCGCCTGCGCTACCGCTCGGCGGGTGACTTCACGGCCCCGATGACGATCCGCATGCCTTGCGGCGGCGGCATCTACGGCGGCCAGACGCACAGCCAGTCGCCCGAGGCGATGTTCACGCACGTCTGCGGCCTGCGCACGGTGATGCCGTCCAACCCGTACGACGCCAAGGGCTTGCTGATCTCGTGCATCGAGAACGACGACCCGGTCATCTTCCTGGAACCCAAGCGCCTGTACAACGGCCCATTCGACGGCCACCACGACAAGCCCGTGGTGCCGTGGTCCAAGCACAAGCTGGGCGAGGTGCCCGAGGGCTACTACACGGTGCCGCTCGACACCGCGTCGATCTACCGCGAAGGCTCGCAGCTGACGGTACTCACCTACGGCACGATGGTCTACGTCAGCGAGGCCGCGGCCACGCTGACCGGCATCGACGCCGAGATCATCGACCTGCGCAGCATCTGGCCGCTGGATCTGGACACGATCGTCGCCTCGGTCAAGAAGACCGGCCGTTGCGTCGTCGTGCACGAGGCCACCAAGACGAGCGGCTTCGGCGCCGAGCTGACCGCCCTGGTGCAGGAGCACTGCTTCTACAACCTGGAAGCCCCCATCGAACGCGTCGCCGGCTGGGATACCCCCTACCCGCATGCGCAGGAGTGGGCGTATTTCCCGGGGCCCGACCGCGTCGGTGCCGCCTTCAAACGTGCGATGGAAAAGTAAAAGATCATGGGTATTCACGTCATCAAGATGCCGGACATCGGCGAAGGCATCGCGGAAGTCGAACTGGTCGCCTGGAACGTCAAGGTCGGCGACACCATCGTCGAGGACATGAACCTCGCCGACGTCATGACCGACAAGGCCACCGTCGAGATCCCGTCGCCGGTGCACGGCAAGGTGCTGGCCCTGGGCGGCAAGGTGGGCGACGTCATGGCGGTCGGCTCCGAGCTGATCCGCATCGAGGTCGAAGGCGCGGGCAACGTCAAGGACGGCGCCGTCGCGCCGGCGCCTGCACCGACCGCTGCCCTCAAGGCGGCACCCGCACCGGCGCCGGCCGCCGCGGCCGCCGCCGCCGCGCCCGTGGTCGCGTCCCCCGCACCCGCACCCGCGCCCAAGCCCGCGCCCGCCCCCGCGCGGGCGACGACCAAGGACGCCGACAAGATCACCCGCGCCGTGGGCGACAAGCCGATCGCCTCGCCCGCCGTGCGCAATCACGCGTGGGACCTGGGCATCGACCTGCAGTACGTCATGGGCACCGGCACGGCTGGACGCATCACGCACGAGGACATCGAGGCCTACGCCGCCCAAGGCACGATCGGCGGCACCGGCGCGACCGGCGGCGACCCGCGCTACGCTCAGCGCGCTGACGAAGAGGCGATTCCCGTCATCGGCCTGCGCCGCAAGATCGCGCAGAAGATGCAGGACGCCAAGCGGCGCATCCCGCACTTCACGTACGTGGAAGAGATCGACGTCACCGAGCTCGAGACGCTGCGCGGCAAGTTGAACCAGAAGCATGGCGCGACGCGCGGCAAGCTGACGCTGCTGCCGTTCATCATGCGGGCCGTGGTGCTCGCGGTGCGCGACTATCCGCAGATGAACGCGCGCTTCGACGACGAGGCCGGCGTGGTCACGCGCCACGCGGCGGTGCACCTGGGCATGGCCACGCAGACCGAGGCCGGCCTGATGGTGCCGGTACTGCGCCACGCCGAGACGTTGGATCTGTGGGCCACCGCCACCGAGGTCTCGCGCCTGGCAGCGGGCGCACGCACGGGCAAGTCCGCGCGCGACGAACTCACCGGCTCGACGATCACGATCACGAGCCTGGGCGCGTTGGGCGGCATCGTCACGACGCCCGTCATCAACTCGCCGGAAGTGGCCATCGTCGGCGTCAACCGCGTCGTCGAGCGCCCGATGATCCGCGACGGCCTGGTCGTCGCGCGCAAGATGATGAACCTCTCGTCGTCGTTCGACCACCGCGTGGTCGACGGCATCCATGCAGCGGAGTTCGTGCAAGTCATTCGTGGCTATCTCGAAACGCCGGCAACGCTGTTCGTGGAGTAACGACACATGGACATCCAATCCACGACCCTCATAGTCATCGGCGGCGGCCCTGGCGGCTACATCGCGGCCATCCGCGCCGGCCAGTTGGGCATCCCGACGGTGCTGATCGAAGGCGAAAGCCTCGGCGGCACCTGCCTGAACGTCGGCTGCATCCCGTCCAAGGCCCTCATCCACGCGGCCACGGCCTTCGAGGAGGCCACCCACTGGGCCGGCGATTCGAAGATCGGCATCAAGGTCGAATCACCCTCCATCGATCTTGCCAAGACGATGAAGTGGAAGGACGGCATCGTCGGCAAGCTCACCGGCGGCGTCGGCGCGCTGCTGAAGAAGAACGGCGTCAAGGTCATCAAGGGCTGGGCCACGCTGGTCGACGGCAAGACCGTCAACGTGACGCCCACCGGCGCCTCCGAGCCGACGATCCGCGTCACCTGCGAGCACCTGCTGCTGGCGGCAGGCTCCGACGCGGTGGAACTGCCGATGATGAAGTTCGGCGGCCGCGTGATCTCGTCCACCGACGCGCTCGCTCTCACCGAAGTGCCGAAGACGCTGGCCGTCGTCGGCGGCGGCTACATCGGCCTCGAGCTGGGCATGGCGTACCGCAAGCTGGGCGCGCAGGTGTTCGTCGTCGAGGCGCAGGATCGCGTCCTCCCCGCCTACGACGAGGAGCTGACCAAGCCCGTGCTGGCCGCGATCAACAAGGCCGGTATCCATCTGCACCTGGGCCACACCGTGCAGGGGCTCAACGACCTGGGCGACGCGCTGCACGTCAAGAACGCGGCGGGCGAGTCCGTCCACCTGGCGGCCGACCAGATCCTCGTGGCCGTGGGCCGCAAGCCGCACACCAGCGGCTGGGGCCTGGAGTCCCTGCTGCTGGACATGAACGGCCGCGCGGTGAAGGTCGACAACCAGTGCCGCACGTCGATGCGCAACGTGTGGGCCATCGGCGACCTCACCGGCGAGCCGATGCTGGCCCACCGCGCGATGGCGCAGGGCGAGATGGTGGCCGAGATCATCTCGGGCAAGAACCGCCACTTCACGCCGGCCGCAATCCCCGCGGTGTGCTTCACCGACCCGGAGATCGTCGTCGTCGGCCTCAACGCGACCGAGGCCACGGCCGCCGGCCACGAGGTCATCACGGCGATGTTCCCGTTCGCGGCGAACGGCCGTGCGATGACGCTGGAGTCCACCGACGGCTTCGTGCGGGTGACCGCGCGCATGGACAACCACCTGATCCTGGGCTGGCAGGCTGTAGGCAAGGGGGTGTCCGAGTTGTCGGCGGCATTCTCGCAATCGATCGAGATGGGGGCGTTGCTGGAAGACGTGGCCCACACGATCCATGCGCATCCGACGCTGGGCGAGGCGGTGCAGGAGGCGGCGCTGCGGGCGTTGGGGCACGCGTTGCATATCTGATCGGGCGCTTGGCGGATCGACAAAAGGGCTCGTTGGTTTTGTCGGTTCTGCCGGTTGTGCCAGGTTGGGGCGCGCGGTTGTGGGCACGACTCGGAACGAGACTCTCCTCCGCTCGTGTCCCCCGGCCTTCGGCCTCCTCCTGATACCTCGCTGCGAAGAGTCCCCTTCCTCGCCGTGCCGGCCTCGGCGTGCCGCGAGACAACATTCGCGTTGGAAGAGGCCGGGAGACTTTTAAGGGGTTTGGGCATCGACGGGCCATCGAGGCCGCGTCGATGCCCGCGGCGGGCCGCCTCGCTGGGCGCCCGGCTTGACGCGAACCACCCCTCGAGCTGTCAGCGCTCCTTCTCGTGACGAACGACGGCGCGCGCCTGCGGCGCTGCGGGCGTTGGGCACGCGCTGCATATCTGAGCCGGCCAGGCCTTGTACGAAGGGCTCCCGATGTTGCGAGCCCTTCTCATGAGTGGACGCGGACGCCAAGCCAGTCCGCGACCTCCATGGCTGCGCGCGCAGCGGCGCATTAGCCCAGCGTCACCCTGAAAAGCAACGCCTCGAAGTCGGGCGCCGGACAGGGCCCTGCACTGCAATGGTAGGTGCGTTGATTGCCGTCGATCTCGAGCCAGAAGCCGGCGTTGCCGCCCCATTTCGCGGGCCAGCACGTTCCCATGGCATTCGCGTCCTCGTAGACGTTCCACACGGAAATCTTCCGGTCCGGACTGAGGAATTCATACTGCAGGACGTCCTCGTACTCCGGATCGTTCCACGTGCGCAGCACTGGAATTCGGGCGCCATCGGCAAGGATGATTCCCTCGCTGACAGAGATATCCATGCCCTGCCTGAAGTCGTACTTTCTCTGCAGGAACTCGATCTTCACCGTCCCGCCCGGCGGCGTATCGAAGACATCGGCCGTGCGCACAAGTCGGTCGCCCCATCGGATCACCCCAGGCGCTCCCTTGGTTGATCCGGCTTTGGCCGACGCCAGCATGGCCGCATTGATTGAACGCGCCTTGGGTTCGAAATCTTCCATGTCACGAATCGAAGTCATGTCGCTTACTGCTCTTGGCGGGGACGAGGAACTACACGGCGAGCGCGGAGACGGCGGCAGGTCTCGCAAAGTGCCAGGTACTGCATCCGACGATTCGATGCAACAACCGGCTTGGCTCGGCTTGCTTTCCTGATGCGTGAGTCCGGGGTGGCAGTGGACCCAACGCGACGCCGAAGGCGCGCGCCATCGTCCGTCACGAGAACGAGCGACTGCGCGCTGGCCCGATGTTCGCGTCAAGCACGGTGCCCGGCGGGACCGCTGGCCGCGGGCATCGACGCGGCCTCGATGGCCCGTCGATGCCGAATCCCCTTAAAAGTCTCCCGATTTTTCCCCTGCGAATGTTGTCTGGAGGCATGCCATGCGCGGCACGGCGAGGAAGGGGACGCTTCGCAGCGAGGTATTAGGAGGAGGCCGAAGGCCGGGGGACACGAGCGGAGAAGAGTCCCCTTTCGAGTCGTGCCCACAACCGCGCGCCCCAACGGCAACGCCCAAATCACTGACGGTTTATCACCCAAATTTGCAGTTCGCGCCGATTCCCGTGCAAGTCGTCGCAAGCCCGTTTGAGCGCAGGGACGAAGCTCCGATAGTCCGCACATCGGAACACGAAACGCGCTCCGAACAGATCAACCCCAGACGCCCAGGAGCCCACCATGACCAAGACCACCGCCCAATTCGCCGCCTTCGGCCTCTCCGCCCTCATGACCCTGGCCACCGTCGCCGGCATGAACGGCATTGCGACGAAGGAATACGCAGCGGCGGACAGCCTGGCCATGGCGCAATACGGCCAACAGCACGTCGCCGTGCAGCATGTGACCGTCATCGGCCACCGCGCCTGAACCTCGGCGCGCCCAGGGCGCGCCTTCAGCTCCTTCAAAGCCTCGCCTCGTGCGGGGCTTTTTTTGTCGCCGCTGAGCGGGCAGGAAAGCCCGCCCCATGAAAGCCGTGACAGCCGTCACTGCCAGCGCTTAAAGTCGGCGCCTCAGTCTCCGGGAGGATCCATGAAAACGACCGTCTTCGCGCTGGCCCTGCTGGCCTTCGGCGCCCATGCCGCGCCCCTGACCAACGCGCCCGCCGCCACGCGTCCCGCATCCGAGGCATTCAGCGAGACCCGCTACGGGCAGGTGCTGAACGATCCGTACCGCTGGTTCGAGCAGGACGCGCGCTCCGCGGACCTGACCGCGTGGATCAAGACCGCCAGCAATCACACCGTGGCCGAACTCGGCGCGCTGCCCGAGCGCGCGGAGTTCGCGCAGACGCTGGAAAAGACCACCCGCGCCGGCGTGCGCTACTCCGACGTGCAATCGGCGGGCGCGACGCTGTTCTATCGGCGCCTGGACCCCGCCGACCGCGTGCCCAAGCTGGTGGTGCGGCGCGGCGGCGTCGAGCGGGTGCTGCTCGATCCGGCGGCCGGCACGGCCGAGGTCTCGGCCATCGGCAACTACTCGCTGTCGCGCGACGGCCGGACGGTGGCGGTGCATGTGTCCAAGGGCGGTGCCGAAACGGGTGAGACGCGCTTCATCGATGTCGCCACGGGCAAGCAGGTGGGCGCCGCGCTGGCTCCGATCTGGGGCGAGTTCGCGGTGAGCTGGCTGGACGACCGGCACGTGGTCTACACCCGGCAGGCGATTGGCGCCGGCAACGCCGACCCGATGCAGAACATGCAGGTGGCCGTGACCACGGTGGGCCAGCCGGGCGGCGCCGTCATCCTGGGCAACACGCTGGCCAAGGGCCCGGCGTTCGATCCGCAGGAGTTCCCGCTGCTGGTGCCGACCGCGCTGAGCCACTGGGTGGTGGGCCTGGGTGCCGGCGCGCGCTCGGACGTGCGCGTGATGGTGGCGCGCGATCGCGACCTGGCGCAGGGCAAGCCGGCTTGGCGCGAAATCGCTGGCTACGCGGACCAGGTCAACGCCTTCGCGCAACTCGGCGACACGTTGTTCACGCTGAGCACCAAGGGCACGCCCAACGGCGCGATCTTTGGCCGCGACCTGAAGCTCGGCGCGCGCGCTCCGGCGACGCTGGCGCTGGCGCAGGGCGATCTCGTGCTGACCGGCGTCACTGCCGCGGTCGACGGTCTCTACGTGTCCGCTCAGCGCGACGGCGTCAGCCACCTGCTGTACCTGGCCGGTGGCCGCGGCAAGCCGGTGGAAGTGGCCCTCCCGATCGAGGGCGACCTGCACGACCTCGGCACCGATGCCGACGGGCGCTCCGTCACCTTCGGCCTCAACGGCTGGCTCACCGACACCGCCTTCTATCGCGTCACGCGCGGCCAGCTCAAGCCGCTGGGCCTCGCGTCGGCCACCTGGCCCGGCGCGGCCGCATTCTCGACGCGGCGCGAAGACGCCGTCAGCGCCGACGGCACGCACGTGCCGATGGTGGTGCTGCTGCCCGGGCCTGGCCAGCCGGACCATCCGCTGCCGACGATCCTCGAAGGCTACGCCGGCTATGGCGTGATGTCGGTCTCGCCCTGGTACAGCCCGAACTTCCTCGCGTGGCTGAACCACGGCGGCGCCTTCGCGTTCTGCGGCACGCGCGGCGGCGGCGAACGCGGCCGGGACTGGCACGAAGGCGGCCGCGGCGCGAACAAGCCCAACGGCCAGGCCGACTTCGATGCCTGCGCCGAGCGCCTGAACGCGATCGGCATCTCCAGCCCCCGCACGCTGACGGCCACCGGCACCAGCGCCGGCGGCACGCTCGTGCCCGGCGCGGTGCTGCGCCGGCCCGAGCTGTTCACGGCGCTGGTCTCGCGCGTCGCGATGGTCAACGTGAGCCGACTCGAGGCGGCCGAGAACGGCGCCAACCAGTACGCCGAATTCGGCGACCCGCGCACTTCAGACGGCTTCAACGCCTTGGTCAAGCAGGACGCCTACCTGATGCTGCAGGCCGCGCCGGCCGCGCCCGACATGCTGGTCACCATCGGCCTGAACGACAAGCGCGTCGCCCCGTGGATGGGTGCCAAGTTCGCGGCGCTGGCCGCCAGCCGCTTCGGCGACAAGAGCCTCGTGCTGATCCGCGCCGACACCGAAGCCGGCCACGGCATCGGCTCGGCGCGCGACCGCCTCATCGCCGAGTGGGCCGACACGTTTGCGTTCGCATGGAATCGCGCCACCCGGCCGTGAGACCCCGCGTGGCCGGCAGACTCAGTAGTGGTAGCTCAACTGCACGTACTCGGTCACGGTCAGGCGCTGCTCCGTCAATGGGCTGTGCCCCGCGCTGCCCATCAGGCGGCTGGTGTTGACGCCCGAGTTCAGCGTCCACTTGTTGCTCAGCTGCCAGTCGATGCCGACGTTGACGAACAGGTTCTTAAGGCCCGCATGCGTGACGTAGGGGCCCAGGCCGTCCATCGCGGCCTGGGCCGGCGTGATGCCGAAGCTGGACTTCATGTAGGACGCGTTGACGATCTCGATCCCCGGTCTCACCGACAACCCGGCATGCGGGCCGAGTCGCATCGACAGGTTGGCATCGGCCACCAGCTTGATGCCCGAGCGCTTGGCACCGCCGCCGTACAGCAGCGCCGAATTGAAGCTGATGTTGGACGCCCACAGGTAGTGGACGAAGCCGCCGCCCTGCACGTCCAGGCCGCCCTTGTCCGAGGCGTCGTCGGTGCGACGCTGGCGCAAGTCGTAGCTGAGCAGCGGGCCCCAGTCCAGCACCGGGTCGTCGGACAGGTCCAGCCCCACTTCGCCGAGCGACGCGAAGATGCCATTGCTCCAGCGGCCCGTGAACGAAGGCAGCGCGCCGACCTGGCGGCGCTTGCCGCCTTCGCTGCGCGGCGTGTCGAAGGCCGTCAGCGCGAACGACACGTCGTGCGAGCCATCGGGCATGCCCGTGTTGTTGTCGGCGCGGGCCCCGGCGGCGGCCAGCAGCAGGGCCGCGGCGGCCAGGGTCTTCAAGTGGGCAGGCGTCATGGGGTTCAGATGTAGCCGAGTTCGAGCCCGCGCAGCACGGCGCGCACGCGATCGCGCACGCCCAGCTTGGCGAGGATGTTGGAGACGTGGTTCTTGATCGTGCCCTCGCTGGGGCCCAGCGCCGTGGCGATCTCGGCGTTGTTGAAGCCGGCGGCCATCAGCGCGAGCACCTCGGTCTCGCGGCCGGTGAGGTGTTCGGCGGCGCCGATCTCGCGCGCGGGTGCGGCGCGCGTTCCGGGCTCGTACGACGCGCGCGTGCGTTCGGTCAGCGCGGGCCGGAACAGCGTGGCGCCGGCGACGACGCTGCGGATGCCCTCGGCCAGGCGCTCCAGCGAGATGTCCTTGAGCAGGAAGCCACGCGCGCCCAGGCGCATGCCTTCGAACAGCGCCTCGTCGTCGTCGAAAGTGGTCAGCAGGATCGTCGGCGGCAGGCGGCCCTGCCATTCGCGCAGGAACTCGATGCCCGTGCGCACCGGCATGCGCACGTCCAGCAGCACGAGGTCGGGTGCGCACTCCTTGAGCATTGCACCCGCCTCGGCACCGTCGCCGGCCTCGGCGACGACGCGGATGTCCGGCGTCAGCGCCAGCAGGCCGCGAATCCCGCTGCGCACCAGCGTCTGGTCGTCGACCAGCAGCACGCGGATCATCGGCCCGCCTCGGCCAGGGGCAGTGACAGCTCGACCTGGTAGCCGCCCTGCGGCAGGTCGCCGGCGCTCAGCGCGCCACCGAGGGCCTGCAGTCGTTCGCGCATCCCCGTCAGGCCGTTGCCCTCGGTGCGTCCGTGCGCGCCGCGGCCATCGTCGCGGATCGTCGCGCCGACGCTCGCACCGCGCTGGCACACGTGGATGGTCAGCAGGTCGGCCGTGGCGTGACGGACGGCGTTGCTGATCGCCTCCTGGATGCAGCGGAACAACGTGTGCGCCGTCAGTGCGGACGCGATGCGCACGTCGTCGTCCACTTGCAAGCGGATCGCCGGTGCGGGGATGCCGTCGCACAGCGTCTGGAGCGACTGCTTGAGGTCGATGAACTGGTCGCCGCGCTCCGAGCTCACGACGACGCGCACCTCGCTGAGCAGCGAGCGCGAGAGCTCGCGCGCGGTGTGCACGGATGCGTTGGCGCCCGCGAGCTGGCGGTCGGCCAGGTCCAGGTGCAGGTTCAGCGCGGTCAGGTGGTGGCCGATGCTGTCGTGCAGGTCGCGCGCGATGCGCAGGCGCTCGGCGGTGCGCACCGTGTCGGCCAGCAGCGCCTGCGTGGCCTGCAGCTCGGCGTGCGAGGCGGCGAGCTTGATGCGGGCGCGCTGCTCGAGCATCGCCAGTGATGCGACCCCGAAAGAGAACAGGCAGAACACCAGCTCAGCGCCGATGGCCAGCAAGCCGTACTGCGCCGACTGGTCGGAACGAGCCGCCGCCGCGACGATCATCAGCGACTGCGCCGAGTGCGCGATGGCCATCGCGACGAACCAGAAGATCGCACGCCGCAGCGGCAGCACCAGGCCCAGTTCGGCGGCGAAGATGTACAGCAGGTTGCTCTCGACCGTGACGCCGATCAGCAACTGTCCCGCGAGGATGGAGGCGTTGATCCAGGCCGCCCGCCGATCGCTGCCGGTGGTGCGCAGCCAGAACATCAACGAAAAAAGCACGCAGGCGGCTGCATACCCCGACAGGTACAGGTTGCGTGCCAGTGCGGCCCGATCGGACCCGGCGCTGGTGAGCGACGGCGCCGTCGTGAACGCCGCGGAGACGCGTTGCACCAGCACGCCGAACAGACCGTGCCACTCGGCGTTGCCCGCGTCGATGACGAGCGCCATCGCCACCATCGTCGCCGACAGGACGATGCAGACGACGAGGCCGATGGTGGAGATCCGGTTGTTGTTCATGCTGGCCCGCAGTCTACTGGCCTCGCGCGACGATGGCCCGTGCCGGAAGTCATGGCCGGCGGACCATGTCTTCCGGCACATCCCGGCGACAGGTCCAGCCCCTAGAATTTCGCCACGATCACATCGAATGACACCAGGGACATGAAGCTAACTCATGCAGTCGCGGCCGGCCTGCTGCTCGCCGCATCGCTGGCGCCCGGCGCGCGCGCCGACAACGAACTCGCGCCGCAAAAAGTGGACGTCGCGGGCGCGCTCGACGCAGAATGGGCCAGCTACCGCCATGCCTACGAGGCCAATTCGTTCTTCGGCAAGTTCGTCAAGAAGCGCTCGATGATCCAGGCGCAGATGCAACTGCGACCGCTGAATCCGGCCACGCCGATGACCGGCCTGGTCGTGCGGCTGGTCGGCGCCAAGACGGACATCCTGCTGCCCGTCGACGACATCGGCCTGGTCACCGTGCCCCAGCTCAAGCAGGCCTACGACGAGGACGCCGTGATGCGCCTCAACCGCACCAAGGGCCTCTACCAGTTCAGCGGCCGCTACTCGATCCTGCTGCGCGAGGACGGGGTCTACGGCGTCGGCGACCTCCATGAGGCCTGCGAGCAGCTGATCAGCGCGCAGCGCGAATCGGGCTACCGCATCCGCCTGTGGGGCAAGAAGTGCGTCGGCGTGAAGTTGGTCTACCCCGCCGATGCGACCACCGCGTCGGCCGAGCTGCACACGACCGACGACCGCGCCACGCCGATCGCCGCGGTCGACGGCCAGCCCTTCGAGGACAACTCGATGGGCCAGTACAAGATCGTCATGGTGCGCTTCAAGGACTGGCCCAAGGATGGCCGCGTCGTCACCACCACCAAGCCGCTGGCGATCGGCACGCTGTACGAATGAAGCGCGGGCCGGCGCAACAGGCCGAGCCAGACCAGGACGCGGCGATGGTCGACCAGGCCGCCGAGGGCTTACTTGCCGTCGATCTTCATTCCCAGGTCGGCGTAGTACGCATCCGGCTTCATCGGGCGGCCGAGGAACTTCCTGACCAGCACGTCCGGCTCGAACGTGCGCGCCGGGGCGAGGATCTCGTTGCGGTAGCGCATGCCCACCACCGGGTTCTGCAGGCCACCCTGCTGAAACGCGGTGAACATGTCCATCGCGTAGACCTTGGCCCAGGGATATGCGTAGAGCGATGCCTCGTAGCCGCCCATGAAATGGGTGATGCTCGCCTCGCGGTACGTGCCGGCCACGTAGTCGTCCACCGTGTACGCCGTCTTGGTCGCCTGCCAGACGGCGGTCGTGTCCACCGGCGGCGGCGCGGTGTGGATGCGTTGGTCGACCAGCGCGTAGAAGATGTCGCCGCCCACCACGCCCCAGGCCTGGTTGAAGTGACGCGCGGCGTTCATGCTGGCGAGTACCGCGTCGGGCAGCGGCTCGCCAGCGGCGTTCGACGAGATCTGCTTGAGGATCGTCGGCTCCCAGACGAAGTTCTCGAGCATCTGCGACGGCGCTTCGACGAAGTCGAGCCGGTAGCCGCTGTTGAGCGTCTCGTAGGGCGAGTCGCTGCACAGCGCCGCCACGTTGTGGCCGAACTCGTGGAAGAACGTGATCACGTCGGCGTGCGACAGCAGCGACGGCTTGCCCGGCGCCGGTATGGGCCAGTTGCCGACGATGGTGTTGACGGCCGGGCGGATCGTGCCGTCGGGCAGCGTGCGGCGCGACGTCGGTCCGAAGTTGGCGAAGTGGCCGTACTTGCCGGGCCGCGGGAACAGGTCGAGGTAGAACACGCCGCGATCCGCACCGCTGGCGGTGTCGGTGACGCGGTAGCCGACGACGTCGGGATGCCAGGCCGGCAGGCCGGCGGCCTTGGTGAAGGTGAGGCCCAGCATGTGGCTGTAGATCGCCAGCACGGCGTCGATGGTGTGCTGCGCCGGGAAGTACTGGCGCACCGTCTCCGGGTCCAGGTTGAACTGCTGCTTCTTGGCGATGTCGCTGTAGAAGGTGCGGTCCCATTCTTCGATGCGCGAGCCCTTGAGGCCCGCCAGCCTGGCGCGCTGCTCGCCAGCCAGCGGCTTGAGCGCGGTGGTGATCGTGGTGAGGAACTTGTCGACACGTTCGGGCGTGCCCGCCATGCGGTCGGCCAGCGCGTAGGCGCTCCAGTTGGCGTAGCCCAGCAGCTTGGCCGACTCGTCGCGCAGCGCGATGACCTGGCGCAGCAGCCCGACGTTCTTCGTGCCGCCCCGTTGATTGAACGCGATGTAGAACGCCTTGCGGGCTTCGGCCGACGTGGCGTTGGCCATGAACTGCGTGAACGTGCTTTCGTCGGTCGGCACCACCAGCGTGCCGTCGGCATGGGTCTTGAGGCTCGCGACGAGATCGGGCTTGAGGCCGTCGGTCTGGGCCTGGGTGATCGCGATCGAGGACGTGTCGTCGCCCAGGTTGGTGTTGAACTGGTTCTCGAGGTCGGCGATCTGCTTGGCCATGTCGACGAAGCGCGCGCGCTGCGCAGGCGCCAGGCCGGCGCCCGACCGCTTCGCGTTGACCAGGTGCATCTCAAGCAGCTTCTTCTGCGCGGGACCGCGTGCCGTGCCGCTCTTGCTTGCAGCGTTGAGGGCGGCGTAGAGGTCGGCCCGGGCGAACAGTTCGGCGCCAAAGCCGCTCACCGCGGTGTTGCAGTGCTCGGACGCATCGCGCACGGCCTTGTCCGGCGCCACCTGCAGCAGCAGCGTCTGCGCGGCCAGGTTGTCAGTGAGGTCGGACAACACGTTCTCCAGCGGCTCGGCCACGCTCTTGAACGTGCGCGACGAGCGCGCATGCAGCACCCGGTCGATGCGCTTGCCGGCGGCGGCGATCTCGGTCTTGCAGCTGGCCTCGATCTGCGCCGGCGACAGCGCGAAATCGATCTTCAGTGGCGCGCTGTGGGGCGCGGTCGCGGCGGGGGCGGCGAGCGGCAGTAGCGCCAGCGCCGCGGCGGCCGCGATCGAGCGCAAGGGAAGAGTGCGATTGAGCATCGAGAGGATTCCTTCGGGCGGGCTACACGCGTAGCGTATCTGCGTTTGCGGATCGCCTCCATGCCTGCCAGTACAGCAAGAACCCTTTGAGTGGAATCCCCGCTTGCGAGCTACTTCAGCAGCGTGAGCAGGCTGGCCGGCGACACCGGCTTGACCAGATGTGCCGAGAAACCCTTGGCGCGCGAGCGGCGCACGTCCTCCGGACTGCCGGAGCCAGTGATCGCCACGATCGTCAACGCTTCGCAGCCGGGCTGGAAGCGCAGGTGGGCCGCGAGCTCGTAGCCGTCCATCGCCGGCATGCCGATGTCGAGCAGCGCGATGTCGGGCAAGGTGTCCTGCAGGGCCGCCAGCGCCGCCGGGCCGTCGTGGGCGACGGTCACGGCGTAGCCCCAGGCGGACAGCAGTTCGCCCAGGGAATCGGCCGCATCGACGTTGTCGTCGACGACCAGCACGTTGCGGATGCGGGGCAACTGCGAATCGGGGGCGGCCAGGTTGTTGTTCTTTTCGTGGAGAGCGGACATGGAGGTGAGATCGGATATCTGGGGATGAGTTCCGACGCGACCACAGCAATCGGGATGCCCGCCGGAACTGGGCGAACCGCCGCCTTCGCGGGTGTCGTCCCGTGGCGCGTCCCGACCCCATTTCGTCGATGTTTCAGGGCCATTGGTCGAATCGCGCGTGCGACGGTGCCCGCCATCTGCGATCCTTCGCCTCATCCCGACCTTGCCCAGGATCCGCACCATGTTCGACTATTCCCGTCCGCACCCGTACGTCCACGTGCTGAGGCTGAGCGGCCATCGCGCCGTCCGTCGCGTCGTCACCGGCGGCGCGCTGATCCTGCTTGGCGTCGGCTACCTGCTGCGCGGACAGGGGCTGATCACCAGCACCGACCTGTGGCTGATCGCGCCGCTGCTGATCGCGCTGTCCGGCGTTGCGCGGCTGGTGATGCAGCCCGGCCTCGTCAGCGTCGTGCGCGCCGTGCTGCGCTTCGGCGTCGCGGCCTACCTGGTGGTGGTGATCGAGCACATCGGCGGCTGGACGCTGGCCAGCACCTGGCCCGTGCTGCTGATCGCCGCGGGCGCCAGCCAGATCGCGTACGCGCTGTTCAGCCGTCGCCTGCGCGAGGAGCCCAACTGGTGAGCCGGGATCGAGATCCCATGAATCGCCAGCGCAGCCGGGTCGTCTTCGGCGCATTCATCGTCGTCGTCGGCTTGTTCGCGCTGCTCGACAACCTGCACCTGTTCGACAGTCACCAGGTGCAGCCATTCTGGCCGCTGGTCTTCGTCGCGCTGGGCGCGCTCAAGCTGTCGAACCCGCGCAACTCGGGCTCGTTCATGGTCGGCGGTGCGCTGATCCTCGTCGGCACCGGCATGACGCTTCAGAACCTGGGGCTGATCCACTTCGAGTGGCGCCAGTTGTGGCCCGTCGCGCTGATCATCGTCGGGCTCAACGTGATCACCAAGGGCTTTCGCGTTCGCGGCGACGTCACCTGTCGCGCGTCGCCGGGTCGGCGCGAGGAGCGCCTCGAACACGGGGCCCGCATCGATGCCTCGGCCACGCTGAGCGGCATCGTGCTCAAGAACGACTCGCAGGAATTCACCGGCGGCGACATCAACGCCGTGATGGGTGGCGTCGAGATCGACCTGCGCCAGGCCGCCATCGCCACCGAGGCGGTGCTGCGCCTGTCCGTCATCATGGGCGGCATCGAGATCAAGGTGCCGCGCGAATGGTCGGTCGCCGTCAACGGCACGCCGCTGCTGGGCGGCATCGAGGACAAGACCGTGCCGCCGATGACGCCGGGCAAGCGGCTGATCATCGAGGGCTCGGTGATCATGGGTGGCGTGGAAATCTCCAACTGATGCACCCGATTCTTGCGGACGCCCGCAGGCTCCTCTGGTACGTCCTCGCCTGGTTGATCGCCGGCGTCGGCATCACGGGGCTGCTGCGGCTGACCGAGCAGGCCGAGTGGGCCGGCGCGCTGTGGTTCGCGCTGCCGCTCTGCCTCGTGTGGTCGTTCGTCGCGCTGTCGTCCTACTACGTTTGCCGCAGCCTGCCATATTCGCAGCGACGCTGGTCGGTGACCTTCGGCCTGTTCGGCGGCGCGTCGCTGCTGTCCGCGCTGGCGTGGCTGGGGCTGGGCGAGGCCTGGAATTGCGTCGGCATGCTGTTGGGCCGCGGCAAGCCCTTCGTCGCGATGACCTCGCCCGGCTGGGTCATGTACTTCGCGGCCGGCTTCACCTTGTACCTGCTGTCGCTGCTGGCGCACGACGTGCTCGTGGCGTTCGAGACCGTGCAGGTCGCCGCGCGCCGCGAGGCCGAGTCGCGCGTGCTGGCGCGCGATGCCGAGTTGCAGATGCTGCGCACGCAGATCAACCCGCACTTCCTGTTCAACAGCCTCAACTCGATCAGCGCGCTGACCGGGTTCGATCCGGCCGCCGCGCGCGAGATGACCGTCGACCTGGCGCAGTTCTTCCGCCGCACGCTGGCGCTGGCCGAGCGCGAACGCATCACGCTCGGCGAGGAAGTGACGCTCAGCGAGCATTTTCTCGCGATCGAGAAGCGCCGTTTCGGCGCCAAGCTCAAGGCCGAGTTGCGCATCGCGCCGGCCGCCGCCCAGTGCCTGCTGCCCCCGATGACGCTGCAGCCGCTGCTGGAGAACGCGATCAAGCACGGCATCCGCCAGGTCGACGGCGGCGGCACCATCGCCGTGGACGCGCTGGTGCGCGACGGCTGGCTGCACATCTCGGTCGTCAACCCGGTGGCGCGCGACGAGGTGCCGGCCAGCGGCCACGGCGTGGGCCTGAAGAACATCCGCGAGCGCCTGGCCGTGCTGTACGGCGCGCGCGCCCGCATCGCGTGGCAACGCAGCGAGACGCAGTTCGCCATCGAGATCAACCTGCCCGTCGACAAGGAGCCCGGCGCATGACCTCAGACAACAAGCTTCGCGCCCTGGTCGTCGACGACGAAGATCTCGCGCGCCACCTGATCCGTGAATACCTGCAGGGGCATGCGGACATCGAGATCGTCGGCGAGTGCGAGAACGGCCTGGACGCCGTCAAGCAGATCGGCGCGCTGGCGCCCGACCTCGTGTTCCTCGACATCCAGATGCCGCGCCTGACCGGCCTCGAGGTGCTCGAGCTGACCGGCCGCCGGGCCGGCGTGATCTTCACCACCGCCTACGACGAGCACGCGATCAAGGCGTTCGACCTGCACGCGGTGGACTACCTGCTCAAGCCGTTCTCCAAGTCACGTTTCGACGACGCCGTCGCGCGCGCCCGCACGCTGC
>JBDSDD010000041.1:0-11388 GCA_039920745.1 Burkholderiaceae bacterium | reverse complement strand
CGCGCGGCGGGACCGGATCAGCCGAGGTGGCGCACGATCATGTCGACCAGCAAGCGGAAGTCGATCGGCTTGGCGATGTGGTCGACCATGCCGGCGGCCAGGCACTCGCGGCGTTCGTCGAGCATCGCGTGCGCAGTCTGGCCGATGACGGGCAGGTCGGGCGCGAGCTCGAGGATGCGGCGGGTGGCCTCGTAGCCGTCCATCTCGGGCATCTGGATGTCCATCAGCACGACATCGAAGGCCTCGCGCCCATCGGCCAGCACGCGGTTGACCGCCTGGCGCCCGTCGCCGACGAGCGTCGTGTCGGCGCCTTCGATCTCGAGCGCGCGTTCGAGCACGATCTGGTTGACCTCGTTGTCCTCGGCCACCAGCACGCGCACGCCGACCAGGCGGCGTGGCGTGTCGCCCCAGGCGGCGTCCGGCGTCAGTTCCGGCGTGCCCACGGGCGCGGCCACGAACGGCAAGCGCAGCTCGAAAACGCTGCCCACGCCCAGTTCGCTGCGAACCTGCACGACGCCGCCCATCAGCTCGGCCAGCCGGCGGCTGATGGCCAGGCCCAGGCCGGTACCACCGAAGCGGCGCGTGGTGGAAGTGTCGGCCTGCTGGAACGCGTCGAACAGTTGCTTGAGGTGCGCGGGCGCTATGCCGATGCCGCTGTCGGCGACGCGATAGACCATCTGCGCGTCGCCCGCGCCGACCGCGGGCTCGACACCCACCCACACGTTGACGCCGCCGGTCTCGGTGAACTTGATCGCATTGGACAGCAGGTTGACCAGCACCTGCTGCGTGCGCAGCGCGTCGCCCAGGCAACGCGCGGGCAGCGCTGCGTCCAGGGTCAGTTCGAGGTTGATCTGCTTGTCGACGGCGCGTTCGCGCAGCAGCGCGAGGGCCTCCTCCGCCAGCGCCTGCGGCGCGAGCGGGCGCTGCTCCACGCGCAGCTTGCCGACCTCGATCTTGGAGAAGTCGAGCACGTCGTTGACGATGCCCAGCAGCAGCCGGCCCGAGTTCAGGATCGCGGCGAAGGTGTCCACCGTGCGCGCGTCGCCGGTGTCGCGCAGGCCGATCTGCGCCAGGCCCAGCAAGCCGTTGAGCGGGGTGCGGATCTCGTGGCTCATGTTGGCGAGGAACTCGCTCTTCGCGTTGGCCAGCTCCACGGCGCTCAGGCGTGCGCGCTCGCGGTCGGCCTCCAGCGAGTGGCGGTCGGTGATGTTGCGCACGAACATGATCACTTGGTCGGAGCCCAGCGGCATCGTGCGGGCCTCGAAGTGGCGTTCGCCTTCGGAAAACGGCAAGGAGTATTCCGTCATCACCAGGCCCTTGCTGGCAATGGCCTCGTGGATGCCGGCTTGCAGCGGCTCGGACGCGCGTGGCGGCAGCACGTCCTGGATGCGCCGGCCCATCAGTTGGGCGGGGTCGGAGTAGCTGTCGTCGTGGCGGCCCAGTCGGAAGTCGACCACGGTGCCGTCCTGGCGGATGCGGAAGTAGCGGTCGGGCATCGCGTCGAGCACGCGGCTCAGCTCGGAGGTGCGTTGCGAGACGATGCGCTCCAGCTCGAGCTTGCGATCTTCCAGCGTGCGGGTGGCCAGGCGCTGTGCGGTGAGGTCGAAGTACGACGCGATGACCAGGTCCTCGCGGCCGATCGACACCCGCATCGCCGAGAACGACGCGTAGAAGATGTCGCCACTGCGGGTGCGGAACGGCGCCTCGACGTTGCGCACCTCGCCGTCGCGCTCGAGCACCTCCATGGCCTCGCCGCGCGCCTTGACGTCGACCCAGGTGTTGAGCTCGAGGCCGTTGCGGTTGATCGCGTCCTCGGGCCCGTAGCCGAACATCGAGATGAACGCGTCGTTGACTTCGATATAGCGCTTGTCCTCGTAGCGCGCCAGCCCCAGGCCCGACGGGCTCATGCGAAACATCGTCGCGAAGCGGGCCTCGCTGTCGCGCAGCGCGGTCACGGCGCGCTCGCGCTCCTCATCCAGCTCGTAGCTCTCCAGCGCGCGGCCAATATCCTCCGACAGCCGCTCCAGCAAGGCCAGTTCGCCGGCGTCGAAGAACTGGATCGCCGACGAGTACATCGTGAACACGCCCACCGTGCGGCCGCGCGACTTCAGCGGATAAGCCGACGACGAGCGGTAGCCGAGCGCCAGCGCGCCGTCGCGCCACATGGCCATGTCGGGGTCGCTGCCGATGTCGGTGGAGTGCATCGGCCGGCTCTCGCGGAAGGCCTGCACGCTGGGCGCCTGGCCGCGCGGTCCGATGGCCAGCGATGCATGCGGCGCGTCCAGATAGGTGCCGATCTTGCCGGCCCAGGCCACCGGCACCAGGTCGCCGGACTCGGCGTCGGGCCGCCCGATCCAGGCCATGCGCAGGCCGCCGTCGTGGACCATGATCTGGCAGATCGCCGCGAACAGCGGCTCGGGCGCACGCTCGCGGGCGATCGCCGCGTGCACGCTGGTGAGCACCTGGTAGAGCCGGTTGAGACGGCGCAGGTGGCGCTCGTCGTCGCGCTGCTGCGTCACGTCGCGGCCGATGCTCAGCACGCCCGTGAGCTCGCCGTGCGAGCCGAAGACCGGTGTATGCAGCGACTCCACCAGCTCCTGGTGGCCGTCGTGCGCGTAGGTCAGCGTGAACTGGTGCGGCACCGGCGCGCGAACCTCGAGCGCGCGCTGGTCGGCGGCCGCGAACTCGGCGGCGATCGCGGCCGGCAGGAAGGCGCTGGCCGGATGGCCCAGCAGCTCGTTCTCGGGCGCGCCGATGAAGCGCTCGAAGCGCACATTGCACGCGAGGAACTTGCCGTCCATGCCCTTGAACCAGACGAGGTCGGGCAGCGTGTCGATCAGCGTGCGCAGGCGTCGCGCCTGGCTGTCGATCTCGGCGGTCTTGTCGCGCACCGCGCGCCTCAGCACCAGGCCCCACAGCACCGCCACGATCACGCTGAAGCCGAGTGTCGCGGCGGCCACGATGACCGCTTGAAGCCAGCGCGAGCCGGCCAGCGCGGCGCCGAACCACTTGTCCTCCAGTGCCTTCTTCTCGCCGGGCGAGATCTGGTCGAAGCCCTTCTCGATCAGCGCCAGCGTGGCCGCGTCGCCGCGCCGCACGGCCCGGTGCATGTGGCCGTAGTACATGACGAAGGCCTCGCGGAAACGCTGCGACGCGTTGGCCTTGTACAGGTAGTACTCGGCCGACGGGCCGTCCATGCAGAAGATCCTGGGGCCGCCCGCTACCGCCGCGTCGATCAGGCTCTGGTAGCTGGGATAGGTGTCGATCAGCGTGATGCCGCCGGCACGCAGCCGGTCGATGCAGACGTCGCCCGACAATGCCGCCACATGGAAGCCCTTGAGCGAGTGCAGGTCGACCAGGCCCTTGACGCTGCTCTCGGCGTAGATCGGCTCGCGCACGTCGGCGAACGGCGCCGTGAAGTCCATCGTGCGGGCGCGCTCGGACGACCAGAAGATGGTGTCGATGACGTCGGCATCGCTGTTGGCGACGCGGCGCAGCGCGTCCGACCAGTTGACCGGCTGCAAGTCCACGCGCACGCCGGTCTTCTTCTCCCACAGGGCCCATTCATCGGCCACCAGGCCCGCCGGGCGGCCGTCCTCGTCGCGGAACAGGTAGGGCGGGTAGTTGTCGGCACCGACGACGTGCAGCACGCGCGGCGTCGCCGTGGCGGCCGTGCTGGTGGCGACGGAGGCGACGAGGGCGCTGGCGGAGGCGGCCGGCGCGGAGGTGGCGGACGCGGATGGCGCGCTCGCCACGCCCGCGCCAAGCTCCGGCACGGCGCCGGCGACCGCGGCGAGCAGGCCCAGCGACAGCGCTGCCAGCGTGGCGAGCGCGCGTATGGCGTGGCGTGCGGCAGGAGCGCGGATTGGTTTCAGAACGCTAGTCCGAGAGCCGGGTGACGCCTTCGAGCGCGCACGCATAGACGGCATTGCGAAGCGCGGCGATGGCCTCGTAGCGAGGGAAGCTGCGCCGCCAGGCGAGCACCACGCGGCGCGTGGGCACCGGGGCCTCGAACGGGATGTAGGTGACCAGCGCATGCGACTGCGGGTCGTCCATGCCGTGCGTGATGGACAGCCGGGGCACGACGGTGACACCCATGCCCGAGGCCACCATGTGCTTGATGGTCTCCAGCGACGAGCCTTCAAAGCTCTTGCGGATGCCCTCGGCGTCGTTGGAAAAGCGCGCGAACTCGGGGCAGACCTCCAGCACGTGGTCGCGCAAGCAGTGGCCGGTGCCCAGCAGCAGCATGGTCTCCTGCTTCAGGCGCTCGGACGAGATCGATGTCTCCCGGGCCAGCGGATGCGCGCGCGGCACGGCCACCACGAAGGGCTCGTCGTACAGCGGCGCGATGGCCAGGCCGCTGTCCGGGAAGGGCTCGGCCATGATTGCGCAATCGAGCTCGCCGGTGCGCAGCATGTCCAGCAGCTTGACCGTGAAGTTCTCCTGCAGCATCAGCGGCATCTGCGGCGTCAGCTCGATGGCATGGCGCACCAGCTGCGGCAGCAGGTACGGGCCAATCGTGTAGATGATGCCCAGCTTCAATGCGCCGGACAGCGGATCTTGCCCGCGCTTGGCGATCTCCTTGATCGCCGCAGCCTGCTCGATGACGCTCTGGGCCTGGCGCACGATGGCCGTGCCCAGCGTCGTCAGGCTGACCTCGTTGCTGCCGCGCTCGAAGATCTTGACTTCGAGCTCCTCCTCAAGCTTCTTGATCGCCACCGACAGTGTGGGCTGCGACACGAAGCACGCCTCGGCCGCGCGGCCGAAGTGGCGCTCTCGGGCGACCGCGACGATGTAGCGCAGCTCGGTGAGTGTCATGACTGGAGCCCCACGCTCGCTTGCGCTCGCTGCCCCCGAGGGGCCGGCCGCGAACGGCCCGGCGAAGCCGGATCCGTCGCTCCCTCGAACTCCGGGCGGAGAGGTTCGAGCGGCAGCGCCGGGGATAAAACAGCATCCACCCTATTGCGGCTGCTGTCCATCACTTTATACGCTATCACGCGACGCATCGATACCCTCGGCAAGGGTATGCGACGGCCGGCGCGCAGCGCGTGGAAGCCTCGTGAATCGGTCATGCCTTCATCCATTCGAGCTTGCCGCCCAGCCAGCGTTCTACGTGCGCCGACGCCGCGCCTGGCGCGCGCGCCAGCAGCTCCGGCGCGACCTGGCGGACGTGGGCCAGCAGCGGGGCGTCCTCCTCCAGGTCGGCGAAGCGCAGCAGCTGGTCGCCGGACTGGCGCGCGCCCATGAACTCGCCCGGGCCGCGGATCTGCAGGTCGCGCCGGGCGATCTCGAAGCCGTCGGTGGTCTCCGCCATCGCCTTCAGTCGCTCCTTGCCCACGAAGGACAGCGGCGGCGCGTACAACAGCACGCAGACGCTGGCGGCGCTGCCGCGTCCCACCCGGCCGCGCAGCTGGTGCAGCTGGGCCAGGCCGAAGCGCTCGGCGTGCTCGATCACCATCAGGCTGGCGTTGGGCACGTCGACGCCCACCTCGATGACCGTGGTGGCCACCAGCACTGGCAGCGCGCCCGCCTTGAACTGCGCCATCACCGCGGCCTTCTCGGCCGGCTTCATGCGGCCATGCAGCAGTCCGACGCTGATCCCCGGCAGCGCGGCGGCGAGCGCGGCGTGGGTGTCTGTGACGTTCTGCAGCGTCAGCGGTTCGGCGCGGCCCGCGTGTTCGGCGGCCGCGTTCTCGGCGTCTTCGGACTCCTCGATCAGCGGGCAGACCCAGTAGACCTGGCGGCCTTCAGCGATCTCATCGCGGATGCGTTCGACGATGTCGGGGCGGCGCACGTCGGCGAACACCCGCGTGACGATGGGCGTGCGCCCGGGCGGCAGCTCGTCGATCGTGCTGACGTCCAGGTCGGCGAAGTAAGTCATCGCCAGCGTGCGCGGGATCGGCGTGGCCGTCATCATCAGCAGGTGCGGCTCCAGTCCTTCGATGACGAGCTTGCGGCGCAGCGCCAGCCGTTGCTGGACGCCGAAGCGGTGCTGCTCGTCGACGATGGCCAGGCCGAGGCGCGCGAACTCCACGCCCTCCTGGATCACCGCATGCGTGCCGACGATCAGCCTGGCTGTGCCGCTGGCGGCCTGCTCGAGCGCCTTTGCGCGCGCCTTGCCCTTGCGGCTGCCGCTGAGCCACGCCACCTCGATGCCCAGCGGCTCGAGCCACTGGACGAGCTTGGCGAAATGCTGTTCAGCCAGGATCTCGGTGGGCGCCATCAGCGCGCATTGCCAGCCGGCGTCCATCGCGACCGCGGCGGCGAGTGCGGCGACGACGGTCTTGCCGGCGCCGACGTCGCCTTGCAGCAAACGATGCATGGGCCGCGGTCCGGCGAGGTCGGCGACGATCTCGTCGACCACGCGCCGCTGCGCGCCGGTGAGCCCGAACGGCAGCACGGCCAGCAGCTGGTCCTGCAGGCCGCCGGCGCGCGGCCGGATCTCGGGTGCGCGCAGCAGCGCGCGTTCCGCGCGCGAGGCGAGTTGCGAGATCTGTTGCGCGAGAAGCTCCTCGAACTTCAGGCGCTGCGCGGCCGGATGGCTGCCGTGCTCGAGCTCCTGCAGCGAGACGTCGGCCGGCGGATGGTGCAGCGTCTCGACGGCGATGCGCAGCGACGGCAGCCCGGCCGGCACCACCTGGGGCGGCAGCACCTCCTGCAGCGGCGCGCGCGCCAGGCTGCCGGCGATGACCTTGCGCAGGTACGGTTGCGGCAGTTGCGCCGTGGTCGGATAGACCGGCGTCAGCGACGGCGGCAGCGGCGCGCCGGGCGTCACGGCCTTGAAGGTCGGGTGCACCATCTCGCGCCCGAGGAAGCCGCCGCGGATCTCCCCACGCACGCGCACCCGCTGTCCGGGTGCGAAGGTCTTCTGGTGCGACGGGTAGAAGTTGAGAAAGCGCAGCACGAGCTCGGCGTCCGAACCGTCGGTCATCTTGACGATGAACTGGCGCCGGCCGCGCTGCTCCACGCGCGACTCGAGGACGGTGCCTTCGACCTGCACCTTCTCGCCTGTGCGCGAGCCCGCGATCGTCGTGACCTGGGTCTCGTCTTCGTAGCGCAGCGGCAGGTGCAGCGCGAGGTCGATCGCGCGCACGAGGCCCAGGCGCTGCAGCGCACGCTGCGGCGCGCTCAGCGCGGGCTTCTCGGCGACGACGTCATCGGCGGGCTTGTTCGACATGGTCGCGATTCTCGCGCCTGCCGTGTTGTTTCCTGGCGCGCCGAGCCGGTGAATCCAACGATTGTGCACACGCAAGTACAAGCCGATACCACCTGGCTCGTTAGTTGCCTGACAATATCGGCTGCCCATCCGGGCAACGTTCCCCATAACGTCCGGCGTCCGCCAACGACCGCAGGACCTGCAGCTCAACATGCGCCTCATTGCCCGTTTTGTCTTCCTGATGGTTGCCGTCTTCGGCGTGAGCCTGGCCTTTGCATGGGCCTGGGACCAGTCCGACAATCGACAGGGCACCGTCGCAGTCCGCACGCCGGCCTGAGTTGGGCGAGCCCGACGAGAACGTCGCGATGACCCGCGATGCCGTTCACCTGCCGCCACCGTCCGGGCCGCTGCGCCTCGGTGACTTCGACTTCGAGTTGCCCGACGAGCTGATCGCCCAGCACCCGGCCGCGCAACGCAGCGGCTCGCGCCTGCTCGATGGCACGCTCAGTCCTTTCGTCAACCGCATCTTTCGCGAGCTGCCGGACCTGTTGAGCGCCGGCGACCTGCTCGTCTTCAACGACACCCGCGTGATCAAGGCACGGCTGTTCGGCGTCAAGGCCACCGGTGGCGGCGTCGAGGTGCTGGTCGAGCGCGTGTTGCCGCCCGACGAGGCCTGGGCCCACATCCGCGCCAGCAAGTCGCCGAAGCCGGGCACCACGCTCACGTTCGGCGACGTGGCCGCGGGCACGACGTTCGAAGCCCAGGTGCTCGGCCGTTGCGGTCCCGAGGACGCGATGTTCCACCTGCGCTTCCCGGGCGACGTCTTCGCGCTGCTCGAGCTGCACGGCCACGTGCCGCTGCCGCCCTACATCGCGCATGCCGACGAGGCCGACGACGTGCGGCGCTACCAGACGGTGTTCGCCGACCGCCCCGGCGCGGTCGCCGCGCCCACCGCCGCGCTGCACTTCGACGACGCGCTGTTGGCGCAGATCGCCGCGCGCGGCGTGCAGTCGGCCCGCGTCACGCTGCACGTGGGCGCCGGCACGTTCCAGCCTGTGCGCAGCGACGACCTGGGCGAGCACAAGATGCACACCGAGTGGTTCGACGTGCCCCAGGCGACGGTCGACGCGGTGCTGCGCACGCGTGCCGCTGGCGGACGCGTCGTCGCGATCGGCACGACCACCGTGCGCGCGCTCGAGTCCGCGGCCACCGCCGCCCGCCAGGCCGGCGCGCCGGGCTCGCTGCAGGCCGGCCCGGGTGAGACGCGCATCTTCATCACGCCGGGCTACCGCTTCCAGGTGGTCGACCGGCTGGTCACCAACTTCCACCTGCCCAAGAGCACGCTGATGATGCTGGTGAGCGCGTTCTCCGGCATGGAGCGCATCCGCGCGCTCTACGCACACGCGATCGCGAACCGCTACCGCTTCTTCAGCTACGGTGACGCGATGCTGCTCGATCGCGTCGAGCACGACAAGGCGTAGGCGTCAGCAGCTCTCGCACCCCGCCGCCGCGAGCCACGGATCGCGCGAGCTGGTGCCGAAGGTGGCGACCAGGAAGTCGACGAACACGCGCGTGCGCATCGGCACGTGCTTGCGCGTGGGCATCGCCGCGAACAGCGTCACCGTCTGCATGTGCCAGTGCGGCAGCACGCGCTCCAGCGCCTGTTCCATCAGCGCGTCCTCGGCCATGAACGACGGCAGGCCGGCGATGCCCAGGCCGGCGAGCGCTGCGGCGTAGAGCGTGTCGCTGTGCGTCGTCATCAGCGGCGGCAGCTTGCGCAGCTCGACGACCTCAGGATCGCCGTCGCCCCAGGCGGGCCGGAAGGTCAGCTCGCGCTGCTCGCTGGCCGGGATCGGCATCAGCGTGTCGTGGTTGGCGAGGTCGCGCGGATGTGTCGGCTTGCCGTGCTGGGCCAGGTACTCCGGTGTCGCGCACAGCACGACCTCCGCGGTGGCGATGCGACGGGCGATGAACGCGCCCTCGATCGGGCGGGCACGCTGGACGATGATCGTCACGTCGTGGTTCTCGTCGGGCGTCTCCACCGAGGCGCTGACGGTCAACTCCAGCGTCACCTTCGGATGCAGCGCCCGCAAGCGCGGCAGGTGCTTGGCGAGCTGGTGCACGGCGAAGCCGGGCGGCACCAGCACGCTGAGCCGACCACGGGCCTCGGCAGTGGCGATGCTGGCCACGGCCTCGGCGTCCTCGATCTCGCTGAGGATGCTGCGCACGCGTTCGAGGTAGTCCTCGCCGACGTCGGTCAGCGCGAGGCGGCGCGTCGTGCGGTTGATCAGGCGGGCGCCGAGATGCTCTTCGAGCTCGGCCACCAGGCGCGTGGCGACGGCCGGGGCGATGTCCATTGCATTGGCCGCCTTGGCGAAGCCGCCCGAATCGATGACGCGGGCGAAGACCCGCATGGCGCGCAGTTGATCCATCCGATTCTTTTCAAATTTGCAATAAACAATTCTACGGCGGCCTATTTATCCCCATGAACGTCAGGAATACAGTGAATACTTCGATGAAGCGCTCACACACAACGCGTCACCGAGGCCCGGAGAAAGCCCAGGAGGCTGCTCACCGGACATCCTCAAACTGTTGAAGAAAGAAGTTCATCATGCAAGTTCGCCAAGTCTTCGCCGCCGCCCTGCTCGCCGTCACCGCCGTGGGCGCCATGGCGCAGGAAATCGATCCGAGCGAGAACCTGCAAGGCGACAGCCTCGCCGCCGCCCATGCCACCGCGTCGCAACGCACCCGTGAATCGGTTGTCGCCGAGACGCGCAACCTGCAGGCTGCCGGTCTGCTGAAGGCGGTTGGCGAACGCGCCGACGCGCCGGCCATCGCCGTCGTCCCGCAGACGCAATATGCCGGGCGCACCCGTGCCGAGGTGAAGTCCGAATTGGCCCAGTGGCGCCGGAGCCACAAGCTGGTGGTCGGCGAACTCGGCTGAACGGCCGCGCGGGTGCCCCCGGGCATCTGCTGGACGAATCGAGCGCCCACGGGCGGTGCGAACAAGGGTCGCCCCGCCCGTCTTCATTGGGGCGGCGACAATACGCGGATGCTGAAATTCGAAATCCTGGGCACCGAAGGCCTCGCCCGCCGCGGCCAGCTCACGCTCAATCACGGCGTGGTGCAGACACCCGTCTTCATGCCTGTGGGCACCTATGGCACCGTCAAGGGCGTGCTGCCCCGCTCGCTGGAGGAGATGGGCGCCGAGATCATCCTCGGCAACACGTTCCATCTGTGGATGCGTCCCGGCCTGGACGTGATGGCGCAGTTCGGCGGCCTGCACCAGTTCGAGGCCTGGAAGGCTCCGATCCTCACCGACTCCGGCGGCTTCCAGGTCTGGTCGCTCGGCGAGATGCGCAAGATCTCCGAGGAAGGCGTGCGCTTCGCCTCGCCCGTCAACGGCGACAAGCTGTTCCTGACGCCGGAGATCAGCATGCAAATCCAGACGGTGCTCAACTCCGACATCGCCATGCAGTTCGACGAGTGCACGCCCTACGAGACCAAGGGCGTGCTGACCACCGAGCGCGAGGCGCGGCTGTCGATGGAGCTGTCGCTGCGCTGGGCCGCGCGCTGCCGCGACGAGTTCGCGCGGCTGGCCAACCCCAACGCGCTGTTCGGCATCGTGCAGGGCGGCATGTTTGAAAACCTTCGCCAGGAATCGCTCGATGCACTGGTGGAGCTGGACCTGCCCGGCTACGCCATCGGCGGCGTGAGCGTAGGCGAGCCCAAGGAAGAAATGCAGCGCATCATGGCGCACACGCCGCATCGCCTGCCAGCGCACAAGCCGCGCTACCTGATGGGCGTGGGCACGCCTGAAGACCTGGTCGAGGGTGTGACCGCCGGCGTCGACATGTTCGACTGCGTGATGCCCACCCGCAACGCACGCAACGGCCACATGTTCACCCGCTTCGGCGACCTGAAAATCCGCAACGCACGCTACAAGACCGAAGACCAGCCGGTGGACGCGACCTGCAGCTGCTACACCTGCAAAAATTTCTCGCGCGCCTACATGCACCACCTGGACCGCTGCGGCGAGATGCTCGGCCCCATGCTGTCGAGCATCCACAACCTGCATTACTACCTGAACCTGATGCAGGAAATTCGCGACGCACTCGACGCGGGGCGCTTCGGCGAATTCACCGCGCAGTTCCGCACCGACCGGCAGCGGGGCGTGTAATGAACATCAACCTGCAACGATGGATTGACCGCTGGGCCGGTATTCCGCTGTG
>JBDSDD010000040.1:0-36010 GCA_039920745.1 Burkholderiaceae bacterium | reverse complement strand
CTGCACGGTCGCCGCGCTGCCCGAGCCCGACGAGGCGCAGGCGGTGCAGATCAATCCCGCCGACTTGCGCATCGACACCTACCGCGCGAGTGGCGCCGGCGGCCAGCACATCAACAAGACCGACTCGGCCGTGCGCATCACACACCTGCCGACCGGCATCGTGGCCGAGTGCCAGGACGACCGCTCGCAGCACCGCAACAAGGCCAAGGCGATGAGCGTGCTGCTCGCGCGCCTGCAGGGCCGCGAGCGCGCGCAACGCGACGCGCGCGACGCCGCCGAACGCAAGAGCCTGATCGGCTCGGGCGACAGCTCCGACCGCATCCGCACCTACAACTTTCCCCAGGGCCGGCTCACCGACCACCGAATCAACCTGACGCTCTACAAGCTGGGCGCGGTGATGGAAGGCGATCTCGGCGAGGTTGTCGGCGCATTGCGTGCGGCTCGCGCGCAGGAGCAACTGGCTGCGCTGGAGTCGGGTGCATGAGTGGGGCCCGGCTGCCAGCAACTGCGCGCACTGCGGCCGGCAGTCGCAGGGTCGCCCGGTGACCCACGCGCTCACCGTCGGCGGCGCGCTGCAATCGGCGCGCAAGCAGGGCCTCGAGCGACTCGACGCACACCTGCTGCTGGCCCATGTGCTGGGGCAGTCGCGCGCGTGGCTGCTGGCGCACGGCGACGATGCGCTGTCCGAGGAACACGCCGTGGCCTTCGAGGGCCTGGCCAGGCGCCGCGCGGCCGGCGAGCCCTTCGCCTACCTGGTCGGCGAGCGCGAGTTCCATGGCTTGGCGCTGGCGGTGAACGGCGCCGTCCTGGTGCCACGTCCGGACACCGAGACGCTGGTCGACTGGGCGCTCGCCTTGTTGGTCGGCGAGCTGCGCGACGCCGCGGCGCCTGCGCTGCTGGACCTGGGCACCGGCAGCGGCGCGATCGCTCTGGCGTTGAAGCATGCGTGCCCTCGCACCCGCGTGTGGGCGGGCGAGCGCAGCGCGGACGCGCTGGCGGTTGCGCGTGCCAACGCGGCGCGCCTCGAGCTGGATGTGCGCTTCGCGCAAGGCGACTGGTGGGAGGCGTTGGCCAGAGAGGCGGACGTCCCGACGTTCGACCTGGTGGTCAGCAACCCGCCCTACATCGTGGAGAACGACCCGCACCTGGCGGGCCTGACGCACGAACCGCTGGAGGCGCTGGTCGCCGACGGCGACGGCCTCGGCGACATCGCCCGCATCGCGACAGGCGCCCGCGGTCACCTGCGCGTCGGCGGCTGGCTGCTGTTCGAGCACGGGTGGGAACAAGCCGCGTCCGTCGGACAGATCCTCGAGCGGGCTCGCTTCGGCGACGTCCAGACGCGCACGGACATCGAAGGCCGCCCCCGCTGCACCGGCGGTCGGCTGCTCGCCTGATCCTCTCTTTGTAGACCTGGAGCCTGAAGCACGCAAGCGCCGAATCGGCGCTATCGTGACAGCGTCTCTGCAAAGTCACAGGAGGTAATTTGGCAGGAAAAAGCGTACTGTTTGCCGATATCTCCAACACGGCAATGGGCGTAGCATCGATTTTTCAGGAGTCTGGTTTTTGCCTCACAAGGCGATTCGGGAGCCGACCATGGGACGAACATATTCGACACGGCGCGCCACGCGCGCCCCCCTCCGGGCCGCCGCGCTGGCGGCCCTTGCCGTGTTGACGATGGGTGCCCAAGCCGAAGGATTGATGCTGCGGGCGCAGGAAAGCTCGTACTCACCGCACACGGCGGCAGAGTATGCACTCACAAATGCGCACTCGCAGTCCAACTCCATCCGCCTGTTCGGTGACTACTACTTCTTCGATCCGGTCCGCAGCAACATGGGCCCGACGCTCGGCAGCCTGGTCGGTGGCTTCCGCGCCAGCACCGGCATCGTGGGCCTGGCCCAACCGATGTCGCTCTACGAGACGCGCCCCGACTCGCTGCAGAGCCTGCCCTACATCGGACTGGGCTACAGCCACCTGTATTTCAACAGCCTGCTGAGCCTGAACGCCGATTTCGGCCTAGCCTCGCAGACCCACGGCCGCGGCCTGTTCAACAGTGCGAGCAGCCTGGACGAGGTCACCAGCCAGCTTCGCTGGGCGCCGGTGATGGCGGTCAACGTCCGCTACTCGTTCTGAGCAAGCCATCCCGGGATGGCCTCGAAAGGCATTCCAAGGCGACTCCGGGAAGCCTTTCGGGTGCGCAGCCAAGGCATTTGGCTTATAAACGCAGGATCCGCGCCAGCGTGCGCCTCTTCCTGAATTGCATTGCCATGTCCGACGTCCAACAACGCATCGATGAGCTCGTGAAGAACAACCATGTGGTGTTGTTCATGAAGGGCACCGCCCAGTTTCCGCAGTGCGGCTTCTCCGGCCGCGCCATCCAGATCCTCAAGGCCTGCGGCGTGACCGACCTGAAGACGGTCAACGTGCTCGAAGACGGCGAAGTGCGCCAGGGCATCAAGGACTACGCCAACTGGCCGACCATCCCGCAGCTGTACGTCAACGGCGAGTTCGTCGGCGGCTCGGACATCCTGATGGAGATGTACGAAGCAGGCGAACTGCAGCCGCTGTTGGCCGCTTGACGACTTCTCCAGCGATCATCGTCGGCATCACCGGCGCCTCGGGTGCCGCGTACGGCGTGCGCCTGCTGGAGCGCCTGGGCGAGTTGCGCGCCGAGACCCACCTGGTCGTCACGCCGTCCGGCGTGATCAACGCCCACCACGAACTCGGCCTGTCACGCGACGGGCTCGCCGCCAAGGCCACGCACACCTGGCCGGTCGGCGACATCGGCGCCTGCATCGCCAGCGGCAGCTTCGGCGCGCAGGCGATGGTGGTGGCGCCGTGCACGATGAAGTCGCTGGCCGCCATCGCCCACGGCTTCGGCGACAACCTGCTCACGCGCGCGGCCGACGTCATGCTCAAGGAACGCCGCCGCCTCGTTCTGATGGTGCGCGAGACACCGTTCAACCTGGCCCACCTGCGCAACATGACGGCCGTCACCGAGATGGGCGGCATCGTCTTCCCGCCGCTGCCCGCGTTCTACAACAAGCCGCAGTCGATCGCGGAGATGGTGGATGACACCGTCGAGCGCGTCATCGAGATGCTGGGCGTGACGGGCGCGAGTCCGCGCCGCTGGAACGGTCTCTAGGGTTCAGCGCGTCGCGGTGGCTGACGCCGGCGCCGATGCCGGCAGCGCTCGCGCATCCGTCCACTCCCAGCGCTTGCGCGCCCCGAGCACCATGTCGGGATACGCCGCCTGCCCGCGGCTGCCGTTGTAGCGACCCAGCGCCATGAACAGGTCACCATGCTCGACGTCGAGGTAGTGGCGCAGGATCACGCAGCCAAAGCGCAGGTTGACCTGCATCACGAACAGCCGCGCGGCGTCGCCGTCGCCGATCTGGCGGGCCCAGAACGGCATTACCTGCGTGTAGCCGCGCGCGCCGGCGGAGCTGATCGCATATTTGTGGAAGCCGCTCTCCGCCTGCACCAGGCCCAGCACCAGTGCCGGCTCGAGTCCGGCGCGCCGGCTCTCGTACCAGATCGTCTGCAGGAACTCGACGCGCTCGTGGCCTTCGCTCTTGTTCTTTTTCAGGCGCTCGCTCATGGCCCCGAGCCAGCGCAGGTAGGCCAGGCGCTGGTCGATGTTGTCGAAGCGCAGCTCCGGCGGTGGCGCACTTTGCGCGATCGCCGAACTGAGGGCGGTGCGCACGGAGTCGGCCAGTGGCTCTTCCTTCTGCGCGCCCGCATACGCGCGCGGCACGCAGGCGAGCGCGAGCGCGCATGCCGCGAGGCCCGCAACGGCCGCGCGTCGTCCCGCTGCAAGAAGCGTCATGCCGCCAGGCGAGCCCGCAGGTCGGCCACGATGTCGGCCACGGCGACCGTGCTGGCCTTCTCTTCGCGGCGCCCCTGCACCTCGAGCTGGCCCTCCTTGAGGCCGCGATCGGAGATCACCACGCGCACCGGCACGCCGATCAGCTCCCAGTCGGCGAACATCGCGCCCGGGCGTTCGCCGCGGTCATCCAGCAGCACGTCGACGCCCACCGCGGCGAGCTCGTCGTGCAGCTTGTCGGCGGCCGCCTTCACTTCGGCGTTGCGGTCGTAACCGATCGGGCACACCACCACCGTGAACGGGGCCAGCGCCACCGGCCAGATGATGCCGCGCGCGTCGTGGTTCTGCTCGATGGCGGCGGCCACGATGCGCGTGACGCCGATGCCGTAGCAACCCATCTCGAACGGCTGCGGCTTGCCCGTCTCGTCGAGGAAGGTCGCATTCATCGCCTTCGAATATTTGGTGCCCAGCACGAACACATGGCCCACCTCGATGCCGCGGTCGATCGCGAGCACACCCTGGCCGTCAGGCGACGGATCGCCGGCGACGACGTTGCGGATGTCGGCCACCAGGTCGGGCTCGGGCAGGTCGCGCACCCAGTTCGCGCCGGTGTAGTGGAAGTCGGGTTCGTTGGCGCCGCAGACGAAGTCGCTCATGCGGGCGACGGTGCGGTCGGCGACGATCCGGACCGGCTTCTTCACGCCGATCGGACCCAGGTAGCCGGGCTTGCAGCCGAAGTGGTCGGCGATCTCGGCGACGGTCGCAAAGCGGAAGCCTTCCTTCAGGCCCTCGATCTTGCTGACCTTGACCTCGTTCATGTCGTGATCGCCGCGCAGCAGCAGCAGCCACACGGTGACCTTCTTGAGGTCACCCTTGTCGTCGAGGTCGTCGGTGTCCAGCACCAGCGACTTGACGGTGTTGGCGAGCGGGACGGCCAGCAACGTGGCGACGTCGGCGCAGGTGCTCTTGCCCGGCGTCGGCGTCTTCGTCAGCGCGCCAGTGGCCGCGCCGCGCGTGGCGATCAGGGCGACGGCCTCGGCCAGCTCGATGTTGGCCGCGTACTCGGAGCCGGTGCTGTAGATCAGTGCGTCCTCGCCGGTGTCGGCGATGACCTGGAACTCCTCGGACAGGTCGCCGCCGATCGCGCCGGAGTCGGCGGCGACGGCACGGTACTTCAGGCCGAAGCGGTCGAAGATGGCGCGGTAGGCGATGCGCATGCCGTCGTAGCTGGCCTTGGCGGCGGCGGCGTCGCGGTCGAACGAGTAGGCGTCCTTCATCGTGAATTCGCGGCCGCGCATGATGCCGAAACGCGGACGACGCTCGTCGCGGAACTTGGTCTGGATCTGGTAGAAATTCTTCGGCAATTGCTTGTAGCTGCGCAGTTCCTGGCGCGCGATGTCGGTGATCGCCTCCTCGGACGTGGGCTGCAGCACGAAGTCGCGGTCGTGGCGATCCTTCAGGCGCAGCAGTTCCGGACCCATCTTGGCGAAGCGGCCCGATTCATTCCACAGCTCGGCCGGCTGGACGAACGGCATGATCAGCTCGACGGCGCCGGCACGGTTCATCTCTTCGCGCACGATGTTCTCGACCTTGCGGATCACCCGCAGGCCCATCGGCATGTAGTTGTAGATACCCGTGCCGAGCTTCTTGATCATGCCCGCGCGGGTCATGAGCTTGTGGCTGGTCACCTCCGCATCGGCGGGGGCTTCCTTGAGTGTGGAGACGAAGAACTGGGAGGCTTTCATGGGCGCAAGGTTACCGGGTTTGCCATCGACGAATCACGATTCCTCCCGCGGCATGCGGAAAAACGTGAACTCGTGTTTTATGTACTGCCGGTGCAATAATGCAAGCAGTTAAAGAATCGGGGTCAGATTATGCTCGACCGAGAGGGCTTCAGGCCCAACGTCGGCATTGTGCTGCTCAACTCGCGCAACCAGGTGTTCTGGGGAAAGCGTCTGCGAACGCATTCCTGGCAATTCCCGCAAGGGGGCATCAAATACGGCGAGTCGCCCGAGCAGGCGATGTTGCGCGAGCTCCATGAGGAAGTGGGGCTGCTGCCCGACCACGTGAGGATTCTCGCGAGAACCCGCGATTGGCTCCGCTACGAAGTACCGGAGCATTACATCCGCAAGGATGCGCGTGGTCATTACCGCGGCCAGAAGCAGATCTGGTTCCTGCTCAAGCTGCTCGGTCGCGACAGCGACATGAATCTGCGCGCCACCGACCACCCCGAATTCGACGCCTGGCGCTGGAACGATTACTGGGTACCACTGGACGTCGTCATCGAATTCAAGCGCGGCGTCTACCAACTGGCGCTGACCGAACTCGCGCGATTCCTGCCCAAGACCAATAACTATCACAACCGATATCTGCGCGGTGGCCCGCGCGGCCCACGTGACGATCACGACCCGCAGAGCGACCTGCCGGAGGATGCGGTCGACGCCAGCGACCCCCGGTTGGAGCAACGCCCGCCAACCGACGACCTCGCCGCCCGCTGACCCCGCGACGCACGCGGCTTCAGCCCAGTACCAGGTTGTCCCGATGCACGAGCTCCGGCTCGTTCGCGTAGCCGAGCGCGGCCTCGATCTGGGATGAGGCCTTGCGGGCGATGAGGCGCGCCTCGGCCGACGAGTAGTTGGCCAGACCGCGGCCTACCATGCGGCCGTCCAGCGCGCGAATGGCGATCACGTCGCCGCGGCGGAACTCGCCTTCGACCTCGCGCACGCCGATCGGCAGCAAGCTCTTGCCTTCGTCACGCAGCTTGATCGCGGCGCCATCGTCGACGATCACCGCGCCGCGCAATTGCAGGTGATCGACCATCCAGCGCTTGCGCGCCGCGACCTTGGCGGTCTGCGCCGCGAGCAGCGTGCCGATGGGCTCGCCGGCGGCCAGGCGCAGCAGCACGTCCGGCTCGCGACCCCAGGCGATGACGGTGCTGGTGCCCGACCCGGCCGCGCGCTTGGCAGCGAGGATCTTGGTCAGCATGCCGCCACGCCCGATAGCCGAGCCGGCGCCACCGGCCATGCGCTCGAGGTCGGGGTCGCCGGCGCGGGCGCGCGCGACGAACGTCGCGTCGGGGTTCTTGCGCGGGTCGGCGGTATAGAGGCCCGGCTGGTCGGTCAGGATCACGTAGGCGTCCGCGTCGACCAGGTTGGCCACGAGCGCGCCCAGCGTGTCGTTGTCGCCGAACTTGATTTCGTCGGTGACGACGGTGTCGTTCTCGTTGATGACCGGGATCACCTTGAGGCCCAGCAGCGTCACCAGCGTCGAGCGTGCGTTGAGGTAGCGCTCGCGGTCAGCCAGGTCGGCGTGCGTCAGCAGCACCTGCGCGCTGCCGAAGCCGTGCTCGCGCAACTTGCTCTCGTACATCTGGGCCAGGCCCATCTGGCCGACGGCCGCGGCGGCCTGCAGTTCGTGCAGCTCCTTGGGGCGGGCCGTCCAGCCCAGCCGCTTCATGCCTTCGGCGATCGCGCCGGACGAGACCATCACGATCTCGCGGCCGGACTGGCCGAGCTCGGCCATCTGGCGGCACCAGTTGCCTATGGCCTCGGCATCGACGCCGCGGCCTTCGTTGGTGACCAGGCTGGAGCCGACCTTGACGACGATGCGGCGCGCGTTGCGCAGTTCGTCGTTGGGCGTCATGGCATTGACGGGGGACGTCGCGCCGCCGAGAAGTTCGGAAGCCAGCTTGCCGCGCACCGCTGTGCGAGCGCCTGCAGGCGACCGGTCGTCGCTCATGCTGCCTTGGTACGACGCCGCACGGGCGCGGCGGGCGCGGCAACTTCGGTCTCGAGCTCGGGTTCGGGCTCGATCGGGGCGAAGCGCGGATCGATCGGCTCGTCGTTGTCGGCCCTCTCGGCCTTGACGACCTTCTTTGCCGCGCGCACCGGGCGCACGGGCTCGTCGACCACCGGGGCCACGACGGGCATCGTTTCCTCGAAGCGCGGATCGACTTCGGGCGCTGGCTGCTCGACCTGGGTGTGCACGTGCTCGAAGATCGCGTGCAGCATCGGTTGCAGGCCTTCGCGCGCGAGCGCTGAGATCTCGAAGACCGGGCCCTTCCACTTGAGGCGCTTGACGATGTCCTTGCTGCGCGCGGCGCGTTCGTCCAGCGGCACCATGTCCAGCTTGTTGAGCACCAGCCAGCGCGGCTTGGCGGCCAGTTCGGGGTCGTATTTCTTCAGCTCGAGCGCGAGCGCCTTGGCCTGCTGCACCGGATCGACGTCGTCGAACGGCGCCATGTCGATCACGTGCAGCAGCAAGCGCGTGCGCTGCAGGTGGCGCAGGAACTGGTGGCCAAGGCCCGCGCCTTCGGCGGCTCCCTCGATCAGGCCAGGGATGTCGGCCACGACGAAGCTCTTTTCCGGAGCGACGCGCACGACGCCGAGGTTGGGATGCAGCGTGGTGAACGGGTAGTCGGCGATCTTCGGGCGCGCGTTGGAGATCGCGGTGATCAGCGTCGACTTGCCGGCGTTGGGCATGCCCAGCAGGCCGACGTCGGCCAGCACGCGCAGTTCCAGGCGAACCTTCTTCGCCTCGCCGGGCCAGCCCGGCGTCTTCTGGCGCGGCGCCCGGTTGGTGCTGGTCTTGTAGTGCATGTTGCCGAAGCCGCCGTCGCCGCCCTTGCACAGGCGCACGGGAACATCGGGCTCGATGAGCTCGGCCAGAATCTGGTCGGTCTCGAAGTCCTTGATGATGGTGCCGACGGGCACGGCCAGGACGATGTCCTCGGACGCCGCACCGAACTGGTCGGAGCCGCGGCCGGCTTCGCCGTTGCGCGCCTCGTGGCGACGGGCGTAGCGGTAGTCGATCAGCGTATTCAGGTTGCGGTCGCCCACGAACCAGATGTCGCCGCCCTTTCCGCCGTTGCCGCCATTGGGGCCGCCGAAGGGGATGCACTTCTCACGACGGAAGCTCATGCAGCCTGCGCCACCATTGCCGGCGGCGATATCGATGACGGCTTCATCAACGAATTTCATGGGAGTACCTTCCTTGCGGCGACGCCGACTTTCAGAACAATAAACGAGAAAGCCCCGGCATGCCGGGGCTTGTGAACCTGCTATTGCCTGAATCTCGGGCGAAAGCCACGCGGCCGCCGCGCTCGGCCGCTCCGGAGCAAGGCCGAGGCCCCTTGGGGGCTGTCAGCGGTAACCCGCTGACTGGGGCTCACATTCAGAGCGGTGTCACGAACACGGTTTGACGGTTCAGGCTGCCCTTCGTGGCGAAGGAGATCTTGCCGTCGACCAGCGCGAACAGGGTGTGGTCGCGGCCCATGCCGACGTTGTCGCCGGCATGAAACTTGGTGCCCCGTTGGCGAACGATGATGGAACCGGCCGAGACCGTTTCACCGCCGTAGCGCTTCACGCCGAGCATCTTCGGTTGGGAGTCGCGGCCGTTCCGTGTCGAACCGCCGCCTTTTTTCTGTGCCATGGTGCATTAGCTCCTGTGCAATGAGTGCCGTGGAAAGCCGCTTACGCGACGATCGACGAGATCTCGAGTTCGGTGTAGTGCTGGCGATGACCGCCATGCTTCTGGTAGTGCTTGCGACGGCGCATCTTGAAGATGCGAACCTTGTCGTGCCTGCCTTGAGCAACCACGGTAGCCTTCACGCTTGCACCGGCGACCAGGGGCGCGCCGACCGTCAGTTCTGCGCCGTTTCCGACAGCAAGAACCTGGTCCAACACGATTTCCTGGCCAACGTCCGCAGCAATCTGTTCTACCTTAATCTTTTCGCCGGCTGCAACTTTGTATTGCTTGCCACCGGTTTTTACGACCGCGTACATATATGACCTTTCAGTTGATTCTTTCCGCTGGCCATGGACCTGTTCGGCGTCACCTGCCTCCCGAACGACGCGGTCGAAACTTGCATTTCGAGGGGTCATCCTGGCCGAAGACGCCCCACATGTGGTCATGCGGTAACACCCGGCCCAGGCACGCGCGGACTGCCATTAGTCAGCGAAGCCCTCGATCATACCATTGACCGCCCAAAACGTCAAAGCCGTCCGTCAACCCCGGCGGGCGGGCCTCCGGCCTTCCTATAATGATGCTTTCCCATCCCGCGAACCGTCGTGAACGCCCCCCTCACCCACGCGCCCCTGCCCGCCGATTCGATGGCTGCCGAAATGCAAGCCGTCGACGAGGTCATCCGCCGCCGCCTCACCTCCGAAGTCGCGCTGGTCGACCAGATCGCGAACTACATCGTCGGCGCCGGCGGCAAGCGGATCCGTCCGCGACTGGTGCTGCTGTTCTCGCGCGCGCTCTCGTACTCGGGCAACAGCCGCTACGAGCTCGCGGCAATCATCGAATTCATCCACACGGCCACACTGCTGCACGACGACGTCGTCGACGAGTCGGCCCTGCGCCGCGGCCGCGCCACCGCCAACGCCCTGTTCGGCAACGCCGCCAGCGTGCTGGTGGGCGACTTCCTCTATTCGCGCGCCTTCCAGCTGATGGTGGAAGTGGGCCGGATGCGCGTGCTCGACGTGCTGGCCGACGCCACCAACGTCATCGCCGAAGGTGAAGTCCTGCAGTTGATGAACATGCACGACGCCGACCTGGCCGTCGAGGACTACCTGCGCGTCATCCGCTACAAGACAGCCAAGCTGTTCGAAGCCAGCGCCCGCCTGGGCGCGGTGATCGCCGACGCGCCGCGTGAGATCGAGGACGCCTGCGCCAACTTCGGCCGCTCGCTGGGCACCGCGTTCCAGCTGATCGACGACTTGCTCGACTACGAGGGCGACCCGGCCGCGCTCGGCAAGAACGTCGGCGACGACCTGCGCGAAGGCAAGCCGACGCTGCCGCTGCTGTTCGCGATGGCGCATGGCACACCCGAGGAGAGCGCGCTGATCCGCCAGGCCATCGAGCAGGGCGAGGTCGAGCGCCTGGGCGAGATCGTGCAGATCGTGCGCCGCACAGGCGCGATCGACGCCACACGCGAGGCCGCGCGCCGCGAGGCCGACCACGCGCGCGACCAGCTGGCCGCCCTGCCCGACTCCGAGGCCAAGACGATGCTCATGGAGCTGTGCATTCGCTCGGTGGAACGTTCTTCCTGAGCCGTTAGCGGCGCAGGCCCTTGTCGAAGCCACAAAATCTGTGCGAGAATCCTTAGCTCAGCGAAAAGCGGCCGCGAAAGCGACTGGCAGAACCGCTAAATGAACATCGGGGTGTAGCTTAGCCTGGTAGAGCGCTACGTTCGGGACGTAGAGGCCGGAGGTTCGAATCCTCTCACCCCGACCAGAGATTTCAAGCAAGAGCCCAAGCGCCCCGCGCACTTGGGCTTTTTGCTTTGCGGAGCCCAACTCGCACTGCGCGAGCCCGCCCGGGCTCTCCAAGCCGGAAGATGGCGGGACGGGCGCACGCCCTCCAGACTGCCGCCCTTGCCTAGAGGCCAGAACAGCCGCTCGAGTCGCCAAAGGCGGCCTTCCGGCTCCCTTGGCGTTTCTACCCTCGAGTTACTTCCTGAATCTATTTTTCGTTGAATTCGCGAATTAACTGACGATTTAAGATGCTTTTGGCGCACACGGGAAACGACCGGGTTATTGTGGGCTTCTCACGATTTACTTACCCTTATTCATCGGCGATGATCGCCGTCTGGCGCATTCGCGCGCCCCTTACACCCCTGCGGCCCCTCGACGATGGCAGTTGACACTTTCCTCGACGCACCACAAACCAACCTCTCGGGGGTTGCGCGCATCCTGGTGCGCGCGGGTCGTATCGACGCGAAGGCCGCCGAGGATCTGACCAAGGCGGCTGCGGACAAGAAGGGCGGCTCGTTCGTCGCCCAGCTCATCGAGAGCGGCACGATGAAGCCGCTCGCGCTGGCCCATGCGCTGTCCACGGCGCTCGCCGTGCCGCTGCTGGACCTGGACGCGGTCGATCCCAAATCCCTGCCGCAAGGCATCGTCGACGCCAAGCTGGTGTCGCAGTACCGCATCTTCCCGCTCGGCAAGCGCGGCGGCCGCCTGTTCATCGCCTGCGCCGATCCCACCGACCAGGAAGCCGTCGAACGCATCAAGTTCGCCACCCAGCTCGCGCCCGAGTGGATCGTCGTCGAGTACGACAAGCTGATGAAGCTGGTCGCCGACCAGCAGACCACCACCACGCAGTCGATGGAGGCATTGACCTCGTCCGACTTCGAGTTCGAGGTCTCCGAAGAAGACCCGTCGGCCCAGCAGGAAAAGGCGGACGTCTCGACCGAGGTCGAGGACGCCCCGGTCGTCAAGTTCCTGCACAAGATGCTGATCGACGCGATCAACCTGCGCGCGTCCGACCTGCACTTCGAGCCCTACGAATTCAACTACCGCGTGCGCTTCCGCGTCGACGGCGAACTGCGCGAGATCACGCAGCCGCCCATCGCCATCAAAGACAAGCTGGCCTCGCGCATCAAGGTCATCTCGCGGCTCGACATCTCCGAAAAGCGCGTCCCCCAGGACGGCCGGATGAAGCTCAAGTTCGGCAGCAAGACAATCGATTTCCGGGTCTCGACGCTGCCCACGCTGTACGGCGAGAAGATCGTGATCCGGGTGCTCGACCCGTCCAGCGCGCGCCTGGGCATCGAGGCACTCGGCTACGAGGCGCCCGAAAAGGAACGCCTGATGGCCTGCATCGTGCGGCCGTACGGCATGGTGCTGGTCACCGGCCCGACCGGTAGCGGCAAGACGGTGTCGCTGTATACCTGCCTGAACATGCTCAATCAGCCAGGCGTGAATATCTCGACCGTGGAAGATCCGGCCGAAATCAACATGCCGGGCGTCAACCAGGTCAACGTCAACGACAAGGCCGGCCTCAATTTCGCAGCTGCGCTCAAATCCTTCCTGCGCCAGGATCCGGACGTCATCATGGTCGGCGAAATCCGCGACCTTGAAACCGCCGACATCGCCATCAAGGCCGCGCAAACGGGCCACATGGTGCTGTCCACGTTGCACACGAACGACGCGCCGACGACGCTCACCCGACTGCAGAACATGGGGGTCGCACCGTTCAACATCGCGTCGTCGATCCTGCTGATCACGGCTCAGCGTCTGGTGCGCCGCCTGTGCGAGAGCTGCAAGGTGCCGGCCGACTATCCGCGCGCGTCGCTGCTGCGCGCCGGCTACACCGAAGAGATGCTGGACGACACGTGGCGTCCGTACCGCGCCGTCGGCTGCTCAAATTGCAACAATGGATATCGCGGCCGGGTCGGCGTCTACCAGGTGATGCCCATCACCGATCAGATGCAGCAGGTGATCCTGCAGCAGGGCAATGCCACTGACATCGCCAGGTGTGCCAAGTCCGATAACGTGCGCACGCTGCGCGAGTCCGGATTGGTCAAGGTCAAGATCGGCGTCACGACGCTCGAGGAAGTCATTTCGAGCACGAACGAATGAGTCGCTTACAAGTCGAGCTCAAATCACGCCTTCTCCAAGGCAGAATCGCGCAACCATGCCCGACAGGGCGGTTGGAGGACTGATGGCTACTGCAATGGCGGCGAAGAGCGCCCCTGATTTCATTTTCGAGTGGGAAGGCAAGGACCGCACCGGCAAGCTCGTGCGCGGCGAATTGCGCGCGGGCGGAGAGGCCGCGGTGAGCGCCAGCATGCGCCGCCAGGGCATCATGGTGACCAAGGTCAAGAAGCGTCGGCTGAGCGGTGGCAAGTCCATCGGCGGCAAGGACATCGCGATCTTCACGCGCCAGCTCTCGACGATGATGAAGGCCGGCGTGCCGCTGCTTCAGGCGTTCGACATCGTCGGCCGCGGATCCCCCAATCCGCGCCTGACCCGCCTGCTCAACGAGATCCGCGGCGACGTCGAGACCGGCACGAGCCTTTCCTCGGCCTTCCGCAAGCATCCGCAATACTTCGACGCGCTGTATTGCAACCTGGTCGAGGCCGGTGAAGCCGGCGGTATCCTGGAAGAACTGCTGGCCCGCTTGGCGCTGTACCAGGAAAAGACGATCGCGATCAAGCAGAAGGTCAAGTCCGCGCTGATCTACCCGACGGCCGTCGTCGTCGTCGCGTTCGGCGTGCTGACGGTCATCATGATCTTCGTGATTCCGTCCTTCAAGGAAGTGTTCGCGTCGTTCGGCGCCGAACTGCCCGCGCCCACGCTGATCGTGATGGCGATGAGCGACTTCTTCATCCACTACTGGTGGCTGATCTTCGGCATCCTGATCATCGGCGGCTACACGTTCATACAGTCCTGGAAGCGATCCGAGAAGATGCAGTTCTTCATGGACCGCCTGCTGCTTCGCCTGCCCATCTTCGGCGACCTGGTGCTCAAGTCTGTCGTCGCACGCTGGACGCGCACGCTGTCCACGATGTTCGCGGCCGGCGTCCCGTTGGTCGAGGCGCTCGACTCCGTCGGCGGCACGTCGGGCAACCTCGTGTTCGCCCTGGCCACGCAGCAGATCCAGCGCGACGTCGCCGCCGGCTCGGCGCTGACCACCGCCATGACGAGCACCAACGTGTTCCCGACGATGGTGCTGCAGATGTCGGCCATCGGTGAGGAATCCGGTGCGCTCGACGACATGCTGGCACGCTGCGCCGAGTTCTACGAGGACGAAGTCGACGAGATGGTCAAGGGCCTGTCCACCCTGATGGAGCCAATCATCATCGTCGTGCTCGGCACCCTGATCGGCGGCATCGTGATCTCCATGTACCTGCCCATCTTCAAGATCGGCCAGGTGGTCTGAGCGTTGGACCTCCAGACGATCCTCGACGTAGTCCACTCGGTTCTCGACGAGTTCTGGCAGCTCTGCGGCGTACCGGCCTTCCTGGGAGTCCTCGGACTCCTGGTCGGAAGCTTTCTCAACGTGGTGATCTATCGCAAGCCGATCATCATGATGCGCGAATGGCTGCTCGACGCGGGCGGCATGCTCGAGGACGGCGACATCTGGAAGCGGGTCTTCTCCAAGGCCCAGCCGGATGACCTGACCATCGCGGGCAAGTCACTGCTCGGGCACCTCGAAGGCCTGTCCCACCTGGGGCTGTCCACGCCGCGCTCGCGCTGCGGCGCCTGTGGCCATCAGATCCGCTGGTACGAGAACATCCCGCTCCTGAGCTGGCTGGTGCTGCGCGCCCGGTGCTCGGCATGCGGGACGCCGATCTCGGTGCGCTACCCGATCATCGAGGCCGTCACCGGCCTGCTGTTCGCGCTGGCGTCGTACAAGTTCGGCCCGCATCCGATCACCCTCGCCTGGTGCGTCGCGCTGGGCCTGCTGGTCGCGATGGCGATGATCGACATCGACACCACGCTGCTGCCTGACGAACTCACCTACCCGCTGCTGTGGCTGGGCCTGATCGTGTCGGCGGTCGGCTGCACCGTTGCGCTGCAGGACGCCGTGTTGGGTGCGGTCGCCGGCTACATGCCACTGTGGGTGATCGCCAACGGCTATGCGCTGCTGCGCAAGAGGGAGGGCATGGGCGGCGGCGACCTGAAGCTGCTGGCCGCGCTCGGCGCCTGGTTCGGCTGGCAGGCGATCCTGCCCATCATCCTGATCTCGTCGATCGTCGCCCTGTTCATCAACGTGCCGCGCCACTTCCTGTCCGGCAATGACGATGGCCACGCGTACCCGTTCGGCCCGTTCCTGGTCGGCGGCGGCCTGGTCGTGATGTTCGTCGGTACCGACACCTTGCTGTCATGGGTGGGCATCCACTTCCCGGCCTGAGGATCGGCCTCAGCGGCGGCATCGGCAGCGGCAAGAGCACCGTTGCGCGTCGCCTGGGCACGCTCGGTGCGCTGGTGGTCGACACCGACGCCCTTGCCCACGCGCTGACGGCTCCCGGCGGCGCTGCGATCCCCGCGATCGCCGCGGCGTTCGGCCCCGCCATGATCGGCGCCGACGGCGCGATGGATCGCGCGACGATGCGCGCCCTGGCCTTCGGCCAGCCCACCGAACGCCACCGGCTGGAAGCCATCCTGCATCCGTTGATAGGCGCCGCCACGCGCGCACAGGCGTCCCGCGCGCGTGCGGGGCAGGCCGTCGTGTTCGACGTGCCGCTGCTCACCGAATCGCCCACCTGGCGCGCGCGCGTGGATCGCGTCGTGATCGTCGATTGCTCCGCCGCCACCCAGGTGGCCCGCGTCGTCGAGCGCTCGGGGTGGACGGCCGACGCGGTCGAACGAACAATCGCGCAGCAAGCCTCGCGCGCGCAGCGGCGCGCGATCGCGGATGCCGTGATATTCAATGAAGCGCTCACATTGGCGCAGTTGGAGGCCGAAGCCGACGCCTTGTGGGCGCATTGGGTCACCAATTTGTGACCACAGTTGTCGTGTTCTTGTAGGACAAAGCTCCAGATTGCGCGCACCAGCACTCTTGGGGGAGCGAAGGTCGTAACGCGTGTGAAACAATCGCGCTCACCGCCGAACCAGAGAACGCCTTGGTCCTATACGAATATCCGTTCAACGAAGGCATCCGCACGATGCTTCGCCTCGAACACCTGTTCGACCGCATGGCTGGCCTGATCGCACGCGACGACCCGGTCGACCACCACTATGCGCTGGCCTCGATGTTCGAGATCATCGACGTCGCAGCGCGCGCCGACCTGAAGTCCGACGTGCTCAAGGAACTGGATCGCCACAAGCTCCAGCTGATGGGCTACCGCGGCAACCCGGCGATCTCCGAAGCGGCGCTGGACGACGTGATCGCTCGCATCGACACCGCCTTCAAGGATCTCAACGAGTCCCCGGGCAAGGCCGGCCAGGCGCTGACCTCCAACGAGTGGTTGATGAGCATCCGCAGCCGCATCGGCATCCCCGGCGGCACCTGCGCATTCGACCTGCCCGCGTACTACGCCTGGCAGCACTACCCGCCCGCCCAGCGCCGCGCCGACCTGCAGCGCTGGACAGACACCCTGACGCCGCTTTCAGTTGCCCTCCACGTGCTGTTGGGCCTGCTGCGCGAGTCAGGCGTGCCCCACAAGGTCGTGGCCAACGGTGGCCAGTACCAGCAAAGCCTGCCCACCGCGCGCACCTACCACCTGCTGCGCGTCAAGCTGCCGCTGGAGGCCGACCTGGTCCCCGAGATCAGCGGCCACCGGCTGATGGTGTCCATCCGGCTGATGAAGGCCGACGGCGAAGGCCGGCTGCGCCCGCTGACCGAAGACTGCGCGTTCGAGTTGGCGCTCTGCGCCTGAACCCCCGCACGAGAGATCCACGCATGAGCGCGTCCGCCATCCCACCGAGCCTGCAAGGTCCCGAGCGCGACATCACCTGCCCGGCCTGCCGCAAGCCCTGCAAGTACGGCCCGTCCAACGAGGCGCGGCCGTTCTGCAGCATGCGCTGTCGCAATGGCGACTTCGGCGCCTGGGCGACCGAGTCCTACCGAGTCGCCGCGGCGCCGGATCCGGTCGATGAGCAGGACTCCGAAGGCACCTGAGCGATGGCCGGCCTCGCACGCTCGCGCGCGACCCTGCGCCTGTTCGGCGACGACCTGCAGCCGGCCGAGATCACGGCGCTGCTGGGCGCGCAACCCACGACCGCGCGCGCTCGCGGTGACCGCAACGAGGGTCCCGGCCCGGCGGTCTGGCGCACCGGCAGTTGGCGCCTCTCGGCCGACGACGCCGAGCCCGCTGATCCCGAAGGACAGATCGCGCAGATCCTCGGCCAGCTCACCACGGACCTGGCCGTCTGGCAGTCCCTGGCCTCGCGCTACCGGATCGACCTGTTCTGCGGCTGGTTCATGGAAGAGCCCAACGAAGGCGTGAGCCTGCCCACGGCGACGTTGCTGGCACTCGGTGAGCGCGGTATCCGCCTCGATATGGACCTCTACGGCGCCGCGAACGACGATGGCGACGACGACGCCTGAGTCGGCGTCAGGCGTACCGCCGATTCAGGCGCCGACGCCCAGCCACTGGTTGAGCACTTCCGCCGTGTGCTCGCCCAGCACCGGCGGCCCGCGGTCGTAGGCGACGGGCGATGCCGACATCCGGATCGGATTGGCCACGCCCGGCACCGTGCCGGCCAGCGCGTGCGGCAACTCGATGCGCAGGCCGCGCGCGATCACCTGCGGATCGGCGAACACTTCGTCGAGGCGGTTGATCGGGCCGCAGGGTACACCGGCGGTCTCCAGCGCGGCGATCCACTCGTGCGTCGGGCGCATCACGGTGGTCTGGCGCAGCAGCGTCACGAGCACGGCGCGGTTCTGCACGCGCGCCGCGTTGGTCGCGAAGCGTTCGTCGGTGGCCCACGCGGACTTGCCCGCCACCTGGCAGAACTTGGCGAACTGGCCGTCGTTGCCGACGGCCAGGATCATGTCGCCGTCGGCGGTCGGAAAGTCCTGGTACGGCACGATGTTGGGGTGCGCGTTGCCCATGCGGCGCGGCACCGCGCCGCCGATCAGGTAGTTGGCCGCCTGGTTGGCCAGGCAGGCGACCTGCACGTCCAGCAGCGCGAGATCGATGTGCTGGCCCTCGCCGGTGCGGTCGCGGTGCGCGAGCGCTGCCAGCACGCCGACGGTGGCGTACAGGCCGGTGAGGATGTCGGTCAGCGCGACGCCCACCTTCTGCGGCCCGGCGCCCTCCTCGCCTTCGGCACGCCCGGTGACGCTCATCAGCCCGCCCATGCCCTGGATCAGGAAGTCATAGCCGGCGCGCTGTGCGTACGGGCCGGTCTGGCCGAAGCCGGTGATCGAGCAGTAGACGAGCGACGGCTTCATCGTCAACAGGCTGGCGTGGTCGAGACCGTATTGCTCCAGGCCGCCGACCTTGAAGTTCTCGAGGACGACGTCGGCCTCCATCGCGAGCCGACGCACCAGCATCTGGCCTTCGCGATCGGCGATGTCGATCGTGACCGAGCGCTTGTTGCGGTTCGCGCAGAAGTAGTACGCGGCGTCGCGCGTCTGCTCGCCGGCCGCATCCTTGAGCCACGGTGGGCCCCAGGAGCGCGTGTCATCACCGGCACCGGGGCGCTCCACCTTGACGACGTCGGCGCCGAGGTCGGCCAGCAACTGCCCGGCCCACGGGCCCGCGAGCACGCGCGACAGGTCCAGCACCTTCACACCAGCCAAGGCTTTCGGCGTAGTCGTCATCTGAAGATCCAATCAACGAAGCGCCGCCGGCATGCCACCGGTACCGGCGCTGCCGCTCAAACGCATCAAGCAAAGTTCAAGGGAGCGGCGGAACCGGCTCTGCCGGGCCGCTCGGAGGCAGGGAGCGCCAGCGACCGTGGGGCTCAAAACGCCGCGATGCCGGTCATCGCTCGACCCAGGATGAGGGCGTGGATGTCGTGCGTGCCTTCGTAGGTGTTGACCACCTCGAGGTTGACCAGGTGGCGAGCGATGCCGAATTCGTCGGAGATGCCGTTGCCGCCCAGCATGTCGCGTGCGACACGGGCGATGTCCAGCGACTTGCCGCACGAGTTGCGCTTCATGATCGACGTGATCTCGACGGCGGCCGTGCCCTCGTCCTTCATGCGACCCAGGCGCAGGCAGCCTTGCAGGCCCAACGTGATCTCGGTCTGCATGTCGGCCAGCTTCTTCTGCACCAGCTGATTGGCCGCGAGCGGCTTGCCGAACTGCTTGCGATCGAGCACGTACTGGCGCGCGGTGTGCCAGCAGTCTTCCGCCGCGCCCAGCGCGCCCCAGGCGATGCCGTAGCGCGCCGAGTTCAGGCAGGTGAACGGGCCCTTCAACCCACGCACGTCGGGGAAAGCGTTCTCTTCGGGGCAGAACACCTCGTCCATCACGATCTCGCCGGTGATCGACGCACGCAGGCCCACCTTGCCGTGGATCGCCGGCGCGCTCAGGCCCTTCCAGCCCTTTTCCAGCACGAAGCCGCGGATCGAGCCTTCGTCGTCCTTGGCCCAGACCACGAACACATCGGCGATCGGCGAGTTGGTGATCCACATCTTCGCGCCGGAGAGCGCGTAGCCGCCGTCGACCTTGCGGGCGCGCGTGACCATGCTGCCCGGATCGGAGCCGTGGTTCGGCTCGGTCAGGCCGAAGCAGCCGATCCATTCGCCGGTGGCCAGCTTGGGCAGGTACTTCTGCTTGGTGGCTTCGTTGCCGAACTCGTTGATCGGCACCATCACCAGCGAGCTCTGCACGCTCATCATCGAACGGTAGCCGGAATCGACGCGCTCGACTTCGCGCGCGATCAGGCCATAGCTGACGTAGTTCAGGCCGGAGCCGCCGTACTGCTCGGGAATCGTCGGGCCCAGCAGGCCCAGTGCGCCCATCTCCGGAAAGATCGAGGCGTCCATCTTCTCGTGGCGGAAGGCCTCGAGGACGCGCGGCTTGAGCTTGTCCTGGCAGTACGCACGCGACGAGTCCACGACCATGCGCTCGTCGTCGCTGAGTTGCTCGGACAGCAGCAACGGGTCGTCCCAGTGGAAGCTGGCGCGGGAAGAGCTCATGGCGATCTTTCTGAAGAGGGGACGGAGGCGGCGACGGGATGCGTCTTGCGCACGAATGCGGCACTATAGGCCGGTGCATTGACCCCAACAACCGCTTTATCCGCACCATCCTGTGCACAATACGCACTCGTTGACCCCACAATCCCATGCGACGCAAGCTGCCTTCCACCGGCGCCCTCGAAGCCTTCGAGGCGGCTGCCCGCCACCAGAGCTTCACCAAGGCCGCCGAGGAGCTGTCGGTGACGCAAAGCGCGGTGTGCCGCCAGGTCGCCACGCTCGAGTCCTTCCTGGACGTGCGCCTGTTCCAGCGCACCCGCCGCGGCGTGATGCTGACCGAGGCCGGCCTCGCCTACAGCCGCAGCGTCGGCGCGCGGCTGGACGAGGTCGAGCGCGACACGCTCGAGCTGATGGCCCGCGGCGGCCGCGGCAGTTCACTGGAACTGGCGGTCGTGCCGACCTTCGGCACGCGCTGGCTGCTACCGCGCCTGCCTGCGTTCCACCGCGCGCACCCGCATGTGGTCGTGCACCTGAGCTCACGCACGCGGCCCTTCCTGTTCTCCGACACCCCGTTCGACGCCGCAATCCACGCCGGTGAAATGGGCTCCGCTGCGTGGCCCGGCACCGAGCGGTGCTTCCTGATGAGCGAGGAGCTGATCGCCGTCGCCAGTCCGGCGCTGGTGGCCGAGCGCCCGCAGACCGCCGCCGACTGGGCGCGCCTGCCGTTGCTCCAGCAGTCGACGCGACCGTATGCCTGGCGCCAGTTCTTCGACGGACTGGGCCTGGTCGTGTCGCAGGCGATGGCCGGCCCGCGTCTGGAACTGTTCTCGATGCTCACCGAGGCGGCCGTGCATGGCATGGGCGTCGCACTGGCGCCGCCGTTCTTCGTGCAGGAGGAACTCCAGCAAGGCCGGCTCGTCGACATCGCGCCGCGGCCGGTCAGCGGCCAGCGCGCGTACTCGCTGATCTACCCCGAGACCAAGGCCGAACTGCCCGCCCTGCAAGCTTTCGCAGCCTGGTTGCAGGACGAGGCTGCGGGCCGAAAGGGCCAGGCTGCGCCCTAATTCATTTTCCGATTGAGCTTATCGGCGTAGCGAGCAAGCCCGCTCTGCGACAATAGCGGGTTTTCCCCGGGCCCGCCCGGGCCGCGACCGTTACATCGACCTGCCGACCCTCCCGACCATGAGTGCCTTCAACGAAGAGCGCGTGCTGAGCGTGCATCACTGGACTGACCGACTGTTCAGTTTCACCACCACGCGCGACCCGTCGCTGCGCTTCTCGAACGGTCATTTCACGATGATCGGCCTGCGCAAGGAAGACGGCAAGCCGCTGCTGCGCGCCTATTCGATCGCCAGTGCGAACTACGAGGAGCACCTCGAGTTCCTGTCGATCAAGGTGCAGGACGGCCCGCTCACTTCGCGCCTGCAGCACATCCAGGTCGGCGACACCATCATCGTCGGCCGCAAGCCCACGGGCACGCTGCTGATCGACTACCTGCTCCCGGCCAAGCGCCTGTACCTGCTGTCCACCGGCACCGGCGTCGCCCCATTCCTGAGCATCATCCGCGACCCGGAAACCTACGAGCGCTTCGAGCAAGTGGTGCTGGTGCACGGCACCCGTGAAGTCAAGGAACTGGCCTATCACGACTACATCGAGCAGGAGTTGCCAAAGCACGAGTTCCTGGGCGAACTGCTCTCGGGCAAGCTGCTCTACTACCCGACCGTCACGCGCGAGCCCTTCCGTCATGAAGGCCGTGTCACCACCCTGCTGGAAAATGGCCAACTCGCCGCCGACCTGGGCCTGCCGCCGCTGAACCCGGCGGAAGACCGCGTGATGATCTGCGGCAGCCCCGAAATGCTGCGCGACCTGAAGGCGATGATGGAAGCCAAGGGCTTCAACGAAGGCAACACGACCAAGCCCGGCGACTACGTCATCGAACGCGCGTTCGTCGAACAATGAGTCGCTTCAGGCCGTCTCGCGGCTGAAGCGCATGTTCAGCACGGTGACCCAGGTCGCCACCACTGCCAGTAGTGCGCCCAGGGCGAGATGCATCTGCCGGGGTTCCAGCACGGGATGCGCTGGCGCACCGGCGTTGGCGGCGGAGACCAGCCAGAAGACGCAGCCCAGGAAGACCGTCGAGATGACGCCGAACCACGCGCATTGTGTGAAGAGGAAGCGCACGGTCGCACCACGGCGCGAGGCCGCGAACCAGTAGCTGGCGTTCGGGATCTTCGCCTTCTGACGCCTCACGGCAAAGCTGAGCAGGGCCCACGGCAGGATGGGCACGCCCACCATCACCAGGCACATGCTCGTCTGCGACAGACGGCCGATTTCGGGGCCCGGACGCCGTCGGCGCATCGGCGCGGATGCGTTAAGCTTCTCTTTTCCCGTATCGCCTCCGCACGCAGCCCTGCCTGCACGCCGGCACCGTCGTTCACCCATGTCGCTGCAAGCCCTTCGCCGCTGGATCGCACGGCACCCCTTCGTGTGGGTGCTGGGCCTGGCGTTGACGCTGGGCGGCGCGCAGTTCGCGGCCACGGCGCACGAGTTCTCGCACGTCGCCACGGCCGCGCCGACGCATGATCCGCACGCGAGCGCCACGCACGACTGCCCTACCTGCCTGCTGGCGGCCGCACTCGGCGGCGCCGCGCCCGCGCCCACCGCGGCCGTCCTGCTGGCTGCGTCCAGCGCCGCGTCCAGCGTGGCGTGGGTCGAGCACACGTTCGTTGCACGCGTCACGCTCCCGTACGCGTCGCGCGCGCCGCCCGCGCAGCCGGTTCTCGCCGCCTGACGCCCGCGCGTCCCGGCCGCCTTGTGCGCGCCGCGGCCCGCATGGAGCCCCCACCCGGCCGCCGCCGGACGGGCTCGCCCTTCCCCTGATTGCCCGGTGGGTCGCCGCATCCCGGCCGCCCGCCTCGACGACTCCCGTGCCCGCCCGCGCCTGACGCACGGCGCGCCCGCGAGTCGGGAGACCAACCATGTTCCACACCCACACCGGCACCTCGATGTCGCCGTTCCGCCCGCTGCGTCTCGTCGCCGCCCTGACGCTGGCCGTCGGCCTGCAAAGCGTCGCGCTCGCCTCGCCGGCCAGCGACGTCGCCGACCTGAAGAAGGCGCTCGCGGCGATGAAGTCCGACTACGACAAGCGCATCGGCGCGCTCGAGTCGCAGTTGCATGACACGCAAGCCGAGTTGGCCAAGACCAAGTCCAGCACGGCGCCGGTTGCCGCCGAGTCCGCACCTGACCCGGGCGTCGCCATGACGCCGGCGCCCGCCACCGTCGCCACGGTCGACACCAGCGTCGCCGCCCCCACCGGCGAGGCCAGTGGCGGCGCGAATGCGTTCAACCCGTCGATCTCGCTGATCCTGTCGGGCACCTACGCGCACACGTCGCAGGATCCCGGCCAGGCCCGCATCACCGGCTTCGCGCTGCCGCCGGGCGCCGGGATCGGCGTCGGCTCGCGCGGCTTCAGCCTGGCCGAGTCCGAACTCGCGTTGGCCGCCAACATCGACCCCTACCTGGCCGGCAACATCAACCTGTCGATCACCGGCGAGGACACGATCTCGGCCGAGGAAGCCTTCATCACCACGACGACGCTGCCCAGCGGCCTGGTGCTCAAGGCCGGCCGCTTCTTCTCCGCCATCGGCTACCTCAATGGCCAGCACAGCCACACCTGGGACTTCGTCGACGCGCCCGCCGCGTACCAGGCGATGCTGGGCACGCAGTACGCCGACGACGGCGTGCAGTTGCACTGGCTCGCGCCCACCGACCAGTACATGGAGTTCGGCCTCGAGGCCGGCCGCGGCCGCGGCTTCCCGGGCGACAACGCCAGCCGCAACGCCGCCGGCATGACGGCGTTCACGTTCCACACGGGCGGCGACATCGGCGACAGCATCACCTGGAAGGGCGGCTTGTCGCTGCTCCAGGCGTCGTCCAACGGCCAGGCCTTGCAGGAAGACGCGTTCGCCGGCCTCGGCGCCACGGCCGAGTTCCGTGGTCGCACGCGCGTCGTCGTCGCCGACGGCGTGATGAAGTGGGCGCCCAATGGCAACGCCACGCGCACCTACTTCAAGCTGCAGGGCGAGTACCTGCAGAGCCGGCGCAACGGCGACCTCAACGGGCTCGCCGAAGGGCCGCTGGCGCTGCACCAGGTGCAATCGGGCGGCTACGTCCAGGGTGTCTGGCAATTCATGCCGCTGTGGCGCGTGGGCCTGCGCACCGAGCGCCTCGATCCGGGCCACGACAACTGGGCCCTGGCGCCCGGCATCGCCGACAACTTCCACCCGACCAAGAATTCGCTGATGTTCGACTTCAACGAGAGCGAGTTCGCCCGCATCCGCCTGCAGTTCGCGCAGGACCGCACGCGCCAGGGCTTCGTCGATAACCAATTCCTGCTGCAGTACCAGACCGCGCTCGGCGCGCACGGCGCGCACGCGTACTGATCACCGCATCCGAACCCGAGGACCCGTCCATGACCACGACCTTCAAGACCCCCACGCTGACCGCCCTGGCGCTGCTCGCCGCCGTCTCCCTGCCCGCCCGCGCCGCCGTCAAGGTGCTCGCCTGCGAACCCGAATGGGGCGCGCTGACGCAGGAGATCGGCGGCGACCTCGTCGACGTCGGCGTCGCCACCAGCGCGATGCAGGATCCCCACCAGGTGCAGGCCAAGCCCAGCCTGATCTCGCGCGCCCGCAACGCCGACATGGTGGCATGCACCGGCGCCGAGCTCGAGATCGGCTGGCTGCCGGTGCTGCTGCAGCAGTCGGGCAACCCGAAGCTGCAACCGGGCCAGCCGGGCAACTTCGCCGCGGCGGACTTCGTGCGCAAGCTCGACGTGCCCAAGCAGGTCGATCGATCCCAAGGCGACGTGCACCCGGGCGGCAACCCGCACATCCAGACCGACCCGCGCAACATCGCGCTGGTCGCCAGCGCGCTAGGCGCCCGCCTCGCGCTGGTCGATCCGGTGCATGCCGCGCAGTACCAGCAACGCACCGCCGCGTTCGCGCAGAAGTGGCAAGCCAACCTGCAGCGCTGGGCCGTGCAGGCCAAGCCGCTCAAGGGCGTGGCCATCGTCGCGCACCACAAGGCCTACGCGTACATGGAAGACTGGCTGGGCCTGGTCGAAGTGGCTGTGCTCGAACCCAAGCCGGGTGTCGAGCCGAGCGCGTCGCACCTGCAGGAGGTGCTGGACACCTTGAAGGCGCGCCCTGCGAAGATGGCCATCTATTCGGCGTACCAGGATCCGAAGCCGGACGAATGGCTCAGCGAGCATGCGCACATCCCCGCTGTGAAGATCGCGTTCACGGTCGGCGGCACCGACGGCGCCAAGGACCTGACGGGCCTGTACGACGACACCGTCACGCGCCTCGTCGGCGCGTTGAAGTGATCACGGAGACCGCATCATGAACTGGAACGCGCTCGAATGGGGCATCCTCGGCCCGGCCCTCGTTGCCGGCCTGCTGGTGCTGCTGACGCACGTCGCGCTGGGCGCGAAGGTGCTGGACAAGGGCATCGTCTTCATCGACCTGGCCATCGCGCAGATCGCCGGCCTCGGCGTGATCGGCGCGGACGCGCTGGGCCTGCCCGAAGGCGGCGTCGCGGTGCAGGCCGCGGCTGTCGCCGCGGCGCTCGCGGGGGCGTTGCTGCTCACGTGGACCGAGAAGATGTGGCCCGAGATCCAGGAGGCGCTGATCGGCGTGATGTTCATCCTGGCGGCCTGTGCGGGCATCCTGCTGCTGTCGGGCAATCCGCACGGCGGCGAGCATTTGAAGGACCTGCTGGTCGGCCAGATCCTGTGGGTGGGCAAGACGCAGATTGCGTGGCTCGGCGGCATCACGGCGGTGCTGGTGCTGGCGTTGGCGTCGGGGCTCGTTTCGCGCTTCGGTCGTTTCGGGTTCTACGCGACGTTCGCGATCGCCGTGACGGCGTCGGTGCAACTGGTGGGCGTCTATCTCGTCTTCACGAGCCTGATCGTTCCGGCACTCGCGACGCGGGGCATGACGGGGCGTTCGCGCATGATTGCGGGTTACGGCGTTGGCGCGATCGGCTATGCGCTGGGTCTCGCGCTGTCGGCGCTGCTCGATTTGCCTTCGGGGGCAGTGATCGTGTGGGTGCTTGCTGTGACGGCGGTTGTGTTTGCTTCGTTGAAGGGGCGGTTCGTCGTTGTCGTGCCGTCTTCTTCTGTTCGCTTGCATTCTTGAATTTTGCGGGGCGCCCTGTCGGAGGCACGACTCGGAAGGGCGTCCCGCAACCGCAACCGCAACCGCAAATGCAAAGGCCGGCGCACTTCGCAGCACGCCGGCCCCTCATCGACCAACAAGAAAATCAGATGTGCTGACTGGCAGCCGTCGTCACACCCAACTTCGCGAAAAGCGCACGATCCTTCTCGACATCCGGATTGCCCGTCGTCAACAGCTTCTCCCCGTAGAACACCGAGTTCGCACCGGCCAGGAAGCACAGCGCCTGCACCGCTTCGCTCATCTGCTGACGACCCGCCGAAAGTCGCACACGCGCAAGAGGCATCGTGATGCGCGCCACCGCGATCGTGCGGACGAACTCGAGCGGATCCAGCGGCTTCTCTTCGGCCATCGGCGTGCCTTCGACACGCACCAGCTCGTTGATGGGCACCGACTCCGGATACGGGTCGAGGTTGGCGAGTTGCGCCACGAGGCCCGCGCGTTCGCGCCGGCTCTCGCCCATGCCGACGATGCCGCCGCTGCACACGTTGATGCCCGCGCCGCGCACGTGGCCCAGCGTGTTCAGGCGATCATGGTAGTCGCGCGTGGTGATGACGCGGCCGTAGGCTTCCGGCGCCGTGTCGAGGTTGTGGTTGTAATAGTCGAGGCCCGCGTCCTTGAGCGACTTGGCCTGCGGCTCGCTCAGCATGCCCAGCGTGCAGCATGCCTCCAGGCCCAGCGCCTTGACCTCGCGCACGATGGCCGACACGGCCTCGATGTCGCGATCCTTGGGCGCGCGCCAGGCGGCGCCCATGCAGAAGCGCGTCGCGCCGTGTTCCTTGGCCGTGCGGGCCGCGGCCGCGACGGCTGCGACGTCCATCAGCTTGGTGGCGTCGACGCCGGTGTCGTAGTGCACCGACTGCGGGCAGTAGCCGCAATCCTCGGGGCACCCGCCGGTCTTGATCGACAGCAGCGTGGCCAGTTCGACCTGGTTGGGCGCGAAGTGCTGGCGGTGCACCGCCTGCGCCTGCAGGATCAGGTCGTTGAACGGGAGATCGAACAGGGCTTCGACGGCATCGACGCTCCAGCGCTCGGAGTGCGCGTGGCCGCTGGACGTGTCGGCCGGCGTCGCGTCGCGGCGCTGGATGAGGATGGGGGAGACAGATGCGTTCATCCATGAATTTTGCCCTACCCGATTGCCCCGGCTTTTCGGTCGGGTTCCGCTACGTCACCGCGCTGCCCCACGGGTTCCTCCTCGAAGCGTGCGTGATAACGTCAAACTGCCTGCGATGCCGTCCACGAGCCGGCGGGCCGGGCGACCCAACCAACAGGACGAACCGACATGCAAAGCCGCCTCGCGCGGGCCGATGTGCCCGTGGACATGACGTGGGATCTCGCTGACCTGTTCGGCAACCCCGGGCAGTGGGAGACCGAGTTCGAGGCGCTGGATGCCACGCGCGCCGAGGTCGATCCGTACCGGGGTCGGCTGGGCGAATCCGCCGCCACGCTGCGCGCGTGCCTGGACGCCGTGGAGGCGCTCCAGCAGCGCTTCATGCGCCTGAGCACCTACGCCTACTTGCGCAACGCGCAGGACGGCACGAACCCGCAGTACCAGGCGGCGTCAGCCCGCATCGCTGCGCTCGGCGCACGGCTCGGTGCCAGCATCGCGTTCGTCGACGCCGAGATCCTCGATCTGCCCGACGGCTCCGTCGCCCGCTTCCTCGCCGAAGACGCGAGCCTCGCCGCGCACCGCGTGCCGCTGGAGCGCCTGCTCGAGACCCGCCCGCACCGCCTCGGCGCCGAAACCGAAGGCGTGCTGGCCGCGCTGGGTGAAGTGCTGGGCGCGCCCTACATGATCTACAGCCGCTCGAAGGCCAGCGACATCCAGTTCGCACCGTTCACCGACGCGCAGGGCGTGGAGCACCCCAACTCCGTCAACCTCTTCGAGTCGACGTACGAGTCCCACGCCGACCCCAGCGTGAGGCGTGCGGCCTGGACCTCCTTCAGCGCCGGCCTCAAGGCCTACAACAATACCTACGCCGCCACCTTCGCGACCGAGGTCAAGAAGAACGTCGTGGTGGGACGCCTGCGCCAGTACGCGAGCACCGAGGACTACCTGCTGCAGGCGCACCAGGTGCCCCATGCGCTCTACGGCAACATCCTCGAGATCATCCGCACCGAGCTCGCGCCCCACATGCGGCGCTACGCGAAGCTGCGCCGCCGCGTGCTCGGGCTCGACCAACTGCTCTACTGCGACATCAAGGCGCCGCTCGACGCCGAGTTCGAGCCGCACGTGTCCTGGGAGCAGGCGTGCGACGCGATCCTGGCGTCGATGGAGGTGATGGGGCACGACTACGTGCAGTTCGCGCGCACCGCGATGGCCGAGCGCTGGATCGATCGCGCCGACAATGTCGGCAAGTCGTCCGGCGCGTTCTGCTCGTCGCCGTACGGCGTGCATCCGTACATCCTGATCACCTGGGCCAACACGACGCGCAACGTCTTCACGCTGGCGCACGAACTGGGCCACGCGGCGCATTTCGGACTGGCGATGAAGCACCAGCGCTTGGTCAACATGCGTCCTTCGATGCCGTTCGTCGAGGCGCCGTCGATCATGCACGAGATGCTGCTGGCCCGGCACATCCTGGCCGGCAACAATGACAAGCGCACGCGCCGCAGCGTCATCATGCAGTTGCTCGGCACCTACCACCACAACTTCGTCACCCACCTGCTGGAGGCGCAGCTGCAGCACCGGGTCTACGCGCTGTCGGAAGCCGGACAGGCCGTCACGGCGACGCTGCTCAATCGCTGCAAGGGCGAGATCCTCGAGGAGTTCTGGGGCGACGCCGTCACCATCGACGACGGCGCGCGCATGACCTGGATGCGCCAGCCCCACTACTACCTGGGCCTGTATCCGTACACCTATTCGGTGGGCCTGGTCGCGTCCACCGCAATGGCCACCCTGGTCGCCGACGAAGGCCCGGCCGCCGTGCAGCGCTGGCTGCAGGTGCTGCAGGCCGGCGGCACGCTCAAGCCGCTGGAGTTGATGCAACTCGCGGGCATCGACATGAGTTCGCCGGCGCCCATTCGCAGCGCCGTGGCCTACGTGGGCTCGCTGATCGACGAGCTGGAGCTCGCGTTCGAGGACTGACGCCTCAGAGCGTGAATTCGAGGTTGTCGATCAGGCGCGTCTTGCCCAGGCGCGCGGCGCCGAGCACCACCAGCGGCAGCCGGACGGCGAGGTCGTCCGGCGTCGGCGGCAGCAGGTCGCTGCGGCGACGGATCGCGATGTAGTCGGGCACCCAGCCGCGCGCCGTGAGCGCGGCGGCCTGTGCCTGCTCCACGGCGGCGACGTCGCGCGCGCCTTCACGCAACGCGGCCGCGCAGGCGAGCAACGCGCGCGGGAGCGCGATGGCCTCGGCACGCTCGTCCTGGCTGAGGTAGCCGTTGCGCGACGACAGCGCCAGGCCGTCGGTGGCGCGGATCGTCGGTGCGCCGATCACCTCGGTAGGCAGCGCGAACTGGCGCGCCATCGCCTTGATGACCATCAGTTGCTGGTAGTCCTTCTGGCCGAACACCGCGACGGCTGGCTGCACGCACTGGAACAGCTTCATCACGACGGTGCACACGCCGGTGAAGAAGCCGGGGCGAAACTCGCCTTCCAGCAGGTCGGCGATGGTCCCGGGCGGCGTCACCTTGAAGGCCTGCGGCTCGGGGTACAGCTCGGCCTCGCTGGGCGCGAACACGATGTCGCAGCCCGCCGCCTCCAGCAGCTGGCAGTCGCGCTCCAGCGTGCGCGGGTATTGGTCGAAGTCCTCGTGCGGCAGGAACTGCAGGCGGTTGACGAAGACGGTCGCGACCACCGGGAACCCTTGCAGCGCGGCCTCGCGCACCAGCGCGAGGTGGCCTTCGTGCAGGTTGCCCATCGTCGGGACGAGCGCCGTCTTGGTCGAGCCGGCGAGCACGGCGCGCAGGTCGTCGATGGTGTGGATGACTTGCATGCTGGTTTCAGTCTTCAGTAAGTGTGGACGTCGGCCTGCGGGAAGCTGCCGTCCTTGACCGCCGCCACGTAGCGACCGATGGCCGAAGCGATCGAGCCGCCTTCGGTCATGAAGTTGCGCACGAAGCGCGGCTTGCGGCCGGCGCCCAGGCCCAGCATGTCGTGCAGCACCAGCACCTGGCCGGACGTGCCGCCGCCAGCGCCGATGCCGATGGTCATCAGATCGGGATTCTCGTCGGTGATCTGGGTGGCCAGCGCGGCCGGCACCATCTCGAACACCATCATCGCCGCGCCGGCCTCGGCCAGCTCGCGCGCCTCGCGGCGCAACACGGCGCCGCTGTCGCCTTCGCGGCCCTGCACGCGGTAGCCACCGAGGGCGTGCACGCGCTGCGGCGTCAGGCCCAGGTGGGCGCAGACGGGGATGCCGCGTGCCACCAGGTGGGCCACGATCTCGGCCGTCCAGCCGCCGCCTTCGATCTTGACCATGCGGGCGCCGGCACGCATCAGCGTCACCGCGGCGTCCAGCGCCTGGCCCTTGCCGTTCTCGTAGCTGCCGAACGGCATGTCGGTGATCAGCCAGGCCGCCGGCTGCACGCGGGCGACGCATTCGGTGTGGTACGCCATGTCGGCCAGCAGCACCGGCAGCGTGCTGGTGCGGCCCTGCAGGACGTTGCCCAGCGAGTCGCCCACCAGCAAGGTGTCGACGCCGGCCTCGTCGAGCACCTGCGCGAAGGTGGCGTCGTAGCAGGTGAGCATGGCGATCTTCTCGCCGCGGGTGCGCATGTCGCGCAGCTTGGGCAAGGTGACGGCGGCGCGGGCGGAGGCGGCTGCAGGGCTGGAATGGGCGCTCATGGCGAGTCCTGTGGAAACGGTTGGCAGCGCGGCGCCCCGGGGTTCGGAACGCCAACGCGGCGCGAGGCGGCATTGTGCCTATCTCCTCGAATCCCGGTGCACCAACCGCGCTTCTTGGGCAAAAGCCCCTCATGCGCTCAGGCGATGGCCGCGTCCGGAGCCGCCAGACAGGCGAAGGCGTCGGCCAGCGTCGGATGCCGGAACTGGAATCCCGCGGCGAGGGCCTCCTTGGGCAGCACGTTCTGGCCTTCGAGCAGCAAATCGGCCATCTCGCCCAAGGCCCACCGAAGCGGCGCGCCGGGCATGCGCAACCAGACGCGGCGGCCGAACGAGGCCGCCATCGCACGGGCGAAATCGGCCTGCGGCCGGGTGTCGGGCGCGACGGCATTCACCGGACCGGACAGCCCCGGCTCGCCCAGCGAGAAGCGGATCAACGCCACCGCATCGTCGAGATGGATCCACGGCGCCGGCTGCCGACCCGACCCCAGCACCGCGCCCAGGCCGAAGCGCGACGACAGCGCCAGCATCGGATAGGCACCGTCGCCACGGCCCAACACGACCCCGAAGCGCAGGCGCACGACGCGCACCCCGAGCGCTTCGGCGCGCCGCGCCTCATGCTCGATCGCCACGCACAAGTCCGACTGGAACTGGCCGGGCCGCGGCGCGCTCTGCTCGTCGAGCGGCTCGAACGAGCCCGCGGGCGACGCGCCGTAGAAGCCCACGGCGGACGCACTGACCAGGACCCGGGGACGCTGCTCCAGGCGTCGCATCAAGGCCACCAGCGCGGCCGTGACGTCCACGCGGCTGGCGAGCAGCGTCGCACGCCGCGCGGACGTCCAGGGCATGCCGAGCACGCGCGCGCCCGCCAGGTTGACCACCGCGTCGATGCGCGTCTCGGCCGGGATCGCGTCGAGCCGGTCGACGACCCAGACGTCCGGGCCGAACGTCGCGCGGGCCTGCGTCACGTCGCGCGCCAGCGCGATCACGCGCACGCCTTCGGCCCGCAACTGCGTGACCAGGGTCCGCCCGATGAAGCCCGTGGCGCCAGTCACCAGGACGGCAGGAATGATGAGGTGGTCGGTTCGGGTCACACTGCATTCTCGACGCCCGCCGCATCCCTGCGAGGCGGAGGGCGAAGCGAGGCGGCCAAGTCGGCGCACCGCCGTTGCGTTGCGCGCACTCCACGCGAACAACCCTGCCGCGCACACGCTGAACGCCCACGACACGCGGCCGTGCGGCGTCCAGGCGAAGCCGGAAGGCTGCGCGAACCACTCGAGCAGGTGCGGCGCCAGCGTGCCCAGGAACAGGCCGTAGGTGACGGCCAGCACCGTGTGCAGCACGCGCTCGAACGGCGGCAGCTTGCGGCTGCGGTCTTCCTCGAGAAAGTCGGCCAGCGTGATCACCACCTCGGCGGCCAGCAGGGCCGCCAGCAGCAGCGCCAGCACGCCGCGCCACTCGAACCAGGCGAGCCCGAGAAACACGACGCCGTAGATCGCCTCGCGCGCGGCGTGCAGCGCGAGTTCGTGACGCGCGGACGCGCGCCGCGGCAACTTGGCGTGCAGCTCGTGGTGCCAGAAGTTGTCGAAGCCGCCGAGCACGGCCTGCACGGCCAGGATGAGGAAGACGGTGTTCATTGCGCGCGCCCCTCGGGGGCAGCGCGCGAAGCAAGCGGGGCCGTCACGACGTCGACGGGGTCGGCGAAGACGCCCGATTGGTGGAAGGTGTGGCCCCACAGCGGGTGGACCATGTCGAGGTCGAAGCGGAACAGGCCGTCGCCGAGGTCGGTGTGCGTCACGCGGCAGGTGCCGGGCGCCAGCAGCGCCGGCACGGGGAGGCGCAGGCGGCCCAGGATCAGCGAGAAGCGCTGGCTCTCGAAGACCAGCGCGCCGCGCTCCTCGAACACCTTGAGCGCCATGCTCAGGCCACCGTCGGTGCGCTCCTGCAAGCCAGCGTCGGCACCCAGCTGCTTGGTCGAGCGGACGATGTGCGGCGCGCGCTCGCCGGCGGTGTGGAAACGGCGCTCCCAGACCATGCCGCCGCGGCCGTCGTCGAACACCTGCACCGAGGTCGGCACGGCCGCCGAGGTCACGCCTGACAGCGGGCTGCCGAACAAGTGCGACAGTGCGGCGAACACGCGGCCCGCCGGCGAGCAGCGCAGTTCCATCCGACCGACATAGTGGGCGCTGCCGTGGCCGGGGCCGAAGCGCCGGCGGACGGCGGCCGGCAGGCGGGCCCAGCCGTCGGTGCCGACGAGGGCGGGCAGGTCCAGGGGACGGGCTGCGGCGTCGGTCGGGGCGAGCGGTGCGATCAGGGTGCGGGTCATCTGGGAGCTCTCGTTCGGGTGCGGATGCCTCTCTGTTCGCAGGAAGCGGGCCACCCGACAGAACGATCGCAAGTCATTGATTTAATTGACTTTTGCGTTTCGACCTGCATACTTCGGATACAGTCCAGAAACCCCGCATCGTCAACCACGTATACAGGCCGCATGCTGATCCACCTGACCCTCGCGTTTGCGTTGTTCGAGACGCTCGCGCTCGCCGGCGTGCTGCTCGCCTGGGCCGACCGCGTGGCCGGTGCGCGCCTGCTGGCGGCCTTCCTGGCAGGGATCGCGGTGTGGATCATCGGCAACGAACTGCCCAACTGGTTCGGACCGACGATGGAGCGGGCCTCGATGGCGCTGCTGGCCACCGCGCCGTTCACGTCGTCGTTCTTCTTCCACTTCGTCGTCGTGTTCTGCGGCGTTCGCGTGCCGCGCGGCGTGATCGCGGGCGGCTACGTGCTGGGCGCCGTGTCGACACTGGTGTCGGAGTTCCTGCTGCCGGCCTACCTCCACCACAACCATTACATCGGCTGGATCGCGCTGCCGTACGCGTCCGGCTGGATCGCCAGCACCGCGTGGATCATCCTGGGCGCCGGCGGCATCGCGGTGCTGCTCTGGTCGCTGATGCGCGCGCGCCGGCCGGCGTTCAACCAGATCGCGGCGGTCGCGGCGTCGTGCCTGTGGGGCTTCGTCTGCCTGACCGGCTACGGCATGGCGGTGCTGGACTTGCCCGTCTACCCGTTCCCGCTGCTGGGCCTGCCGCTGTACCCGGTGATCCTCGTCTACGGCATCCTGCGCTACGGGGTGTTCGTGGCCAACGCCTGGGCCCGGCGCGCGCTGGTGTGGACGCTGCTGCTGGCGCTCGGCGCCGCCGTCGTGGCGCTGACGCCGCTGCTGCCGTTCGAGTCGCGCTGGGTCGGCGGCCTGGCGGTGGCGGCGAGCTGCCTCGCACTCAACGGCCCGGTGCGTCGCGTGGCCGAGCGCCTGGTCTATCCCGGCGGCACGGTGACCGGCGGCGACCTGCTCGCGTGGCGCAACGCGCTGCAGTCGGCCGAGACCGCCGACGTGCTCGGTGAACAGGCCTCGGCGGTGCTGAGCCGGCGCATCGGCACCCGCGTGCTCGTGACCATCGGCGCCCACGCGACGATCGACGCCTCCGCTCCCCGCCTCGTGACCACACGCGGCTGCGAGGCCTGGACCACCGAACTCGCCGGCTGGGACGCCGCGCCGCCGGGCCCGCGCCACGTGGCTGAGCTGTTCGGCTCGGTCGTGGCCGAGGCCGCGGCGCGCGTCGAGCAGACGCAGCAGATCGCCGCACGCGAACGCGAGCGCCAGTTGCAGGCGCGCCTGGCTGAACTCGGCTCGCTGGCGGCCACGGTGGCGCACGACATCCGCAACCCGCTCAACATCATCGCGATGGCGGTGGCCGGCGCACCCACCGAGACACGACGCGAGGTCGCCGACCAGGTGGCCCGCATCGCCAATCTGACGAAGGACCTGTTGGACTACGCCAAGCCCTGGAAGCTCGCGACAACGCGCTTCGACCTCGCGGCGCAGGTGCGGCACGCCGCACTGCGCCTGCCCGACGTGAGCCTGGGCGACGGCCTCGAAGGCGAACTGCTCGTCGACGCGGACGCTCGCCGCATCGAGCAGGCGCTGACCAACCTGTTCGAGAACGCGCGCGTGGCCACCGCGGGCGCCGAGGGCGATGCCCGGTCGGGCCATGTGCACGTTGACGCGGAGACGATCCCCGGCGCGCTGCTGCTGCACGTCTGCGACAACGGCCCCGGCGTGCCCGAAGAGGTTCGCGCCCGCCTGTTCGAGCCCTTCGCCTCGCGCAGCCCGGGCGGCACCGGCCTGGGCCTGGCCATCGTCGCGCGCATCATGAGCGCACACGGCGGCTCGGTGGCCTTGACCGAGCGCGCGCCGTGGCGCACCTGCTTCACCCTCTCGTTTCCCGTCTCACCATGATCGAATCTCCTGAAGCCGGCCGCGTGCTGCTCGTCGACGACGAACCCGCCTTCCAGCGACTGGGCGGCTCGTTCCTGCGCGACCTGGGCCACACGGTGACACTGGCCGGCGACGGCGAGCAGGCGCTGGCCTCGTTCGAGCGCCAGCGGCCCGAGCTGGTGCTGCTCGATCTCGCAATGCCGCCGCACATGGACCCCGGGATCGGCCTCGAGATGATCCCGCGCTTTCCCGGCGTGCCCGTGATCGTGCTGACCGGCCATGGCGAGCACGAGCTGGCGCTGCGCGCGACCGAGCTCGGCGCGTGGGACTTCCTCACCAAGCCGATCGACCCCGACATGCTGCGCTTCGTCGTCGCCCGCGCGCTGCGCAAGGCGCGCCTCGACGCCGAGATCACGACGCTGCGCGCGGTCACGGCCACCGACGACCTCGGCCTCGTCGGCCAGGCGCCGGCGATGACGCAGCTGCGCGGCATGGTGCGGCGCGTGGCGCAGACCTCGGTCAGCGTGCTCGTGCTCGGACCCACGGGCACTGGCAAGGAGCTGGTGG
>JBDSDD010000039.1:0-89473 GCA_039920745.1 Burkholderiaceae bacterium | reverse complement strand
TCATGCCGGGCGACAACGTGTCGATCACGGTCAAGCTGATCGCTCCGATCGCCATGGAAGAAGGCCTGCGCTTCGCCATTCGTGAAGGCGGCCGTACCGTCGGCGCCGGCGTCGTTGCCAAGATCATTGCCTAACTCTTGCGTGATGCGGGTGCGCCGCCTCCGGGCGCCGCACCCACTTTCCCGAACTTCCGTCGGCAGTGCCGACATCGCTCTTTGAGGACATCATCATGCAAAAGCAAAAGATCCGTATCCGCCTGAAGGCATTCGACTACAAGCTGATCGACCAATCGGCCCTCGAGATCGTCGAGACCGCCAAGCGCACCGGCGCCATCGTCAAGGGCCCGGTGCCCCTGCCGACGCGTCTGCAGCGTTTCGACATCCTGCGCTCGCCCCACGTCAACAAGACGAGCCGTGACCAGTTCGAAATCCGCACGCACCAGCGCCTGATGGACATCGTCGACCCGACGGACAAGACCGTCGACGCGTTGATGAAGCTCGACCTGCCCGCAGGCGTGGACGTCGAGATCAAGCTGCAATAAAGCAGGGCGGTTGCGGGATTCCCCGCTTCTGCTATAATCGCTGGCTCTGCGAGAGGCCCCTGGCTCATTTCCGAAAGGAAAGGGCCTCAGGGGCTTTTACGCTAGAACCAAGTCAGCCCGGCCAATCGATGTCGGGTCATTGAAACAAAGGCTCTGAGCTGAAAAGCGAAGGGGCTGGAGAAAAACCATGAGTCTAAGCAATCGTCTCGGATTGCTGGGTCGCAAGGTGGGCATGATGCGCATCTTCACGGACGACGGCGATGCCGTGCCTGTGACGGTGATCGACGTGTCCAACAACCGCGTCACCCAAGTGAAGACCGTCGACACCGACGGCTACACCGGCGTCCAGGTCGCTTTTGGCACGCGCAAGGCATCGCGCGTGATCAAGCCGGCGGCTGGTCACCTCGCCAAGGCCGGCGTCGAAGCCGGCACCATCCTGAAGGAATTCCGCGTCACCGCGGAAGTCGCTGCTGAGTACAAGCCGGGCACCGTCGTGCCGGTCGGCCTGTTCGCGGTGGGCCAGCTCGTCGACGTGCAAGGCACCTCGATCGGCAAGGGCTTCATGGGCACCATCAAGCGCCACAACTTCAGCTCGCAACGCGCGTCGCACGGCAACAGCCGTTCGCACAACGTTCCGGGTTCGATCTCGATGGCGCAGGACCCGGGCCGCGTGTTCCCGGGCAAGCGCATGTCGGGTCACCAGGGTGACGAAACCGTCACCGTGCAGAACCTCGACATCATCCGCGTTGACGCAGAGCGTTCGCTCCTGCTCGTCCGCGGTGCGATCCCCGGATCGAAGAACGGCCATGTGGTCGTGCGCCACGCCGTCAAGGTCAAGGCCAAGAAGGGAGCCAACTGATGCAACTCGAGCTCCTCAACGAACAAGGTCAGGCCACTTCCAAGGTCGACGCTCCGGACACCGTGTTCGCGCGCGACTACAACGAAGCCCTGATCCATCAAGTCGTGGTGGCCTTCCAGGCCAACGCGCGCCAAGGCACGCGTTCGCAGAAGAACCGCGAAGAAGTCAAGCACAGCACGAAGAAGCCGTGGGCCCAGAAGGGCACCGGCCGCGCTCGTTCCGGCATGACGTCGTCCCCGATCTGGCGTGGAGGCGGTCGCGCTTTCCCGAATCGCCCGGACGAGAACTTCACGCAGAAGCTGAACAAGAAGATGTATCGCGCCGGCATGGCGTCGATCCTCTCGCAGCTGGCCCGTGACGGCCGTCTGGCCGTTGTCGACTCGTTCGACATCGACGCCCCCAAGACGAAGCTGCTGGCCCAGAAGTTCAAGGACATGAGCCTGAGCTCCGTGATGGTCATCTCCGACAACGTCGGCGACAACCTCCTGCTGGCTTCGCGCAACCTGCCCAACGTGCTTGTCACCGAGCCGCGTTATGCCGATCCCCTGTCGCTGGTCTTCTACAAGAAGGTCCTGGTGACGAAGGCTGCGATCGAGCAGTTCAAGGAGATGTACGCATGAGCGCCGTCAAGAAATTCGATGAGAACCGTCTCGCGACGATCCTGATGGCTCCGATCATTTCGGAAAAGGCCACCATGGTCGCGGAGAAGAACAACCAGGTGTTGTTCAAGGTTCTGCGCGACGCGACGAAGCCGGAAATCAAGGCTGCCGTCGAGTTGCTCTTCAAGGTCGAAGTCGAAAGCGTTTCGACGGTCGTCCAAAAGGGCAAGGTCAAGAAATTCGGGCGTTCCATCGGCCGCCGCGACCACGTCAAGAAGGCGTACGTGTCGCTGAAGGCCGGGCAAGAGCTCAACTTCTCCGGGGAGGCCGCGTAAATGGCCGTCATCAAACTCAAGCCGACTTCGCCTGGCCGCCGTGCCGTCGTGAAGGTCGTGCATGCCCACCTGCACAAGGGCAAGCCCGAAGCGTCGCTGCTCGAGCCGCAGAAGCAGAATGCTGGCCGTAACAACAACGGTCACATCACGATTCGCCACAAGGGCGGTGGTCACAAGCACCACTACCGTGTCGTCGACTTCGTGCGCGCCAAGGACGGCATCCCGGCAAAGGTCGAAACCATCGAGTACGACCCCAACCGCACCGCCCACATCGCGCTGGTCTGCTACGCCGACGGCGAGCGTCGCTACATCATCGCTCCGCGCGGTCTCGAAGTGGGTTCCACCGTCCTGTCCGGCGCCGATGCGCCGATCAAGGCCGGCAACACGCTTCCGATCCGCAACATTCCGGTCGGCTCGATCGTCCATTGCGTGGAAATGATGCCTGGCAAGGGCGCGCAGATCGCGCGTTCGGCTGGCACCTCCTGCACGCTGATGGCGCGCGAAGGCACCTACGCTCAGCTCCGCCTGCGCTCGGGTGAAGTTCGCCGGATCCATATCGACTGCCGCGCCACCATCGGCGAAACGTCCAACGACGAGCACAACCTGCGCCAGTACGGCAAGGCCGGTGCGAAGCGTTGGAAGGGCATCCGCCCGACCGTTCGCGGTGTCGCCATGAACCCGGTGGATCACCCGCACGGCGGCGGCGAAGGCCGCACCGGCGAGGGTCAAGTCCCTGTGTCTCCGTGGAACACGATGACCAAGGGCTACCGCACGCGGAACAACAAGCGTACGCAGACGATGATCGTCTCGCGCCGCAAGAAGTAAGGCTAGACCATGGCACGCTCTCTAAAGAAGGGTCCCTTCGTGGACCACCACCTTCTCGCCAAGGCCGAAAAGGCTGTGGCGATCAAGGACAAGAAGCCCATCAAGACCTGGTCGCGCCGCTCGACGATCCTGCCCGATTTCATCGGTCTGACGATCGCCGTGCACAACGGCAAGCAGCACGTTCCCGTGTACGTGTCCGACCAGATGGTTGGCCACAAGCTCGGCGAATTCGCGCTGACGCGGACCTTCAAGGGTCACCCGGCCGACAAGAAGGCCAAGCGCTAAGGAGCTGACGATGGAAACCAAAGCAATCGTCCGCGGCGTGCGACTCTCGAGCGACAAAGGTCGCCTGGTCGCCGACCTGATCCGCGGCAAGAAGGTGGGCCACGCGCTCAACGTTCTCGAATTCACGCAGAAGAAGGCTGCCGGCATCATCAAGAAGGCGCTGGAAAGCGCCATCGCGAATGCCGAGCACAACGACGGCGCGGATATCGACGAGCTGAAAATCACGTCGATCTACGTCGAACAGGGCACTACCCTGAAGCGTTTCTCGGCCCGTGCTAAGGGTCGTGGCAACCGCATCAGCAAGGGTACCTGCCACATCTACGTGACCGTCGGTAACTGACGCCAAGGAAGACTATGGGACAGAAAATCCACCCAACCGGCTTCCGCCTGCCCGTTACCCGGGCTTGGGCGTCGCGCTGGTACGCATCGAACAAGAACTTCGCCCAGATGCTGGCCGAAGACTTGAAGGTGCGCGAATACCTGAAGGCCAAGCTCAAGAATGCCGCGGTCTCGCGCATCCTGATCGAACGCCCCGCCAAGAACGCTCGCATCACGATCTACTCGGCACGTCCGGGCGTCGTGATCGGCAAGAAGGGCGAAGACATCGAGAACCTCAAGGCCGCTCTCACGAAGCTGTTGAACGTTCCGGTTGCAGTCAACATCGAAGAAGTGCGCAAGCCTGAAATCGATGCACAGCTGATCGCCGATTCGATCACGCAGCAGCTCGAGAAGCGCATCATGTTCCGCCGCGCCATGAAGCGCGCGATGCAGAACGCGATGCGCCTGGGCGCCCAAGGCATCAAGATCATGTCGTCGGGTCGCCTGAACGGCATCGAAATCGCTCGTTGCGAGTGGTACCGCGAAGGTCGCGTGCCCCTCCACACGCTGAAGGCCGACATCGACTACGGCTTCTCCGAAGCCAAGACGACGTACGGCGTCATCGGCTGCAAGGTCTGGGTCTATCGCGGTGACCGTCTCGCCAATGGCGAAGCGCCCGTGATCCCGAAGACCGAAGGCGAAGATGATCGTCGTGGCCCGCGTCGTCCGCGTCCGGATGACCGTGGTGGCCGTGGCGCGCCGCGCAGCAACGACCGTGGTGGCCCGCGTAGCGATGCCGCTCCGCGTGCCGACGCTGGCGCTCCGAGTGCCGCCGACGCCACCAAGCCTGCTGTCAAGCGCGTCGTGCGCAAGGCAGTTGCTCCGGTCGTTGCGCCTGCAGCGACCGAAGCCAAAGGAGAATAAGACATGCTGCAACCAGCACGCCGCAAGTTCCGCAAGGAACAGAAGGGCCGCAACACCGGTATCGCCACTCGTGGCGCCGCCGTGTCTTTCGGCGAATTCGGCCTGAAGGCCACCGAGCGCGGCCGCATCACGGCCCGCCAGATCGAAGCTGCCCGTCGTGCGATCTCGCGCCACATCAAGCGCGGTGGTCGCATCTTCATCCGCATCTTCCCGGACAAGCCGATTTCGCAGAAGCCTGCTGAAGTCCGGATGGGTAACGGCAAGGGCAATCCGGAGTACTACGTCGCTGAAATTCAGCCTGGCAAGGTGCTCTACGAACTCAATGGTGTGCCTGAGGAACTGGCCCGCGAAGCGTTCACGCTCGCGGCTGCCAAGCTGCCCCTGAGCTGCACCTTCGTCACCCGCCAAATCGGCATGTGACCCGGAGCAATACATGAAAGCATCTGAACTGCGGACCAAGGACGTCCCGGCGCTCGAAAAGGAAGTCACCGACCTCCTGCGCGCCCACTTCGGCCTGCGCATGCAGAAGGGTACTCAACAGCTGACGAACAACACGCAGCTGAAGACGACCCGACGCGACATCGCCCGCGCCAAGACCATCCTGGCCGAGAAGAAGAAGGGAGCCGCGAAATGACCGAAGCTCAAGTAGCAGCGACCCCGACGAAGTCGGAAACGAACACGCGTACCCTGGTGGGCCGCGTGGTCAGCGACAAGCGTTCGAAGACCATCACGGTGCTCGTCGAGCGCCGTGTCATCCACGAGCTGTACGGCAAGATCATCGGCCGTTCGCGCAAGTACCACGCCCATGACGAAAAGGGCGAGTACAAGATGGGTGACCTGGTCGAAATCGCCGAAACGCGTCCGATCTCGAAGACCAAGAACTGGGTCGTGACCAAGCTGCTCGAGAAGGCCCGCCTGGCCTGAAACGACTAGCCGCAAGCGGGGTTCAAATCCCGCTGCCGCACCCTGCGGCCGGAACGCTGGAATACTGGCGCTCCGGCCGTATTCATTTGTGGCGGCGAATTGCGCCGTCACCCCAATTCTCATTTTTGGAGCGAAACATGACGATCAAGGTTGGCGACAAGCTGCCCGCGGGCACCCTCAAGGAATTCATCGACGTCGAGACCGAAGGCTGCGCGCTGGGCCCCAACAGCGTCGACGTGGCCGCCGCCACCGCTGGCAAGACCGTGGCCGTCTTCGCTCTCCCGGGCGCGTTCACGCCAACCTGCTCCGCCAAGCACGTGCCGGGCTACGTCGCCCAGTTCGACGCGCTCAAGGCCGCCGGCGTCGACGAGATCTGGTGCCTGTCGGTCAACGACGCGTTCGTGATGGGCGCCTGGGCGCGTGACCAGAAGACAGCCGGCAAGGTGCGCATGCTGGGCGACGGCTCCGCCGCGTTCACGCAGGCCGTCGGCCTCCCGCTCGACCTCAACGCCAACGGCATGGGCGTGCGCTCGCAGCGCTACTCGATGCTGGTCGTCGACGGCGTTGTCAAGACGCTCAACATCGAAGGCCCGGGCAAGTTCGAGGTCAGCGACGCCGACACGATGTTGGGCCAGGCCCGGGCGGCCAAGGGCTGAGCCTTGCGCGCGCACGAGCGCGCGACGCCGCTGCAGGCCGCCCGCGCGTCACGCGCCGGCGGCCTTTTCGCTTGCGCCGAGGCGATCCGGTGCCCGGCACGCGTTGCTCAGGGCTTGGCCGGCAGCGGGCCGTCGTTCGTTGCGAGGAAAGCCTCCATCCTGCGGTACCAGTCGGCCCGGTTGTCGGGCTTGTACCAGCCGTGGCCTTCGTCGCGGTAGAGCACCCAGGTGAGCGGCGCATGCTGCGCCACGAGCGCATCGCGCAACTGCTGGGCGTGTTCGATCGGCACGCGGCGGTCGAGTCCGCCATGCGCCAGCATCAGCGGGTGGGTGATGCGCGACGCTTGGGCGATCGGCGACGTGGCGGTGAACTGCGCGGCGTCCTTGACCGGATCGCCGACCATCGCGGGCATGCCGTAGTTCTTCCATTCGTCGCCCGAGTCGCTCCACCATACGTCGTACATCAGGTTCAGGTCGGTGACCGCCGCGGACGCGATGCCGCAGCGATACAGCTCGGGGTAGCGCACCAGGCCCATCAGCGCGGCATAGCCGCCGTAGCTGCCGCCCTCGATGCAGGTGCGCGCCGGATCCGCCCAACCCTTCTTGGCGGCCCAGATCGTCGCGTCGGCGATGTCGTCCTGCATCTTCAGGCCCCATTGCTTCATGCCCGAGACGAACAGCTCGTTGCCGTAGCCCATGCTGCCGCGGAATTCGGGCTTGACCACGAGGTAGCCGCGCGACGCGAGAAACTGCGATTCAGCATCCCATCGCCAGTCCCAGCCACGCAGGAACGGACCGCCGTGCACCACCACCACCGTCGGCCATGGGCCCTTGCCGGCCGGCCGGGTGACGTACACCGGCAGGTCGTGGCCGTCGCGCGCCGCGATGCGTTCGAAGGTGGTGCGCGCCATTTGCTGGACCCGCATGTCCGGGTGGGCGCCGCCGATCGGTGTCAACTGCCCGGACTTGCGATCGAACAGCCGGAACTGCGCGGGCTGGCGATCCGACCACGACGTGACCAGCACGCGCTGCGCGCAGCCGCAATCGGCGGCGTCGATCATGTTGATCAGCCCGGGCAACGCCTGGTCGACGCGATCCTGCAGCGCCCCCATCTCGGCGTCGAACCAGACCGTGCCGTCCGCGTCGGCGACGTAGTGGACGCCCAGCACCCGGTGCTTGCCCCAATCCTGCACCAGCGTGCCGCTGAAGTCGAAGCCTTTCACGCTGACGATCGGCTCGGGCGTGATCTTGCCGGTGGCCAGATCCATGACGTGGAGCGTGTCCGCGCCATTGGCCGCGGTACTGCCCTGGTTGACGTAGAGGCGGCCGTCGGCCCCGAATCCTTGGAAGCCGATGCCGGCGCCCATCTCCAGCGTCTTGTAGTGCGAGATTCGCTTCCACGCACCCGGCCCGCCGGGCGGCACGAACAGGGACACCTCGGCCGCATCCTCTGTCACGACGCCGCGCACCTGGCCCGCGCCGTCGATCAGCCAGGAAACCGGGTGTTCCGGCAACGGCGCGTCGACCATGGGCTTGGTCATGTCGGTGCGTGTGTCCAGGCGCAGCGGCACGAAGAACCCGCCCTCGCAGTGGTAGCGCGTCGAGTTGCCGTAGCAACTGCCACCGCTCGAGCGGTAGGCGATGACGTCCCCGGAGCCGTCGTGGAGCACGCCGCCGACATCGTGGCGCAGCTGGCGCGCGTGTTCGCCCGACCGATCGACTGCCCAGGTGCCGCCGCCCCGGCGGTCCGCCAGCGATTCGAGCTCGTGGTCGACCCTGAACACCAGCCGCGAATTGTCCGCCCATTCGACGCCGGAGATGTCCGCCCCGTTGGAGCGGGCCGCGATGTTCATCTTTGGTGACTCGGGATTGGAGATGTCGATCACCGCGAGCTCGCGGCGCCCGGCCGCGTCACGCACGAGCACCGCGAGCGCATCGCCCTGCGGTGACAGGATTGGCCGATCCATGTCGGGCGGCGCGGCGAACAGTTCGGCGGGCAGCGACGCGGCCGGCGCGCTGGCGGCCGGCGTTGCCGAGAGCGCGGATCCTGCGCAGGTCGACAGTGCGGCCGCCGCGGCCAGCAGCGATTTCGTCAAGCAATTCAAGCAAGGCCTCCCAGCCTGTCAGGTCGCCGCCGATGGGTCGGAGGTCGGTTCTAATCAAGATCGCGACGGCATGTCGCGCCTTCCGCATTGGGTCCGCATGAATCGACAATTTCGCCCGGGGTTTCCCCTCGTCCAGCACGCGATGCGCAGCGCGTTGCCGTTGCTGATGGCAGGTGCCGGCACGGTCGCGGGCGCTGCCGTCCCCGCGGCCACGAGCGCGCCCGCCGCTGCGATGGGCGCACCGCCGGTGGCCGCGATGCATCCGCACGCGGTCGAATCGCCGAGCGGCTCGCGCAACGACGAGTACTACTGGCTGCGCGACGACACGCGCCAGAGCCAGCCGGTACTGGACTACCTGAAGGCCGAGAACGCCTGGTACGAGCAGTACAGCGCGCGCTACACGCCACTCGAGCAGCAACTGTTCGCCGAGATGAAGGCGCGCGTGAAGGAAGACGAGGCGAGCGTGCCGTTCGAGTCGAACGGGGACTGGTATGCGACGCGCTACGAGTCCGGCAAGGAGCATCCGATCCACGTCTGGCATCGCGGCAAGCCCGGCGCGCCCGAGCAGGTGCTGCTGGACGTCAACCCGCTGGCCGCCGGCAAGAGCTTCTACCAGGTGGCGCAGTACCAGGTGAGCGACGCCAAGCGCTGGCTGGCGTATTCCGAGGACACCACTGGCCGGCGCCAGTACGTCATCCGCATCCGCGACATCGCCACCGGCGCGTTGCTGCCCGAGGCCATCCCCGGCACCAGCGGCGAGATCGCCTGGGCCGCGGACGACAAGACGTTGTTCTACGTGGAGAACGACGCCACCACGCTGCGCAGCCGGCGCGTCAAGCGCCATGTGATCGGCACCGACGTGGCCCATGACGCCGTGGTGTACGACGAGACCGACGAGAGCTGCTACACGTCGATCCGCCGCAGCGGCTCGCGCGCCTTCATGGTGATCGACCTGAGCAGCACCGAGTACGACGAGCAGCGCGTGCTGCGCGCGACCGACCCGGCCGGCCACTTCGTCGCGCTCGCGCCGCGCCAGCCGCACTTCCACTACCGCGCCGACCACATCGGCACGCGTTGGGTGGTGCTGACCGACTGGGACGCGCCGAACTATCGCCTGATGCAGGTGGCCGACGGCCAGGTCGGCGATCGCGCGCACTGGCGCCCGCTGGTCGCGCACGATCCGCACGTGCTCATCGAGGACTTCCAGCTGTTCGACCACTACCTGGTGCTCGACGAACGCAGCGACGGCCTGCGCCGGCTGCGCCTGCAGCACTGGAAGGCGGGCGTGCCCGACGGCCGTGCGCAGGTGCTCCAGGCCGACGAACCCGCCTACGCCGCGACGCTGGACGTCAACCAGAACCAGCACACCGACACCTTGCGCTACCGCTACACGTCGCTGACGACGCCGGACACGATCTACGACGTCGACATGGCCACCGGCCACCGCGCGCTGCGCAAGCGCACCGACGTGCTGGGCTACGACGCCAGCCTCTACGTGACCGAGCGGGTGTGGGCGCAGGCGCGCGACGGCACCCGGGTGCCGGTCTCGCTGGTGCGCCGCAAGACGACGCCGCACGACGGCACGGCGCCGCTGTTCGTCTACGGCTACGGCGCCTACGGCTTCTCCACCGACGCCACCTTCCGCGCGCCGGTGCTGTCGCTGCTCGACCGCGGCTTCGTGTTCGCGCTGCTGCACGTGCGCGGCGGCAAGGAAATGGGCCGCAGCTGGTACGAGGACGGCAAGAAGCTGCACAAGGTCAACACCTTCACCGACTTCATCGATGCCACCGAGGCGTTGCTGGCCCAGGGCTACGGCGACCGCAAGCGCGTGTTCGCCAACGGCCGCAGCGCCGGCGGCCTGCTGATGGGCGCGATCGTCAACATGCGACCCGACCTCTACCGCGGCGTCATGGCCGACGTGCCCTTCGTCGACGTCGTCACGACGATGCTCGACGAGAGCATCCCGCTGACCACCAACGAGTTCGACGAGTGGGGCAATCCGAAGGAAAAGGCCTTCCACGACTACATGCTGGCGTACTCACCGTACGACAACGTCAAGCCCCACGCCTATCCGGCCATGATGGTCAGCACCGGGCTGTACGACTCGCAGGTGCAGTACTACGAGCCGGCCAAGTGGGTCGCGAAGATGCGGGCGGCCAAGCATGCCGCCGGCGACGACGCGCAGCCGCTCGTCTTCAAGGTCAACATGGCGGCCGGCCACGGCGGCGGTTCGGGGCGCTTCACGCAGCTTCAGGAGACGGCTGCTGAGTACGCGTTCATGGTCGACCTGGCGTTGCCGCACTGAGAGGTCATGAAAAACGCTGCCCGCGCGTGACGCGCGAGCAGCCTTCGGGCGCGGGGGCGCGAGCTCAGTGCTTCGCGTCGGGGCCGATGTTGGCGTCGAGGAACTTGACCATGCGGTCGTAGAAGTCGATGCGGTTGGCGGGCTTGTACCAGCCGTGTGCTTCGTCCGGATATTCGATCCAGGTCAATGGCGCGTCGTGCGACTCCAGCGCGCGTTTGAGCTTGTAGGCGTGTTCGACCGGAACGCGGGCGTCGAGGCGGCCGTGTGCCAGCAGCAGCGGACGCGAGATGCGGGCTGCCTGACGGATCGGGGATGTGGCATTGAGTTGATCGGCGTCCTTGTCCTGGTCGCCCACCAGCAGCGGCATACCGAATTTCTTGTACTGGTCGCTGAAGTCGCTCCATGTGATGTCGTACATCAGGTCGATGTCGCTGACCGCGGACGAGGCGACGCCGCAGCGGTACAGGTCCGGGTAGCGAACCAGGCCCATCAACGTGGCATAGCCGCCGTAGCTGGCGCCGGCGATGCAGGTGCGCTGCGGATCGGCCCAGCCCTGCTTCGCGGCCCAGGTGGTGGCGTCGGCGATGTCGTCCTGCATCTTCAGCCCCCACTGCTTCATGCCGGCGTCGGCCAGGCGATCGCCGTAGCCGGTGCTGCCGCGGAATTCAGGCTTGACGACCAAGTAGCCGCGCGACGCCAGGAACTGCGACTCGGCGTCCCACGACCAGTTCCAGCCGCGCACCCAGGGGCCACCGTGCACCAGGACGACCGTCGAGAAGGGCCCCTTGCCTTGCGGCCTGGTGACATAGACGGGAATCTCCAAGCCGTCGCGCGCCTTGATTCGGTAGAAGTCGGTCATCGCCATCTGGCGCGGCGAGATCGCGGGCCGGGCGCTGCCGATGGGGATCAACTTGCCCTCGGTGCGATCGAACAGCAGGTAGACCGGAGGTTGGCGATCGGAGCTCGAGGTCACCAGGACGCGGTTGCCGCAACCGCATGAGGCGACGTCGATCCGATTGACCAGGCCTGGCAGCAAGGCATCAACCTGCGTCTGCAGCTTCTTGAGCTCGGGGTCGAACCAGACGGTCGACGCGGCGTCGGTCGTGAAATGGGCGCCCACGACCTTGTGCAAATGGTCATTCGACACGAACTCGGGCTCGATGTCGAAGCCGTGGGCGCTAAGCAGGGGCGTCGGATCGGTCTTGCCCGTGGCGAGGTCGAGGCGGTAGACGCCCTTGGAGCGGGCGGCGTCGCCAGTCGTACGGATCGCATAGGCCTGGCCGTCCGCTGCGATGGAGTGGATGTCGAAGGTATCGCCCTGCGTGCTGTGAGTGGGGAAGCGTGCGCGCTCCGTCCAGGTGCCGTCCGGCTGGGCAACCAGCATGAACGAGTCCTGATTCACGATGCCCATCGCCGCGCGCAGCACACCCTGGTCGTCGGCGTACCAGGATTGGATGCCGAGCGGAATTTTTCCCTCGAACAGCGGCTTGGCCCGGCCTGCGCGCGTGTCGTAGCGCTCCGGATAGGAGTCGCTCCATTCGAGGTGCTTCCACTTCCAGTAGGAGGTGATGACGTCGCCTGAGCCGTCCGCCAGGGTGCGCTGGACGTCGCCCAGCCACTTCTTCCCATACTTGAAGACCGTCGTCGATAGCTTGCCGTACAGGCCGAGCACCGTGCCGTTCAATCCGTCGCGATCGATGGCAAAGTAGCCGCCGTTGGCGCGATCTTCCGCCGCCGCCTGCTCGTCCCCGGCGGAGAAGAGCAGTCGCTTGTCGTCGAGCCAGCGCACCTCGTAGATGTCGACCGAGTCGAACGTCGAAATCACCTTCACGTTGCGCAGGTCGGCCGTTTCGAAGACGGCCAACTGGCGACGTCCGAGTGGACCCGGCGCCAGCACCGCGAGCGCGCTGCCGTCGGGCGACAACGCGGGCTCGGCGAGCGTCGCCGGCTTGAAGAACACGGCCGTCGGGATGCTCGCAGGCGTGCCGGCTTCCGCAGCAACACCCCACGGTGAGGCGCACGCCAGCAACGTGGCAATGGCGCCTAGGCGCACTGAAACCTTGATCGACATGGACTCTCCCCCTCTGTTTTGTTCGACTCAAGAGTGTAAATGCTTCGTAAAGCGCTCGGAGCGACAGCCCAAAACAAGGTTGTCCCGGGCGAGCGCCATGGATTCTTTCGCGACGAGGTTTGACAAGACCGAATGATCCGATGCATAATGGCCGACTTCGCCAAAGAGGCGTGAGCAACGTTCGCCGTCACCAGTCAACACTGGCGACATCTGGAGTGACCAGAGGGCAGCGCTGCTTGTCTCGGAGGAATTTCAGCCCAACCGGGGTGTTCCAGAAGCCGCAGGCCTTGCCTGTCGTCAAAGGAGCTCACTGACGGGCCCAATACTGACCGCTCTCGGGTGTTGCCGTCTGCGGGAGCAAGTTGGGGATAATCCATGATTCAAATGCAGTCGCGACTCGACGTCGCGGACAACACCGGTGCGAAGTCCGTCCAGTGCATCAAGGTGCTTGGCGGCTCGAAGCGCCGTTACGCCGGCATTGGTGACGTGATCAAGGTCAGCATCAAGGAAGCCGCGCCGCGTGGCCGCGTGAAGAAGGGCGAGATCTACAACGCCGTCGTCGTGCGCACCGCCAAGGGCGTTCGCCGCCAGGACGGCTCGCTGATCAAGTTCGACGGCAACGCCGCCGTGTTGCTCAACGCCAAGCTGGAGCCGATCGGCACCCGCATCTTCGGGCCCGTGACGCGCGAACTGCGCACCGAGCGCTTCATGAAGATCGTGTCGCTGGCACCGGAAGTGCTGTAAGCGCCTCCGAAGTACAAGGAAACGCCATGAACAAGATCCGCAAGGGTGACCAGGTCATCGTGACCACCGGTCGCGACAAGGGTAAGCGCGGCACGGTTGCCGAGCGCATCGACGAGCAGAAGGTCATCGTCGAAGGCATCAACGTGGTCAAGAAGCACGTGAAGCCGAACCCGCTGAAGGGCACTACGGGTGGTGTCGTCGACAAGACGATGCCGATCCAGCAGTCCAATCTCGCGCTATTCAACCCGGCGACCGGCAAGGCCGATCGCGTGGGCTTCAAGATTCTGGCTGATGGCAAGAAGGTTCGCGTCTTCAAGTCCAGCGGCGAAGAAGTCAAGGCATAAGAGGTCCGACATGGCTCGTCTCCAAACCTATTACCGCGAAAAAATCGTCCCGGGTCTGACCGAAAAGTTCGGTTACACGTCCGTGATGGAAGTACCGCGTCTGACCAAGATCACCCTGAACATGGGTGTGTCCGAAGCTGTTGCCGACAAGAAGGTCATGGACCACGCTGTCAGCGACCTGACCAAGATTGCCGGCCAGAAGCCTGTTGTCACGAAGTCGAAGAAGGCAATCGCCGGCTTCAAGATTCGTGACGGCGTGCCCATCGGCTGCATGGTCACGCTGCGTGGCGTCCAGATGTACGAATTCCTGGACCGCTTCGTGACGATCGCCCTGCCGCGCGTGCGCGACTTCCGTGGTATCTCCGGCCGCTCGTTCGACGGTCGCGGCAACTACAACATCGGCGTGAAAGAGCAGATCATTTTCCCGGAAATCGAGTACGACAAGATCGACGCGATCCGTGGCATGAACATCTCGATCACCACGACGGCGAAGAACGACGAAGAGTGCAAGGCACTGCTCGCGGCGTTCAAGTTCCCGTTCAAGAACTGAGGCGCCCCATGGCAAAGACTTCCATCATTCAGCGCCAGGTCAAGCGTGAAGCGACGGTGGCGAAGTACGCGAAGAAGCGTACCGAGCTGGCCTCGATCATCAATGACGCCAAGCGTAGCGACGAAGAGCGCTACATCGCTCGTCTCGAACTGCAGAAGCTGCCGCGCAATTCCGCGCCAGTGCGTCTGCGCAATCGTTGCGGCATCACCGGCCGCCCGCGCGGCACGTTCCGCAAGTTTGGTCTGGCACGCTCGAAGATCCGTGAACTCGCCTTCAAGGGCGATATTCCGGGCGTGATCAAGGCCAGCTGGTAATCAGGCGAATCAGGAGAAAACAGCATGAGCATGAGTGATCCTATCGCCGACATGCTGACCCGCATCCGCAACGCGCAAAGCGTTGAGAAGCCGGTTGTCAGCATGCCTTCGTCGAAGCTCAAGGTGGCTATCGCCCAAGTCCTGAAGGAAGAGGGCTATATCGATGCCTTCTCAGTCAAGACCGAAGGCGTCAAGTCGGAACTCGAGATCTCGTTGAAGTACTACGCAGGTCGTCCCGTCATCGAGCGCATCGAGCGCGTGAGCCGTCCTGGCCTGCGCATCTATCGCGGCCGCGATGCCATCCCGACCGTCATGAACGGCCTGGGCGTGGCGATCGTCACGACGCCGAAGGGCGTCATGACCGACCGCAAGGCCCGCGCTACCGGTGTCGGTGGCGAAGTCCTTTGCTACGTCGCCTAAGGAGATTCGAGCAATGTCCCGCGTAGGAAAAATGCCGATCACCGTGCCGCAAGGCGTGGATGTGTCGGTCACGGCTGATCAAATCACCGTCAAGGGCGCCAACGGCACCCTCGTCCGCCAGGCCAATGCGCTTGTCGAAGTCCGCAAGGACGGCGCAGTGCTCTCTTTCGCTCCGGCGAACGACAGCATGGCCGCCAACGCCATGAGCGGCACGATGCGCGCTCTGGTGAACAACATGGTCAATGGTGTCAGCAAGGGCTTCGAAAAGAAGCTCACGCTGGTTGGCGTGGGCTTCCGTGCCCAGGCCGCCGGCCCGAAGCTGAACCTGCAGATCGGTTTTTCGCATCCGGTTGTCAAGGACATGCCGGCTGGCATCACGGTCACCTGCCCGACGCAGACCGAAATCCTGATCAAGGGTTCCGATCGCCAGGCAGTGGGCCAGATCGCCGCCGAAGTGCGTGCCATCCGTCCTCCCGAGCCCTACAAGGGCAAGGGCATCCGCTACGCCGATGAGCGCGTGGTGCTGAAAGAGACGAAGAAGAAGTAAGGAGCGACACCATGCTGAACAAGAAAGAACAACGGCTGCGCCGCTCGCGTCAAACGCGAGCCCGCATTGCCAAGCAAGATGTCGCTCGTCTGACGGTCTTCCGCTCGAACATGCACATCTACGCCAGCGTGATCTCGGAAGATGGCGCCCGCGTCATCGCGAGCGCATCGACGGCCGAAAAGGAAGTTCGCGACCAGCTGAAGAACGGTGGCAACACCGCGGCAGCAGCGGCCGTTGGCAAGCGAGTCGCCGAAAAGGCGAAGGCTGCTGGCGTCGAGAAGGTAGCGTTCGACCGTGCTGGCTTCGCCTATCACGGGCGTGTCAAGGCACTGGCGGAAGCGGCTCGCGAAGCCGGCCTCCAGTTCTGACCGTCAACGAAGGAATCTGAAATGGCAAAGTTCCAACCTCGCGTTCAGGACGAAGGTCGTGACGACGGTCTCAAGGAAAAGATGATCGCGGTCAATCGCGTCACCAAGGTCGTGAAGGGGGGTCGTATTCTCGGCTTCGCTGCACTGACGGTGGTGGGCGATGGCGACGGTCGCATCGGCATGGGCAAGGGCAAGGCGCGTGAAGTGCCGGTCGCTGTCCAGAAGGCGATGGAAGCTGCTCGTCGCAACATGGTCAAGGTCGCGCTGAAGAATGGCTCGATCCACCACAACGTTCGCGGCGAACACGGCGCGGCCAAGGTGCTGATGGCGCCGGCTCCGGCCGGTACCGGCATCATCGCTGGCGGCCCGATGCGCGCGGTCTTCGAAGTGATGGGTGTCACCGACATCGTCGCCAAGAGCCTCGGCTCGAGCAACCCGTACAACATGGTTCGCGCCACGCTCGACGCGCTGACCAGTGCAACGACTCCCGGCGACATCGCCGCGAAGCGCGGCAAGTCGATCGAAGAAATCTTCGGTTAAGCGCAGGAGAAATCACATGGCTGACAAGAAGACCGTCACGGTCAAACTGGTGCGCAGCATCATCGGCACCAAGCACGAACACCGTGCCACGGTGCGCGGCCTGGGCCTGCGTCGTCTGAACAGCGTCTCGACGCTGGAAGACACGCCTGCCGTCCGCGGCATGATCAACAAGGTCGACTACCTGATCCAGGTGCTCTGAGCACTCGCCAGGCAGAAGACAAGGGGCATCACATGCAACTCAATACCATCAAGCCGTCCGAAGGCTCGAAGAAGAACCGCCGCCGCGTTGGTCGCGGTATCGGTTCGGGCCTGGGCAAGACTGCCGGTCGCGGCCACAACGGTCAGAAGTCCCGTGCGGGCGGCTACCACAAGGTCGGCTTCGAAGGCGGCCAGATGCCGCTGCAACGTCGTCTTCCGAAGCGCGGCTTCAAGTCCCCGCATCTGAAGTACAACGGCGAAGTCACGCTGTCTGAACTGCAAGCGATGGCGATCGAAGAGATCGACCTGCAAGCGCTCAAGCAAGCCGGTTTCATCGGCGAACTGATCAAGCACGTCAAGGTCATCAAGTCCGGCGAGCTGACCCGCAAGGTCGTGCTCAAGGGCGTGATGGCAACGGCCGGTGCCAAGGCAGTCATCGAAGCCGCTGGCGGCTCGATCGCGGCCTGAACGCCAAACTACCGAACGCTTTACACACGTGGCAACTTCCCAGAATCAACTCGCCAAGTCGGGCAAATTCGGTGATCTCTATCGCCGGGTGATGTTCCTGATCATGGCGCTGGTGGTCTATCGCATTGGCGGGCATGTGCCTGTTCCGGGTGTCAACCCGGACGCGCTGGCGGCGATGATCAAGAGCCAGCAGGGCGGTCTCCTGGGCATGTTCAACATGTTCTCGGGCGGCTCCCTGTCGCGTGCTTCTGTGTTTGCGCTCGGTATTACGCCGTACATCTCTTCTTCGATCATCATGCAGATCATGGGCTACGTCGTGCCCACTCTGGAAGCGTTGAAGAAGGAAGGCGAGTCGGGTCGTCGCAAGATCACCCAGTACACGCGATATGGCACGCTGGTGCTGTCGCTGTTCCAGTCGTACGGCATCGCCGTGTACCTGGCAAAGTCGCCGGGCCTGGTGCTCGACTCTGGCTTCGCCTTCATGGCGGGCGCCGTGGTCAGCCTGGTGGCCGGCACGATGTTCCTGATGTGGCTCGGTGAGCAGATCACCGAACGCGGTCTGGGCAACGGCATCTCGATCCTGATCTTCGGCGGTATCGCCGCAGGCCTGCCGAGCGCCATCACTCGCCTTTTGAGCCTGGTGAGTGAAGGCAACATGAATCCGATCGTTGCGCTGTTCATCCTTGCCCTGGTGGGTGCGGTGACCTTCGCGGTGGTCTTCGTCGAACGCGGCCAGCGCAAGATCCTGGTCAACTACGCGAAGCGTCAGGTGGGCAACAAGGTCTACGGCGGCCAGTCGTCGCACCTGCCGCTCAAGCTGAACATGGCCGGCGTGATCCCGCCGATCTTCGCGTCGTCGATCATCCTGCTGCCGGCCACGCTGGTGAACACGCTGGCAACCGGCGAGAGCATGCGCTGGCTGCGCAACATCTCGTCGGCGCTGTCGCCGGGCCAGCCGATCTACGTGATGCTGTACGCCGCGATGATCGTGTTCTTCTGCTTCTTCTACACCGGGTTGGTGTTCAACAGCCACGAGACTGCTGACAACCTGAAGAAGAGCGGCGCGTTCATCCCGGGCATCCGTCCGGGTCAGCAGACCGCAAAGCATATCGACAAGATCTTGGCCAGGCTCACGCTGGCAGGCGCCATCTACATCACGCTGGTGTGCCTGCTGCCCGAGTTCCTGGTGTTGAAGTACAACGTGCCGTTCTATTTCGGTGGAACGTCGCTGCTGATCATCGTCGTCGTCACGATGGATTTCTGGGCCCAAGTCCAGAGCTACGTGATGAGCCAGCAATACGAATCGTTGCTGACCAAGGCGAAGTTCAAGGGTTGAAGTTGAATTTCACGGCCGACATGACCATATGGTCAGGTCGACAGTGATGAGGGAAGCGAGGATCACCTCCGAGCCAAACCGTGCTCCCCCTTGGGGGCAGCGACGGGAGGAGCGAAGGGCGTGGTCGTCAAGGTTTCGCGCTCGCCTCGGTCGACGAGCGAAGCGAGTGTTTGAAGAGAGTCAAGGAGCAGACCATGAAAGTCTCGGCATCTGTCAAGAAAATGTGTCGCAATTGCAAGGTGATCCGCCGCAAGGGTGTCGTCCGCGTGATTTGTACCGACCCGCGCCATAAGCAGCGCCAGGGTTGAGTCTGCGGACCATACAGACATCACAAGTTCAAGGACACGCAAATGGCACGTATTGCAGGCATCAACATCCCGCCGCACAAGCACACCGAAATCGGTCTGACGGCGATCTACGGCATCGGCCGTACCACCGCTCAGCAGATCTGTGATCGTACGGGCATCGCTTACTCGAAGAAGGTCAAGGACCTGAACGACGGCGATCTGGAAAAGATCCGCGACGAAATCGCGAAGATGACCATCGAAGGCGACCTGCGTCGCGAGATGTCCATCAACATCAAGCGATTGATGGATCTGGGCTGCTATCGTGGCATGCGGCATCGTCGCGGCCTGCCGGTTCGCGGCCAGCGTACGCGCACCAATGCTCGCACCCGCAAGGGTCCGAAAAAGGGTGCCCAGGCGCTGAAGAAGTGAGCTGCTGAGCTCAGCTGACGGAAATCTAGGAAAATCATGGCAAAAGCACCGAATACCGCTGCCCAACGCGTTCGCAAGAAGGTTCGCAAGAACGTGGCCGACGGCGTCGCGCACGTGCACGCATCGTTCAACAACACGATCATCACGATCACCGACCGCCAGGGCGGCGCGCTGTCGTGGGCTTCGTCCGGTGGCCAGGGCTTCAAGGGTTCGCGCAAGTCGACCCCGTTCGCTGCCCAGGTCGCTGCCGAAATGGCCGGTCGTGCTGCTCAAGAGCAAGGCATCAAGAACCTCGACGTCAAGATCAAGGGCCCTGGCCCGGGTCGTGAATCGTCGGTTCGCGCTCTCGCTTCGCTGGGCATCCGCATCACGTCGATCTCCGACGTGACGCCCGTCCCGCACAACGGCTGCCGCCCCCAGAAGCGTCGCCGTATCTGATTCGAGTGCCTGGCCGGATTCGTCCGGCCGAGCTCGAATACCAGTACTGAGCGCACAGTCGCATCCAGTGCTGCTAGAATTCCGGGTTTCCCTGCAGCCGGCAATGGTCATGTGACCCTTGCCGGCTTGCATGTCTAGTGCGCCAGGCTTTTTGCTCGACCGCACCAGGCAGTTCGACCCAAGACCACCGTCTGAGCGCCATAACAACATTCGCCAGACTTGCGCATCGCTGCACGCGGCTTCCAGCTGCTTGACGCGGGCGTCAGAAAACCATTCCTCAAGGAAATAACGTGGCACGTTACCTCGGCCCCAAGGGCAAACTTTCCCGCCGTGAAGGCACCGACCTTTTCCTGAAGAGCGCACGCCGCCCGATCGGTGACAAGGTCAAGTTCGATTCGAAGCCCGGCCAACACGGTCGCACTTCGGGTTCGCGCACGTCGGACTACGGTCTGCAGCTGCGTGAAAAGCAGAAGGTCAAGCGCATGTACGGCGTGCTGGAAAAGCAATTCCGCAAGTACTTCGCTGAAGCCGAGCGCCGTCGTGGCAACACCGGCGCCAACCTGCTGACGCTGCTGGAATCGCGCCTGGACAACGTCGTCTACCGCATGGGCTTTGGCTCGACCCGCGCCGAAGCGCGCCAGATGGTCTCGCACAAGTCGATCACGGTCAACGGTGGTTCGGTCAACATTCCGTCGTACCTGGTCAAGGCCGGCGACGTCATCGCCGTGCGCGAAAAGTCCAAGAAGCAACTGCGCATCATCGACGCGCTGAAGTTGGCGGACTCGATCGGCCTGCCCGCGTGGGTGTCGGTCGATCTGGCCAAGCAGGAAGGCATCTTCAAGAAGGCCCCTGACCGCGACGAATTCGGCGCCGAGATCAAGGAAGCAATGATCGTCGAACTGTATTCGCGCTGATCCAAATTCGTGATCGCCTTGCTCGCCTGGTGCGAGCGATGCGGTCACCGTCTCGTTGCGGGGCGCCGGGCCTTGCTCCGCGGACGCACAGGCTCCCGGCGTGGTCCATCAGCCTTATCGGTGTAACGAGCCGAGGGTATTGAGAGGAACTGGAAATACATGCAAACCAATCTGCTGAAGCCCAAAGCCATCAACGTCGAGCCGCTCGGCGGCCATCGCGCCAAGGTCACCCTGGAGCCGTTCGAACGCGGTTACGGGCACACCCTCGGTAACGCGCTGCGCCGTGTGCTGCTGTCGTCGATGGTGGGTTATGCACCGACCGAAGTCACGATCGCTGGCGTCCTGCACGAGTACTCGACGGTCGACGGCGTGCAGGAAGACGTCGTCCACGTCATGCTGAACCTGAAGGGTGTCGTCTTCCGCCTGCACAACCGTGACGAAGTCACGCTGGTGCTGCGCAAGGAAGGCGAAGGCCCGGTCACGGCCGGCGACATCCAGACGCCGCATGACGTCGAGATCGTCAACCCCGAGCACATCGTGGCCCACCTTGCCCAAGGCGGCAAGCTGGACATGCAGATCAAGGTCGAGAAGGGCCGCGGCTACGTTCCTGGCAACATGCGCCGCTTCGGCGACGAGACGACCAAGGCCATCGGCCGCATCGTCCTCGACGCCTCGTTTGCGCCGGTTCGCCGCGTCAGCTACGCCGTCGAGAACGCCCGCGTCGAGCAGCGTACCGACCTGGACAAGCTGGTCATGGAGATCGAGACCAACGGCGCCATCTCGCCGGAGGAAGCGATCCGTTCGTCGGCCAAGATCCTGGTGGAACAGCTCGCCGTGTTCGCGCAACTCGAGGGCAGCGACATCGCCGCGTTCGAACAGCCGCAACAACGCACCGCGCAGTTCGATCCGATCCTGCTGCGTCCGGTCGATGAGCTCGAACTGACGGTTCGCTCGGCGAACTGCCTGAAGGCCGAGAACATCTACTACATCGGTGACCTGATCCAGCGTACCGAAACCGAGCTGCTGAAGACCCCGAATCTGGGTCGCAAGTCGCTCAATGAAATCAAGGAAGTTCTGGCTTCGCGCGGCCTCACGCTGGGCGCGCGTCTCGAGAACTGGCCTCCGCAAGGTCTCGACAAGCGTTAATTCCGCCTGTCAGACATTTCCGCTGCCGGGCACCGTTGAAAGACGGGCCCGAGTGCAAACCCCCGGTACCTGATCCGGCCGGGGTTCAATAAAGACTACCAAGGAAATCTCATGCGCCATCGCCACGGCCTTCGCAAGCTCAACCGCACGTCCTCGCACCGCCAAGCCATGTTCCGCAACATGTGCGTCTCGCTGCTTCGCCACGAAGCCATCAAGACCACGTTGCCCAAGGCCAAGGAACTGCGTCGCGTTGTCGAACCCCTGATCACGCTCGCCAAGGAACCGACGCTGGCCAACCGCCGCCTCGCTTTCGACCGCACGCGCGACCGCGAAATCGTCACGAAGCTGTTCGATGTCCTGGGCCCGATGTTCAAGGCGCGTCCGGGCGGCTACACCCGTATCCTGAAGATGGGCTTCCGCAACGGCGACAACGCGCCGATGGCCTTCGTCGAGCTCGTCGAGCGCTCGCACGACGGCGAAGCCGTCACCGACACGACGGAAGGCTGAGCCTCGGCGTCCTTCGGGCGCTGATGCACGGAACAAAGGCCGGCTCTTGCCGGCTTTTTTCATGGCGCGGCCTGGTTTACCGCCTGCGGGTTCGTGGCAATGGGCCCGTACTCGGCAAGTCGCGGATGTGCCGCGACAATAGCGACATTGTCCGGAACGGGAGTCGTCACGAGCGACTCTCATGCACATGATCAAACTGCCCTCGCTCCGCGCCGCCCTGGCGTCGCCCCTGCTGCTGTTGACGCTGCTGCTCACCTTGCTGCCGTTCATGCCGGCGCGCGCAGCCGACGACTTCCTCGACCCCGACCAGGCCTTCCAGCTGTCGGTGCGCGTGCTCGATGCCAAGCGCCTCGAGCTGAGCTACAAGGTCGCACCCGGCTACTACCTCTACCGCGAGCGCTTCAAGTTCGCCTCGCCCGATGCCAAGTTGGGCGAGCCGCAGATCCCGCCGGGCAAGAAGCACTACGACACGGCGCTCGAGCAGAACGTCGAGACGTACCACGACGGCGTCGTCGTGGTGTTGCCGATCACGTCGGCCGCCAAGGCCTTCACGCTCGACGCCACCCACCAGGGCTGCGCCGACAAGGGCCTGTGCTATCCGCCGCAGTTGCGAACGGTCGCGGTGACTCTGAAGGCCTTCGGCGCCTCGGCCGACTCGGCCAAGATCGTCGTGGACGGCGATCTCGCCGCACCCGCCGGCGTCGTCGCACCCGTCACGGCGGCCACGCCGGGCGGCATGAGCGTGGCGCCAGGCAAGGCGCCCGATTCGTTGCGCACGACGATCCTGGGCGGTGACGCCGGATCCGTGCCACAGGTCGACCGCGCGCCGGCGAACGCGTCCGTGACGGTACTGCCGCCCGTGACGTTCGCAGACGCGGTGGCGCACCCGTCCAGCGCGCCGGCGGCTGCCGCGCGGCCGCCGTTGTCCGTGGAAGAACGCTTTCTGGCCGCACTGGTCGGCAGTGGGACGCTGGTGATCCTGTTGCTGGGCGTCCTGGTTGGCCTCGGGCTGTCGATGACGCCGTGCGTGCTGCCGATGCTGCCCATCCTGTCGGCCATCATCGTCGGGCAGGGCACGAAGGTCACGCGGAGCCGTGGCCTGCTCCTGGCCACCACGTATTCGCTGGGCGTGGCACTGGTCTACACGGCACTCGGTATCGCGGCCGCCTTGCTCGGCGAAGGTCTGTCGGCCTACCTGCAGAACCCCTGGGTGCTGATCTCGTTTGGCGTGCTGCTGCTGATCCTGTCGCTGTCGATGTTCGGTGTCTACGACCTTCAGCTGCCAGCGTTCCTGCGCGACCGGCTCAACACCGTCAACTCGTCGCTGACCGGTGGCCAGCTGGGCGGCGTGTTCGCGATGGGCGTGTTGTCGGCGCTGATCGTGAGCCCGTGCATCTCCGCGCCCCTGAGCGGACTGCTGCTGTTCATCGCCAAGACCCGCAACGTCGCACTCGGCGCGTCCGCGCTGTTCGCCATCGCCGTCGGCATGAGCGCGCCGCTCCTCGTCGCGGGTGCGTCCGCCGGCGAGCTGCTGCCCCGTGCCGGCGCCTGGATGGAACGCGTCAAGCAGCTTTTCGGCTTGATGCTGATCGCTGTCGCGTTCTACATCATGGGACCTGTGTTGCCGCACGAGGTCGAGATCACCGTCTTTGGTGGCCTGCTGATCATGGCGGCCACCAGCGTCGGGGCTTTCGATGCCGTGAGCGCCGCGACCGGCCCGACCGCCCGGCTTGCCAAGGGCTTCGGCCTGGTGATGGCCGTGCTGGGCGCACTGGTGATCTACCAGATGTGGACCTCCCCATCGGTCAACATACCGGGCTCCGCGCCACAGAGCGGTGCCGCCGCGGCGATAGCCGCCGGCCCGCACTTCGAGCGCGTGACCAGCGTCGCCGACCTCGACAAGCGCCTGCAATCTCCCGGCCGCCCGGTGCTGCTCGACTTCTACGCCGACTGGTGCGTGTCGTGCAAGGAGATGGAATCGCAGACCTTCGTCGATCCGGCCGTGCATGCCAAGCTCGACAAGGCACTGCTGCTGCGCGCTGACGTCACCGCCAATTCCGACGACGACCGCGCGCTGCTCAAGCGCTTCCACCTGTTCGGCCCGCCCGGCATCATCCTGTTCGACGCGCAGGGCCACGAGCTGGAGTCTGCCCGTGTCGTCGGCTTTCAGGACGCGTCGCGCTTCAGCGCCAGCCTCGCGGCCGCGGGGCTCTGATGAAGCTGTCGCAGATCGTCTTCTCGCAAGGCTTCGGCGCCCGCCGTGCCTGCGAAGGCCTCGTCATCGGCGGATTCGTCGCGATCAACGGCCAGATCCACGACGATCCGTTCGAGGACCTCGACCCGACCGGCCTGGTGCTCAACGTCGAGGGCAAGGACTGGCCGTACCACGCGAAGGCGCTTGTCGCGCTGAACAAGCCGGCCGGCTACGAGTGCTCGAAGAAGCCCAAGCACCATCCCAGCGTCTACAGCCTGCTGCCGGCCCCGCTGCTGCGGCGCGACGTGCAAAGCGTGGGCCGCCTCGACGAGGACACGACTGGCCTGCTGCTGTTCACCGACGATGGTCAGCTGCTGCACCGCTGGACCTCGCCCAAGCACCACGTGCCCAAGATCTACGACGCCTCCTGCAAGCACCCTGTCGAGCCTGACCAGATCGCCCGCCTGCTGGCCGGCGTGGTGCTGCTGGACGACCCGGCGCCGGTCGCAGCCATCGCCGCGGAGCCCTGGGACGGTGCAGCCGAGGGCCTGCACGGCATCCGCCTGACGCTCGCGGAGGGCAAGTACCACCAGGTCAAGCGCATGCTGGCCGCGGTGGGCAATCGCGTGGAGGCGCTGCACCGCAGTCGCTTCGGCAAGCTCGCGCTGCCGGCCGACTTGAAGCCCGGCGCCTGGTGCTGGCTCCCAGGCACCCACGTGATCGCTGACTGACGTCATACGTGGGGGTGTATCAGCCCCCGGTCGCCTCCCTGGCGATCCAGGGTGGATCTGACCGCATCGCCGCACGGGCTCCGCACGTTGCGCCACACCCCGCGGACACAGGGCGGCGCACGGCTTGCCAGCGCCTCGTGGAGACGGCTATGCTGGGCCGTGCACCCGCGGGTATCCCCGACGAACATGCCCCTCCCACGATTCCAGCCGATTCGACGCCTGGCCATGATCGGCTTGGCGGCGCTATGCGGGTGCCAGCCCGCACCGACGATCAAGGTGGCTTTCATCGGCGGGCTCTCGGGCCGGGTTTCCGAGCTCGCCATCGACGGGCGCAACGGGGCCCAGATGGCGGTCGAGGCGCTCAACGCACGAGCCGGTCCGCGCTACGAACTGCGCGTGCACGACGATGCCCAGTCGATCGCCCAGGGGCCGCTCGCCATCGACGCCGTCGCCGACGAGGGCGACGCCTTCGCCATCGGACCGATGACCAGTGTGCTCGCGCAGGGCATGGTGCCCCAGGCGTCGAAGCGCCACCTGGTGCTGATCAGTCCGACCGCGAACTCGGACGAGCTGAGCGGCATGGACGACTACTTCTTCCGTGTGATCCCACCCGCTGGCCCGGGCGCCCAGCAGCTCGCCGAGGCCGTCATCGCACGCGGGCTGAAGTCGGCGTCGGTGATGGCCGAATGGCGCAATCGCAGCTACAGCGAAAACTTCACCGCCAGGTTCGCTGCCCGCTATACGGCGCTCGGAGGCGAGCAGCCCAAGGTCGTCCGCTACGAGACCGACCAGAATCCCGATTACCCGAAGGTGGCTGCCGAGCTGCTCGCGAGCCATCCGAAGATCGTGCTGCTGGTGTGCGGCGCCGTCGATGCGTCGATCGTCGCGCAGCATCTGCGCCGGCTCGACGCGAACGTGCGGATCGCGTTGGCCTCGTGGGCCGCCAACGTGCAGTTGCTGCAACTGGGTGGACGCGCGATCGAGGGCTCGCTGGTACTGCAGGTACTCGATCTCGACAGCCAGGAGCCCGCCTACCTCGACTTCCGCAAGCGCTTCATCGAGCACTTTGGCAACGCGCCGAGCCAGGCCGCCGTGTTCTCCTACGAAGCGATGATGATGGGCGCCGAAGGCCTGCGCCGCAAGAAGGACGACCAGTCGCTGCGTGACGTGCTGCGGATCCCCGGCGCGTGGCCGGGCCTGCAGCAGCCGATGGTGCTCGACCGCTTCGGCGACAGCGTCAGCCGCTTCCGCTTGAGTGAAGTGCGCGCGGGTCGCTTCGTGATGTTGCCGGCGTGAGGCCCGGCCGGCCATGACGAGCGCGCGCCAGTCCCTCAAGCGTATCCTCACGCGCCAGTACGTCCTGCTCGCTTGCGTGCCGCTGCTGCTGGTGATCCTGCTGTCGACTGCTGTCGTCGTGCCGCAGACATTGCGCGACATCGAGGCAGACAACCAGCGCACTGCGTGGCTCGTGCGCTCACAGGTGGAGCTGCTGATCGCGGCGCCGCGAGACGCGGCCACGCGCGCGGCCACGCACGTGCACCCGGGCGCGACCGAGCTCGAGATCCGCGCCGCGCTCAGCGAGGCCCTCGACGAGGCGCAGTCGCTCGAGTCGGTGATCCTGCTCGACACGACGGGCATCGTGACAGTCGCCGAGGTGCGCCCCGGCACGCGCATCGGCAAGCAGGACTGGGAAGGGCTCGACCTCTCGCGTCGTCCGTTCTACGAGCATGCGCGCCTCGCCACGGCACCGGTCTGGTCCAACACTTTCCTGTCGCCGCTGACTGGCCACATCACCGCGGTGGTCTGCGCGCCGTCGGACGGGCGCCTGGTGGTGGCCGACCTGTCGCTCGACAAGATGGCGCACCAGATGCAACTGTCCGGCGACGTGGCCGTGATCGTGTTCGACGGCCTCGGCCGCGTGATCGTGCACCCGGACCAGGCGCGCGCCAACTGGCAGGAGAACCTGAGCCAGGTCGACCTTGTCCATCGCGCGCTCAACGGCTACGTCGGCCCCGGCGAGATCGAGCTGGACGGAATCCGCTGGCTGGCCACGGTGGCGCCGGCCGCCACCACGGGCTGGTACGTGCTGGTCGCGCAGCCGCGCAATGCGTTGTTCTCACCCGTCAAGCAGCTCGCGGGCGTCATCGGCATCGCGATCCTGATCGTGCTGGGCATCGTCGTCGCGATTGCCTTGAAGCTCGCGCAGCGCCAAGCCGGCAACTACCGCCAGCTGGTCAGCGCCGCGGCCGACCTCGTCGACGACAAGCCCGGCGAGCCCGACGTCGACCTGGGCAGCGAAGAGGTCTACGCGCTGTGGGCCCAGCTGCGCCGCCTGCTCGATCGCGCCAAGGAGCAGGAGCGCAGCGCGCGCCACGCGCAGGCCGAGCTGCAGGCCTTGCTGGACGCGGCAACCGAGGTTGCGATCATCGCCGTCGATGCCGACCACGTGGTGCGGCTGTTCAACCGGGGTGCCGAGAAGATGCTGGGCTACCGCGCGTCCGAGGTGCTGGGGCAGCAGTGCCCGCTGGCCGTTCACGACCCCGTCGAACTCGCGCATCGGGCGGAAGAACTGAGCTACCAGCTCAAGCGCCCGGTCAACGGCCGCGAGGCGATCACGGCCATCGCCGAGCGCTTCGGCCACGAAGTGCGCGACTGGACCTACATCCGCAAGGACGCCACGCGCATCAGCGTTTCCCTGGCCGTCACCGCGGTGCGCGCGGCCCTGGCCAGCGCCGGCACGCCGCAGGGCCCACAGGACCGCCCTGCGGTCGAAGGCGCCGTGGTGTTCGCTCCGGGCAGCGGCGTCGTTCAGCCGGCCAGCAAATCGCTCGGATTTCTGTTCGTGGGCACCGACCAGTCGGAGCGCCTGCGCTCCGGCGAGCTCGAGCTCGCGCGCCGCCGAGCCGAGGCCGCGAGCCAGGCCAAGTCGGAGTTCCTCTCGCGCGTCAGCCACGAGCTGCGCACGCCGATGAACGCGATGCTCGGCTACGCGCAACTGCTGCAACTGGAAGAAGGTCACCCGCTCGACGGCCACCAGCGCGAGCGCGTCGCGCGCATCGAGGCGGCCGGCTGGCACCTGGTGACGCTGATCAACGACGTGCTGGACCTGTCGACGATCGAGTCCGGCAACGCGCGCATCCAGATGGCCGACGTCGACGTCGGCCTGGTCATCAACGAGAGCATCCGCCTGCTCGCGCCACTGGCCGAAGCCGCCAAGGTGACGCTTGCGGTGGCGTTGCCGCAGCACTTGCCGCGCGAGGCCTGGAGCGTGCAGGCCGACGCTACGCGTCTGCGCCAGGTGCTGGTCAACGTGGTCGGCAACGCGATCAAGTACAACCTCGAGAACGGCCGCGTCGACATCCAGGTGCACATCCGCGCGGCGACGGCCGTTGCGAGCGAGGACGCCATCGAGAACGATCCGGGCCGCCTGGTCATCGAGATTTCAGATACAGGACGGGGTATGACGGCCGCGCAGCTGGCACGCCTGTTCTCGGCCTTCGACCGATTGGGCCTCGAAGCCGGCCCGATCGAAGGCACCGGCATCGGCCTGGTGATCAGCCGCCGCCTCGTCGAGCGCATGGGCGGCGACATCGCCATCGACAGCCGCCCCGACGTCGGCACGCGCGTGACGCTCACGCTGCGCCGCGCGCACGGCGTGCCATTGCTGGCCGCCGGCGACGCGCCCGCTCGTGTCGGGTCGGCGCGCGGCGCGGGCGGACAGATCGTCTACGTCGAGGACAACCCGATCAACGCCCTGCTGATGCAGGAGGTCGTCGAACAGCGCCCCGACTGCACGCTGCACCTGGCGGTGAGCGTGCGCGACGGCATCGACATGATCAACCGCCTGCATCCCGACCTCGTGCTCGTGGACCTGCATCTGCCCGACGGCTCGGGCCTCGAGGTGGCCGAATGGATGCGCACAGCGCCGCTGCTGTCGCGCGTGCCGGTGGTGGTGGTCTCGGCCGACAGCACGCAAGCGCAACGCGACGCCGCCACCGTCGCAGGCGTGCGCGCCTACCTCGCCAAGCCCATCCGCCTGACCGAGACGCTGCTGCTGATCGACGAGCTGTTGCCCGCCACGAAGTAAGGCCACGCGGCCGTCTCTTTACGCAGATTCACGCGTCGGCGTGACAGCCAACGTCATTTCATGCCATAATAGCTTTCTCAGTCGCGGGGTGGAGCAGTCTGGTAGCTCGTTGGGCTCATAACCCAAAGGTCGTAGGTTCAAATCCTGCCCCCGCAACCAAAGAACATGAGGCACCAGAGCCTCAAGCAACGCCCGCCTCCAAGCGGGCGTTTTGCTTTGTGCCCGCGCGATGCGGCACTGGCGAGGCTCGCTGGCGGATGTTCGCGGCCGCCGCGACCGCGGGTTGCGTCGGCGGGTCGTGCGCCCAGTCATGCGTCAGCGCGTCGCCGTTGACCAGTCTCAGCGTCACGGTCTGCCCCTGTGAGTCCTTCACCGGCACGCCGTCGAGCGGCAGGATCCGTTCAGGCCGCAGACGCCTGCCGGCCTCCATTGTCGAACACCACGTCGACCGCCAGCCCGACGCCGCCTGCGCCCGATCGCAGCGTCAACGCCGCTCCGAGTTGCGACGCGAATTCCTTGACGATCGCCAGGCCCAGGCCGCAACCATCCGACTCGCGGTCGTCGATCCGGTAGAACCGCTCGAGCACGCGTGCGCGCTCGGATTCGGGAATGCCGGGCCCGTTGTCCTCGACGGTCAGCGTGGCCGTGTCCTGCGCGACGACGATGCGGGTCGTGACGATGCCGCCCGGCTGCGTGTAGCGGATTGCGTTGTCCACCAGGTTGACCACGATCTCGTGCAGTGTCACGGCATGGCCGCGCACCATGGCGTCCACGCCGCTGGACTCGAAGCCGAGGTCGATGTGCTTGCTTTGCGCGCGACCAGCGAGATCCACCAGCACCTGGCGCACGACCTCGTCCAGGCGCCCCTGTTCATCGTGCAGGCCCTCGTGCCCGTGGGCCTCGGCGCTGGACAGGGTCAGCAACTGATTGACGAGTCGCACCGACTGCTGCACCGTCTGGCGGATCGCGGAGAGCGACTCCGTGCGCCCGGCCGCGTCGGATGCCCGCACCGCGTAGCTGACCTGCGTGGTCAGCAGTGTCAGCGGCGTGCGCAGCTGGTGCGCGGCGTTCTGGATGAAGGACTGCTGCACGCTCGTGTGGTGCTCGAGCCGCATGGCGTACTCATTGATCGCGTCGACCAGGGGGCTGAGCTCCACCGGCACGGCGGGGATCTCCAGCGCGTGCAGCGAGCCCGGCTTGCGCGCGAGGACGGCGTCGCGCAAGCGCAGCAGCGGCTTCAGGCAGTTGCGCAGGCCGAACCACACCAGCAACGCCACGAGTGCGAGGGTCGCGAGTTGCTGCACCATCGCCTGCATCCACAGCCGCTGGGCCAGCGTCGATCGGCCCTGGAGCGTCTGCGCGATCTGCACGCGCACCGGCTGGATCCCCGTCTCGGTCAGGACCGGCTGCAGGTAGACCACGGCGCGCACTTGCTGGCCGCGTACGATGGTGTCGAAGAACTGCGAGGTCTCGGGTTGCAGCAAGGCCGGCGAGAGCGCGAACTCCGGATAGCCGGTGACGGTGCGGCCGTCGGACGTGACGACGCGGTAGTAGACATGGTCGAGTTCGCTCGACTGGAACAGCTCGAGCGCCGCCGGCGGGATCGGATCCTGGATGCTGCCGTCCTCGAAGCGCAGTTGCTCCGCGACGATTCGTGCCGAGCCGAGCAGCAGGCGATCCTGCACCACCATCGCCGTGGCCTGGGCGTTGTGGCGGCTGATGACGCCGTCGAACAGCACGGCGCCCGCCAGCGGCAGCATGACCCACGCGAGCAAGCGGCCGCGCAGGCTATGCGCCATGGTGCACCTGCCTGAGCAGGTAGCCCAGGCCGCGCAGGGTGACGATCGTGGCGTCGCTGCCTTCGAGCTTCTTGCGCAGCCGGTGCACGTAGATCTCGATCGCATCGGTCGACACGCTGTCCTCGACCGACGGCAAGCTCTGCCCCAACACCGATTTCGACACGGTTGCGCCCACTTTCAGGATCAGCACCTCCAGCACCGTGCGCTCGCGCGGCGTCAGCACCAGCGGCTTGCCGGCGAGCGTGAACTCACGGCTGCCGCCCAGGTAGACCAGGTCGCCGCACGCGATCTGCGGATTGGACCCTTGCGCCGAGCGTCGCAGCAGCACGCGAATGCGGGCCTCGAGCTCGTCGACCTCGAACGGCTTGGCGACGTAGTCGTCCGCGCCGTGGTCGAGCTCCGTCACGCGGCTGCGCGTCGTGTTGTCCGCTGTCAGCACCAGCACCGGCGTCGCGTTGCCGCGTTCGCGCAGGCGACGCAGCACCTCGTGTCCGCCGAGCTTGGGCAGCGCGAGGTCCAGCAGCACCAGGTCGTATTGCTCGGTGCGCAGCACGAAGTCCGCATCGGCGCCGTTGTCCACGCAGTCCACCGCGTACTGCTGCTTGCGCAAGGTGCGTGACAGCCAGTCGGCCAGCACCTTGTTGTCTTCGACGAGCAGGATCCGCATGGGGCGATTCAGTGCGCGGCGAGGGCGAACTCGGTCGTGTAGGTGCGTGACAGGTCGATCGGCTTGCCGACGACCGTGCGTTCGGCCACGCGCATCACGCGCAGCACGTTCGCCGGCCCGCCGGCGGGCATCACGCCGTCGCTCGTGAACATCGACTTGCTCTGCTGCAGCGTGCTGACGTAGAGCGCGCGGTCGCCGACCAGGTAGTCCGGCGGCAGTTGCGCGGCAATATCCTGAGCGCTGTGCGTGGCGATGTAGCGCAGCGACTTGACGAGCGCGTTGACCAGGCGCTGCACATCGTCGTGGTGCGCGCTGATCCAGGGCGACGACATGTACAGGCAGGCCGCCGGATAGAGCCCGCCCAGCTCGCCGGCGGCGGTCGCCGGTGTGCGCAGGTCGACGAGCAGGCGCGCGTCGCCGGACTTGAGCAGGCGCGACAGCGTCGGCTCGGTGGTCATGCCGACGTCGATGCGGCCCGAGCGCAGGGCGTCGGCAAAGCCGTCGCCCGAACCGACGCCCGAGACCGTGATCTCGCCTTTCTTGACGCCGTGTTCCGCGGCCAGGTATTGCATCAACAGGTGCGTCGACGAGCCGAGCCCCGTGACGCCGAGAGCGTGTCCGCGAAAATCCGCCGGTGACTTGATGGCGTCGGCCTGGCGTGTCGCGACGACGACGGCCTCGCCAGGGGCCTGGCCGAACTGGACGACCGCCTGCACGAACTTGCCCTTGGCCTGCAGGTCGATCGTGTGGTCGTAGAAACCGACGACGCCCTGGACACTGCCGGTGAGCAGCCCGTCCTCGGCATGGCCGCCGGAGGTGTCGCTGAGCACCTGCACGTCCAGGCCCTGTTCCTTGAAGTAGCCCAGGCGGTCGGCAAGGGCGGCGGGCAGGTAGATCTGCTTCTCGATGCCAGCCACCATCAGCTGGATCGTCGCGCCGCGCGCCGGTGCCACGCACGCGAGCGCACACGCGGCCGCGGCCAGCGCGCGCGCGAGGGTCGATCGCAGGGTCGTCTGGTGATCTCTCATGGCGTGCCGCCAATCTTGTTCTGGAATGTCTCCGACTCGAATATTACGGAGGACGTGACGCGATGGCACGCGGGTCGTGCGCAGCGTTGTTTGATCGACTACGTGATTTCCCTCGCCCGATTGTGTTGAAAGCTAACGGAAGGGTGGGTGCTCGTAGCCTCGCGGTCAGACGGGTGGACGCCATCACGGCCAGGCCCGCAACAACGGAGACCGACCCCCATGAAATTCGCACTTTCGCGCCGCGCGGCGTTGCTCGCGGCAGCCGCTGCACTGGCCTTTTCCGCGCCGTTGGCGGCGCAGGCGCAGGCCACGCCCATCGTCATCAAGTTCAGCCACGTCGTCGCGCCCGACACGCCCAAGGGCAATGGCGCCCAACGCTTCAAGGAGCTCGCCGAGGAACGCACCAAGGGTCGCGTCAAGGTCGAGGTCTACCCGAACAGCCAGCTCTACAAGGACAAGGAAGAGATGGAGGCGCTGCAACTGGGTTCCGTCCAGATGCTGGCGCCTTCGCTCGCCAAGTTCGGTCCGCTGGGTGTCAAGGATTTCGAAGTCTTCGACCTCCCGTTCATCTTCAAGGACGCTGCCGCATTCCGCGCGGTCACCGACGGCCCCGTCGGTGCGGATCTGTTTCGCAAGCTCGAGCCCAAGGGCGTCAAGGGTCTTGCGTACTGGGACAACGGCTTCCACATCATGAGCGCCAATCGGCCGCTGCACTCGGTAGCCGATTTCAAGGGCCTGAAGATGCGCATCCAGTCGTCCAAGGTGCTCGATGCGCAGATGCGCGCGCTCGGGGCGATCCCGCAGGTGATGGCGTTCAGCGAGCTCTATCAGGGCCTGCAGTCGGGTGTCGTCGACGGCACGGAAGGGGTGCCGTCCAACTTCTACACCCAGAAGATCTACGAGGTGCAGAAGGACATGACGCTCTCGTACCACGGCCACCTGGCCTATGCCGTGATCGTCAACAAGAAGTTCTGGGACGGCCTGCCGCCGGATATCCGCACGGTTCTTGAAGGCTGCGTCAAGGACGCCACGACCTATGCCGACGCGCTGGCCGCGACCGAGAACGCAGCGGCGCTGGCCAAGATCAAGGCGAGCGGCAAGACCACGGTCTACACGCCCACCGCGGCCGAGCTCGATGAATGGAAAAAGGCGCTGATGCCCGTCCACCAGGAGATGGCCTCGCGCGTCGGCCAACCCACGATCGACGCCGTCTACAAGGCCGCGGGCTTCGTGGCCCCGAAGTGATTTCAAGCATCTGGGTTCACTCGCCAGACAACACCGAGCCCCCGGCGTGGGGCGACAACCACCGGAGACATGAGATGAAGAAGTTTGCAATGCGCGCCAGCGCGCTGGCCGTGCTCGCACTGTGCCAACCCGTGTTCGCGGGCGAGATCGATGACCTGAAGGCCGAGATCGCCGCGCAGAAGGCGACCGAGGCGGCGCAGAAGGCGCGTCTGGATGCACTGGAGCAGCGCCTGAACGCAGTGCAAGCTGCAGCGCCGGCCAAGGCACCGGTCGCGATCAACAAGGCGCTGCTGACGGACCAGAACGGCACGAAGATCGTCGAGGCGCCGGCCGGCGTTTCGCTCTACGACAACGGCAACACCAGCCTGCACATCTATGGCCTGCTCGAGGCCACGGGCAGCCACGCCAATCATCAAAGCGCGAGCGGCGCCTCGAACACGGGCGCCCAGGTTGCCTGGTTCAGCGGCAACCGACTCGGCTTCGACGCCGATCACGCACTGGCCATCGGCGACCAGATCGGCTTGCCGGGCTTGAAGGTGATCTCCAAGCTCGAGACCGAATTCGAGCTGCCCACCGGCGAAATGGACACCTCCGACGTGTTCTTCAACCGCGACGCCTGGATGGGCTTCTACAGCGAGGACCTGGGCAAGGTGACCATCGGCCGCCAGAACACCCTGACGCGCGACTTCACGGCCAACTGGGGCGACCCGTACGGCGGCGCCGACGTCTCGCTCAAGGAAGGCGGCTACTCCAACGTCAACAACTTCAAGCAGTTCATCTTCTACTCGGGCGGGGCCAACGGTACGCGCCTGAACAGCGCCATCGAGTGGAAGAAGAAGTTCGGCCAGCACGTCGTCGCCGGCCTCGGCTTCGCCTTCGGCTCGCAGGGCGGCGGCGGCAACGGCGAATCGACCCCGGGCGACTTCAAGAAGGGCCAGACGCAGGAGGCGTCGATTGCCGTCAATGCAATCGAGGCAGGCCCCGGCCTGTTCAGCGCCAACCTGTCGTACGACCGCGCCAACGTCAACGACCTGATCCATCAGTCGACGCTGGTCGGCGGCAACTATCGCCTGGGCATGTTCCGCGTCAACGGCGGCTTCGCGCACTACACCGCCGAACAAGGCGTGGCCAACAGCGCCGGCACGCGCACCGACAACTCGTGGACGGTGTCGATGAGCCTGCTGCCGACGCCTGAGAACGAGATCGCATTCGGCTTCAACGAGTTGAAGGGACGCCACGCCGGCTTCAACGGCGGCGGCAACATCCTCAATCCGTTTGGCAGCACTGCTGGCGTCAGCGCGGTGGCTGACGGCTCGAAGAAGGCCTTCATCGCCTCGTGGATGTACCACGTCGACAAGCAGCTCGACGTCTACCTTGCCGGCGACCACTTCAAGGTGGACGGCGGCTGGGTCATCGGTGACGCGCAGGGCAACGGCAATCACTTCGGGGCCGGACACGCGTTCAATAGCGAGACCGAAATGGCGGTCGGCGCACGCTACAAGTTCTGATGCGTCAGGGGGCCTCGATCGCGGGGCCCTGCGGCGGCTCGCGTCGCATCGCTGCATAGACAGCAGGCATCGCCAGCAGCACCAGCGGCAACTGCACGACCAGGCCCGAGATGATCGCCACCGCCAGCGGCTGCTGCATCTCCGAGCCCTGGCCGATCGCGAAGGCCAACGGCAGCAGGGTGAGGATGGCGGCGATGGTGGTCATCGCGATGGGCCGCATCCGGTTCTGGCCGGCCATCACCAGTGATTCGTGCAGCGTGCGCCCCGCCTCCACCTCGCGCTGCTCGGAGAAGTAGAAGATGCCTACCTCGGTGACGATGCCGATGACCATCGTCATGCCCATCATCGCGGTGATGTTGAGCTCGATGCCGGTCAGCCACAGGCCGATGAAGACCGCCGACACCGACAGCAACGAGGTCGAGACGATGGCGATCGCGATGGCAAAGCGCTCGTAGACGAAGAGCAGCAGGAGGAAGACCAGCGCCGCGGCGGCCGCGAACACCTTCAGCAGGCCGTTGAACGCGATCTGCTGCTGCGCATACAGGCCGCCGTATTCGACGTGCACGCCGGCAGGCAGCACGCCGGCCGCGCCCAGCGTCGCCTTGACGTCGACCATCACCGAGCCGAGGTCGCGCTGGTCGATGCGTGCGGTGACGGCGATCATGCGCTTGAGGTTCTCCTTGCCGATCTCGGGCTGGCCGGTCACGGTCTCCAGCGTCGCCACGCGGCCGAGCGGGAACACGTGGCCGTCGGGCGCGCGCACGGGCAGCCGGCCCACGTCGTCCGCGTGAAGGTGGTTGGTCCCCGGCAGCATCACGCGCACGCCCACCGTCTTCACGCCCACGAGTATTTGCGTCGCCACGTTGCCGGTCAGCGCGTCGGTCATGGCCTGGGCGACCGTGGCGGGGTCGACGCCCTCCAGCGCCGCCTTGGCGCGGTCGATGTGCAGCACCAGCGCGTCGCCAGCCGGGTTGATGCCGTTGCGCACATCGACCACGCCCGGGACCTTCGCCAGACGGATCGCCACATCGGCGGCCACCGCTTCGAGCCGGGCCTCGTTGTCCGAGAACAGCTTGACCTCCACCGGCTGCGGCACCGCGGTCAGGTCGCCGATCAGGTCTTCCATCAACTGCGCCATCTCGATCGACAGCCCGGGCACCTGGCTTTCGACCTTGCCGCGGATCTCCTCCATCACCACGTCCACCGGCCGGCGCCCGCTGGACTTGAGACGGATGAAGAAGTCGCCCGAGTTGGCTTCGCTGATTCCGCCGCCGAGTCCGGTGCCCGTGCGGCGCGAGAAGGTCTGCACGTCAGGGGTCGAGCTGATGATCTTCTCCACCTGCTTGAGGATGCGATCGGTCTCGGACAACGCCGTGCCGGGCGCGCTGCGGTAGTCCAGCACGAAGCCGCCTTCATCGATCGCCGGCATGAAGCCCGAACCGACTTGCGTGAACGCGAATCCGCCCAGCAGCACCAGCGGGATCAGCGCGACCAGGACCCACAGCGGCCGCGCAAGCAGGCGCGCCATGAGCCGGCCGTAGCCTGCCTGCATCTGCGCTGTCAGGCGCCCGCTGTCCTGGTGGCGTGCTTCCTTGTCGCCCAGGAACAGGTCGGCGAGCAGCGGCACGCCCACCGCGGTGACGACGAACGAGATGAACAGGCCGCCGGCCATCGTGATCGACAGCGCCTTGAAGAAAGCACCAGTGACGCCGGTGAGGAAGGCCAGCGGTGCGAAGATCACCAGCGTCGCCGCACTCGAGGCGGCCAGCGGGCTGAGGAACTCGGTGGCCGCTTCGCGCACCGTCCCATCGACGGTGGACGCGTCGCGCCGCTCGCGCAGGCGGCGCACGATGTGCTCGGTCATCACGATCGCGTCGTCGATGATCAGGCCCACCGCGGCCGCCATGCCGCCCAGCGTCATCACGTTGAAGCTCATGTTGAGCATCGACAGCAGCAGCACGGCCATCGCGAGCACCGTGGGGACCACCGCCACGGCGATCAGCGTCACCTTCAGGCTGCGCAGGAACACGAGCAGCACACCGGCCGCCAGCACGGCACCGATCAGGATCGCGTCGCGCACGCTGGCGGCGGACGCGACGACGAGGTCGCTCTGGTCGTACCAGCTCGCCACCGTGATGCCTGGCGGCAGTTGCGGTTTCAGGGCTGCGAAGCCCTGGCGCACGTCCGCGGCGATCTGCACGCTGTTGCTGCCCGGCTGCTGGTAGATCGAGATGAGCACCGCGTCCTGGCCGTCGGCCGTGACACGGATCCACTCGGGCACAGCCCCGTGCTGGATCGCGGCCACGTCGCGCAGGCGCACGACCCCTGTGGCACCGTGGGCGACGATGGTCTGTCCAACATCGTCGGCTGTCTTCAGCGACGCATCGGCCAGCACCAGCAGCAGCTTGTAGCGGTCTTCCAGCTTGCCGGCGGCCGTGACCACGTTGCTGGCCGCCAGCGCCTTGGAGACGTCGTCCAGCGTCAGCCCCAGCGATTGCAGCCGCGCCGGGTCGACGACGACGTGGAACTCCTCGACCGCACCGCCGATCGCGTCCACGCGCGCCACACCCGCGATGCCCGCGAGCTGCGGCGCCACCTGGTGGTCGGCCACGCTGCGCAAGGTGGCGAGCGACACCGTCTTCGACGTGAGGCTGTACGCGATGATCGGAAACACCGTCGGATCCATGCGGCGCGTGCTGACCTGCGTGCCGGCGGGCAGCTGCGCGACGATCTGCGCCGTGGCGGCGTTGACCTGCAGCGTGGCCGAGGCCATGTCCGTGCCCCATGCGAAGCTCACCGAGATCTCCGCCGAGCCGCGGCTGGTGGTCGAGCGCACGTTGGCGACCCCGGGCACGCGCCGGATCGCCTGCTCCATCGGCCGCGTGACGGCCGCCTCCATCTGGTCGGCGGGCCGGTCGCCCGCATCGAGCGACACGACCACGCGCGGGAAGTCCACCGTCGGAAACAGCGAAGACGGCAGGCTGAACATGAGCACCGCGCCGACGACCGTGGCCACGGCCAGCAGGAACAGCAGCGAGCGCCGGTGCGCCGCGGCCCAGTCGCTCACGCTCATGGGGCCGCGTCCTTGACCGCCATGCCGTCCTCGAGCTCGTAGTTGCCTTCGGTCACCACGGGCAGCTTCAGGTTGGACAGCCCGGCGATGGCCGCCAGCGTGCCGTCGTCGAGCTGGCGCGTCACCTTCACGCGACGGGCCTTGCCGGCGTCGACCTGGAACACGTAGTCGCCCTGTGCGTCGGTCAGCACCGCGTTGCGCGGCACCGCCACCGCCTGCAGCCTGCCGACCTGGAGCCGGGCCTGTGCCTTCATGCCGGGCACCAGCTGCGGCGCAAGGGCGCGCGGCAGCGCCACGACGACCCCGACCAGCTGCGTCTTCGCGTCGACGCCGTCCTGCACCTCGCTGACCTTGGCCAGGATCGGCGCCTGCGCCGCGGGCGCACCGACCGCGCGCAGCGTGACGGGCATGCCCGCATGCACGCGCACGCGATCGCCGGGCTCGATGCCGAGCGTCACGCGCAGCAGGTCGGCGCGGCCCAGCTGCAACACCGATGCGCCGGCCTGCACGCGGTCGCCCTGCAAGGCCGACACGGTGGTGACGACACCGTCAAAGGGCGCATGCAGCTGGCTGGTGGCGCGGCCGCCGCCTTGTTCGTCGAGCGCGGCGACGGCGCCTTGCGCGTCGGCCAGCGCCTTCTCGGCGGCGTCCAGCTGCGACTGGGTGGCCAGGTGCGAGGCCAGCAGCTGCTGCTGGCGATCGCGTTCGCGTTGCGCCAGCGCGGCGGTGTCGACGGCCTGCTGCCAGGCCTGGCGCACGGCCGGATCCGGCGTCAGCGTTGCGAGCACCTGGTCCTTCTTCACCGCATCGCCCACGACCACCGACAGTTGCGTGACCTGGCCGGCACGCGCGAAGCCGAGGCCGCTCGCCTGGCCAGCGCCGACGTCGCCGAGCACGTCCAGTGTCTCGGCCACGGACTGCAGCGTCGGCAATGCACTGCGGACGGTGGCGACCGGCGCCAGCGCGGCCGCGGCCGCGTCGGCGCTGGCGGGATCGGGGCCGCGATGCGACTTCCAGCCCCAGGCGCCGCCGACGGAAAACACCGCCAGCGCGGCCAGGCTCCAGGCCTTGGTTCGATTCATGAAGACTTCTCGGGCGTTGAGGCGCGGGACGAGGCCCGCGCGTTGGAAGGGGTTCCGAGCAGCGCCTGCAGCGCGATCGCCTGCTCCTGCAGCGCCTGCTGCGTGGCGATGCGCTCCAGTCGACGCGCGAGCAGCGCGCTTTCGACGGCGCTCGCTGCCAGCGCGTCGATGTTGCTGGCCTGCAGGGCTTTCGCGGCGCGATCGGCCGCCTGCGTCAACGCGGGCAGGGACGCGTCGATCTCGGCGAGCTGGCGCGTCAGCAGCGCCTGCTCGTCGAGCAAGCGGTGCGACTCGATCGCGGTGGCGTCCAGCCGCTGCTGGTAGTCCGTGCGCAGCTTGTCGCGCGTGGCCGATTCGATCGCGATGTTGCCGCGGTTGCGGTTGAACAGCGGCAGCGTCAGGCCCAGCGAGAGCCCGGCGGTGTTGACGTTGCTGGTATCGCGGCCACGGGTCGGGCCGAAGGTGATCGCCGGGAACTGCGCGCGCAACGCACCGCGGTAACGATCGTCCTGGGCCTCGAAGCCGGCCTGCAGCGCGAGCAGGTCGGGACGGCGCCGTGGAGCCTGGGCAAGTGCGTCACGCACGCCGCCGGCATCGAGCGTGGCGATGTCGGCCGGGCCGACCAGCGTCAACGGCGTTTCGGGTGCCACGCCCAGCAGGGTGTCGAGGTCGTGGCGCGCCTGGTTGCGCTGGCGTTGCAGGTCGCCGATCTGCTTGCTCGCGTCCTGCAGGGCGATCAGCTGCGGCGCGGCTGCGTCGCTGGAGATCAGGCCGTGGTCGACCGCGGCCTGCGCGTCGGCCACCCGGCTGGCCAGCGTGTCGTGCTGCGCCTGCAGCACCTGCAGCGAACGGGCAAGGGCGTCGAGCTTGACGAACAGCAGGCGCGCCTTGGCGACCGTCTGCCATTCCAGCCACAGCAGGTCCAGATCGATCTTGCGCGATTCGGCGTCCGCCGCGGCATGGGTCGATGAACGCGCCAGCAGCGCGGCGATGTCCAGCGTCAGACCGGCCGTCAACGCGACCGCCGCGCCCGCGGGCGAACCCAAGACGGTCTCGCGTGTCAGCGCCAGCTGCGGGTCGGGCAGCAGGCCGGCCGCAAAGGCCTGCGCGCGCGTGACGCCCGCGTCGGCCCTGAGCAACTGGAGGTCGGGATTGTTCGCGACGGCCAGCATCGCGACCTCGGTGATGTCCAGGCCGTCGGACGCATCGAAGCGATGGGCAGCGAGCTCGGCGTCGGGCATCCGTGCGGCGGCGATGCTGAGCCGATTGGCGTCATGGATCAACGCGGCGTCGGTGGGCAACGCGAGCGGCTGGTAGGTGGCGCAGCCGGCGAGCAGGACGCACGGCAACAGGACGGCCGGCCTCATGCGAGCGCCTGCCGATAGAGGAAGCGCAAACCGGACCGGCCATCGAGCCGTTCGGTCAGCATGACTTCGCCGCCAAGAGCCTGCGCCGCGCTGCGCACGATCGCCAGCCCCAGTCCGTTGCCGCTCTGCTGGCTGCCCAGGATGCGATGGAACGGCTCGAACACGCGTTCGCGCAAGTCCTCGGAAATGCCAGGGCCGGTGTCCTCGATGGCCACGACGGCGAAGCCGTCGTCGATCACCAGGCTGACGTCGACCGAGCCGCCTTCGGGCGTGTAGCGCACGGCGTTGTCGATGGCGTTGCGGATCAGCGCGTAGGCGTGCGACCGGTCGCCGCGCACCTGCGCGCGATCGAGCCGGATGCAGCCGAGATCGATGCGACGCGACTCGGAGAGCGGCAGCGTCTCCTCGATCGCCGAGCGGATCACGGCGTCGAGGGCGATGGGCTCGTCGACGACCGGCACGGCCCCTTGCACGCGGGCGAATTTCAGCAGCTGGTCGACCAGGTTGGAGATGCGGTCCAGGCCGCACTGCAGCGATTCCAGCCGCGCGCGGGCGTCCGCTGGCAGGTCGATATGGGCCAGGTTGTCAGCCTGCACGCGCGCCGCGGCCACCGGTGTGCGCAGCTCGTGCGCGGCGTCGGCCACCATGCGGCGTTGCTGTGCCAGCACGCCGCCCTGGCGTGCCAGCAGCCCGTTGACGGCCAGCACCAGCGGCAGCGCCTCGGTCGGCACGCCCGCGGGCTCCAGCGGCTCCAGGCGATGGCCGTCGCCTGCATCGAGCTCGCGCGTCAATGCGGCCAGCGGCGCGAAGCCCTGGCGCAGCAACAGGTGCACGATCAACAGCAGGAGAGGCACCAGCACCAGCATCGGCACCAGCGCCGTCACCGCGCCGTCGCGCGCGGCCTCGTCGCGGATTCGCTGGCGCTGGGCGACGCCGAACCATTGGCCGCCCGCGTTGCGCGCCACCATCACGCGCCATTGCACGCTGCCCGGCTCGAGCGACTGCAGGCCCTCGTGCAGCGTGGTGGGGAGAAACACGTCGATCCGGGGATCCGGCTCGACGGCGCCGCTGCCGAGTGTGCGGATGACGAAGTGCGTCTCCGCGTCTTCGCGATCGCGTGGCTGGAAATGCGCCTCGGCAGGCGTCGTCGGCTGCGTCGCGAGCGCCGCGGCCACCTGGTGCAGCTGCGTGTCCTGCAGCTCGTTGGCATCCTCGAAGTTGAGCTGGAACGTGATGCCGGCGCTGGCGGCGCTCATCACGATGATCGCCACCGACAGCCACAGCGACAGGCGCTTGCGCAGCGACCGGTTCATCGGGCGGCGCCCTGCGCATCGGCGCGCTCGACGCGCCAGCCCAGCCCGCGCACGTTGCGGATGCAGTCGGCGCCGAGCTTGCGCCGCAGGCCGTGGATGATCACGTCCACCGCGTTGCTTTCCACTTCCTCGCCCCAGCCGTAGATCGATTGCTCCAGCTGGGCCCGGGACAGCACGGCGCCTGGCCGCAGCATCAACGCCTGCAGCAGCGCGAACTCGCGGTGCGACAGGTTGTGCGAGCCCGTGGCGGTGACGGCCAGCTTCGTGGCGAGTTCCAGCGTGACGACGCCATTGGCGAGCGTGGAACTGCTCGCGCCCGCGCTGCGGCGCGCCAGCGCCCGCATGCGTGCGAGCAGCTCGCCGACGGCGAACGGCTTGCCGAGGTAGTCGTCGGCGCCGACGTCCAGCCCCTCGATGCGCTGGTCGACCGAGTCGCGCGCCGTGATGATCAGCACCGGCGTCGCATCCCCGCGGGCGCGCAGTCGACGCAGCACGTCGATGCCGTCGCGCTGCGGCAGGCCCAGGTCGAGCAGCACGAGCTCGTACTCGCTGCCGTCGAGCGCCGTCGAGGCCGTGACGCCATCCTGAACCCAGTCGACGGCGTAGGACGCGTCGTGCAGCGCTTGCACCACCGCCGTCCCCAGCATCTGGTCGTCCTCCACCAGCAGTACGCGCATGCCGGCCCCTAGTTCTTCTGGAGCACGAGGATGTAGAAGGAATCGGGCACGCCCACCCGGCGGGCGCCAGGCGCCGTCGCGGGCTGCAGCTCCGCCGTCGGCAGGTACAGGCGATGCGTCGCCGGGTCGGCGGCGATGGTGCGCGCGCCCGCGGCCGTCGGGATCGTTTCGGTTGTCTGGAAGTGGCCGGCTGTGTCTTCGCGCACGACGCTGATCGTGCCGTCCTGGCCGTTCGCGCTGAAGGCGACGCCGTCCATCCACGCGACGCCGTCGGAGCCCGCGCCGATGGCCGGACGCGCCAGCACCTGGCCGTCCGGGGCGACGATCACCATCTGCTTGTTCTCGCAGACCGCGTAGAGACGATTGCGGGCATCGACGGCCAGGCCCGACGGGCTGTCGCACGGGGCCAGCGACACGCGGCGCACGAGCTTGCCCGCGACCGGGTCGAGCACGGCGATCTCGTTGGTGTCCTCGACGTTGAACCAGACTTGGCCCGCCGCGCCGAGCTGCGCGAACTCCGGCTTGCCGCCGACGGGCACCGTGGCGACCACCGTGCCTCGCGCCGCGTCGATCAGCGTCACGTCCTGGGACTTGCCGTTGAACGTCATCACGCGATGGCTCGCGGGGTCGTACAGGATCGCGTCCGGATTGCTGCCGACGGAAATCGTCGAGCGGGTCTTGAGGGTCTCCAGGTCGAACACGGTGACCGTGTCGGCCTTGCCTTCGCTGATGAAGCCCAGCCCCAGGTCGCGCGCAATCGCGACGCCGTGGACGCCGTTGGTGTCGACTATCGTGCCGATCAGCTTGTCGGTGGCGGTGTCGATGACCTCGGTCTGGGTCGCGTGCGACACATAGAGGCGGTGGCCCACGCTGTCGATCGTGACGTAGTCCCAGCGCGCCGCGCCGCCGACATGGATGCGGCCGACCTCCTTGAGCGAAGGTGCCGCGGCGTGCGCGAGCAGGGGCAGGGCGAGCAGGAGTGCGGCGAGATGCTTCATCGGTGTGGTCCGGGAGGAGGTCGAGGGAAGACAGCGATGCGCGAGCCGCGTCCCACCGTCCAGACCCGGACTCTAGCCGCCCACGTTTAGCCGAGAGTTAGCACTGCAATTGCGCCGCCGCGGACGTTTCGGGTGCGGTGCGAAGAAGTGTTAGCCCAGCGTTAGCAAGCCGCCATTGCGACGTTCGATGACGCAACTGTCACGCCGTCGAAGGCGTGCCGCAAGCCTGGGTCGACCCTGGCCGGCGTGTCACGGCGACGTCACGCGAGGTTCCTACCGTGCGGGACTTCGTTCATTGCCTGGAGGCCCAACGTGAAGTCCGTTCTCGCACCATCCGCTCTTGCTGTCGTCGCCGCGCTGACCGCTTGCGGCGGCGACGCCGGCTCCGGTACGCCGCCCGCACCGGCCGTTGCCCACGTGTTGCTGATCAGCGTGGATGGCCTGCACGAACAGGACGTCGCGCACTGCCTGAGCGCGGGCACCTGCCCGACCATCGCGGCCCTCGCAGGCACCGGCGTGCACTACTCGAACGCGGCCACGCCTGGACTGTCCGACTCCTTCCCGGGCCTGGCCGCGTTGCTGACCGGCGGCACGCCGAAGACGGCCGGGCTGTTCTACGACGTCTCGTACGACCGCACGCTGTTTGCACCGAGCGACACGACCTGCAGCGGCACGCGCGGCTGGAACGTCGTCTTCGACGAGAGCACCGGCATCGACGGTTTCAACGGCGGTCCGCTCGTGCACCTGGACGGCGGCGGCGCCTTCAATCCGCAGGCGATCCCGCATGCCTTGGTCAATGGCGCCTGCATGCCTGTCTATCCGCACGACTACATCAAGACCAACACGCTGTTCGAAGTCGTCAAGGCCAACGTCGCCGGCGCGCGCACGGCCTGGGCCGACAAGCACGCATGGAGCTACGACTGGGTCAACGGCCCGTCGGGCCAGGGCGTGGATGACCTCGCGCGCACCGAGATCAACTCGACCGATGCGTCGACCGGAAGCGACTACACCGACGTCTACACGCACACGGAGATCTTCGACAACCTCCACGTGGGCATCATCCTCAACCAGATCGACGGCAGGACCGGCTCCGGCGTCGGGCTCGCGACGGTGCCCACGGTCTTCGGCACCAACTTCCAGACGCTCAGCGTCGCGCAGAAGGCCACGCATGCCCACGGCGGCGGCTACACGGACGCGGCCTTCACGCCGGGTGTCGCGGTGACGGCCGCGATGGCCTACGTCGATGCGTCGCTGGCCAAGATGGTCGCCGAACTCAAGGCGAAGAACCTCTACACGTCGACGTTGATCGTGCTGACCGCCAAGCACGGCCAGTCGCCGTCCAATGCAGCGCTGCTGGTCAAGAACGGCGACACGCTCACCGCGCTGCTGGAGGCCAACGGCTACCTCGACGCGGGTGGCGCCTTCGGGCAGTTCGCCACGACCTCGGGCAGCCTCAACGACGGCTCCGGCCTGTCGGGCACCGGCATGATCCAGACCGATGACGTCGGCCTGATCTGGCTGCGCGACCCGAGCCAGACGGCCGCGGCCGTGGCGACGATCAACGCCAACCTCGGCTGCACGGCCCCCGGCATCTGCGCCGACGGCGCCGGCGCCAGCATCCTGTCCGGAACGGCGATGGCGACGAAGTTCGGCGACCCGGCACTCGGCCGCACGCCCGACATCATCGTCCAGCCCAACCCGGGCGTGATCTACACGAGCAGCACGAAGAAGGACGCCGAGCACGGCGGCAACGCGCCGGACGACAGCCACGTGGCGCTGATCGTGTCGTACCCGTCATGGGCAGCCAGCACGCTTGCGACGACGGTCGTCACGACGCAGGTGGCACCGACGATCCTCGCCGCCTTGAAGCTGGATCCGACGTTGTTGCAGGCTGTCAAGTCCGAAGGCACCGCCAGCCTGCCCGGCATCACGTTCTGACGAGTTCCCGCAAGAACGAAGGCGGGCCTCGATGCCCGCCCCCGCTCCCCATCATCAAAAGAAGGTCGTCAACATGCATCGCTCCAGTGTCTTGTCCCTGTGCGTTCTCGCGGCGCTCAGCGCCAACGCCGGCGCTGCCGGCATCACGCCCGGCAGCCTCATCGTCTCGCGCACCGTCTACGCCGGCACCGCCAGCACCGTCACCCTGGGCCAGACGCTGCCCGGCGGCGGCACGGCCGTGGCTGACGGCACGTTTCCCAACGTGTTCAAGAACGAGAGCGCTGACGCGGCCTTCGGCGTGACCGCGCCGATCTATCTCGACCAGATGACAAAGGCCGGCGCGCGCACCGGCACGATCGCGATCGACCCGACGCGGCTGAGCTCCAGCTTCGCTTCGAAATCGGAGCTGGGGCTGAACATCTCGCAGGACGGCAAGGCGGTGACCTTCATGGGCTACGTCGCAGCGATCAACCAGCTCGACGTCTCCAACGCCAACACGCCGGGCGCCGTCGACCCGACCAACGCGGTGAAGTCGGTCACCCAGCGCGGCATCGCCAACGTCAATCTCGCCACGGGCGCGCTGACGGTCACCGGCATCAACGCCTACAGCGGCAACAACGGCCGCAACGTCGTGCTCGCCGGCGGCAACTACTACAGCGTGGGCAACGCCGGCAACTCCGGCAAGGGCGTCAGCGGCGCTGTGCTGGGCCAGTTGAGCGACAACACGGGCGTGCAGATGATCGCGGCCGGCCAGTCGGGCAACACCACGGTGGTCGGCCAGACCTACGGCACGGCCGGCAATACCACCGGCTACCAGCACGGCTTTTCGACGGTCGCCACCGGCGGCGCGGCCGACAAGACCGGCAAGGACGACAACTTTCGTGGCGAGACGCTGTTCAACAACACGCTCTACGTGACCAAGGGCAGCGGCGGCAACGGCGTCAACACCGTCTACCAGGTCGGCACCGCGGGCCAGTTGCCCACGGCGGCCACGGCGTCGTCCACGCTGATCACGCCGCTCGCGGGCTTGCCGCAGTCCGGCACGGCCACGCACCCGTTCGGCCTGTGGTTCGCCAACGCGACGACGCTGTTCGTCGCCGACGAGGGCGATGGCCAGGCACCGGGCACGGCTGGCAAGAACAGCTCGAATGCCGGGCTTGACCTGTACACCTTCGTCGGCGGCGCGTGGACCGAGACAGCGGTGTTCCAGAAGGGCCTGCTCGACCAGGCGGGCTACAGCGATGGCCTGCCGTGGACCGTCAGCACCGACGGCTTGCGCAACCTGACGGGCGAGGTCAATGCCGACGGCTCGTACACGCTGTTCGCGACGACGTCCACCGTCAGCAACGAAGGCACGCACGACCAGGGCGCGGATCCGAACGAACTGGTCTCGATCACGATCGATGCCAACTCGACCGCCCTGAACACGTCGTTCAGCGTGCTGGAGACGGCGGCCTATGGCGAGCGCCTGGGCGGCGTCGCGCTGGCGCCGGTGCCGGAGCCGGGCAACAGTGCGTTGCTGCTGGCCGGCCTGGGCTGGCTGGGCTTGCAACTGCGTCGTCGTCGCGTGTGATCGGCAGGGGCCTTCGCCCTTGCGGGATCGGTGAGCGCAGTCGCGGTCGTCAGCCGAAGCCCGGTTGACGCGATGCCGCGAACCGGGTCAGCCGGTTGCGGCAACGCGTCAGTGCGTCAGGCGCGGGCGCGCGAGCGGAAGACGGTCAGCAGCCAGCCGAAGCGGTCGGCGCGCGGGGGGCGCACGACCTCCCGCGACGGGCGGAACTCGCTCGGTGCGGTCTTGGTGACGGGCAACGGCGCGCGCACCTGCGGACGCCGGCGCGCCTGTGGCGAGATCGACGGTGCCGACACCGGGAGGCTGGTCTTGGACGTGGCGTCCATCTTTTCCGCCGCGGCCCAGGTCGTGTCGACCCAGTCGGTCAGCGGACGCCACTGCGCCAGGTCGGCTTCGACCTTGGCGGGCGGCACGTCGAACAGCGACAGGCCTTGTTCGGCACAACGGGTGTAGACCTGGGACTCGCGCAACGAGCCGACGTAGACCAGCGCATGCTCGCGCGCCCAGGCCTCGAGGCGCGCGGCGCCCTTGGTGCGGGCATCGAGGCGCATGCCGACGATGGCCACCTTGCAGCGGCCGGCGATCACGCGCGGCAGGGTCATCAGTTCGGCGTGGCATTCGAGCGCGGACTCGCGGTCGAACACGGAGTCGCTGACGGGCATCAGGATCGCGTCGGCGGTCATCGCGATGCGGGCCAGGTCGTAGCCCTGCAGTCCGCCAGGCGTGTCGAGCACGACGTGCGTGATGCCCACGGGCGGCCGCATCACGGCGTTGGTGCCGAACGCGGAGCCAGCGATGGCCGGGGCGCGGCCCAGCGTCTGCGTCGCGCGACGGCGCAACCAGGCGAGGGAGGATTGTTGGCGGTCGACGTCGCCCAGCATGACCTGGAGCCCGCGGTTGGCGAGGCTACCCGCCAATTGCGTTGCCAGCGTGCTCTTGCCGCTTCCGCCTTTGCGATTGATGACTGCTACTACGGGCATGGTCATGGGAGGCGCCTGGCGCCTTTCAAGAGGGATCCGTCGAATCACTGAAGACCGGAGGCGTTTGCGCCTCGTGCCGGAGCATTGTGGGCCTGTCAAGCCCCTGCGTGCTGTCAGTGAAATCGCAGGCACGTAACGGTTGGTTAGACCATCGCTCCGCGCAAGGAGTCGATGATCTTCGCAAGTTGCATGCCGCTTCGATAGTGGACACCCGCGTCGCAGAGGCCGGTTGCGAGAAGTCAGGGGTCATTCCGTGACAAATATCACTTGAAGGCCGCGCGGCGCTTGCAACGAGCTCGTGAGGACGGCTGGTCGACGCCGGCGCCGAGGCCGAAGCCGGGCTGTTACCAGACGATTCGCATCCGATTCTTGGAACAAAACCAAAAAATCACTCAAAACGAATAATTAGCCTTCATGTCGGGAGGACTTGCTCCGAAAACGGGCCACGAATTTCAAATTATTCGAATTCGTTACGCCTTTGCCGCTGCTGGCAAAGAACCCCTTCTTCGGAGCCTCTGATGACCATCCATCCCATTCAACGCGCCATCCTCGCAGGAGCCTGCGGCCTCGGCGCCGTCGGCGTGCATGCCCAGGCCCTGTCTTGGGAGCCATCCGCGGCTTTCTCGGGCTTCGGCACCGTCGCCTACACGCAGACCGACACCAGGCTGGCCCTGTACGCAGCCCCTGGCGAACCCAGCGGCGCGACCACGGAAGGCTCGTTCGGGGTGGATTCCAAGGTCGGCCTGCAGGTCAACGCCAAGGCGAACTCGGTCTTTTCCGTGACTGTCCAGGCCATCTCCCAACGCAACGGCAAAGGCAACTTCAAACCCCAGCTCGACTGGGCGTTCGCGAAGGCCCAGGTCATGCCCGAACTGTCGCTGCGCGTAGGCCGCATGGGCTCGCCGCTGTTCGCGGTCTCCGACTTCCGCAACATCGGCTATGCCAACCTGTGGGTGCGACCGCCGGTGGACGTCTACGGCCAGGTGGCGTTCAGCCATTTCGATGGCGCCGACGTGAACTGGCAGTCGTCCATCGGCAGCGTCGCGGTGACCGCGCAGGCGCTGTTCGGCAACACCAACTACGTCAGCAACGGCACGCGCGTGCATGTGCGCAAGCAGGCTGGCGTGAACATCACCGCCGAATTCGAGAGCGGCATCACGCTGCGCTTCGGCCGCCTCCAGGCCAAGCTGACCGCCGACAACGCCGCGCTGACCCACCTGGTCGCGGTGCTCGGCGCCACGCCCTACGCGGCGGTCGGCAACGAGATCTCCGCGCAGGACAAGGACGCATCGTTCACCGGCGTGGGCCTCGCGTACGACCGTGGCAACTGGGTCGGCGGCGTCGAATACACGAAGCGCCGCGTCTCTTCGTACGTGGACAGCACCACCGGCTGGGCCACCACGCTGGGCTACCGCATCGACAAGTTCACGCCGTACGCCGTGGTGTCCAAGCTCAAGCGCGACAGCACCAACGTCAACGACACGATCCCCACGGGCGTGCCACAGCTCGCACCGCTGCGCGCGGCCGTCGAGGGCCTGGTGGCCAACGCCTACACCGCGCAGAAGACCGACGCGCTGGGCCTGCGCTGGGATGCGTACAAGAACCTGGACGTCAAGGCCCAGATCGACCACATCACGCCGGCATCCGGTTCGCGCGGCTTCTTCAACAGCCCGAAGCCTGGCTTCGGCGCGGCCGTCAACGTCTACACGGTCGCCGTCGACTTCGTGTTCTGAAGAGGAGCGTCATCATGAATCATCGTTTCATCCTCCGCGTCGCGGCCGCTTGCGTGCTGTGCATGGGCTCCGCAGGCGCGTTCGCGCAGGTCGCCGTCGTCGTCAATCCGAAGAGCCCGCTCGCGTCCATGACAGCCGACCAGGTCAGCGCCATCTTCCTCGGCAAGAGCAACACGCTGCCGTCCGGCGGCACCGCGGTGCCCACCGACCTGCCGGACAGCGCCGGCACGCGCGAGTTGTTCTATTCCAAGGTCACGGCCAAGTCGACCGCGCAGGTCAAGGCGGCGTGGTCGCGCCTCGTGTTCTCGGGCAAGGCGACACCGCCCAAGGAACTGGCGTCCTCGGCCGAGGTCAAGAAGTTCGTCGCTGCCAATCCGGACGCGATCGGCTACATCGAGAAGTCCGCCGTCGACGCCAGCGTCAAGGTGATCTTCACCGCCGAGTGAATGGCTCGTCGACGGCATCGATCCGGCGGCGGCGTCGGATCGAGCCCGGGGATCCGCGAAGTTCGAGGTGAGTCTCAGGAACCGTATCGCAGCTCGTGCGCCGGCCCGCGCGCGCCTCCCGGCGCGGCGGGCGCCATTCCCGTCAGGGGTTGTTCGACAGCGTGTAGGCGGTCAGGGTGCTTCCGGCCGGCACGAGCAGCAGGCCGTCGCCGGCCGTCAGCCCGGAGGCCTGCAGCTGTGACGTGCCGTAGCTCGGGATGGTCCCGGCCAGGCTGGCCTGCCACAGCTGCGCGCCAGTGGTGGCATCCACGGCGTAGAGCAGGCCCGAGCCGCTCGTGATGAAGACGTAGCCGTTGACCAGGATCGGCGCGCCGGACAGCGTGCCGTCGCCTGCGAAGCTCCACTGGATGACGTTGCCCGCCAGCGTGATCGCGCGCAGCGTGCCGGCTTGCAGGAAGTAGCCGGCGTGCGCGCCGATGGCGGGCGGCTGGCTCGTCGCGTAGCTCGAGACGAAGGCACCGCTCTCCGCATCGAACGACATGCCGTTGAAGCCGGTCGTGTCGTTGGGCGAGTAGTACACGCCGTTGGCGATCGTGCCCGTCGCACCGCCACCGCCTTCGCAGCCGGTGCTGTTGTTCCAGATCAGCGCGCCGGTCAGCGGGTTGAAGTCGTAGGTCTGGCAGGGGTAGCTGACGTAGACCCCGTCGGCCGTGACGGCGGGCGAACTGTTGTCGCCGTTCTCGACGCTGGCCGTCCATGTCAGCGCGCCGTTGGCCTCGTTGACGGCGTACAGCGTGCCGCCGCTGCCGGCGCCGCCCGCGTAGACCATGCCGTTCATTGCGGTCGGCGGGTCGGTGAACCAGTACTGCGAGGTCAGCGCGGTGCTCCAGGTCTGCGTGCCGGTGGCGGCGTCGTAGGCCGACAGCATGCCCGGCGTGCCGATGTTGGCCGACAGCACGATGACCTTGCCGTTGTCGTAGGTCGCGTTGGCGGCATAGGGCAGCGCGATCGGCCCCCACACCCGCGCGCCGTCGGCCGCGCTGAGCGCGATCAGCTCGGAGCCGCCGCCGCCCAGCGAGACCGTGACGAAGATGCGGCCGCCGGCGATCAGCGCATACGACACCGGTCCGTCGAGCGTCGTCGTCCAGGTGCTCGAGAGCGGGAAAGCCGAAGGCGCAACGACGTTGGCGAAGCTGATGGCGCCGTTGTGCTGCGGATTGATCTGCCAGGCCACCGCATCGCGGGACGGCGACCCGATGGTCAGCGTCTGCGCGCCGCTCGTGCCCGCGTTGGCGCCACTGTTGGCGACGGTGATGGCGGACGTGCCGGCGCTGGCGATGTCGGCCGCGGTGATCCGCGCCTGCAACTGGGTGGTGGAGACGAACGTCGTGGTGCGCGCGCTGCCGTTCCATTGCACGACCGACGAGGAGTTGAAGCCGTTGCCGATCACCGTCTCGACATAGGCCGGCGCACCGACCGTGACGAACGCGGGCGAGATGGCGTTCAGCGCCAGCGGGGCGTCGATCACGTTCAGCGTGACCGCGTTCGACTGCACGTTGCCGTACGGGTTGTTCACGCGGATCGGGAAGGCGCCGGTCGAGGCGATGTCGGTTGCCGCGATCAAGGCGCTCAGCTGGGTCGTCGAGACGAAGACCGTGCTGCGCGCGCTGCCGTTCCACTGGATCTGCGAGCCGCCATCGAAACCCGTGCCGGTGACGGTCAGCGTGAACGCCGATCCGCCGGCACCGAGCGTCGACGGCGAGATCGCGGAGACCACGGGCGCCGCCTCGCTCACGTTGAACGGGACGCTGAAGGACTGGCCGCCGCCGGTGGACGCATTCGACACGGAGACGTAGTCGGTACCGAGCGTGGCCAGGTCCGAAGCGTTGATCTGCGCGCTGATCGACGTGGGCGAGACGTAGGTCGTCGCGCGCGCCTGGCCGTTCCACTGCAGCACCGTCGACGGGGCGAACTGCGAGCCGGTCGCCACGATCGTGATCGCGCTGCTGCCGAGCAGGGCGGTCGACGGCGTGATCGACGCGAGCGTCGGCGTGGCCGTCGCCGGATCGCCCAGGCTGATGACATAGGTGACGTGCACCTGCATCGGGCTGTTGCTGACTTGCTGCTTGCACTGCGAGTCGTAGCAGACCTTGATGGTCACCGTGTCCGTGAAGTGGCCCACCCCCAGCACGTTGGGCGATGCGCCCATGATCGTCAGGTTCTGGGCCGCGCCGTCGCCGCCGGTCGTCGTGGTCGTGACGCCGTTGCCCGAACTGCTGGCCGAGAGGTAGAGGCCGTTGGTCGGAACGTTGCTCGCCGACACCACCAGGGCGCCAGTCGGCGCGGCCCCGGTGGTCGTCGCACTCAGGGCGAGCGTCGTCGGCGAAGCGCTGATCGTGACCGGCGGATTCGACGACCCACCGCCGCCGCCGCCGCACGCCACCAACGCAGCGGCCAGAAGGCCCGAGGCCAACGTCTTGAAATTCATGGTGATCCCCCCTGGAATCTTGACTGTTTTTTTACCGGTCAAGCAGACGCGGCGTGCGCAGAGTCTACACAAGCCGCGCCGGGAGGGAACCCAGGAAAATGCCATGTGCTGCCTGGACGGTGCCGGCATGGGCCGCGGTCGGACCGCCCGCTCAATCCAGCTTGAACACCGCCACCGCGTCGACGAGCTGGCGCGCCTGGTGACGCAGGCTCTCCGCGGCGGCCGCGCTTTGCTCGACGAGCGCGGCGTTCTGCTGCGTCGCCTGGTCCATGCGCCCGATCTCGGAGCCGATCTGGCTCACGCCGCCGCGCTGCTCCGCGTTGGCGGCGCTGATGTCCTGCACCAGCGCGCCCACGCGGCGGATGGCGGCGACGATCTCCTGCATCGTCTGGCCGGCCTCGTCGACCAGTTGCGAGCCTTCCTCGACCCGCTCGACGCTGGCCGTGATCAGCGTCTTGATTTCGCGCGCCGCTTCCGCGCTGCGGCCGGCCAGGCTGCGCACTTCCGCCGCCACGACGGCGAAGCCGCGGCCCTGCTCGCCGGCGCGAGCGGCTTCGACCGCCGCATTCAACGCGAGGATGTTGGTCTGGAACGCGATGCCGTCGATCACCGAGATGATCTCCGCGATGCGGCGCGAGCTCTCGTTGATGCCGTGCATGGTGGTCACGACGCGCTCGACGACCGTGCCGCCCTTGACCGCGACGACCGTCGCCTCCACCGCGAGCTCGTTGGCCTTGAGCGCGTTGTCGGCGCTGCTCTGTGCGGTGGCGCCCAACTGCTCCATCGTCGATGCGGCCACCTGCAACGCCGCGGCCTGGTTCTCGGTGCGCTGGCTCAGGTCCTGGTTGCCCTGGGCGATCTCGGCACTGGCCGTGGCCACCTGTTGGGCGTTGTCGCGCACGCTGCCGACGGTGCGGCGCAGTTGCGTCTGCATCTCTGCGAGCGTGCGCAGCAGCCCGGTGGTCTCGTCGTCGCCGCGCGCGATGATCTGGTGCGTGAGGTCGCCGTCTGCCACGTCGCGGGCCACGCGCGTGGCCTGCAGCAACGGGCCGACGACGCCGCGGCTCAACGCCAGGCCGATGGCGACACCCAGCCCGCAGGCCAGCGCCATCACCGCGACCGCGATCCACAGCGCCTGGCTGCCGGTGGAAAACGCCGCGTTCGCGACGTCGGCGCGGCGCGCGGCGGCGCCCGCACTGAGGTCATCGAGCAGCTTGGCCGGCGCCTCGTCGATGCCGCGCACGGCCATGTCGCCAACCGAGGAGTCGAAGCCCGAGTGGTCGAATTTCTCGTAGCCTTCGGTGAAGCTGGCCGTCATCTTCTGTTGCGCGGCGATGAAGCGATCGAGCTTCGCGTCGAGGGCCGAATCGCCCAGCTTGCCCTTGAGCGACGCGGCGCCGTCGCCGGCCGCCTTCAGCTCGGCCTGGAAGCCGCCGCGGTGCTTCTCGAGCATCTTGGTGTCCGACCCGCGCAGGATCAGGTTCTTCCATTCGACCAGCGCCATCTTGAAGTGCCCGGAAACCGAGGAGATCGCGCGTTCGTCGGCCACGCGCTGCATGACTTCGGTCTCGAAGGTATTGAGCGAGTGATTGACCACCAGCAGGCCGGCAAGGCCGGCGGCCAGGGACAACACCAGGGCGACCGCGAAGAACAGCGGGATCTTGAGCTTGAGTTTCACGGGAACTCCGAGGGCTGCCTGCAACAGCAGGGGTGGACATGGCGACGCGATCGATGCCCCGGCGGCGCATCGAATCGGCGTGCGAGCTCTGTTGAGCTTCACCCCGGATCATCGGCTTTCCAGCGATATCCCACTGGATCGTTCAGGCTCCAAACGACGGCTTATTTTGTGCGCTTGAATGCATCTGACGTCATCAAGCGGTCATCATTCAAGAGTAAGTGGCGCGAGCCCTCAGAACACCGCATGCCCCGTGATCGCCGCCGGCAGCCAGGTGGAGAACGCGGGCACGTAGGTGACGAGGTTGATCGCGACCCAGATGGCGAGGTAGTACGGCCAGGCGGTCCTGGTGGCCTCGCCCATCGAGATCTCGCCGATCGCGCAGCCGACGAACTGCACCGTGCCCACCGGCGGGTGCACGAGGCCGAGCGCGCAGTTGAGCAGCAGCATCATGCCGAACTGCACCGGGCCGACGCCCATCTGGATCGCCAGCGGCAGGAACAGCGGCGTGGTGATCAGGATGTGGGCGGCCATGTCCAGGAACATGCCCAGCACGATCTGGATGATGTTGATGTACAGCAGCATCAGCCAGGGGTGGCTGGTGGCGCCCAGCAGGAACGTCTCGATGCTCTCGGGGATCTCGAGGTAGGCCATCTGCCAGCGCAGCATGTTGGACACGCCGATCAGCAGCAGGATCACGCCCGTGGTGCGCGCGGCCTTGCCGAGCGCGTGCCAGAGCTTGGCGCGCGTCATCGTGCGGTACACGGCGATCGTCAGGAACATCGAGTACCCGACGGCGATTGCCGCGGCTTCGGTGGCAGTGGTGACGCCGCCCATCACGCAGGCCAGGATGATGCCGATGATGGCCAGGCCCGGCAGCGACGCGATGCCGGTGCGCGCCACGGTGCCCCAGCCCGGGAACATGCGGATCATCGAGCTGCCGTCCTCGCGCTTGGGGTAGCCGCAGCGCACCGCCTGCCAGTAGGCGGCCACCAGCATGCACACCATGATCCAGAAGACGGGCACCAGGCCGGCGAACATCAGGTCGCCGATCGACACGCCCTTGATCGTGTGGCCGGCGATCTCGCCCGCGGCCGCCTGCGCCGCGAAGGCGTAGATGATCATGTTGTGCGAGGTGGGCATCAGCGCGCCGGTGAGCGACGCGTGCGTGGTGACGTTGACCGCGTAGTCGGCCCCGTAGCCCTCGCGCTTCATCAGCGGGATCATCACGCCGCCCATCGCCGAGGTGTCGGCCACCGGTGAGCCGGAGACGCCGCCGAACAGCGTGCTGGCGAGCACGTTGGCCAGCCCCAGGCCGCCGCGCACGTGGCCTGTGAGGCTTCGTGCGAAGTTCATGATCTTGTCGGCGATGCCGCCATGCAGCATCAGCTCGCCCGAGAAGATGAAGAACGGGATCGCCAGGAACGAGAACACGTTCATGCCCGACACCATCATCTGCACCGCGGTGGCGATGGGCAGGCCTTCGCTGAAGAAGGCGGCGAGGCAGGCCAGGCCGATGGCGAACGCTACCGGGACGCCCAGCAACAGGAGCAGGACGAACGTGGTGCAGAGAAGGGTCAGGGCCATGGCGTTCGATTCAATCGTGGTCGGCTGCCGGCGCGCGGCGCAGCATGCGGTCGATCGAGAACAGCGCGATCAGCGCGCCGGCGATCATCAGTGGCAGGTAGCGCCAGGCCTCGGAGATGCCCAGCGTCGGAATCGTGTTGTCGTGCGTGGACAGGGCCATCTCGTACGCGCCGTACAGGATCACGCCGGCGAACAGCAGCGTGGACAGCGCGACGAGCCGCGCGATCGCGTTGCGCAGCGCGGGTGGCAGCCGCTCGACCAGCGAGTCGAGGCCGATGTGGCCGGCGTCGTGCGACACGGCTGCCGCGCCGAACATCGACACCGAGATCACCAGCAGCAACGCCAGCTGCTCGACGTAGGGCGGCTCGTTGTTGAACGCGTAGCGCATGACCACGCCGTACAGCACGACGATGCCGAGGCCGGCCAGGCACAGCCGGGCGATCACGAGCACGATGGCCGCCAGGCGGGCGTTGAGGTGGGCAAGCCAGGTCATGGAAGTCCAGTGGGGAGAAATGGCGCATGTGCCGCGACAGGGCGGCATCCTGCGCGCCGGCTCACTTCGTGTTGACGATTTCCGTGACGACGCTGCGAATCTCCGGCGTCGTCATGTACTTGTCCCACACCGGCTTTTCGGCGTCCTGGAAGCTCTTCTTGTCGATTTCGGATGCCGGGATGATCTTGACGCCGGCCTTGAGCACCGACGCGCGGGCCGTGGTCTCCTTGGCCTCCCACAGTTTCTGGTAGTAAGGCACCGAGGCCTTGGCGGCCTTGCGCAGCGAGGCCTGCTCGTTGGGCGTCAGCGTGTCCCACACCTTCTTGGAGAAGACCAGCACCTCGGGCGACATCACGTGCTGCGTCTCCGAAAACACCGGCGCCGACTCGTAGTGCTTCATCTCGTCGTAGGACGGGATGTTGTTCTCGGCGGCGTCCAGCAGGCCCGTCTTGAGGCCCGTGTAGACCTCGGCGAAAGGCATCGGCGTGGGCGAGGCGCCGAGGGCGGTGATCAGGCTCACCCACAGGTCGGACGGCTGCACGCGCACCTTCAGGCCCTTCATGTCGGCCGCGCTGTGGATCGCCTTCTTGCTGTAGATCGAACGCGCACCGCTCTCGTACAGCGCCAGGCCGATGAAGCCGGCCTTCTCGAACGCGGCCAGCACCTTGTCGCCCTGCGGGCCATACATGGTCTTGCGGAAGTGGTCCATGTCGCGGAACAGGAACGGCAGCGACGGGATCATCGACTCGGGCACGATGCCGTGGAACGCCGCACTGTTGACGCGCACCATGTCCAGCGCGCCGATCTTGACCTGCTCGACGGTGTCCTTCTCCGAGCCGAGCGCGCCGTCGGCGAAGACCTTGATCTTGTCCTTGCCGCCGGTGTCGCGGATCAGCTCGTCGCTCATGTACTTCACCGCCAGCGTCGTCGGGTAGTCCTTGACGTGGATGTCGGCGGAGCGGAATTCACGTGCGTGCGCACCGGTGCAGGCGAGCGCGACGGCGGCCACGAGGGCCAGCGCACGGAAGGGGCTGTTCTTGCGAGAGGTCATGCTTGTCTCCGGTTGTCGTGTTGTGTGGCTTCGTGTCGTGCTGTCTGCAGCGGGCTCAACAAGGCCGGAACGGCGTCTCGGCGATGCCTTGCGTGCCGGGGCGCAGCGCGAACACCTCGCCGGCGAGTTCGATGTCGTCGCCTTGCGGGTTGGCCGGCTGGATCGTGGTGACGAACAGCGTGTCCAGCGCGGGGCCGCCGAAGCTGCACATCGACGGCTTGCTGACCGGCAGCATCAGCTCGCGGTCGATGCGGCCGTCGGGCGTGAAGCGCAGCACGCGGCCGCCGTCGTTGGCGCAGATCCAGTAGCCGCCGTCCACGTCGATCGCGGCGCCGTCGGGGCGGCCCGGGTGGTCGTGCAGGTCGACGACCAGCCGGCGCTTGCCCACCGTGGCGTCGTCGGCCAACGGCGCGTGCCAGATGCATTGCGACAGCGGATGGCTGTCGCTCCACCACAGCCCGCGGCCGTCAGGGTCGAACGCGAGGCCGTTGGGCGTGTAGAGGTTGTCGATCTGTGCGGCCGGAAAGCCGTGCGGGTCGAGTCGGTACAGGCGGCCGGCGGCCACGTTGGCGCCCATGTCGCGCACCATGCTGCCGACCCAGAAGCGGCCGGCCCGGTCGCAGCGGCCGTCGTTGAAGCGCATGCCCGCGCGCTCGTGGCGCGCGGGCGCCAGCGTGGCGAGCCTGGACGTGCCGTCGTCGGCCAGCATGGCGTGCACGATGCGCGTTTCCAGCGCCGCGACCAGGCCCCCGTCGGCGTGCAGCGCCAGGCTGGCCACGCGTTCGGGCAAGGTCCACGACTGCAGCGTGCCGTCGGCCGGCGCGAGGCGGCGGATCGCGCAGGCGTCGATGTCGACCCACCACAGCGCGCGCCGTGCGACGTCCCACAGCGGGCTCTCGCCCGTGCGGTCGCGGTGGCCGGGGCGCACGCGCTCGGCGCGCGAGGCGGTCACTTGCCCGGCCCCTGCAGCACGAAGGCGCCGCCCTGGTAGACGTCCGCGGGATTTTTCGGATCTGCGGGCGGCGTGTCGCGTTCGATGGCGGCGGCGAACGGTGCGGAGCTGTCCTGCGGCGCGTAGCCGATGTGCGCGGCCGGCGTGTTGTCCCACCAGGCGTGCGGGTTGGCGCTGACGCCGCAGATGATGCTGTGGCCAACGTTCGTTGCGGTCAGCGCCGCGAGCACCAGGCGCTCCATGTCGTCGAAGCTCATCCACGTGTGGAGCATGCGGCGATCGCGCGGCGCGGCGAACGACGAGCCGATGCGCAGGCTCACGGTCTCGATGCCGTGGCGGTCGAAGTACAGCTGCGCCAGGTCTTCGCCGAACGCCTTCGACAGCCCGTACAGGCCGTCCGGCTTCGGCGGTGCGCCGGCCGGGATCACCTCGCCCTGGCGGTAGAAGCCGGTCACGTGGTTGGAGCTGGCGAACACGATGCGACGCACGCGCTGCCGGCGCGCGGCCTCGTAGAGGTTGTAGGCGCCGACGATGTTGGCCGGCAGGATCGCCTCCCACGGCTGCTCGGTGGAGACGCCGCCCATGTGGACCACCGCGTCGACGCCGTCCAGCAGCGCCAGCACCGCGACGGCATCGGCCAGGTCGACCGCCTGCAGTTCTTCGCGCGGCCCGGCTGCGCCGAGCGCGGCCACATCCGACAGTCGCAGGAAGGTGCAATGGGCGGGCAGGCGGCGCCGCAGTTCGCGTCCCAGGCCGCCGGCGGCGCCGGTCAGCAGCAGGCGATGGAAGGCGGGCGCAGGGGCGGTCGAAGGCATGGCGGGGCGGCTTGTCTCGGTTGCGGGCTTCACTGGCCCGTCATAGGTTGTCGTACAACATTATCGAAATGTAGAGCCTGATTCAGGGCCAGCACAGAGGGTTAACCCAAACCTCCGCCGACGTGCCTTTTGCCATAGCGGGGAAGCGGCGCGGCGAGGCGTGTTCCCGAGGGCTTTCCCGGGGTTGAATGTTTCCCTCTTGTTATACGATGACTGACAACATAGGGCCTAAAAAGATCCCTGAGTGGGCGCCTCGCAGCAACCGCCACCCTACCGCGGAGACAAACGCCAATGACCCCCCAAGAGCTCAAGTCCGTGCTGCAGGCCGGCTTGCTGTCGTTTCCGTTGACCGACTTCGACGCGTCGTTGCGCTTCGCATCGGCCGCCTACGCCGAGCGTCTGGAATGGCTCCAGCCCTATGGCGCCTCGGTGCTGTTCGCCGCGGGCGGCACCGGCGAGTTCTTCTCGCTGGAGCCGGGCGAGTTCGCCGACGTGATCCGCGTCGCGCTGGACACCTGCCGCGGCCGCACGCCCATCGTCGCGGGCGCCGGCGGCGGCACCACGCTGGCCATCAAGTACGCCCAGGAGGCCGAGCGCCTGGGCGCGCAAGGCATCCTGCTGCTGCCGCACTACCTCACCGAGGGCAGCCAGGCCGGGCTCGTCGCGCACATCGAGGCGGTGTGCCGCAGCGTCGCGATCGGCGTGATCGTCTACAACCGCGGGGGCTGCCGGCTGACGCCGGCGTCGTTGCAAGTCCTCGCGCAGCACTGCCCGAACCTGGTCGGCTTCAAGGACGGCGTCGGCGACATCGAGAAATTCGTCGCCGTGCGCCAGACCCTCGGCGACCGCTTCGCCTACCTGGGCGGCCTGCCCACCGCCGAGGTGTTCGCTGGCGCGTACAAGGCGATGGGCTGCCCGGTCTACTCGTCGGCCGTCTTCAACTTTGCGCCGCGCATGGCGATGACGTTCTACGCGGCGCACGCGTCAGGCGACTCGGCCACCTGCGACGCCCTGATCCGCGACTTCTTCCTGCCCTACATCGCGCTGCGCAATCGCGGCGAGGGCTACGCCGTGTCCATCGTGAAGGCCGGCGCCACGCTCGTCGGCCACTCCGCCGGGCCGGTGCGCCCGCCGCTGTCCGACCTCGAAGCCCACGAGGTCGAGCAACTGCGTGCGCTGATCGCCACGCTCGGCCCGCAGTAGGCGCCAGACACCAAGGCGCACGGTGCCGGAGGCCGCTGCGGCCTGTCTTTTTCGAGTTCGACAACCACCACAGACCTTCAAGGTCACGAGGAGACCCCCGCATGAAGACCACGCCCATCGCCGCCGCGCTGCTGCTCGGCATCGCCTCCGGCGCCTACGCCGAATCCTCCAGCGTCACGCTGTACGGCAACATCGACCTCTACGGCAACTACATGCACAGCAGCAGCGGCACGAAGACCATTGCCATGGAGGACGGTGCCTATCAGCGCTCCCGCTGGGGCCTGCGCGGCAACGAGGACCTGGGTGGCGGCTACGGCGCCACGTTCCGGCTCGAAGGCGGCTTCAACTCCGACAACGGGTCGTCGGCCACCAACGGCATCCTGTTCGACCGCCAGTCCTACGTCGGGCTGGACACTCCATGGGCCGAGTTCCGTGTCGGCCGCCAGAACGGGCCGATCCAGGCGCGCGGCAACTACATCGACTTCACGGCCCGCACCCTCGGCTCGATGATCAACAACTTCGGCGTGCCCTCGCGCTACGACAACGACGTGTCGTTCATCACCAAGCGCTACGTCGGCCTGCAGGTCGAGGCCCATGCGTCCTTGCCGGAGTCGCCCGTCGGCAACCACCCTGTGGTCTACCAACTGGGCCTGGACTACGTGGCCGACAGCTTGCGCGTCGGCTACCTGGGCCTGCGCGGCGAGCCGCCGACGCACGCCACCATCAACAAGGCCGTGGTCTACGACAACCTCTATGCCAACTGGATGTACGGCAAGGGCACGGTCTACCTGGCCTACGTGCACAGCAACAACAACACGGCGACCGCGCTCAGCAAGACCGCGGGCGCGATCCTCGGAGGCTCGGGTGGCTACAACGCCGGCACCAATCCCGACCTGAACCACTTCTATGACATCTGGCAGGGCTCGGTCGACTACAACGTCACCTCGCAACTGCGCATCGGCGCGCTGTGGGGCCACATCCAGGACAAGTCGGGCCGCGAGCGCGGCGCCAATGGCGGTGCAGCCGGTGCGTACTACGACCTGTCCAAGCGCACGATGCTGCTGGCGCTGGTCGACACGATCCGCAACGATACCAACGGCGGCTGGCGTCCGTCCGGCTCGGGCGGCCTGAAGTCCAACTTCACGAACCCCAACGACGTCAACGGCCGCACCATCACCGGCCTGCAACTCGGGGTGGTGCACAAGTTCTGAGCGCCGATTCGGCCACGCGGAAAAGACCGAGGAGCACACCAGGCCCGCCGAAGGCTCGCCGACCTGACCTGCCGGGTAGCCAGCGGCTGGCTTATGATTGGCCGCACGGCCCGACGCGAACGCCAACCTGCCCGGTTGGCGTTTCGCTTTGCGGCCCTGGTCAACGCCCCTTGCCGACTCCGACACCATGCCCGCCACCCTGACCTCGCTGCGCGGCGACGCGATCCGCGTCACCCACGAAGACGTCGTCTACGAGCCCATCGCCAGCGATGCCGCGCTCGGTGCGCTGCTGTTCGCACTGGACCTGCTGGGCCGGGACGCCGTGGATGTGGGCGCGATGCGCTACGCCGATCGCGTGGCCCTGGTGCCGGCGCTCGACGCCGCGCGCCAGTACGGGCTGATCCTGCAGCGCCACGTCGATCGCGCCGATCGGCGTAGCGCGCTGCTACCGCCGTCCGTGCGGATAGACCAGGCGCACGCCTGGGTGCACGCCGCCGCGGTGGTCGTGCCCGAGGCCGAACGCGACCGCTTCTGCTGGCGTCTCGCGCGCCGGCTGGGCGTGAACCCGTGGTGCGACGAGCGCCCGGCGATCGCGCTGGCCAACCAGCAGTTCGGCATGTTCGAGGACGGCTTCGAGGCCATCGACGCCCTCGAAGCCGCCAAGGCGCAGGCGGCGATCGACCCTGCCGAGGCCCGAGCCCCTGTTGCACCGAGTGACGTCGAGCCGTCGTTGGAGCGGCCCGCACGCTGATGGGCGCGGCCGGGCCGTTCCTGGGCGCGGCGAACCTCAGCCCTGGACGCCTGCCAGCGCGTCGTTGAACGTCGCGCTCGGGCGCATCGCGGCGCTGGTCTTCTCGACGTCAGGCATGTAGTAGCCGCCGATGTCCACCGGCTTGCCCTGCACGTCCGACAGTTCGCCGATGATGGTCTTCTCGCGCGACGAGAGCAACGCGGCCAGCGGCTTGAAGTGTGCCTGCAGCTCGACGTCGTCCGTCTGCGCTGCCAGTTCCTGCGCCCAGTACAGCGCCAGGTAGAACTGGCTGCCGCGGTTGTCCAGCTGGCCGGTCTTGGGCGACGGCGACTTGTTGTTGTCCAGCAGCTTGCCGGTGGCCGCGTCCAGCGTCCTGGCGAGCAGCTTGGCCTTGGCGTTGCCGGTCTTGATGCCGAGGTCTTCGAGCGACACCGCCAGCGCCAGGAACTCGCCCAGCGAATCCCAGCGCAGGTGGTTTTCTTCCACCAGCTGCTTGACGTGCTTCGGCGCCGAGCCGCCGGCGCCCGTCTCGTACATGCCCCCGCCGGCCATCAGCGGCACGATGGACAGCATCTTGGCGCTGGTGCCCAGCTCCATGATCGGGAACAGGTCGGTGAGGTAGTCGCGCAGGATGTTGCCGGTGACCGAGATCGTGTCCTGGCCGCGGATCACGCGCTCCAGCGTGTAGCGCATCGCGCGCACCTGCGACATGATCTGGATGTCCAGGCCGGTGGTGTCGTGGTCCTTCAGGTACGTGTTGACCTTCTTGATCACCTCGGCCTCGTGCGGACGGTACGAATCGAGCCAGAACACGGCCGGCATGCCGGAATTGCGGGCGCGCGTGACGGCCAGCTTGACCCAGTCGCGGATCGGCGCGTCCTTGACCTGGCACATGCGCCAGATGTCGCCTTCTTCCACGTGTTGCACCAGCAGCACCTCGCCGGTGGCGATGTCGACGATGCGCGCCTCACCGGCCTCGGCCACCTCGAAGGTCTTGTCGTGCGAGCCGTATTCCTCTGCCTGCTGCGCCATCAGGCCCACGTTGGGCACGGTGCCCATGGTCACCGGGTCGAAGTTGCCGTTGGTCTTGCAGAAGTTGATGACCTCCTGGTAGATGCGGGCGAACGTGCTCTCCGGGATCACGGCCTTGGTGTCCTTGGGACGGCCGTCGGCGCCCCACATCTTGCCGCCGATGCGGATCATGGCCGGCATCGACGCGTCGACGATCACGTCGTTGGGCGCGTGCAGGTTGGTGATGCCCTTGGCCGAGTCGACCATCGCCAGCTCCGGGCGGTGCTCGTGGCAGGCGTGCAGGTCGCGCACGATCTCGTCGCGCTTGGACGTGGGCAGCGACGCGATCTTGTCGTACAGCGTGGCCATGCCGTTGTTGACGTTGACGCCCAGCTCGTCGAACAACTGGCCGTGCTTGTCGAACGCCTCGCGGTAGAAGATGCGCACGGCGTGGCCGAACACGATCGGGTGCGACACCTTCATCATGGTGGCCTTGACGTGCAGCGAGAACATCACGTGGGTCTTGCGCGCGTCCTCCATCTCGAACTCATAGAACTCGAGCAGCGCCTTCTTGCTCATGAACATCGAGTCGATGATCTCGCCGGCCAGCAGCGACACCTTGGGCTTGAGCACCGTCGTCTTGCCGCCCTTGGTGACCAGCTCCATGCGCACGTCGCGGGCCTTGTCGAGGGTCATCGATTTTTCGCCGTGATAGAAGTCGCCGTGCTTCATCGTGGCCACGTGCGTCTGCGAGGCCTGGCTCCACACGCCCATCGAATGCGGGTTCTTGCGCGCGTAGTTCTTGACGGCCAGCGGCGCGCGGCGGTCGGAGTTGCCTTCGCGCAGCACCGGGTTGACGGCGCTGCCCAGCGCCTTCGAGTAACGCGCCTTGATCTTCTTGTCCGCGTCGGAGGTTGGTGCCTCGGGGAAGTCGGGGATCGCGTAGCCCTTGCCCTGCAGCTCCTTGATCGCGGCCTGCAGTTGCTGCACGGAGGCGCTGATGTTGGGCAGCTTGATGATGTTGGTGTCGGGCAGCAGCGTCAACCGGCCCAGCTCGGCCAGGTTGTCGGGCACCTTCTGCGCGTCGGTCAGGTACTCGGGAAACTCGCCCAGGATGCGGGCCGCGACGGAGATGTCGGTGGCGGTGACGGCGATGCCGGCCGGCGCGGTGAACGCGCGCACGACCGGCAGGAAGGCGTGAGTCGCCAGCAGGGGCGCTTCGTCCGTCAGGGTATAGATGATGGTCGGCTGTGGGGTGGTCATCGGCGCTGTTCCAGGGTGAAGGAGGGCGGAGTCGCGGGCACGGGCCCGGCCTCGGTGACGAGGCGGGGCGGCGGCGCGGCTCCCGGAGTCATTTTCCACCGATATGGCAGCTTCGGGGGATGCCTGGCCATCAACCGGGTTACAGGCGGGTGGCCAGCCTGATCGGGATCAACCCAGCTTGTTGATCTCGCCCTGCACCACCCAGCGATCCGCCTCGGGGAGCGCCTCCAGCAGCAGCTGGACGAAACGCCCCTGGCCGCCGCCGGACGCCTCGGCGGCGCGCTTGACCATCACGCGGGCGATCGGACCCATCTTGCGGGTGACGATGGCCAGGACATGCGCCTTGAAGTCGTCGCTGAGCGGGTCGGGCGTGGTGGCCACGGCGGGCACTGGCGGGATCGTCGTGGCGCCGCTGGACATCGGCGAGGGCACCGGGGTGACGCGGCTGGCGCCCGCACCGCGCGTCGCATCGATGAACTGCTTGCGCTTGGCATCCTCGACGATGTGGCGGGCGACCGCGCTCGTCAGGCTGTCGGTGTCGGCGTGGCTGCGCGCGGCCTCGCGCACCATCACGCGCGCCATCGGCCCCACGTGCGTGGCGAGTGCGCGCTCGATGCGGCTCAGTTCGGCCGGATCCCAGCCGGTAACGCCGGCGCCGGTGCCCGAGGCGGACGACATCGCCGCGTCGCGCGGCGGCGGCGCCTCGCGCGGCGACGCCACGCTGGGCGACACGGCGCTGGCCGTGACGGCGGCCGGCTGCTCGCCGTCGCGCGGGATCGGCAGGATCACCGTGGCCTTGGCTGACCCCGAGGCGGGCGCGCGCGACAGCGCCTGCAGCGCGGCGCGCATCGCCAGCGCATCGGGGTAGCGTTCGGCCGGGTTCTTGGCCATGGAGCGCGCGACGATCGCGTCGAACGCCGCTGGACGCGCGCCCTGCGTGACGATGCTGGGCGCCGGCGGGTGCTCGTTGAGGATCTTGTACATCACCTCCTGCGTGGCGCCGGTGAACGCGCGCCGGCCGGTGAGCATGCGGTACAGCAGCACGCCGCAGGCGAACAGGTCGGCGCGGTGGTCGATGCCCTTGCCGATGAACTGCTCGGGTGCCATGTAGGCCGGCGTGCCGATCATCGACGACACCTGCGTCAGGTTGGCGTCCTCCAGCCGCGCGATGCCGAAGTCGGTCAGCTTGACCTGGCCCGACTTGGTGACGATGAGGTTGGCTGGCTTGATGTCGCGGTGCCAGACGCCCTGCGCGTGCGCGACGGACAGCGCCTCCAGCAACTGGTCCATCACGGCCAGCACGTTGGCCTCGGACAGCATCTGGCGCATGCCCAGGATGTCGTCCAGCGTGCGGCCGTCGACGAACTCCATCGCGATGAAGGTGACATCGCCGTCCTCGCCGAAGTCGTAGATCGCGACGACGCCCGGGTGGGCGATGCGTCCGACGGCCTTGGCCTCGTTGCGAAAGCGCGCGGCGATCGAGTCGACCGCGGTCGAGTCGCCCAGCAGTTCGCGGTGGATCGTCTTGATCGCCACTGCCCGGTGGATGTGCGGGTCGAAGCCCTTGTAGACCGTGCCCATGGAGCCACGGCCGAGGACCTCGGAGATCGTGTACTTGCCGATGCGCTCGGGGATCGGAGTCGTCATGTCGGGTCAGATACGGGGTGGGGTGTCAACTGTCCAACATTTTCATCGCATGCGCCAGGCTCGTGCGCATGCGGTTGAACGATTCGGACAGCACGCCGATCTCGTCGTTGGACTGGACCCTGAATTCGGGCGCCTCGAACTCGCCCAGCGACACGCGGTCGGCAATGCCCGACAGCGCGCTCACCGGCCGGATGACGAGACGATAGAGCATCAGGTTGAGCGCCGCGCCGATCAGCACGAACACGCCAGTGAGCACGCCCATCACGACCAGCAGCGCGTGGTCGGCCTGCTTGAGCGGCAGCGTCAGCGGCACCGACACCACCGTGGCGCCCAGCGGCTCGTTGAGGGTCCAGCCGAAGCCGTTGGCGGGGCCGTACTTGTCGGTGAGCGTCTTGGGCGCGGCGTCGGGCGTGCTGTGGCAGGCCAGGCAGCCCGGGTTGGTGATGACGATCGGACGCGCGATGTACAGCGCGGCACCCGTGGGCGTCTCGCGCTCGCCGATGAACTCCTTCATGTCGGGCTGCTTCTTGAAGGCCGCGACGATGTCCTCCTCCCACGCCACCGCGCGGTCACGCGGGTTGGTCGGGTTGAGCATCGCCGACTTGAACGCGTAGTCTGGATAGGTCTTCTGCAGGTGGGCCAGTACCTCGGCCGCCGAATAGGCCGGCACCGACTGCGGCAGGAAGGTGTACTTCATCTGCGTCTCGAGCAGCGGCTTGATCTGCGTGGCCGTGTAGGTGCTGACGCCTTGGGCGCCGGTCATCAGCAGGCGGGCGCGGTCGACGACGTCGTCCTTGGCGGCGCGCTGCAGCATGTTGCGCGCGATCAGGCTGGAGGCGCCGAGGCCCACCAGGAACACGAGCAGGAACACCAGGTTGAACTTGACGAGGAGCTTCATGGCAGGGCTTGGCTTGTGAGTGGCGTGCGGGTCAGCGAGCCGAGGCCGCTTTGGCGCTCGGGTACAGGATGGGAGTCCATTCGGGATGCGCCTTGAGTCCGGCGACCAGGCCGCTGCGGAACTGCGGATCGGCCGCGAGGCGGCGCCAGCGGGCCGCGAACACCTGGCGCAGCGGTGCTTCGGCGTCGATCCATGGCTGGGCGTCGGCGTAGCTCATCTCGCCCAGCCGGCGCGGCGCGACGTCGGTGGGGAAGGCGGTCGCGCGTGACGGCAGCGAGTCCATGAAGGCACGCGGCATCGCCTGGACGAACGCCGGTGAAGCGCCCTTGGCGAGCGCCGGCTTGGCGCCGGCGGCCGCCAGCGTGAGCATCTCGCCGGACCGGAGCCCCTGCGCCTGGGCGTCACGCGCGCGCGGCTGCACGCGCGAGGGGCCGGACTCGGCGAAGGCCTGGGCGGTGTCGGCCTGGACGTCCAGGATCAGCGTGCCGCCACTGGTGTCGGAATCGGCGACGCGGCTGCGGATGGCCCCGGAGACGCCGGCCGGAGCGGCCAGCTTGACCCAGCCGGACAGCAGGTAGGCGCCGGCGTGCAGGCCGTCGTCACCGAGGTTGGGCATGAGCATCGCGCGGCTGTCGGGGCCGAACGCGAGGCCGGGGCCGCCGGGGAACTCGACGCGCAGCAGGCGCGTCTGCGGGCCGGTCATGAGGAGGTCGCCGGCCTGCAGGCGCACGCCTTCGGCCAGCGCGAAGCGGGCGCCGTCGCGCAGCAGCGTGGCGTCGCCGTCCAGCATCGTCACCAGCGGCGTGCGCGGGGCGGCCGAGGTCGAGATGGCGCAGGCGACCAGGGCGGCGGCCAGGAGGGGGCGTAGGCTTGACGTCAGCATGACGCCGATTATGGCGACGTCCCGCACCCGCGCGACGAGAGTTATCGACGCTTTGTGAGCCGTCGCTTGCTTTTGACCGGGTGAATCAGCGCGCGATCAGGCCAGTGCGAACGCAATCGGGCTGCATCAGGCGGTCGATCAGGCCGTAGAAGACCTGTTCGGTGTCCTGGGCGTCGAGCGCGTACAGCGCGTGCAGCACGTCGTCGAAGAAGTAGCCGGTCTCGCCGTCCTCGCCCACGTTGTCGCGGCTGCGCAGGATCGCTGGTTCGGGGATCTCCAGGCGCAATGCGGTCTTGAGCGCGAGCATCGGGACGTCGGTCTCGCCGCCGTCGATCAGGTCCTGCAGCACGTCGAGCAGCGCTTGCTGGCGCGGCGTCGCGTTGTACCAGGGGTCGCTCCAGCCGGCCCAGTCCATCTTGCAACTGATGCCGCTCGGGAGCACGTGATACGCCGCGGCGCGGGATGCATTTTCCGCCTTGGCGGCGGCCAGGGCCGCGCGAAGCGCGCCCAGGTACTGACGTGGATTGGCCTGACTCATGGGAGCCTTCCGCAAGCGTTGGAAAAGCGAGCGTCCGGACCGCGTATTCGTGCGATTGGACGTTTGCCGTTCCCTTGCTTATCGGCTTGCGCTGGCCGTCTCTTTAACGTAACAGGGCCGCCGCCGCGGCCAGCGTGCGTTTGTTGACGGCCGTTCTCCGGCGCCCTGGCTCAGCGCGGCGTCCGCCGCACTGGCGCGCACCATGCCGGGCCCGGAGGAAGCGTCGCGGGTGCTGCCAGGGTGACGACGCCCTCGTCGCAGGCGGCTGGCAACAGGCGGGCCAGTTCGCCTGTGTCGTCCAGGATGAGCGCGAACGCGGGCAACGACGAAGGCGGCTCCCCGGCCGGCGCGTTGTCGGCGCGCATCGCATGTGGGAACGCGTCGACGAAGGCCTCGCGCCATCGGGCCGAGCGCGCCGTGGCGCTGGCGTTGAGGTGGCCTTCGTGGACCGGCCCGCCGTCGACCACGGTCACGGCGCGGCCCGACTGGAAGCCCTCCTGGTCGAGCGCGGCGATCCACGCCGCGGCCTCGCCCGGTGCGCGGCCGATCACGGCCTGCACCCCGGCCGGCAGCATGTCGGCGTAGAGCGGGTGGCGCGGCAGCAGGCCGGCAAGGTGCGGGGGCCAGTGCGTCGCGTCGGGCTGTCGGGCGAGCGACCCTTCGGGCAGGAAGTGCCGTCCGATCGCCTGGAAGAATGCGGAGTCCTCGGGGCGATACGGCGTCTCGTGCGGCGCGGGCGCGCCAGCGTCGCGCGAGCCCGGCAACTCGGCGAAGACCGGTGCGGCGGATCCCTCGCGTGCGAGCCACAGCATCGTGGCCTGCACCAGCAGCGCGGCGACGTCGCCATCCGCCCGCAGGTCGAACAGCTCGGTCGCGCCCGCGAGGTCGCTGCACAAGGTGAGCGTGCGTTGGCGGCGCATCACGCCGATCTCGGGCGCGCCATGCATCGCGGTGCCCAGGTGATACCAATGGCGCGGCATGACGCTGCCGACGTCGAAGCGCACGCTCAGCGAGCCGGCGCACGTGGCGGAGTCGGCGCCGCGGCGGGCGCTCAGGCGCCAGTGCGGGCCGGTGGGCGTCGACTCGACGCGGCGGTGGATCGTCCATTCACTCATCGAGCGCTCCGAGGGAGGTGTCGGGTGGCAGGAGCGGCGCGATCCGGCTCCATGTCAGCGGGACGTTGGCGAGCCGACGTGCGACGTCCGGCGCGATCTCGGACGAGTTCTCCGCGGCCAGCGCGAGCACCGCGCGGAAGGTGTCGCGTCGCGTCGACGCGACGAGGTGCAGTGTGCCGGGCGCGCCATCTGGATCCGGACGGTCGTCGCGCGCGCCGCGTGTGCGCGCCAGGCGCGACGACGCGACGGTACGCAGCGTTGCCACCTTGGCATCGACGATGGGCCCGGCGTCGAAGATGTCGACGTAGGTGTCCGCGTCGAAGCCCTCGTCCTGCAAGATCCCGAAGGGCAGCTCGGACACGGGGTGCAACTGCCCGATGGCCCATTGCGCCGCCTGCGGCAGGAGCGCGACATACAGCGGCGACTGCGGCAGCAGCTGTCCGATGAAAGCCTTGGTTCGTCCCACCGCCAGACGTTCGACCTCGGGGTAGGCCATGCCGAAGAAGCGCTGGCCGACGGCCTCCCAGAACGGGCAGTGGCCGGTGTCGTCAGCCAGGCCGGGGCTCTCGGCGGCGATGCGTTCCGCGAAGCGTTCGGGGAACTGCGCGATGAACAGCAGCCGGCCACGCGACAGCAGTTGCGGCGCGAGCGTGTGCTCGTACGCCGGCTCGATGTAGAACGACGTCAGCAGCGTCGCGCCGGTGAGGTCCTGGCAGAGGTTGAGCGTGTGCACGCGCATCTGGCCGCCCGGCTCGGGGCTGGAATGCACGACGTACTCATTGCGGTAGCTGTAGAAATGGCGCCCCGAGCCGGCGCTGGCGGCGATGCCGCTGGTGCCCACGATGCGCCCGCGCGCCAGGTCCTCGAGCACGAACAGATAGATCTCCTCGCCACTGGATGCGTCCTCGTCGGCGAACGCGCGGGCCGAACGCGCGAGGCGATCGAGAAGCGCGGCGCGGTCGGCCGGCAGCGTGGTGATGCCGTAGGCGCTCGCGACGGCGAAGCGCTCCAGCGCGTCGATGTCGGCCGCCGTGGCGGGGCGCATCAGGTAGCGATCGATGTCGCCGATGTGGAGGTCGGTCATGTGGGATCCCCGATGGCCGCGTCGGCCGGCGTCGCGTCGAGCAGCGGCGCCGGTGCGGCGCGCCACGCGGCGGCGCGTCCAGCGCGCTCCTCGCGTGGCGTGTGCCCGAAGTGTGCGCGGTAGGCGCGCGAAAAATGCGGACCCGATGCGAATCCGCATTCGAGTCCGATCTGCAGGATGGACTGCGACGATTGCTGCAGCAGGCTGCGCGCGCGTTCGAGGCGCAGCTGCAGGTACCAGCGCGCGGGCAACTCGTCGAGGTGCTGCTTGAACAGGCGCTCCATCTGGCGCCGCGACACGCCCACCAGGCTCGCGATGTCGTCGGTGGACAGCGGCTCGCCGAGGTTGGCCTGCATCAGCGCCAGCGCGTCGCCCAGCTTGCTCGACGCGGACAGCCCGCCCGTGCGGGCGTGGCGCTGGCGCTCGTCGCCCGGACGCAGGCGCTCGAGCCCCAGCGCGGACGTGAGCTGTTGCGCGAGGCGCCCACCGTGGCGCTGGCCCAGCCAGTGGATGGTCATGTCGACGCTGGCGCTGCCGCCGGCGCAGGTCAGGCGCTTGCGATCTGCCTCGTGCAGGTGCTCGGACACGATCGTGGCCGGACTCGCCGCCGCCAGCTCGGCGACCTGCTCCCAGCGGATCGCGCAACGATAGCCGTCCAGCAGCCCGGCCAGCGCGAGCCAGCCGGCGCCGCTGCCGACGCCCGCCAGTGTCGAGCCGAGCCCTGCGGCGGCGCGCAGGGCCGTGCTGACGGCGAGCGCCGCGGGCGAGTCGCGCTGCGGCATGCGGGCGGCGACCACGACCATTGCCAGGCACGGCTGCGCCTGCGCCAGTGCGCATTCGACCTCGACGCGCACACCCTCGCTGCTGGCCACCGGCAACCCGTCCAGCGACAGCAGGTGCAGGTCGTAGCCCGGCGCCTCCAGCATGCGGTTGGCCGCGCCGATCACGTCGATGGCGCCGGCCATCTCCAGCAGGTGCAGGCCGGGCAGCAGGATGAAGCCGATGCGGTGGCGCATGGAGCGGGGCGCGCGCGCGAACGCTCAGCGCGCCAGGGCCGGCGAGCCGGTGCGCGCGAGGCTGCCCAGGAACTGCTGCAGGCGGGCGCTGCGCGGCGCGCCGAACAGCGCGTCGGGTGGGCCTTGCTCCTCGATGCGGCCTGCATGCAGGAACACGGTCCGCGTGGACACCTCGCGGGCGAAGGCCATCTCGTGGGTAACGACCAGCATCGTGCGCCCTTCGCGGGCCAGCTCGCGCATGACCTGCAGCACCTCGTTGACGCGCTCCGGGTCGAGCGCCGACGTGGGCTCGTCGAACAGCAGCACGTCGGGATCCATCGCCAACGCCCGTGCGATCGCGACGCGTTGCTGCTCTCCGCCGGACAGCTGTGCCGGATGGACGTCGCTCCGGTGCTTCAAGCCGACGCGCTCCAACAGCTCGCTGGCCCGCGCGACCGCTTCGTCCCGGGACACGCCCAGGACATGGATCGGCGCTTCGATGACGTTCTCCAAGGTCGTTCGATGTTGCCACAGGTTGAAGCCCTGGAAGACGAAGCCCAGCCGTGCGCGCCAGCGCCTCAGCTGCGCGGCGTCGCTGGCGTCGAGCATGCCGTCGCGCCGGCGCACGAGCGCGAGCGTCTCGGTGCCGCAGGCCAGTTGGCCCTCGTGCGGGCGCTCCAGCAGGTTGAGACAGCGCAGCAGCGTGCTCTTGCCGGAGCCGCTGGAGCCGATCAGCGTGATCACGTCGCCGCGCTCCGCGCGCAGGCTGATGCCTTGCAGGATGGGCCGATCGCCGTAGCGCTTGTGCAGATCGGTGACTGCCAAGGCCGGTGGCGGGAGTGCAAAGTCGTTCATGGGTGTCAGGCAGACATGAGCTTGCCGCGACGCCGGGCTTGCGTGCCCGAGATCTTGGCGATGCGGGTGCCCGCGGCGACGTAGCGACGCGCGTCGCGGGCGAAGAACAGACCGTCGACGGGGCTGGCAACAGTGACTGTCTGGCCGCTCACCGGCTCGATGATCTCGGCGAAGGGCTCGCCTTCGGCCAGCGTCGCGCCGAGCTCGCGCAGGTACAGCAGCACGCCGCCGATCGGGGCCACGACAGGCATCGAGCCGGCCAGCGGCCGTGGGGCGCCGGAGGGCGGGGTGGGCGATCGGCCGAAGTCGGCGTCAGGCTCGATGTGGCCACGCTGCATCAGGTAGCGCAGCAGGCCGCGCGCATCGGCCGCGGCCTGGGCGTGGCTGACGTCGGCTTCGCCGCGCAGTTCCACCGTCGCGGCCACGCAGGCCTGGGCCAGCCCGGGGCCGGCCGCGACGCCGGGGTGCGTGGCCGCCAGGTGGGCGGCCAGGCGCTGCCAGGTCAGCGAACAGGCCTCGTCGAACGGGTCGTCGCCGGAGCCGTCGGCCAGCAGCGCGAGCGGGCATTGCAGCTCGCGGGCCAGAGGCTCCACCGCGTGCCACAGCGACGGCGTGGTGTAGAGGTGCAACAGGGCCTCGTTGTCGCAGTGCAGGTCGAGCACGGTGTCGGCATCGACCGCGAGCGAAAGCAGCACCTGGCGCAGGCTCTGCAACTCCGTGTGCACGCTCAGCTGGGCGCAGGCGTCGCGCAGCAGCGCCCGCAGGCTGGCGATGTTGGCGCGCTCGTCGCCGCCGAGGCGATCCTCGAGCTGGTGGCGCACGATCTCGAACAGGTTGGCATAGTGGCGGTTGAAGTTCTCGCCGGACGCGAGGTCGAAACGGCCGACCGGCTGTTCGAGCAGGCGCTGGCCCAGGCCGATCGGATTGGCCACCGGGATCAGCACGATCTCGCCGCGCAGCCGGCCGGCCTGCTCGAGCCCGCCGAGCGCACCGCGCAGGTGCTGCGCGACCAGCATCGGGGGCACCTCGTCGGCGTGCAGCGACGCCTGGATGAGCGCCTTGGGGCCGCTGCCAGGCGTGCCGAAGTGCAAGCTGGTGATCTCGCGTCGCGTGCCGGGTGCGGCGGGGAGGAGCGGATGACGATGAGTTTTCATGGACGGGCAATGACGGGTCAGGCGCGCGCGCGCAGCGGCGCGAGCCAGCGCTGTTCGGCGCAGCGAAAGGCGGCGATCAGCGCGAAGGTCAGCAGGAGGTAGAGGGCGGCCGCCGCGATGAACGACTCGAACGGCAGGTAGAAGCGGGCGTTGACGTCGCGCGCGACGCCGGTGATGTCCATCAGCGTGACGATGCTGGCGAGCGAGGTGCCGTGCAGCATCATCACCACCTCGTTGGAATACGCCGGCAGCGAGCGCCGCAACGCCAGCGGCAGCACGATGCGGCGCAGGCGCTGGCTGGGCGACATCCCGATCGCCAGCGCGGCCTCGATCTCGCCGTGCGGCAGCGCGCGGATCGCGCCGGCGAGCATCTCGGTGGTGTATGCGCAGGTGTTGATCGCCATCGCCAGTGCGGCGCAGAACCATGCCGATTTCAGCAGCGGCCACGCCACGCTCGCGCGCACGGCGTCGAACTGCGCCAGTCCGTAGTACAGCAGGAACAGCTGCACCAGCAGCGGCGTGCCGCGAACGACGTACGTGAAGGCCCAGACCGTGCGGCTGGCGAGCCGACCGCGCGACGTGCGCACGATGGCCAGAGGGATTGCCAGCGCACCGCCGACGACCAGCGCGGCGGCCAGCAGCGCGATCGTCGTGAGCGTGCCGTGCGCGAAGAGCGCGGCGTTGTCGAGGATCGGGCCCGCATTCACAGGCGCACCTCGCGCAGGCCCATGCCCAGGTGCGACTGCAAGGCCCGCAGGACGAGCTCCGACACGCTCGTGAAGGCGAGATAGATGCCGGCCGCGACCACATAGAAGAAGAACGGCTCGCGCGTGGCGCCGGCGGCCAGCCCGGCGCGCTGCATCAGGTCGGGCAGCCCGATCACCGAGATGATGGCCGTGCTCTTGAGCATCACGAGCCAGTTGTTGGACAGCGCGGGCAGTGCGTGGCGCAGCATCAGCGGGCCGAGCACGCGTCGCAATACCTGGGCGCCGCTCATGCCGCAGGCGCGCGCGGCCTCGGCCTGTCCAGGCGGCACCGCCAGGAACGCGCCGCGGAACGTCTCGCCGAGATACGCGCCGTAGACAAAGCCGATCGTCAGCGTGCCGGCGATGAACGGATCGACGTCCACGTACGCGCCGTCTGCCCACTGCGCCAGTGCGGCGTTGAGCAGGCGCTGGCCGCCGTAGTAGATCAGCAGCATCAGCACGAGGTCCGGCACGCCGCGAACGATGGTCGTGTAGGCGGTGGCAAGCGCGCGCAGCGGGCGCACGCGTGACAGGCGCGCGCCCGCGCCCGCCAGGCCCAGCAGGATCGCGATCGCCAGCGAGGTGAGCGCAACCGCGAGCGTCGTCAGGGCGCCGGAGAAGATCGCCGGCAAATAGGACGTGAGCATGATGTCGGGCGGCTCAGCGCTGCGCGCCGTAGATGTCGAACTTGAAGTAGCGCGCCTGGATCGCCGCGTAGCTGCCGTCGCTGCGCAACGCTGCGATGGCCTGGTTGATGCGGTCGCGCAGCGCGCTGTCGCCCTTGCGCAGGGCGACGCCGACGCCAGCGCCGAAGTACGCGGGATCGGTGAACTCGGGGCCGGCGAACTCGAAGCCTCGGCCCTGTGGCGTGGCGAGGAAACCGGTCGTCGCGGCCACCGCGTCGACCAGCGTGGCATCCAGGCGGCCGGCGGTCAGGTCGAGGTAGATGTCCTGCTGCTTGGCGTAGCGCACGATCTCGGAGTCCTTGAACGTGTCGGTGGCGAAGCGGTCGTTGACGGACGCGCGCTGCACACCGATGCGCTTGCCCTTGAGGCCGGCTGGCGTGACGGTGAGATGGTCGGCGCCGCGCACGATCAGGCGGTTGGGCGTCTTGTAGTACTTGTCGCTGAAGGCCACCGCGCGCTGACGTTCCGGCGTGATCGACATCGACGCGACGATGGCGTCGAACTTGCGCGCCTCGAGCGCCGGGATCATGCCGTCGAACTCCTGCTGCACGAGCACGCAGGTCAGGCCCATCTCGCGGCACAGGCCGCGCGCGATGTCGATGTCGAAGCCGCGCAGCTGGCCGTCCGGGCCGACCTCGGAGAACGGCGGGTAGGCGCCCTCGACACCGATGCGCAGGGTGCGCGGCGCGGATTCGGCGGCGGCGGGGGCCATCGCGCCGAACGCCAGCAAGGCCAGGAGAAGTCGACGGATAGTCAGCATGGTCTCAAGCGGTCCAGGGTCGATGTGCGGGACGGGCGAGGCGCACCGGCGCCACGTCCAGATAGAGGTTGGAGACGCTGTAGTCCTCGCCACCGAAGCTGCCGGTGAACCAGCCGAGGCTGTCGTCACCCTTGTGCAGGCGGAACTCGAACGCGAGGTCGGGGCGCGGGTCGTCGGCGGGCGGACGCAGGTCGGCGGCGAGGCCGAAGGCTTCGCGGTCGCCGCTGTCGATCAGCTCGCACATCGCGTTGGCGATGGTGGTGTCGCCGAGCATGTCCGACCAGTAGCGGGCATGCGCGTAGTACGGCTCGAAGCCGGCCGCGTTGGGGTCGATCGCGTGGTCGGCGCGCTTCTGCGCGGAGGGCGTGAAGCGCCGCGTCGCCAGGTCGTAGCGGTCGCCGCGATCGAGGTAGCTGATGCGCGCACCCTGCAACGCGAAGGCGCCGCCTTGCGGCTCGTGCGTCGCGCCGGCCAGGTCGACCAGCAGCGCGCCCTTGGCGCCGATCACCTCGATCTCGTCGCCGCGCAGGATCGCCGCGGAGTTCTCGTCGACGCCCAGCCCCAGCGTGTAGCCGTGCGCCACCATCATCGGCAGCATCCTGCCGATGCGCCCGCGGCGCAGGAAGTGCTGGTCGACGAACAGGCGCGGGCCGACGAAGCCGAGGCCGCGATCGATCTCACGGCCCTCGCGCAGGTGGCCCTTCAGCACTGCCAGCACCTCTTGCGCGTCGCGGAACATCGTGGTGCTCATCACGGCCGCGCCGGCGGATGTGCCGGCGATCACGCCGCCGCGTTCGCGCACCGCGCGGATGGCCGTCAGCAGCGGCGTGTCGTGGCCCCCGGGCATCAACGTGTCGACGATGCGCTCCTGCGCGCCGCCGCAGAAGAACACGCCTGTGGCGGCCTGCACGCGGGCGACGAGGCGCGGGTCGGCGACGCTGGCGTTCACGCCGGGGCCGGTCGTGACCTCGATGGCCTCGGCGCGGGCCCCGTGTCGACGCAAGACCTCGACCACCTGCGCTGCGGAGCGTGCGGGGTGCGCGGACGCCAATCCGGACACGATCCAGGTGGATCGACGACCGCCGGCGAGCGCGACCAGGCGGGACCAGACGGCGTCGTTGTCGAAGCGCAGCGCCCCGCCGATCGGCACGCAGGCGCCACGCGGATCCGGTGGTGCGTCGGCCGGCCGCATCGCGTCCGCGGCGCGGACGTCGGCGCTCATGAACGGCGTGGCGGCGCCGGCGGCGAGTGCGGCCAGCAAGCGGCGGCGTTGCGTGTTGTCGGGGGGGCGCTGCATGGCAGGTGCGTCGGCGTGGAGGTTGTCGAAGTGGTGCATGTTGGCATCCGTTGCACCCGTTGTGGTGCGCCTGAGGGACGCACGCCGGAATCAGGCAAGGCCATGTCGCTTTGCGTCAAGAAGACGGCGCGCCTGGTCCGATCGGCCCAGGCCCGGTTGACGAATAGCGACACGGTTTTGACATCGCGCGACGACTCGGTGTGCACCCTCTTTTCCTTGCGCATGTCGGGTTCGTAAAGTGGCTTCGCAAGTCGTGCCGCCAAGGTGCGACCAGAGGGTAGCCCCCCACAACAACCGTACACGAGGTCTTCCGAATGCATCCCTTGTCCAATAGCCGTCGACGACTCGCATCGACGCGCATCCGCCCCGCCGCGCTGGCCGTCTTCGCGCTGTGCGCCGCCGCCGCGGCGCGCGCCCAGGAATCGCCAGAGACGCCGGCCCAGCGCGTCGAGGTGACCGGCTCCAGCATCAAGCGGCTGGCCGGCGAGACCGCGCTGCCGGTGCAGACCATCTCGCGGGAAGACATCGCCAAGGCCGGCGTCACCACCGCCGCCGAACTGCTGAAGACGTTGAGCGCGAACACGGCGCCGCTGTCGGATGGGGCATCGATCACCGACGGCACATCGGGGCAACGCGGCTTCAACGGCGCGAACCTGCGCGGCATCGGCGTGTCCAGCACGCTGGTGTTGCTCAACGGCCGCCGCCTCGCCAACTTCGCGTCGCCGGGCGACAGCGCCGGCGTGGACCTCAACAACATCCCGGCCGGCGCCCTGCAGCGCGTGGAGGTGCTCAAGGACGGCGCATCGGCGATCTACGGCGCCGATGCGATTGGCGGCGTGATCAATTTCATCACGCGGCGCGACTACGAAGGCCTCGATCTCGGCCTCCATGCATCGGCCACGCAGGAGGGCGGCGCCGGCAAGCGAACCGCGACCTTGAGTGGCGGTGCCGGCAACCTGACGAAGGACCGCTTCAACGTCTTCGGCGTTGTCGACCTGCAGCAGCTCGACGCGCTCAGTTCGAAGCAGCGCAAGTTCATCCAGGAGCGGCCGCTGGCCACGCTGCTGCCGGCGCTGATGTCGTCCAGCACGTACCCGGCCAACGTCGACATCTCTGGGGCCCAGCGCGACGCGCTGATCGGCGCCGGCCTGCTGCCCGCCGGATCGACGGGGCGACGCATCAACCCGAGCTCGCCGACCTGCAACGACCCGGCAACTGTCTACGCGCCGGACGGCCCCGGTGGCCCGCTGGGCTGCAGCTACGACTACATGAAGGACACGCAGATCTATCCGGAGTCCAGGCGCATCGGCTTCATCGGCCGCGCCACGTTCCAACTCGCCGAGGAGCATCAGCTGTACGCCGAGCTGCTGCAGTCGGACACGCGCAGCCGCTACGTGCTCAGCCCGAATCCGATCCGCATCCGCAACGTGCCGGTGAGCGTGCTGCCGCAGGCCTACCGCGATGCGCTGACGGGCGGCGGCCTGCCGGCCACGGTCAGTGGCATCCGCTACCGAATGGCGGAGGCCGGCAACCGCACGGATGAGGTGACCAGCGATGCCCAGCGCGTCGTGCTGGGTGCCACGGGCACGCTGGCCGGCTGGGACTACGACACCGCGATCAGCCGCGCACAGAACCGTGCGACCGACAAGTTCGTGCACGGCTACGTGCTCTACGACCAGTTCGTGGCCGGCGTCGACAACGGCAGCATCAACCCGTTCGGCGCGTCGTCGCAGGCCGGCCTGGACTTGATCAAGGGCATCGAGGTCAACGATGCCGCGCGCCGCAGCCGCGGCGTGACGCAAGCCGTGGACGGCAAGATCACGCGAGCGCTGGCGACGCTGGCCGGCGGCGACCTCGAGCTCGCTCTCGGCGGAGAGTTCCGCCGCGAGACGGAGGCGTTCAATCCATCGGCGCTGCTGACCAGCAACAACATCGCCGGCGATCGCGACAGCGGAAGTCTGGCGGGTTCATCGACGGCGCTCGCGGCCACGTCCGACAGCCGCAAGGTGGCGGCGGTCTATGCGGAGCTGAGCGCGCCGGTGACCAAGCAACTTGAACTGCAGCTGGCGGCCCGCTACGACCGCTACTCCGCGATCGGCGGCACCACCAACCCGAAGGTCGGACTGCGTTGGCAGCCGAGCAAGCAGGTGCTGGTGCGCGCGTCGGCCAACACCGGGTTCCGCGCGCCCTCGCTCGACGACCTGCACCGCCCCACCACCTACGGCACGACGGCCAGCCTGCTGACCGACCCCGAATGCGTGGCGCAAGGCGGCAGCATCGACGGCTGCACCGACCAGTGGCCCGTGGAGCGCCGCAGCAACGCCGCGCTCAAGCCCGAACGCTCGCGGCAGTTCAGCCTGGGCACGGTCATCGAGCCCGTGCGCGACATCACGTTCAACGTCGACTACTGGAACATCCAGGTGCGCGACGTGATCAGCACGCTCGGCGAGCAGATCATCATTGACAGCCCGGCCAAGTACGACGGCACGTACATCACGCGTGACGAGGGCGGCAACATCACCAACATCCTGCTGCACAAGGAGAACCAGGGCCGGCTCAAGACTTCGGGCATCGACATCGGCGCCGACTTCCGCGGCCCCGCCACCGAGTTCGGCCGCTTCTCAGGCTCGATCAACGGCACGCTGGTGCTGCAGTACCAGCGCCAGTTCGGCCCGCAGGAGTCCTATCGCAGCAACCTGGGCGTGTTCCTCAACGACCAGGTGATCCAGCGCTGGCGCCACCGGCTCAACCTCGACTGGGACTTCCAGGACATCGGCGTGACGCTGTCCAACAGCTACTCGTCGGGCTACGCGGACCAGAACTCGGCCTACGACCCGGTCACGAACACGCCGCTCGAGTCCCGTCGCGTCCGCGCGTATTCGCTGTGGGACTTGTCCGCGCGCTGGAACGCGACGAAGAGTGCGACTGTCCGGGCGGGTGTGCAGAACCTGTTCAATACAGACCCCCCGTATTCGAACCAGTCGTACTACTTCCTGGCGACCTACGACCCGACCTACACCGATCCGCGCGGCCGCACCGGCTACGTGGCACTCGACTACAAGTTCCGTTGACCCCGGCGCGCGCCTGCGACGGGCGCGCGCCAGACCCAAGTCCCTGGCGCACGACGACGGACGACGCGCGCCGCCTCCCGCCCGCACCGACAGCCCGGCGCGGCCCGTTCATGTCTTGCCGGAGTTCGTTCATGCGGTTCAATGTTTCTTTCCTTTCCAACGCGCGCGCTTTGTTCGTCGCCGCGCTGGCGGCCACCTGCCTGGCCACCCAGGCGGCCTGCCTGACGTCGGAGACCGAGCCCAACAACACCGACAGCACCGCCAGCGTCGGCCTGTGCTCCGGCACCTCGGTCTCGGGTTCGCTCAGCTCGGCCAGCGACTATGACTGGTATCGCCTCGACGTGACCGGCCCCGGCACGATCAGCATCAGCCTGTCGCACGGCACCAGCGTCGACTTCGACTGGTACCTCTACGCCGCCACCGGCTCCTACATCGCTTACGCGTCGACGACGCACAACCCCGAGACCGGCAGCAAGGCCGTCACCGCAGCTGGAACGTACTACCTGCGGGTCAAGAGCTACAGCGGCTCGGGCGCCTACACGCTCAACGTCACCGGGCCCTTCGCGGGCAGCGCTGGCGGATTGCCTGCGCCGGTGCTCGGACCGTTCAGCGTGCCGGCCAAGAATGTCGGAGACGCCCCCTTCGCGCTGACCGCGCCCACCAGTACCAGCAGCGGCACGTTCAGCTTCACGAGCAGCGACGCGAGCGTGGCGACGATCGCCGGCAGCACCGTGACGATTGTCGGCGGAGGTTCCGCGGTCATCACGGCCAACGAGGCCGCCGACGCCTCGCATTCGGCCGCCAGCATCAGCGCGACATTGACAGTCGGCGGTGGTTCGACCTGGCCATGCACCTTGCCTGCTGGCGTCGACCTCGGCAAGACCGGCAGCACGACCGACAAGGTGAGCACCACCACCGGCGGCACCGTGCTGATGGGCGGCGGCACCGACGTGGACGCCGCGATGCAGTGGATGATCGCCAAGTCGGGAAGCGGCGACGTGGTGGTGATCCGCTCGACCGGCACCAACGCGTACAACGCCTACCTGTACGGACTCGGCACCGTCAATTCGGTGCAGACGCTGCTGATCGACACCACGGCCGAGGGTGACAACGCCTGCGTCGCGGAGACGATCAAGCACGCTGAAATGCTGTTCGTGGCCGGCGGCAACCAGCAGGACTACGTCGACTACTTCAAGGGGCGCGCGGTCGGTGCGGCGATCAACTACCTGATCTCCACGAAGCATGCGCCGGTGGGCGGCACCAGCGCGGGCATGGCGATCCTGGGCCAGTACTACCACCCGGGCGGCGCCGCGGAGGATTCGACCGTGCTGCAGAACCCGACCGCCATCGCCATCGGCAACAACTTCGTCGTCAACCCGGTGCTGGCCAACCTCGTGACCGAGCCGCACTTCACGCAGCGCAGCCGCCAGCCCCGGCTGACCTCGTTCCTCGCCAGCTTGAACTACAACTACGGCGTGAGCTGGAGCAGCGAGCGCGGCATCGCCTGCGACGAGGCCACGGCCTACGCGATCGAGACTACCGGCACGGGCAAGGTCTTCGGCACCGGCGCCTGCTTCTTCGTCAAGCCCACGGGCGCGCCCGAAACGCTCGCGCCGTCCACGGCGCTGACCTGGAACCTCAACGGCCTGGCATTGAACGTCTACCGCGTGCCGGGCACGACGACGGGCACGAACACGTTCAACATGAACACGTTCACCGGAACGGGTGGGGCGACGCAGAGCTGGTCCGTCACGCGTGGCGTTCTGGCGATCCACTGACGACTCCGCGCTCCTGGTGAACGCCTGCCGCGACGGTCGCGGCAGGCGTTTTTCATTGGACACGCAGGAGGTCGCTTGAAAGCGGCACGCCCCCTGGCTGGACGGGAGTACGCTACAGCCTGTTCGCGCAACCGGCGCGGGCAGGGGGAGCGCCCTCCGGCATCCCGCGACGATCGGCAACAGGATCGAGGTTCGACATGAGCGCTATCGGCATCGGACTTCGCGCACGGGCGCGGTCAGCGGCCATCGGCCTGGTGGCCGCCGCCCTGGCCGGCGGGGCCGTGGCTGCCGATGCCCCGCCGCCGGCGCCGCTGCATCTGCACATCGTCGGCGGCCTGGGCAGCCTGAAACCGTTCACGCAACACGAACAGCCCTTCTGGGAAACCGAGCTGGGCAAGCTCAGTGGTGGCCGCTACAGCGCGGAGATCGTCCCGTTCGACCGCGCCGGCATTCGCGCCCAGGAGGCCCTGACCCTGGTGCAGCTGGGCGCCGTGCCGTTCGCCACGGTGCAGGTGTCGGGCGGCGTCAAGGATCCGGAGCTGTCCGCCGCTGACCTGTCGGGCCTGAACCCCGACATCGCGTCGATGCGCCGCTCCATGGCCGCCTTCCGGCCCTACCTGGAGGATGTGATGCGCAAGCGCTACGGCATCGAGCTGCTGGCGGTTTACGTATACCCCGCCCAGGTATTGTTCTGCAAGAAGCCGCTCATCGGCCTGAAGGACGTCGCCGGACTGCGCGTGCGCACCTCCGGTCCGGCCCAGGCGGACTGGATCGAGGCGCTCGGCGGCAAGCCTGTCACCATGGGCTTCAACGACATCGTCCCGTACCTGAACCGCGACGAGATCGATTGCGCCGTCACGGGCACGATGTCCGGCAACATCATCGGCTTGCCCGACATCACCACGCACATCCATCCGATGGCCATCAGCTGGGGTCTGTCGATGTTCGCGGCCAACGGCTCGGCGTGGAACGCGCTGCCCGCCGACCTGCGCGCGCTGCTTCGGCACGAGTTGCCGCGGATCGAGCGCGATGTGTGGAACGAGGCCGAGCGCGACACGGCCGACGGCGTCGCCTGCAACGTCGGCGCGCCGAGCTGCAAGGGGGGCAAGCCGGGCCACATGACCGCGGTTGCGACGTCGCCCGCCGACGAACGGCTGCGCCGCGAGATATTCGCGTCCACCGTGCTGCCTCGTTGGCTGCAACGCTGCGGACCGCAGTGTGCGGCCATCTGGAACCGCACCTTGGCTACCAGTGCGGGGATCACCGCTCGATGAAGGCCGGCCTGAGGCGCTCGAGCGCGATCGTCTGGGCGGCCACGTGCGTCTTGCTGCTGGCGCTGGTCGCCATGGCGGCCGGCCTGGTGCGCACGGAGCGACGCGAGGCGCTGGACCGGGCCAACCTGATCGTCACGCAGACCGTGACGGGCGCCGGGGCCGAGCTCAACCGGACCTTGCTGGCGCTGGACCTGCAATTGACCAGCATGACCGACCTGGTGGCACCCGCGTGGCGCCGCGACGGCACGCTCGACGCCGAGGCGGCGCACCGTGCGCTGGGCGTCTTCAAGGATCGGCAACTGCTGTTCACCGACGCGGCACTGGTGTCTGCCGACAGCCGCACGTTGGCCGCCAGCCTGCCCTCCAGCGACCGCAACGGCATGCGGCTGCCCGACGGCTTCGCCGCGCGCGTCTTTGCCCAGGGCGTCCCGCAACTGACGATCAGCAACCCGGCGATCAGCCCCGCCACGACGGAGCCTTCGGTCTACCTCGCGCGCCTGGCCCTGCTGCCGGACGGCAGGCAGGCCCTCGCGGTGGTCGAGGTGCCGATGACGGTGCTGACGGCCATCATCGCGCAGGCCGGCAGCGGCCAGGTGCTGGCGATCACGCTGGAGCGCGACGACGGCCAGGTGCTGGCGACCGTGCCCAGTGGCTCGGGGCTGCGGCTGCGCCAGGACGCGCCGCCGCCGCTTCGCGACGATGCGCTCGATGGGGTGCCCAGGCGCGCGCCTTCCCGATTGACAGGCGTCCCCGCCATCGTCGCCGCACGCCCGACGCTGTACCGCTCGCTGCGCGTCACGGTGAGCCTGCCGCTTGAGGAGGCGCTGCAGGCCTGGCAGCAGAACCGAAACGTCATCCTGTCGGCGTCGCTGGCGCTGGTCCTGCTCACGTTGATGGGCGGCGCGTTGTCGCAGTGGCAGTTCAACCGCCTCGCCGCCGCGCGCGAGGCGCTTGCGCGGTCGGTGCAGACGCTGGACCAGGCGCTCGACGCCATGCCCGACGGCTTCCTGCTGTGCGACAAGGATGACCGGGTGCTGCGCTGGAACGAGCGCTACCTGGAGATGCTGCCGTGGCTGCGCGGCGTCCTGCGCGTGGGCATCCCGTTCGGTGAGCTGTCGTCGGCCGTCACCGAGACGCCGTTGCTCGACGCGTCGGCGGTGCAACGCCAGCAGTGGCTGGACGAGCGCGAGCAGATGCACCGCACCGGCTTCGGCGAACTGGAGTGCGATCTGGGCAACGGCCTGGTGGTTCGCATCGCCGACCGGCGCACGAAGGAGGGCGGCGTCGTCAGCGTGTTCCACGACGTCACTGCGGCCGAGCGCCGGCTCGAGCAGGCCAAGGCGAACGCGGAGTCGGCCAACCAGGCCAAGACCCAATTCCTGGCAACGATGAGCCACGAGATCCGCACGCCGCTCAACGCCGTGCTGGGCCTCAACGAGCTGATGCTGCACTCGTCGCTCGACTCGCAGCAGCGCCGCCACGCCGAGCTGATCGGCAGCTCGGGCCGGCTGCTGCTGGCACTGATCAACGACATCCTGGACGTGTCGCGCATCGAGGCCGGTCACCTGCAGCTGAGCTCGGCGCCGTTCAGCGCGTGCGCGGCCGGCGAAGGCGTCGTGGCGTTGATGCGCGAACGCGCGTTCGCCAAGGGCCTCGCGCTGCGCTTCGAGATGATCCCTGGCGAGGACTCGTTGATCCTGGGCGACGCGATCCGCATCCAGCAGATCCTGTTCAACCTGATCGGCAATGCGATCAAGTTCACCGACACCGGCACGGTGCAGGTGACCATCACGCTGGAGCCGGGCGCCGAGCGCGCGCTGACGTTGCGGCTGGAGGTCAGCGATACCGGCATTGGGATCCAACCCAGCGCGATGCCCACGCTGTTCGACCGCTTCACGCAGGCCGACTCGTCGACGATGCGGCGTTACGGCGGCAGCGGACTGGGCCTGGCGATCACGCGTGAGATCGTGCAGTTGATGGGCGGCACGATCGCCACCACCAGCACGCCGGGCCGGGGCAGCCGCTTCGTCGTCACGATCCCCAGCCGCTTCGTCGAGCGCGGCGAACTGGTGCCCGCTGTCGCCGATACCGGGCAGGCCGCGACGCCGCGTCCGGCGCTGCGCATCCTGGTCGCCGAGGACAACGACGTCAACCAGATCCTGATCAGCGAGGTGTTGTCGCGCATGGGCCATGTCGTGCACCTGGTCGCCAACGGGCAACTGGCGGTGGATGCAGTGCGCCGTGGCGACTACGACCTGGTGCTGATGGATCTGCAGATGCCGGGCATGGACGGCATGGAAGCCACGCAGGCGATCCGCGCTCTGGACGGCCCGAAGGCGGGGCTGCCCATCATCGCGATGACCGCCAACGCGTTCGAGGAGGACAGGCAGGCCTGCCTGGCGGCGGGCATGGACGACTACGTCGCCAAGCCGATCGACATGGATCAGCTGGCCCGGGCGATCGCGCGCCGCAGCGTCGCATTGGGCTGACAACGACAAAAGGCGCCGAAGCGCCTTTTCTTGACGAGCGGAGCCGCTCAGTTCTTGGCGCGACGACGGGCCAGGCCGCCGATGATGCCCAGGCCGGCCAGCATCAGCGCGATCGAGCCGGGTTCCGGCACGGTGGAGATGGTGGCGACGACCGAACCGCTGTTGTCGCCGTTGTTGCTGTCCCAGTAGAACAGCTTGAGCGCACCGGAGGCGTTGGCGGTGCCGCTGAAGTTCGTGCCGATGGCGAAGTACGCGCCGGTGCCGATCTGGCCGACCAGTTCACCGTAGAAGAATCCGGCGTAGGGGCCGAAGTTGGTGCCGATTTGCGTGCCTGCCAGTTGGCCGGACTCGTCCGAACCGGTGGCGTAGGTGTCGCCCGTCAGGCCGTCGGCGTTGGACCAGCGCGGCAGCCCGCCTGCGCTCCACAGGTCGCTGGCAGCGGCGGTGACGGAGAACGATTCGCCCGCGGCCAGCAGCAGGCCGCTGTCCAGGCCGGCGCCAGCGCCGCCGTTGTACGAGTCGGCGAACGCATCGACGGTGACGGTCGTGGCGGCCTGGGCGGTGCTGGCCAGCAGCAGGGCCGTGGCGACGGCAGTGAGGGTCTTGATCATTGAATGCGTTCCCTTGTGGCCATGACAGCCGTTGACAGTTGTTGCGATTGAAACTCAATTGCTGCAGGTGCACATCCACAAAATGTTGAGATCCTCCGGACATGTCCGGCACACAATCAGTCGGCACCATCGCGAGGGCGGGTGCTCGAGGGGAACCATGAAAAACACGATGACGGATCGGACCTCCAGGAAGATGTCCGACCACGAGGGCGTATCGGGTTCGAACGGCGCCGGCGAGGGTCGGGCTGCGCGCCTGCTGCTCGGCAATATCGAGCTGGCGGCGCTGGACGGCGACCTGGCCTACCGCGGCCCGGAACGCCGCAACGACGCGGCCGCGAGCCTGGCGCAGTTGCTGGCCTGCGTGCTCGACGAGGTGGACTACGGCTTGTTGATGCTGTCGGCGGACGGGCTGGTGGTGCACGCCAACCAGGCGGCGCGCCACGAACTGGCGTCGACGACGTCGCTGCGCCTGGTCGGCCAGCGGCTGCTCAGCCGCACGGCGGCGGAGCAGTCGCAGCTCGACAGTGCGCTCGCCGCGGCGCGCGACGACGGGCGCCGCACGATGCTCTCGATCGCCACCCAACGTGAAGGCGAGCATCGCGTCGGCCTGTCCATCGTCCCGCTGCCCGTCGCGCTGACCCATGCGCATGCGGGACACGCGGTGCTGATCTCGTTCGAGCGCAGCCGCATCGCCGAGACGCTGTCGGTGGACGCCCATGCCCGCGAGCACGGCCTGACGCTGCGCGAGCAGCAGGTGCTGGCCGCGCTGTGCGACGGTTTGCGCGCCAAGGAGATCGCGCTGCGCCTGGAGATCGGCGAGGCGACGGTGCGCACGCATGTCAACAACATCAAGGCCAAGACCGGTTGCGCCAGCATCGTCGACATCGTCAACAAGGTATCGCGCCTGCCGCCGATGGTGGCGGCGCTGCGCAGGCGCGTGGACGCATAAGCCGGACGGCATGCCGAGTATTTGAAACACCGCATGACCGGCGTGTCGAAATCTGACACGATGACGGCTGCCCAGCCCTTCCCACGCCGCCCATGGGTCTCCTGACCACGCACGTCCTCGACACCATGAACGGTTGCCCCGCGGCCGGCATGCGCGTCGCGTTGTACCGCCTCGATGGCGACACGCCGCAGTTGCTGCGCGAACTGACGCTGGACGAGGACGGGCGAGCCGGCGGCCCGCTGCTTGAAGGCGCGGCCTTGCGTGTCGGGCGCTACCGCCTGGCCTTCGAGGTCGGTGCGTACTTTCGGGCGCGCGGCGCCGCGTTGCCCGAGCCCGAATTCCTCGATTGCGTGCCGCTGGAGTTCGGCATCGCGGATGCGACGTCGCACTATCACGTGCCCTTGCTGGCCAGCCCGTGGTCCTATTCGACCTACCGAGGTAGCTGACGCTGCCGTTTCTGGCGCGGCTCTTGCATTGCCGAGCACATGGATCTCTACCTTCTCGACTGGGTCAACTTCCTCCTGCGCTGGGCCCATGTGATCGTCGCGATCGCGTGGATCGGTTCTTCGTTCTACTTCGTGTTCCTGGACGCGAGCCTCGTCGAGCCGACCGATGCGGAGCTGAAGGCCAAGGGCGTCGGCGGCGAGCTGTGGGCCGTGCACGGCGGCGGCTTCTACAACCCGCACAAGTACCTGGGTGCGCCCAAGCAGATGCCGCAGCACCTGCACTGGTTCTACTGGGAAAGCTATTCGACCTTCCTGACCGGCTTCGCACTGTTCACGGCGATCTACCTGTTGCAGGCCAACACCTTCCTGATCGACCCCCGCGTGCACGACTGGACGCCGGCCAACGCGGTGCCGTGCGCGCTGGCCTTCCTGGTGCTGTTCTGGTTCGGCTATGACGCGATCTGCCGCCTGTTCGACAACGTCTATCCGCTGATCGCCGGGGCGCTGATCGCCGGGCTCGTCGCGTTCGCCTCGTGGCTCGCATGCGACCTGTTCGCCGGGCGCGCCGCCTTCGTTCTGGTGGGCGCGATGATGGCCGCGACGATGAGCGCCAACGTCTTCTTCTGGATCATCCCGGGCCAGCGCAAGGTGATCGCGCAGATGAAGGCTGGCGACCCGGTGGACCCGGCGCACGGCCGGCGCGCCAGGCAGCGCAGCGTGCACAACACCTACTTCACGCTGCCGGTGCTGGCCGCGATGCTCAGCAACCACTCCGCATTCCTGCACGGCGCGTCGGGCAACTGGATCGTGCTGGTGGTCATGCTGGCCGCCGGCGCGTTGATCCGCACCTCGTTCGTTGCGCGCCATCGCGCGCTGGTGCTGGGCAAGCGCGTGCCTTGGGAATACGCAGGCGTCGGCTGCGCGCTGCTGGTGGGCTTGGGCGTCTGGCTGGCGCCGGCGCCAG
>JBDSDD010000038.1:0-8288 GCA_039920745.1 Burkholderiaceae bacterium | reverse complement strand
CGACCAATCGCCGCGCCAGATCTTCGAAATCTATTTCCATTGAGGTTACGTGCCCACGTAGTACATGGGCACGTAGCCTCTCAGCTCACGAAGTTCTCATCAAGGGCGTGGACAAATGACCGCTTACCGTCTACCTGCAGGATCTGACGGCTTGGCGCCAGTGCGCAGAGTACCCGGCCAGCCCCGAAGAGCAGCAGCGCTTACGACGATCGCAGGCCTGCTCAATCTGCGCGACTCCAAGTTCGAGGCCGGGCTGAAGCAACAGCCGACCGCCGCGACACAGCAAAATGGCGCGACTGCGGCGCTGTTCCGAGGCAGGCGGCGGCCATAGACCTGTCAACCCGAACCCTGCGCCGGCAGGGCGGCCCGATTCCGTTTCGTCCGTCAGGCCCGCAATCAGCGCGGTGCAGCGTTCATCAAACAGTCGCAGCTCTTGAACATGAGAGCCGGCAGCGTGGTGCGGTGCGTCGTTGAGCGCGTATATTGCTGTCAACCAAACTCGCTCCAGTCATGACATGATGCCCAACAGCAATGACCTGATCGAGCGCGTCACATCAATCCGCGAGCGCGTGTGGCATCACACTGCGCTCGCGCGACGCCTGGCGCCCCTCGCCCTGGGCGTCGGCCTAACGACCACTCTGCTCGTGGCCTGCGACGACGACGCGCGCCCCGCGGTCAAGGTGCTCGTCGATGCGCCGATGAGCGCTGGCACGATCACGCCAGGTAGCACGCCATTCGTCGCGTTCGTGCCGCTTGAAGGTGGCAATCTCAGCCGCATGGCCACCGTCAACTTCGTCATCCAGCCTAAGTCAGGCTCGGCGTCCAAGCCTGTGTCCGTCACGTATTCCAGGGACTACCTCGAACGCAAGGGCTACATAGCAGCGGGCATCAGCATCGTCACGCTGCCGGTGTTCGGGTTGTATTCGGGCGCGTCGAACGTCGTCGCGGTAACGGTCACAGGCACAGATGCGTCGACAGTGCACTTGGCAATCGCCATCCCGACAGCGGCCTACGTGGATCAAACCGGTGTCTACGACCACCTGCAGGTGGTACAGCCGCGCAGCGGCGCAATCGGCTTCGACTTCATGTATCTTAAGACCGGCGTTGGTGGACCCGTCGTAGTGGACACAGACGGCCAGGTGCGTTGGGTCGGCCAGGGCGTGAGTTCGAGCTACAGCGCGCTGCTGCTGAGCAACCACTTCATCGTCGGCACTCCACATTCGGGCGAGCTTTACGACCTCGGCTTCGACGGGACGGTCGTCACGTCCGGCACGCTCCCGTCGCCAGTCACTGCCTTCCAACACAACTTCGAGCCCGGCAAGACCGGTATCCTCGGCCAACCTGACCTCGCAGTCGGCGGCCAAAGCTTCCTCGAGAGCGTGTTAGCGGAGTTCGAAGCTGACGGCACGCCCATCGCCCAGTGGGACCTGGGCCAGATCCTGACAGACTACATGCGCGCCAACGGAGACGATCCGACCGCTTTCGTGCGGCCGGCTGTCGACTGGTTCCATATGAATACCGCGATCTACGACCCGAGCGACGACTCAGTGATCGTCTCGAGTCGCGAGAACTTCATCATCAAGCTAGACTACAAGACGCAGGCCATCAAGTGGATCTTCGGTGACACGCAGAAGTACTGGTACACATTCCCCTCGCTACGCGCGAAAAGTCTAGCGCTGGTGGGTGGCGGTCTAGTGCCGATCGGCCAACATGCAGTCACCATCGCCCCGGATGGCTCGCTGATGCTGTTCAACGACGGCGCCGCGAGCATGAACCAGCCCACAGGAGCTCCCGCTGGGGACGCGCGCTCTTATGCGGCAGTCTCCGACTACACAATCGATGCCACAGCAGGCACCGCCACCGAGGCTTGGCACTACGACCACGGCCAGACCTACTCCTCTGCTTATTGTTCGAGTGCGCGTCAGGTGCAGGATGGTTCCTTGCTTGTCGACTACTCGTACGCCGCGAACGGCACCGTGATGCACCTCGTGGGACTGGATCCGACTCGCGCAGTTGTCTTCGACTACCAACTCGCTAACATTGCGGGCTGCTGGGCAGCCTGGAACACTCAACCGATCGCCCTCGAGGCCATGAGCTTCAATTGACCTGCAGTTCAGGATGTCCGACGAAGACGCCTTGGCAACCAAGGAGAGAATTGCGGCGGATCGCCTCCAGCCCAGGGTGTATGAGCCCCAGACCGATTTTCGTGCAGGAAGGCGTCAAGGGGTATCTAGTCCTACTGAGTCATAAGCTTTGCCATGCGTTTTCGCGCACGCAACAAGGACTACGACAGCGGCCGCCAGTTCGATTCAGGCGGTCTCTGAATCAAGCGGCCTGTACTCAGGCACGGTTCGCGCTAGCGCCTCTCGCACGCAAGCATCGGACAGCTGCGCCGTCGATGGCGCCGCCAATTGGTCGACAAGCGCGCGCACTTGGTCATTGCGACCGTTCAGCACCGCCAGGCGCAACTGCGCGAACGGGGTCGGAATCGTCGTATCGGCGTCAGCGAGCAGCTCCTCATACAGCTTTTCGCCAGGTCGCAAGCCGGTGAAAACAATGCGAATGTCATCGACGCTGCGTCCCGATAACCGGATCATGTCGCGCGCCAGATCGACAATCTTCACGGGCTCGCCCATGTCGAGCACCAGCACCTGTCCGCTTTCGCCGATCGCCGCGGCCTGCAGCACCAGCCGCGCGGCCTCAGGGATGGTCATGAAGTAGCGGATGATGTCCGGATGCGTCACGGTGATCGGGCCGCCGCGTTCGATCTGCTCCTTGAACTTCGGGATCACGCTGCCCGACGAGCCCAGCACGTTGCCGAAGCGAACGGCCATGAAGCGCGTCCCCGGGTGTTCGGCGGCGAGCGCCGACACCACCATCTCCGCCGCCCGTTTCGTGGCGCCCATGACGTTGGTCGGGTTCACCGCCTTGTCGGTGCTGATCAGCACGAAGCGCTCGACGCCCGCCTGCGCCGACGCCAGTGCCGCGTTGTGCGTGCCCAGCGTGTTGTTGCGCAGCGCCGCCCAAGAGTTGTGCTCCTCCATCAGCGGCACGTGCTTGTAGGCGGCGGCATGGAAGACGACTTGCGGCTTCCATGCCTTGAACATGCGCTGCATTTGGCCCAGGTCCTTGACGTCGCCAATCAGTCGTACGAGTTCGAGTTGAGGGAAATGATGGCTCAACTCCTGCTCGATCGTGTACAGGTTGAACTCCGACAGTTCGACCAGCACCAGCAGCGAAGGCTTGTAGCGCGCCACCTGGCGGCAAAGCTCCGATCCGATGCTGCCGCCGCAGCCCGTGATCAGCACCGTCTTGCCGTGCAACACCAGGTCGATGCCCTGCTCGTCGAGCTTGACGGGTTCGCGTCCGAGAAGATCCTCGGGCTCGATGTCGCGCACGCCACGGGCCAGGTCGGAATCGCCCTGGCGCAATTCATCGGCCGACGGCACCGTCAACACCGGCAGACCCGACGCGCTGGCGAGCTCGAACGCTCGCCGGCGTTGGCGTGCCGAAGCCCCCGGCAACGCGATGATCAGGTGCGTCGCCGCACCGCGCACGCCCTTGTCTCCCACGGCTTCGAGCGGCCCCAGTACCGGCACGCCGGCGATTCGTGCGCCCTGCTTCGAGGCATCATCGTCCAGCAGCCCGAGCACAATCCAGCCCTGCTGGTGGATGCCGGCCATCAGCCGCTTGGCGGCCTGGCCCGCGCCCAGGATCAGCGCTCGTCGCACTTCCTTGTCCCCGCCGGTGATCTGCGCACGCGAGTGTTCATAGAGCATGCGGTAGGCGATGCGTACCATGCACACCGACATCAGCGTCACCAGCGGATGCAGCGCCAGCACCGAACGCGGCACGCCGTACAACTGCAGTCCCATCACCGCAGCCGCACAGGCCATGCCCGCGCCCGCGCACGCCCAGGTGAGCCGCTTGACCTCGCCGAAACCCGAAAAACGCCACATGCTTTGCGGCACCTTGAGCAGCGCGAACAGCGCCAGGTAGACGACGATGATGCCCAGCATCACCCAGAAGTCGTACCAGGGACGCGCCTCGAACCAGCGGTCGAAGCCGATGCGAAACAGATACGTGACGTTCCACGCGAAGGCGATCAGCAGCCCATCCACGAGCAACGACAGCGGCTCGCGATGCGGGCGCAGGCGAGCCAGGAAATGATCCAGGCGGTGCCAGGCGGTGGGCGGCGGAGACTTCGAAGGAGGGTTCACGTGAGGGGCGGCAGGATCAACGGAAGAGAAGAACGCCGACGCTCCGGCCGATCACGGCCAGGTCGGTCCACAGCGAGGCACGATCGGCGTAGTCGGCGGCCAGCGCCAGCTTGCGCGGCAGGATCACGTCCATGTATTCGCGCTCGGGATCCGCAGCTTGCGCCAGCAGCGCGGCCTCGTCGCGGAACGTCAGCGACGCCGGATCGGTGATGCCCGGACGCACCGCCAGCACGCGCTCGCGCAGCGCCGGCGGCCATTGGTCGACGTAGCGCGGCACGTCCGGGCGTGGGCCGACCAGGCTCATGTCACCGGCCAGCACGTCCAGGAACTGCGGCAACTCGTCGAGCCGGTTCGCGCGCAGCACGCGTCCCACGCGCGTCACGCGTGCGTCCGCGCCCACCGTCAGCTGCGGCCCGCGCTGCTCGGCATCGAATGCCATCGTGCGGAACTTGTGGATGCGGAACACCTTGCCGTGCCGGCCCACGCGTACCTGGCGGAAGAACACCGGCCCGGGCGAATCGAGCCGGATCCAGGCGGCAACGGCCAGCATCGGGAAGCCGAACACCAGCAATCCGAAAAGAGCGGCGATCAGGTCGAAGCTGCGCTTGGCCATGGCGTGAACGGCGCTCAGCGCGCCGAGGCGTCCTGGTCGCGCGACACGCCGCGGCGGCGCGCCTTCATCCAGCGCGGCGAGCGGAAGCGAACGATGCGCCGGTAGACCCACAGGTAAGCCAGCGCGAAAATCAGCAACGCCAGCGACAACACGCGCGAGTTGTTCCACCAGATGGCCGCCGGTGCGATGCCGACCAGGGCCATCAGCCACAGGTAGGGCGACGTGCCGGAGTTCGCACGCCGCGGTCCGCTCGGGTCGTGCGGATCCATCGCGGCACGCATGATCCGGCGGTAGATCAGCGTGTGCAGATGCATGGCGTCGGGTTGCGTCATCGAACGGTGCTGCAGGAAGCGGCGGCGGTACATCGAGAACAAGGTCTCGAAGAACGGATACACGACGATCAGCAAGGGGGCCAGCATCGAGACGTCCGGATGGCGGGCCCCCAGCAGGATCCCGAGCTCGGCCACGATGAAGCCCAGCACATAGGCCCCCCCGTCGCCCAGGAACACACGGCCGCGCGGATAGTTCCAGACGAAGAAGCCCAGCGTTGCACCGATCGTGGCCAAGGCCAGGCTGCCGATCAGGACGTCGTGCACCTGCCACGAGATCCAGGCCAGGGCGACCGCCATCAGCGTCACGCACATCGAGGCGAGTCCGTTCATGCCATCCACGATGTTGACGGAGTTGGAGACGCCCGTGACCGCGAAGACCGCTCCGATCGTCCCGATCCAGGCGAGGCCGTGGGCCAGAACCATCCGGTCGAGCGCGCTCCAGCCCGTTCGCGGGATCACTCCACCCAGCAACAGCACGCCGAGCACGCCGGAAAGCGCCAGCGCGACCATTCGACGGCGCGGCGAGATCGCCTTGGTGAAGTCCTCCCACAGCCCGGAGAAGAAGGCGGGCAGCATGCAGACGACGAACAGCAAGGTCTGATGGCGGAGCGCCGGATACAGCCACACGATGCTCGCCGCCCCCGCCAGGACGCCCAGAAAGATGCCGACGCCACCCACGCGAGGCACCGCCTCCACATGCATCTTCTGCACCCCCGACAAGTCATGGTCGGCCGACCATCGCTCATGCAGGTGAGACGACGCGATCACGCCCCGCGTTGCCAGCAGCGCGCACGTGAACGACACGAAAAGAATCAAGATCATCAGATGGGCTCTGGCAGGACGCCACCGGCATCCCGCCCAGGAAATGGACAGGCCTTACGCATTCGCCAACGCAGCGCGCACCGCGTCGCACACGCGCGTGACGTCGTCGTCGGTCATGCGCGTGTACAGCGGCAGGCTGACCATGCGTTCGAACGCGCGCTGGCTGTGCGGGAACTGCTGTGGCGTCAGCGCATAGCGATCGCGCCAGTACGGCTGCAGGTGCAGCGGGATGTAGTGCACGCTGACGCCGATGCCCGCGGCGAACAGCCGCTCGATGAACACGTCGCGCGACACCTTGGCGTCGTCGGTCAGGCGCACCACGTACAGGTGCCACGAGTGCTGGCCGCCCTGTGGCGCCATCGGCGGCAGGATCAGCGGCAGGCCTGCCAGGCCGGAATTGAGCGCGGCGGCCAGCTCCACCCGGCGACGTTGGAAGCCGTCGATGCGCTTCAACTGCTGCAGCCCCAGCGCGGCGGCGATGTCGGTCAGGTTGTACTTGAAGCCGGGCGCGACGATCTCGTAGTACCAGCTCGGCGTCGTGGCCGTGAAGCGGTCGAAGGCGTCGCGGCTCATGCCGTGCAGGCGCATCACCTTCATGCGCTTGGCCAGCTCCGGATGGCGTGTGACGATCATGCCGCCCTCGCCCGTCGTCATCGTCTTGTTGGCGTAGAAGCTGAAGACGGTGATGTCGGACTCCAGCGTGCCCACCAGCTTGCCGCCGCACAGCGTGGGCAACGCGTGCGCCGCGTCCTCGACCACCTTCAGGTTGTGCCTCTTGGCGATCGCCAGGATCGCGGGCATGTCCGCGGCCAGGCCGGCGTAGTGCACGGGGATGATGGCCTTGGTGCGCGGCGTGATCGCGTCCTCGATGGCCCACGGCGCGATGCACAGCGTATTCGGGTCGACGTCCACCAGCACCACGTCGGCGCCCAGGTAGCGCACCACTTCGGCCGTGGCCGTGAACGTGTGCGTGGTCGTGATCACCTCGTCGCCCGGGCCGATGCCCAGCGCCTCGAGCGCCAGGTGCAGGCCCGCGGTCGCCGAATTGACGGCGATCGACTCGAGCGTCAGGTCACCCAGGTACTCGGTGAACGCGGCCTCGAAACGCTTCGCCTTCGGGCCCGTGGTGACCCAGCCGGACTTCAGGGTGTCGACGACTTCGGCGATCTCCTCGTCGCCGATTTCGGGCAGGGCGAAGGGGAGGAAGGGCTGGGCAGGGGCATTCATGGGGTCGATTGTCGGTGTTTTTGGTGCGAGAAGCTCAGGCATGGGGGGCCTTGGCGGGCGCCGCCAGCGCGTCCAGAAACCGCTTCGCAAGCACGGGATAAGTGTGGCGCTTCAGCACGAACTCCCGCCCGCGCGCGCCCATCACCGCGCGCGCCGTCGGCGCCAGCTTCATCATCTTGAGCAACCCGCCAGCCACTGCCTTGGAGTCCTGCGGCGCCACGGTGACGCCGCAGCCGGCTTCGGCCACCGGGTCGTTGCCGGCCGCAACAGAGTGCAGCACGGGGCGGCCGGCCATCATGTAGTCCATCAGCTTGTTGGGCGCGATGCCGAAGCGGTAGATGGGCACGCGTTGCCAGCCGATGTAGGCGATGTCGACCTGGGCCAGCATCGCCGGGACCTGCAGCTTGGGGATGGGCGGGAGCAGCGTGACGTTGGTCAGGCCCTCGACGCGCACGCGCTCCTGCAGGTGGGTGCGCAGGTGGCCGTCGCCCACCAACACGAAGCGGATCTTGTTGCCCAGCGGGTCGATGCGCAGGCGGGCGGCGGCGTCGAGCAGCGTGTCGAGCGCGTTGGGCTCGCCCATCGAGCCGGCGTAGCCGACGATGGTCTCGCCCACGGCGCGCGCCGTGGCCAGCGTGCCGGCCAGGTCGCCCTGGATCGGGTAGGGCTTGTCGGCCCAGTCATCGGGGGAGATGCCGTTGGGCACGATCGTCAGCTTGTCGAGATCGAGCCCGCGCGTGGCCATGTAGGTGTGCACGCAGGGCAGCATCGAGATGACGACGTCGGCGTCGCGGTAGGCGTCGGACTCGGCCTTGAAGCACAGGCGCGCGAAAGGGTGCCTGGGTGACATGCCGGAGAGCTCGATCGGCGACAGCGGCCACAGGTCGTGGATCTCGTGGACCAGCCTGGCGCCGGCGCGCCGGGCGATGCGCCGCGCGACCCAGACGTCCATCGGGTAGGTGCTGGACGCGATCACGACGTCGGGGCGGAACTCGGCGACCAGCCGCGGCGTGTCGCGCCACAGCGCCCGCAGGAACGCCCACAGGTTGCGCACCCGACCCGACCCGTTGCCGG
>JBDSDD010000037.1:0-260386 GCA_039920745.1 Burkholderiaceae bacterium | reverse complement strand
CTGGTGGGCAACCTGTTCTGGGTGCTGGCCTACGACACCGAGTACGCGATGGTCGACCGCGACGACGACCTCAAGATCGGCATGCGCACCTCGGCGATCACGCTGGGCCGCTTCGACGTCGCCGGCGTGATGGCGTTCTACGCGATCTACCTGCTGTCATGGCTGTACCTGGGCCTGAAGCTGGGCCTGGGCCCGGCGTACGCGGTGGGCATCGTCGTGGCCACGCTGCAGGCCGGCTGGCACTTCACGCTGATCTTCGGGCGCACGCGCGACGGCTGCTTTCGGGCGTTCCGCGCCAACCACTGGCTGGGCGCGGCGGTGTTCGCCGGCGTCGTGCTGTCGTACCAGAAGGTCTGGTCGCTGCACTTCTGAGGCGACTCAGCCGCCGAATTCGTCGCCCAGTTCCTTCGCCCGCGCCTGCGCCGCACGCAATGCCGCGACGATCGCCGGCTTGACGCCCGCGGCCTCCATCGCGCTGATCGCCGCGTAGGTGGTGCCGCCCTTGGACGTCACGCGCGAGCGCAGCGTCTCGGGCGAGTCGTCGGACGCGCGCGCCAGCGAGGTGGCGCCCTTGAAGGTGGCCTGCGCCAGGCGGCGTCCCTGCTCCGGATCCAGGCCCATGTCGGCGGCGGCCTGCATCATCGCCTCGAGGAAGAAGAACACGTAGGCCGGGCCGGAGCCCGACAGGGCGGTGACGGCGTCGAGGTCGCTCTCCTGGCTCACCCACAGCGTCTCGCCGGTGGGCGCCAGCACGCGTTCGATGGCCGCGCGGTCTGCGGCAGTGACCGCGGCGCGGGCGAACAAGCCGGCAATGCCTTCGCCGATCAGCGCCGGCGTGTTGGGCATCGCGCGCACCACGCGCTCGCTGCCGGTGGCGCGCGCGAGGGCGTCGCTGCGGATGCCGGCCATCACCGACAGCTGCAGCGCGGCGCCGACGAAGGGCACGCACGGCGCGGCGGCCTCTGCGAACACCTGCGGCTTGACGGCCCACACGACGATGTCCGCGCCGGACAACATGGCGCCGCCGGCGGCTTCCACCCGCACGCCGAATTTCTCACGAACCACGTTGGCTTGTGGCGCATGCGGCTCCACCACCACCATCCGGCTCGCGGGGTGCCCGGCGGCGACCAGCCCGCCCAGGATCGCGCTGGCCATGTTGCCGCCGCCGACGAAGGCGAGCAGCGGGGCGGCGGAGGCGTCGGAAGGCCCCGGAGGTGGCGCGGTCGGGTGGTTCGAGTTCATCATGCGTCGAGTGTAGAGGCGGGCCCTTTGGTAACCGGCATGAAACCGAAGCGCAGGGCCCATGCAAAAGTTGCATAACGCTCGGTGACTAATTCGGCGGGGTCCGGCCTACAGTCCGCTCCACTCCCGGCACAGGCTCCCTCCGATCGAGGTCGCCTGCACCCAAGGATCTTGCGGAGTCGCCGCTCACGAGGCTGGTGCGACTCGCGAATCTCAATCAGACACAAGGATATTCGTCATGACCAATCTGTCGTACGTTTCGCCGACCGAAGACAGCCCCTGGGGCACCTACCTGTCGCAGGTCGATCGCGTGGTGCCCTACCTGGGCAACCTGGCCCGCTGGGTCGAGACCCTCAAGCGCCCGAAGCGCGCGCTGATCGTCGACGTGCCCATCGAACTCGACAACGGCACCGTGGCCCACTACGAAGGCTTCCGCGTGCAGCACAACCTGTCGCGCGGCCCGGGCAAGGGTGGCGTGCGCTACCACCCGGACGTCACGCTGGAAGAAGTGATGGCGCTGTCCGCGTGGATGACGGTCAAGACCGCCGCCGTGAACCTGCCTTTCGGTGGTGCCAAGGGCGGCATCCGGGTCGACCCCAAGCTGCTGTCGACCAAGGAACTGGAGCGCATGACGCGCCGCTACACCAGCGAGATCGGCCTGATCATCGGCCCGCAGAAGGACATCCCGGCGCCGGACGTGAACACCAACGGCCAGATCATGGCCTGGATGATGGACACGTATTCGATGAACACCGGCTCCACCGCCACGGGCGTGGTCACGGGCAAGCCGCTGCACCTCGGCGGCTCGGCCGGCCGCATCAAGGCCACCGGCCGCGGCGTGTTCGTGACCGGCCGTGAGGCGGCGCGCCGCATCGGCCTCGACCTGAACGGCGCCCGCGTCGCGGTGCAGGGTTTCGGCAACGTGGGTGGCTCGGCCGCCGAACTGTTCGCGCAGGCTGGCGGCAAGATCGTCGCAGCGCAGGACCACACCGGCACGATCTACAACGCCAACGGTTTCGACCTGGCCGACCTGATCCCGCACGTCACGAACACCGGCGGCGTCGCCGGCTTCAAGGGCGCCGACGTGATGAAGTCGGAAGAGTTCTGGGACGTCGATTGCGACATCCTGATCCCGGCCGCCCTCGAAGGCCAGATCAACGAAGACCGCGCACGCCGCATCAAGGCCAAGCTGATCCTCGAAGGCGCCAACGGCCCGACGACGTCGAAGGCTGACGACATGCTGTTCGAGCGCAACATCCTCGTGGTGCCCGACGTCATCTGCAACGCCGGCGGCGTGACGGTGTCCTACTTCGAATGGGTGCAGGATTTCTCCAGCTTCTTCTGGAGCGAGGACGAGATCAACGTGCGCCTGGACAAGATCATGGTCGACGCGCTCAAGAAGATCTGGGACACGGCCGACCGCCACAAGATCACGCTGCGCACCGCCACGTTCGCGGTCGCTTGCGAGCGCATCCTGATCGCGCGCGAAGAGCGCGGCCTGTACCCCTGAAGCAACGGGCCGCAGGGCGCACGCTCCGCGACACGCTGTTCCATGGAGGGCCCTGCGGGGCCCTTTCTCGTTGTTGTGGCCACGTTGCACGCACAGCGCGCGGGGCCAGGAGGGCTCGCCACTTTCGCCGCGAAGGCCCGCGCGGCGCAGTGGCCTGGCGGCTGGGGCAAGATGGCCGCATGCATGCCATCACGCTCCGCGCCCTCGCTGACTTTCCCGACCAGCTCGACGCGCACCTCGCGGCCTTCAGTCCGGAGTTCCTGGGCTGGGCACCGGCCTCGTGGGACGGCGTGCCGAGCGAGGCCCTGACCGCGCTCGAGCAGCTGTGCCACGTGCGCGACATCGAGATCGACGGCTACCACGTGCGCATCCGCCGCACCCTGGCCGAGTCCCATCCGGCGCTGGCCTCGATCGACACCGACGCCCTCGTGCGCGAGCGCGCCTACGCGCAAGACGACGCGGCGCGCGCGCTCGACACGTTCCGCGCGGCGCGTGCGCAGACGCTGGAGATGATCACGGGCCTGTCCGATGCGCAACTCGCCCGCACCGCGGTCTTCGAGGGCTACGGTGCGCTGACGCTGCGCAGCCTGATCCACTACCTGTGCAGCCACGACCAGCAGCACCTGGCCGGGTTGCAGTGGTTGCTGGGCAAGGCCGACGCGTCGCGTGTGGGCTGAGAGCCCGTCAACGAGTCCGCCGTCGGGCGGTCGGGAAGACACTCTGGATAGTGCGGCGCAGCATTTCGCCCACCAGCGGGACGATTCGTCGCCTGCGCGTCGCACCAGTTGCGCAACGGCACGAAATCCGGCCTGAAATGGTTTCAAGACGTCAGATACGGTGTCCGGTACCCGGTTTTGGGGATGCTTCTTGAAACCGCTTTCAATAGGATGGCCCGGCGCCTTCCGGAACCGGTTCCATCGAGCGCGCCCGAGAGACACGACAACCCTATTTGAGGCAAGCAACATGAAACTCCGAACCCTCCTCGTCGCGGCCGCGGCGGCGCTGATCGGGCAGTTCGCGCAGGCACAGTCCTGGCAACTCGTCTGGTCGGACGAATTCAACGGCTCGATCGGCCCCGACTGGGTGTTCGAGACCGGCGCCGGCGGCTGGGGCAACGCCGAGCTCGAGTACTACCGCAAGGAAAACGCGACGATCGAGAACGGCAACCTCGTGATCACCGCCAAGCGCGAAGACTTCGGCGGCGCCCGCTACACGTCGGCGCGCATGAAGACCCAGGGCAAGAAGTCCTGGACCTACGGCCGCATGGAGGCGCGCATCAAGCTGCCGGCCAAGCAAGGCACGTGGCCGGGCTGGTGGATGCTGGGCAGCAACATCTCCAGCGTGGGCTGGCCGGCGTCGGGCGAGCTCGACATCATGGAGCAGATCAACACCGGCAATACGGTCTACGGTACCGCGCACTGGCAATCGAACGGCGCGCAGGCCGACTACGGCAACAGCCTGGTCACCACGCCCGCCAGCTATCACGTCTACGCGATCGAATGGGATCCCGACTACATCCGCTGGTTCGTCGACGGCACGCAGTACCACGTGATGCAGATCACCAACGGCACGGGCAACACGCAGGCGTTCTCCAAGGACTTCTTCCTGCTGCTCAACATGGCCGTCGGCGGCAACTGGCCCGGCTTCTCGATCGACGACGGCTCGCTGCCGGCGAAGATGTACGTCGACTACGTACGCGTCTACCAGAAGGGCGCCGCGCCGGTCAGCATCCAGATCGAGGCCGAGAGCTACGCCAACATGAGCGGCATCCAGACCGAGGCCTGCGCCGAAGGCGGCTCGGACGTGGGCTGGATCGACACCAACGACTGGATCGTCTGGAACGTCAACGTGCCGACGGCCGGCACGTACACGGTGTCGTACCGCGTGGCCAGCCTCAACGGCGGCGGCGTGATCCAGCTCGAGAAGGCCGGCGGCAGCCCGGTCTACGGCAGCATCAGCGTGCCCAAGACGGGTGGCTGGCAGGCCTGGACGACCGTGTCGCACCAGGTGACGCTCGCCGCGGGCCAGCAGCAGATCGCCGTCAAGGCGCTGGCCGGTGGCTTCAACATCAACTGGCTCAAGCTGACGCGCTGACAGCCCCACGGTCGCTCGCGCTCCCTGCCCCCAGGGGCCGGCAGAAATGCCCACCCCACGGTCGCTCGCGCTCCCTGCCCCCGAGGGGCCGGCAGAAATGACGACCCCACGGTCGCTCGCGCTCCCTGCCCCCGAGGGGCCGGCCGCGAGCGGCCCGGCGGAGCCGGATCCGCCGCTCCCTTGGACTTTTTGGGACTTTGACGAGCGGCGGCGCCGGTCAGGAGCCGGCCTGAGTGGCTTCGGCGGGGCCCGGCGCTATCCTGGCGGGAACAAGGCCTTGCGCCGCTCCAGCGCTTCGGCGGGCCACATCTTCGAGCTGCTGTAGTACGCCGCTACGGCGGGCACGCCGTCCGGCAGCCGGAACCACGGCTGTTTCGTCGACGTGAAGATGTGGATGTCGGGCGGGAAGTTGTCGGGCTCATCCAGGGAGCCGACGCGGATGAAGCTCAGCTGCGGGTTGCCGCCGTAGTGGCTCCACAGCGCGATGCGGCAGGTCGGGCAACGCGCGATGTGCTGGCCCTGGCCGCTGTTGGACGGCGTATCGACCACGTCGACCGGGCCGCCCAGCATCTCCACGCGATCGGTCTCGATCAATGCGTTGAGCGCGAACGCCGCACCCGACTCGCGCTGGCACCAGCGGCAGTGGCAGCAGTGCACGAACATCGGCCGCGCGTGCAGCCGGTAGCGCACCGCACGGCAGTCGCAGCCACCATCGAAAGTCGCGTCGCTCATGTGAAAGATCCTCGCACCGTTGCCGATGCGAGGATTCTGACTTGCGACGCGAGTGGCCCGATCCGGGCCTACCCTCAATGTCCGCCAGCCAGCAGCGCGGCGTTGCCGCCGGCCGCGGCCGTGTTGACCGTCAGCGTCTGCTCGGCGCAGAAGCGCAACAGGTAGTGCGGCCCGCCCGCCTTCGGGCCCGTGCCCGACAGGCCTTCGCCGCCGAACGGCTGCACGCCGACGACCGCGCCGATCATGTTGCGGTTGATGTAGACGTTGCCCACCTTGGCGAGCCGGGCCAGGCGCTGCGCGCGGCTGTCGATGCGAGTCTGGATGCCCAGCGTCAGGCCGTAGCCGAGGTCGTTGATGTCGTGCATCACCTGGTCGACATCGCCGTTCCAGCGCACCACGTGCAGCACCGGGCCGAAGATCTCTTCCTTCAGGTCGGCGATGGCGCCCAGCTCGAATGCGGACGGCGCGACCAGGCGCGGGAAGCTGGACTCGACGTGCGTCTGGCCCAGAAGCTTCGCCTCGTCCTTCAGCCGCGCCACGTTGCGCGACACGTTGGTGAACGCCTCGTCGTCGATCACCGGGCCGACGTCGGTGGACAACTGCGACGGGTCGCCCACATTGAGCACCGACAGCGCGCCACGGATCATCTCGATGACGCCGTCGGCGATGGCGCCGTGCACCACCAGCAGGCGCAGCGCGGAGCAGCGCTGGCCGGCCGAGCGGAACGCGCTCTGGACGACGGCATCGACCACCTGCTCGGGCAGCGCGCTGGAGTCGACGATCATCGCGTTCAGGCCGCCGGTCTCGGCGATGAACGGCACGATCGGGCCGTCCTTGTGCGCCAGCGTGCGCGCGATGATCTTGGCGACTTGCGTGGAGCCGGTGAAGCAGACGCCCGAGCAGTGCAGGTTGGCGGTGAGTGAGGCGCCGATCGTCTCGCCCGGGCCGTGCAGCAGAGCCAGCGCGTCCTTGGGAACGCCCGCTTCGAACAGCAGGTCGACCATGCGCGCGGCAACCGCCGGCGTCTGTTCGGCCGGCTTGGCCGCGACCGTGTTGCCGGCCACCAGCGCGGCCACGACCTGGCCCGCGAAGATGGCCAGCGGGAAGTTCCACGGCGAGATGCAGACGAACACGCCGCGCCCGTGCATGCGCAGCTCGTTGCTTTCGCCGGTCGGGCCGGGCAGCACCTGGTCCTGCAGGCGGATCTGCGCCTGGTCGGCATAGTAGCGGCAGAAGTCCACCGCCTCGCGCACCTCGGCCACGCAGTCGCCCAGCGTCTTGTGGCCTTCCTTGACGAGCAGGCCGCAGAACTCGGCCAGGCGCGAATCGAGCAGGTCGCCGGCGCGGCGGATGATCGCGGCGCGCTCGTCGACCGGGCGCTCGTTCCATGCGGCGAAGCCGTCCTCCAGGCGAACCATCGCCGTGATGACATCCTCGGTGGTGGCCTCATGGATCACCGGCACCACAGTGGCCACGACGGCGGCGTCCAGCGGCGCCCGGTCGGCGATCACGGCCAGGTCGACGCCGGTGGAGTTGCGGCGCTGCAGGCCGTGGTCGACCGGGTACAGGAACGCCGGCATCGGGAACGCGGGCGGACGTGCGGTGGTCATCGGCGACGCGAGCAGTCGCTCGACGTCGACAGTGGTGTCGGCCAACTGGTGCACGAAGCTCGAGTTGGCGCCGTTCTCCAGCAGGCGGCGCACGAGGTAGGCCAGCAGGTCGCGGTGTTCGCCCACCGGCGCGTAGACGCGGCAGGGCACCGTCGGATCCTTCATCACCTCGCGGTAGATGCCCTCGCCCATGCCGTGCAGGCGCTGCATCTCGAACGCGGCGTTCTTGGTGCGCGCCATCTGCAGGATCGCGGCGATGGTGCCGGCGTTGTGCGTGGCGAACTGCGGGTAGAGGACGTCGGCGTGCGCGATCAGCGAGCGCGCGCAGGCCAGGTAGGAGATGTCGGTGTGTTCCTTGTGCGTGAACACGGGGTAGCCGGCGAGACCGCCTTCCTGGGCGCGCTTGATCTCGCCGTCCCAGTACGCGCCCTTGACCAGGCGCACCATGAAGCGCAGGTTGTGGCGGCGCGCGATCTCGGCGACGCTGTCGACGACCTGCAGCGCGCGCGTCTGGTAGGCCTGCACGGCCAGGCCGAAGCCGGTCCACTTCGGGAAGGTGTCGGCGATGCGGGCGGCGAGTGCGTCCAGCACGTCCAGCGACAGCTCGAGGCGGTCGGTCTCCTCGGCGTCGATCGTCAGGTTCAGATTGGCGGCGGCGGCCAGTTCGATCAGCGACCACACGCGCGGCAGCAGCTCGGCGAACACGCGCTCGCGCTGGGCGTCCTCATAGCGCGAGAACAGCGCGGACAGCTTGATCGAGATGCCATCGGCCGTCTCGGGCGACGCGGCGATGCGGCCGTGCGAGATCGCCTTGATCGCGTTGGCATACGACGCGAGATAGCGCTCGGCGTCGTGTTCGGTGCGCGCGCCCTCGCCCAGCATGTCGTACGAGAAGCGCAGGCCCGTGGAGGCGTTGGCGTTGCCGCGACGGGCGTTCTCGAGCTCCTTGCGCTGGTCCTGCGCCTCTTCCATCGCCTCGCCGATGGTGCGACCCAGCACGAACTGGCGGCCCAGCAGCTGGATGGCGCGGACGGTGGCCGCGACGACGGTCTTGGCGCCCAGGCGCTTGAGCAGGCCGCCCTCGCCGTCGGCGCCCGGCAGGAACTTCTTGGACAGCGAGATGGCGCTGGCCGAAATGCCGGCCAGCATCTTGTGCGGGCCGTCGACGACGGAGTCGGCGTCGAATTCGGCGCGGCCCAGCTGGTCGGCGGTCAGTGCGATCGCGGTCTCGACGTCGGGCACGCGCAACAGTGCTTCGGCCAGGCGCATCAGCGCCAGGCCCTCGGCGCTGGAGATCGGATATTCCCGCAGCAGCGACTCCATCGCCCAGAACGGCGCCGGCTTGTCGCGCACCGCCTCCACCCAGGGGCGACCGGCACGGATCACCTGCGCCCAATCCAGTTCGCCCGCCAACGTGGCGAGCGTGGCCTCGACGACGCCCACCTCCGGCCGATAGGGATGGGGCAGGCGGGCCTGTTGTGGAGCCGCTACAAATGGGCGCTTGGATGAAGACATGGCGGTAGAAATCCTGACTGGATAATTTGGTAGCTTAGGGCGAGAATCCATGAGATAAATTCGGATTTCGTCAGAGACCGCGGAGATTCGTCCAGCATGAACAAGACTCAACCCGAACCGTCTTCGGTGTCGAATTTGAACGACAAGGGCATCGACAAGATCGACGCCCGCATCCTGCGCGTGTTGCAGCGAGACGGCCGCATCAGCAACCTGAAGCTGGCCGAGGAAGTGCACCTGTCGCCCACGGCCGTGCTCGAGCGCGTGAAGCGCCTGACGCGCGAGAACTTCATTTTGGGATACGAGGCCCGGCTGAACCCGAACAAGCTCGGCGCCAGCATGATGGTCTTCATCGAGGTGCTGCTCGACCGCACCGCGCCAGACATCATGGACACCTTCAAGGCCGCCGTCCAGACGCGCCCCGAGATCCTCGAATGCCACCTCGTGGCCGGCGGTTTCGACTACCTGATCAAGACGCGCGTGGCCGACATGGCCGCGTACCGAGAGATGATCGCGTCGGTCATCTGGAGCCTGCCGGGCGTGCGCGAGACGCGCACCTACACGGTGATGGAAGAGGTCAAGACGACCAACGCACTGCCCATCTAGGCTCTGCGAAAGGGCCATGCCTGCCGAGGCATTCGCGCGATCGCGTCCATTGCCGCACAACTCTCGGTGCGGCTGCGGCAATACAGTGAACGGCCCGCAGCGCGGCGCGGCACGCTTGGGCCCATGCCGTCCACCAAGCCCGACCCGCGCCCCACCGCCTGCGCCGCGGCCAACGATCCGCTCGCTCTCGAAGCCGCCCTCGCGCGCACGCGCCCGGCGCGCGCCCGCTCGCGGCTGCGTGGGCGTGACGCGGCGACGCCGGCCACCGAGCCGGTGGCCGTGTCCTCCAGCCTCGACGCGATCGACCTGCGGCTGCTGCGCGTCCTGCAGGCCGACGGCCGCATCACCAACGTGAAGCTCGCGGAGGCGATCGGGCTGTCATCGGCCAGCACCCACGAGCGCATGAAGCGCCTGGTGCGCGACGGCACGATCCTGGGCTTCGGTGCGCGCCTGAACCCGGCGTTGCTGCAGGCCGGCATGCTGGTGTTTGCCGAGGTGCGCCTGGCTGACATGAGCAACGCCGTCAACCTGGCGTTCAAGGCGGCGGTGCAGCTGCGTCCGGAGATCCTCGAGTGTCACGAGGTCGCCGGCGGCTTCGACTACCTGCTCAAGACGCGTGTGGCCCACATGGCCGCCTTCCGCGACCTGGTGGCGGCCGTCGCCTGGAACCTGCCGGGCGTGCGCGACGTTCGCACCTATGCGGTGATGGAGGAATTGAAGAACACGACGTCGTTGGCAGTCTAGCCGTTGTGCATTTGTTCACGCAGGCGCCCCCCCAACGGAGGCCCCTCTCCAGAGGGATGCCTTTGGTTACGAGTGCCGGCAAAGTTCAGTCATCGGTTGACGAGATGTTTCGCCGGCCCCCAACGACACGAACGAGGTTTCCATGAACATCGCTGCCGCTTACGTCGCCCAGACAAACCACGCTGCCAACGACTGGGCCCGTAGCCAGACCGCGCGCAAGGTGGTGCGTGCCGCGATGAACAGCAACGCGGTGGTCTACCGTCGTACGTGGCCAACGCTCGAAGCCATCGAGATGCTGGGCGAGGCGGAGTACGACCCGGCGCTGCGCTTCAACGGCTTCATGGATTCCACGCTCGACCTGCGTGACGGCCTGTCGGTGGTGGAAGTGTTCGCCCCGATCGAAGAGCCGGCAGCCCTGCAGGAATTCGCCCTGCTGCGTCGCTGAAGCGAGCCGAATCTGCGCCGTCGCCCGGTGCGAGCGGTTGCTTACGAAGCTGGATCCTGCTTCGCCGCACGGGCGCCGAAGATGGCCGTGCCGATTCGCACCCAGGTCGCCCCCTCGGCGATCGCGGCCTCCAGGTCGGCGCTCATGCCGATCGACAGGGTGTCCAGCCCCAGGCCCTCGGCGTTCATCGCCTCCAACAGCTTGCGAAGCGTCCGATGCGGCGCCCGTTGCGCCGCCAGGTCGCCGGCCGGCTCGGGGATCGCCATCAAGCCGCGCAACTTCAGCCGCGGCAGCGTCGCCACCGCGCGCGCGAGGCCCAGCGCGGCCTCGGGCGCGACGCCGCTCTTGCTGTCCTCGCCGCTGACGTTGATCTGCAGGCAGACCTGCAGCGGCGGCAATTCAGGCGGACGCAGGTCGGACAGGCGCTGGGCCAGCTTCATCCGGTCGACACCGTGGACCCAGTCGAAATGGGTTGCGACCTCGCGCGCCTTGTTGCTCTGGAGCGGGCCGATCAGGTGCCAGCGAAGCTGGGCGCGCAGGTCGTCGAGTTCGGCGATCTTGGCGAGCGCTTCCTGCACGTAGTTCTCGCCGAAATCGCGCTGCCCGGCTTCGAACGCCTCGCGCACTGAAACACCCGGACACGTCTTGCTGACCGCCAACAGGTTCACGGCGGCCGGAAGTCGGTGAAATGCTCCACAGGCGGACGCAATTCGACCCCGGACTTGTAGTATGTTCTCTGCGATGCTGGCCATTCGGGCCGGAGCATAAGCCCTCGCGGGGCCACGGACCACATGGACATCACCCAACTGCTCGCGTTTTCGGTCAAGAACAAGGCATCCGACCTGCACTTGTCGTCAGGGCTGCCGCCCATGATTCGCGTGCACGGCGACGTTCGCCGGATCAACGTCGACCCGATGTCGCACAAACAGGTGCATGGCCTGGTGTACGACATCATGAACGACACCCAGCGCAAGCACTACGAAGACACGCTGGAGTGCGACTTCTCGTTCGAGATCCAGGGCTTGGCGCGTTTCCGCGTCAACGCCTTCAACCAGAACCGCGGCGCGGCCGCCGTGTTCCGGACGATCCCGTCCAAGATCCTGACACTCGAGCAGCTCAACTGCCCGAAGATCTTCCAGGACCTGGCGATGAAGCCGCGCGGCCTCGTGCTGGTGACGGGCCCGACGGGCTCGGGCAAGTCCACGACGCTTGCCGCGATCATCGACCACCTCAACGACAACAGCTACGGCCACGTGCTCACGATCGAGGATCCGATCGAGTTCGTCCACGAGTCCAAGAAGTGCCTGATCAACCAGCGCGAAGTCGGCCCGCAGACGCTCAGCTTCTCCAACGCACTGCGCTCCGCGCTGCGCGAGGATCCGGACTGCATCCTCGTTGGCGAGATGCGCGATCTGGAAACCATCCGCCTCGCGCTGACTGCCGCCGAAACGGGCCACCTGGTCTTCGGCACGCTGCACACGTCCAGCGCTGCCAAGACGATCGACCGCGTGGTCGACGTGTTCCCCGCCGCCGAGAAGGACATGGTGCGCGCGATGCTGTCCGAATCGTTGATCGCCGTCATCTCGCAGACGCTGTGCAAGCTCAAGGACGGCACGGGCCGCGCGGCCGCCTACGAGATCATGTTGGGTACCGCGGCCATCCGCAACCTGATCCGCGAAAACAAGATCGCCCAGATGTACTCGTCGATCCAGACCGGCAACGCGGCGGGCATGCAGACGCTCGACCAATGCCTGGCCGATCTCGTGCGCCGCAACATCGTGGCGCCGGTGGAAGCCCGCCAGAAGGCCAAGTTCCCGGAAAACTTCCCGGGCTGATCCCGTCGCCAAAGCGCCCCGACCTCTGTGAAAAACCTTCTCGCCCGGTTTCGTCGCAAACCTCAACCGCTGGCCGTTGCGCCGCGTGACGATTCGTCCAGCTATTTCGCCACGCAGTTCCAGGAACACCACCAGGACACCCAGCTGATGGTCAGCTGGGACACGCGCAGCCTGGACCTCCATACCAAGCCGTACGACTCGGCGCTCGGCACGCTGTCGCTGGTCAAGCTGTTCGGACAGGATCCGCAGCTGTCGCAACTGGGCCCCGAGGCGTTGTCCGTATTCGGCAACTACCTCGAGTACGTGCAGGTGGAAGCCGGCCGCCAGGTGATCGGCCAGGACGAGCAGGGCGACTTCCTCCTGATCGTCCTCGATGGCACCGTCGCCGTCGAGCGCGTGCAACCCTGGGGCGCCAAGGCGCGCCTGGGCGAATCGCGCGCGGGCGACGTGCTCGGCGAGATGTCGCTGCTCGACGCCGGGGCCCGCTTCTCGGCCTGCACCACGCTCACGTCGGCCAAGTTCGCGGTGCTCGGCGCGGCCGCACTCGATCGCATGATGCAGCACGAGCCGCGCCTCGCGGCTGCGCTGCTGGCCTGGCTCGCCCGGCGGTTGTCGCTGCGCTTGCGCCAGGTCAGCGCCCGCCTGTCAGCCCTGCTCACGCGCGAATAGGAATCAGTTTCGCAGGGCGTGTCCGGCGCTCGCGCCGGGGTCGTTGCCATTGAATACTGCTGATCCTGCCCAGTGCTGGCAAGATCACGGTGTCGACATTGAAGGAAGAAGGCCATGGAAAGAGAACAAGCATCGAAGTTCGTCAACGACCTGCTGCGCCTGATGGTCACGCGCAACGGCTCCGACCTGTTCCTCACGGCCGACTACCCGCCGGCGATCAAGGTCGACGGCAAGGTCACCAAGGTCTCGCCGCAGCCGCTCACCGGCGCGCACACCATGGCGTTGGCGCGGGCCATCATGAACGACAAGCAGGCGTCCGATTTCGAGCGCACCAAGGAGTGCAACTTCGCGATCTCGCCGCAAGGCATCGGCCGCTTCCGCTGCAGCGCGTTCCTGCAGCAGAGCCACGTCGGCATCGTGCTGCGGACGATTCCGCAGGAGATCCCCACCATCGACAGCCTGGGCCTGCCGCGCATCCTCAAGGACATCGCGCTGACCAAGCGCGGCCTGATCATCATGGTGGGCGCCACCGGCTCCGGCAAGACGACGTCGCAGGCCGCCATGCTCGACTGGCGCAACGAGAACACCTTCGGCCACATCATCACGGTGGAAGACCCGGTGGAGTTCGTGCACCCGCACAAGAACTGCATCGTCACGCAGCGCGAGATCGGCATCGACACCGACAGCTGGGAGTTGGCGCTGAAGAACGCGCTGCGCCAGGCGCCCGACGTCATCCTGATGGGTGAAATCCGCGACCGCGAGACCATGGATCTGGCCGTCGCCTTCGCCGAGACGGGCCACCTGTGCATGGCCACGCTGCACGCCAACAGCTCCAATCAGGCGCTCGACCGGATGATCAACTTCTTCCCGGAAGAGCGGCGCCTGCAGCTGCTGATGGACTTGTCGCTGAACATGAAGGCGCTGATCTCGCAACGCCTGCTGCCGCGCCAGGAAGGCAAGGGCCGCTGTGCCGCGATCGAGATCCTGATCAACACGCCTCTCGTGGCCGACCTTATCTTCCAGGGCAAGGTGGGCGAGCTGAAGGACCTGATGAAGCGCTCGCGCGAGCTGGGCATGCAGACCTTCGACCAGGCGCTGTTCGACATGTATGAAGCCAACCTGATCACCTACGAAGACGCGCTGCGCAACGCCGACTCCGTCAACGACCTGCGCCTGCAGATCAAGCTCGACAGCGAACGCTCGCGCTCGACGGACCTGGCCGCCGGTACCGAGCACATGACCTTCGGCTAGAAACGTTGACCCCACGGTCGCTGGCGCTCCCTGCCCCCGAGGGGCTCGCCGCGAGCGGCCCGGCAAAGCCGGTCCCGCCGCTCCCTTGAATCGCTGGCGGGGCTTTCCAGCGACGGCGTCGGGAAAGGGCGAATGCACGTATCCTCGCGTTCTTGTTGCGCTGACTGGATCGATGCCATGCCCAAAGAATACGAAGCTTTCCCTGCGAAGAAGGTCGCCTTCCTCGGACTCGGCGTGATGGGCGGGCCAATGGCCGGCCACCTGGCCGCTGCGGGGCACCAGGTCACCGTCTACAACCGCACGGCCGCCAAAGCGCATGCCTGGGTCGACAAGCACGGGGGCACCGCCGCCCCGACGCCGCGCACCGCGGTTGAAGGGGCCGAATTCGTCTTCACCTGCGTCGGCAACGATGCCGACCTGCGCGCCGTGGTCGCCGGTGATGACGGCGCGTTCGCCGGCATGGCGGGGGGAGCCGTGTTGATCGACCACACGACAGCCTCGGCCGACATCGCGCGCGAGCTGCACGGTCTGGCCGTGTCGCGTGGCCTTCACTTCGTCGACGCGCCGGTATCCGGCGGCGAGGCAGGCGCCATCAACGGCCTGCTCACCGTGATGTGCGGCGGCGACGCCGCGCCCTTCGACGCGATGAAGCCCGTCGCGATGGCGTTCTCGAAGGCCGTCACGCGCCTGGGTGACAGCGGCGCCGGCCAGCTCGCCAAGATGGTCAACCAGATCTGCATCGCCGGCCTCGTGCAGGGGCTGGCCGAGGCGGTGGCCTTCGGCGCCCGCGCCGGGCTGGACATGCCGGCCGTGCTCGACGTCATCGGCAAGGGCGCCGCGCAGAGCTGGCAGATGGACAACCGCGGCAAGACGATGGTCGAGGACAAGTTCGACTTCGGCTTCGCCGTCGACTGGATGCGCAAGGATCTCGGCCTGGTGCTCGACGAGTCGCGCCGCAACGGCGCCCGCCTTCCGGCCACGGCGCTGGTCGACCAGTTCTACGCCGAGCTCCAGAACCGCGGCGGCGGCCGTTGGGACACCTCCAGCCTGATCCGCCTGCTCAACAAGTAGCGACAGCCCTTGTCCCCGGCGCTGCCGCTCGCAAGCCGCAAATGAGGTTCAAGGGAGCGGCGGAACCGACTTTGCCGGGCCGCTCGCGGCCGGCCCCTCGGGGGCAGGGAGCACCAGCGGCCGTGGGGCTGTCATTTCAGGTTGCCGAGCTGCTCTTCGGTCAGGATGTCGAACACCCGCACGACCTTCATCACGCTCGGCTGGGCGCGCGCGATCTCGGAGGCGCGCGTGGCCTCGCGCTCGGTGACGCGGCCCATCAGGTAGACGTTGCCGCGCTCAGTGACGACCTTGATCGCGCCGGACTGAACGTCCTTGGCATCCACCAGGCCACTCTTGACGCGCGTCGTGATCACCGTATCGCTGGACCGCGTGCTGATGGTCGAATTGGCGCCGACCTCAAGCTCGTTGACGACGTTGCTGACACCTTCGATGCCGGCGATCGCCTTCTCGACCGCGGCCTTGTCGGAATCGGCCGGCACCTCGCCGGTGATCAGCGCGACGCGGTTGTAGCTGGTCACGTTGATGTGGCCTTTCTCACCGATCACCTCGCGGATGCGGCCGCTGGACTTCAGCTCGACGGCTTGGTCGTCGACCTGCGTGCCGCCAGTGCGGCGGTCGTTGAGCGACAGGCCGCCAGCGACCGCGCCGACGCCCAGCAGAGCAATGCAGCCCTGCATCGAAGCGAGCGTGGCGACGGCCAGCGCGCCGACGATGGCGGTGCGCAGCAACGGGCGGCGGGCGGGCGAGGAGGAGGAGGTGGTGTGCAGGGTCATCAGAGGTCGGCGTCGCCGAGTAGTTGGAGATCGACGGCATCGCACAAGGCGTGCAGCGTCAGCAGTTGGAGTTCGCAGATGCGCGCGGGGCGCTCGTGCGGGACGGAGATCCAGATGTCGGTTTCGGCCGTGATGGGCGACGAGGCGCTGCGGGGGGCGCTGACGCCCGGCTCGCGGCCCGCGATCACCAGCGCGCTCATCTCGCGTTCGTGGGCGGCGGCGACAACTGCCGCCAGCAGTGCATCGTCGGGACGCAGCGCAAAGGCGACCAGCACGTCGCCGGCCTGGCCGAGCACGCGCAGTTGCGTGACGGCCGGCGCGTCGGCCACGGAGTCGCGCGCCTCGGACAGCAGCAGCGGGTCCACCGCCAGCACCATCGCGGCGAGCCCCGGGCGCTCGCGTTCGAAGCGACCCGACAGTGCCGCTCCCAGCAACTGGGCCGGCGCCTGCGCGATGCCACGGCCATGCACCCAGATGCGGCCGCCAGCGGTCACGCAGTCGACGATGGCTTGCGCGGCGTCCGCAATGGGCCGCGCCATGACCTCTGCCGCCTGATAGCTCAGGTCGGCGCTTTCGAAGAAATGCTGTTGGATGCGAGGTTCGAGCATGGACGCCAGGTGAGGCGGTCGGGAGGGAAGGGCCGCGCGCGGATCATAGTTCAGCGCTACGCAAGACAGAGTCGCAACGGTCGGCCGAGTTCCACTCAGCGTCCGAAAGCAAGCCGCGCCGTTTCTCTCGCGGCTTGTGGGATTTGCTTGCGAAGGGTGTGTCGGGTCAGCGCGACCGCAACTGGGTTGCACAGAAAAGCAGAGGTGAATATGCCACCCGAAGATTTTTAATTGATAAATAACAAACAATAAACTTCAAGATATTGTCGAAGTTACGGGTTATTACCTATCAAGAGACGCTTTGCGCGGCCGAAAGAGCTTGTAAGGGTCGAATCCGAGGCGTCAGCACTCGTCGAACGCGGCTCGCAGCCACTGCACGTGCTCCCCGTCCACCGCGACGACGTCGAACCGGCATGGCGGCATCCGATCCAGCTTGGCCAGGTAGGTTTGCGCCGCGTAGACCAGGCGTGACCGCTTGGCCGGGCTGATGCTGGCGGCCGCGCCGCCGCCCATCTGGCCGCGTCGAACCCGCACCTCGACGAACACCAGGGTGCCGTCGTTGTCGAGCAGGATCAGGTCGATTTCGCCGCCGCGGCGGGAGCGGCCGCGCGCCACTCGATAATTGCGTTCGAGAATGCGCAGGCCGCGCGCCTGCAGGTAGCGCAACGCCAACGCCTCGCCGGCGCGTCCGGTGATCGCGCGATCGTCGCCGCCTCCACCCGCTTCGACGCCCGCGTCCGTCCTGCTCACCCAAGGCCAAGCCATCGTGTCCGACCCATCCCTGCCGATCTCCGGTGAAGACAACCCCGCCCCGGCGATCGGCCTGCGCCAGACGCTGCAGGCCGCCGCGGCCGTGGCCGGCCAGCAGGACTTCCCGCGAGGCTGCCTGTACGTGGTGGCCACGCCCATCGGCAACCTTGCCGACATCAGCCTGCGCGCGCTCCACGCGCTGGCCCTGGCGGACGTCATCGGCTGCGAGGATACGCGCACCAGCGGCACCTTCCTGCGTCATTTCGGCCTCGAAAAGCCGCTGTTGGCGCTGCACGAGCACAACGAGCGGGCCGGCGCCGCGCAGGTGTGCGCGCGCCTGGCCGCGGGCGAGCGCGTGGCCTACATCAGCGACGCCGGCACACCGGCAGTGTCCGACCCGGGTGCGCTGCTCGTGCAGGTCGTCGCGGCCGCCGGCCACCGTGTGATGCCCTTGCCTGGCGCCAGCAGTGCGATCACGGCGCTGAGCGTCGCGGGCGACACCACTGCCGACGGTTTCGGGTTCGCCGGCTTTCTCTCGAGCAAGGCGCAGGAGCGCGCCAACGAACTCGGGCGGCTGAAGGAGGCACGTCAGTCGACGGTGATCTTCGAGGCGCCGCATCGCATCGAGGCGCTGGGCGCGGCCATGGGCGAGGCACTCGGCGGCGGCGACGCGCCGCGGCTCGTCACCGTGTGCCGCGAGCTGACCAAACAATTCGAGCAGGTCGTGACGCTCGCGGTGGGCGACTTCGCCGGCTGGCTCGCCGCCGATGCCAACCACCGGCGCGGCGAGTTCGTGCTGGTGCTGCACGCGGCGCCGCCGCAGGCCGCGCGGGAGGACGCGCTGCCTGCCGACGCCGAGCGCACGTTGCGCGTGTTGTTGCGCGAGCTGCCGCTGAAGCAGGCGTCGGCCCTCGCGGCAGAACTGTGCGGCCTTCCGCGCAAGCGCTTGTACGCGCAGGCGCTCGCCTGGCGCGTGGACGCTCCCGAGGACGACGGCGCGGCCGAGCAGGCCTGAAAAAGGGAGGGTGCGCGCGAGCGAGCCATCCCTGGAACTCCTCGAACTCACGCCCGGTTGCCCGGGCCTTTCCTGGCCTGCCGCAAGTGCTGGATCGCTGGCAAGGCCAAGGCAGCCCCGACGAGCGGATCGGATTCGGACATGTCAGACTCCCGAGAGGGGGTGATGCCGGCGCACAGCGCGCCCAAGTCCCAGTTCAACGTCCTCCGGCCGTGGCCGGGTCTCGAGAAACCCCTGCAAAATGAGTTAACTTTCGCAAAGGCGGCCAACCCACCCGGCCGCATGTCCCCCTTCAGGAGCCCGCCGTGATCACACGCGAACCCACGATCGAACGTCTGGCCATCGCCCAAGGTCTGTTGCTGGACCCGTTCGGCCTCACCGAGTCCCACCTCGCCGCCACGCTGGCCGCGATGGGCGAGCACAAGATCGACGATGCCGACCTGTACTTCCAGACGACGCGGCACGAAGGCTGGAGCCTGGAAGAAGGCATCGTCAAGAGCGGCAGCTTCTCCATCGATCAGGGCGTGGGCGTGCGCGCCGTCGCTGGCGAGAAGACGGCGTTCGCCTATTCGGACGACATCTCCGCCGCGTCGCTGATGGACGCTGCCCGTACCGTGCGCGCGATCGCCTCGGCCGGCCAGAGCAGGCGCGTGAAGCTGCAGACCAAGACGAAGATCTCCACCAGCCGCGTGCTTTACGGCACGAGCGATCCGATCGCGACGCTGGACAGCACACAGAAGGTCGGCCTGCTGGAGCGCATCGAGAAGATGGCCCGGGCGCGCGATCCGCGCGTGGTGCAGGTGATGGCTGGCCTGGCCGCCGAACACGACGTGGTGCTGATCGCGCGCGCCGACGGCACGCGCGCCGCCGATGTGCGACCGCTGGTGCGCCTGTCGATCACTGTCATCGCCGAGCAGAACGGCCGGCGCGAGACGGGTTCCGGCGGCGGCGGCGGGCGTTTCGGCCTGGGCTACTTCACCGACAGCGTCCTGTCCAAGTACGTCGACCAGGCCGTCAACGCGGCGCTGGTCAACCTCGAGTCGCGCCCGGTGCCGGCCGGCGAGATGACGGTCGTCCTCGGCCCGGGCTGGCCCGGCGTGCTGCTGCACGAGGCTGTCGGCCACGGTCTCGAAGGCGATTTCAACCGCAAGGGTTCCAGCACGTTCGCCGGCCGCATCGGCAAGCGCGTGGCGGCCAAGGGCGTCACGGTGCTGGACGACGGCACGATCGCCGACCGCCGCGGCTCGCTCAACGTCGACGACGAAGGCAACGCGAGCCAGCGCAACGTGCTGATCGAGGACGGCATCCTGCGCGGCTACATCCAGGACTCGATGAACGCGCGCCTGATGGGCGTCAAGCCGACCGGCAACGGCCGCCGCGAAAGCTACGCGCACACGCCCATGCCACGCATGACCAACACCTACATGCTGGCCGGTGACAAGCCCAAGGAAGAGATCGTCGCGTCGATCAAGCGCGGGCTCTACGCCACCAACTTCGGCGGCGGCCAGGTCGACATCACCAGCGGCAAGTTCGTGTTCTCCGCCAGTGAGGCCTATTGGGTCGAGAACGGCAAGATCCTGTACCCGGTCAAGGGCGCCACGCTGATCGGCAACGGGCCAGAGGCGCTGACGCGCATCTCGATGATTGGCAACGACCTGGAGCTCGACTCGGGCGTGGGCGTGTGCGGCAAGGAAGGCCAGAGCGTGCCGGTGGGCGTGGGCCAGCCCACGCTGCGAATCGACGGCCTGGTAGTCGGCGGCACCGCTTGAATGTCGCCTGAAGGCACGGTTTCCCGCGCGCGAAGCTTGGTTTGCGCGCATGCGTGCTACATTCGAATTTCAATGAACGTCACCCGTTTCTTTTTTGCCTACTTTTGGTTCTCGCCCCGTCAGGTGGCTGGAGAAGCAATCGTGCGCAGTTGAGCAAACGAGACCTTCAAGAGACCGCCGGCCAACCCGGCGGTTTTTTTTCGCCGGTGCCAGCCGCAAGCAACAACGCCAGCCTGACGAAGAACCCGGAGCCAACCGATGACCAATCCCAAGCAGCCGACCGAAGCGCGCCACACGCTGTCGCTGAGCGAACGCACCAGCGACACCGACGACCAGCGCATCCGCGACGTCACGCCGCTGCCGCCGCCCGAGCACCTGATCCGCTTCTTCCCGATCGCCGGCACGCCGGTGGAGACGCTGATCGGCAACACACGCGGCGCGGTGCGCAACATCCTGGCCGGCACGGACGACCGCTTGCTGGTGGTGATCGGCCCGTGCTCGATCCACGATCCCGCCGCGGCGCTGGAGTACGCGCGCAAGCTGAAGGTGGAGCGCGACAAATACGCCGACACCCTCGAGATCGTGATGCGCGTCTACTTCGAGAAGCCGCGCACCACCGTCGGCTGGAAGGGCCTGATCAACGACCCGTACCTGGATGAGAGCTTCCGCATCCACGAGGGCCTGCGCATCGCGCGCCAGCTGCTGGTCGACATCAACCGCATCGGCGTGCCGGCCGCGGGTGAGTTCCTCGACACGATCTCGCCGCAGTACATCGGCGACCTGATCAGCTGGGGCGCGATCGGCGCACGCACCACCGAGAGCCAGGTGCACCGCGAGCTGGCCTCGGGCCTGTCCGCGCCGGTGGGTTTCAAGAACGGCACGGACGGCAACCTGAAGATCGCCATCGACGCGATCCAGGCCGCGGCGCGTCCGCACCACTTCCTGTCCGTGCACAAGAACGGCCAGGTCGCGATCGTCGAGACCAAGGGCAACAAGGATTGCCACGTGATCCTGCGTGGCGGCAAGGCGCCCAACTACGATGCGGCCAGCGTCAAGGCCGCGTGCGCCGAGCTCGAGGGCGCGAAGCTCGAGTGCAAGCTGATGATCGACTTCAGCCACGCCAACAGCGTGAAGAAGTTCGAGCGCCAGGTGGCGGTCGCGCGCGACGTTGGCGACCAGGTGGCCTCGGGCAATGGCTGCATCTTCGGCGTGATGGTGGAGAGCCACCTCGTCGCCGGCGCCCAGAAGTTCACGCCGGGCAAGGACGACCCCGCGGCGCTCGAGTACGGCAAGAGCATCACCGACGGCTGCATCGGCTGGGACGACTCGATCGGCGTGCTCGACACCTTGCGCGACGCCGTGCTCGCACGCCGCGCCGCCAAGCTCTAGTTGACGTCGGGGTCCAGGTTGCGCGCCAGCCGCGCGCTGTGCCAGTAGACGTCGTCGCCGCCGAGGCCGTCGAGGTTGGCGCGGTTGAGCACGCGCGCCAGCACGAACAGCAGGTCGGATAACCGGTTCAGGAACAGCCGCGGCGCAGCGTTGATCGGCTCGGTGGAGGCCAACGTGACGACCGCGCGTTCCGCACGCCGCGCCACCGCGCGCGCAACGTGCGCGAGCGACGCGCTGCGCGTGCCCGCGGGCAAGATGAATTCCATCAGGCGCGGCAGCGCGGCGTTGTAGTGCGCCAGCGCGGCGTCGAGCGCGGCGACGGCGTCGTCCTTGAGCAGCGTGTAGCCGGGGATGGACAGCTCGCCGCCCAGGTTGAACAGCTCATGCTGGATCGTCACCAGCAGGTCGCGCACGTCGTCGGGGAGCGGCTCGGCGAGCAGCACGCCCAGGTGGGAGTTGAGTTCGTCGACGTCGCCCATCGCGCCGATGCGTCCGTGGCTCTTGGGCACGCGCGTGCCGTCTCCGAGTCCGGTGCTGCCGTCGTCGCCGGTGCGGGTCGCGATCTGTGAGAGTCGATTGGCCATGCGCGGGAGTGTAGGACCTCCGGCGGCGCGCGGTGGGTCGTCGGCGTAGACTGACCTGCGCTAACCGGGATCCGCTGATGAACACTGCCGTCGATTTCACCCTCAACGTGCTGCCGCGGCCGATGTGCGCCGCGATGATCGCCGCGTTGCGCACCCGCTTCGGCGAGCGTTTCACCACGGCGCTGGCGGTGCGCGAACAGCACGGTCGCGACGAATCGCCGTTCGACGCGCCGCCGCCGGAGGCCGTCGTGTTCTGCGACAGCACCGAGGACGTCGCGTTCGTCGTTGCCGTCGCCGCCGAGCACCGCGTGCCGGTGATCCCGTACGGCGCCGGCTCATCGCTGGAAGGCCACCTGCTGGCGGTGCAGGGCGGCATCAGCGTCGACGTGTCGCGCATGGACAAGCTGTTGCAGCTCAACTCGGAAGACTTGACCGTCACCGTGCAGGCCGGCGTCACCCGCATGCAGCTCAACCGCGAGATCAAGGATTCGGGACTGTTCTTCCCGATCGATCCGGGCGCGGACGCGACGCTCGGCGGCATGTCGGCCACGCGGGCGTCCGGGACCAATGCTGTGCGCTACGGCACGATGCGCGAGAACGTGCTGGCGCTGACGGTGGTCACCGCCAGCGGCGAGGTGATCCGCACCGGCACGCGGGCCCGCAAGTCCAGCGCCGGCTACGACCTGACTCGGCTGATGGTGGGCAGCGAAGGCACGCTGGGCGTGATCACCGAGGTCACGCTCAAGCTGCATCCCCTGCCCGAGAGCGTGGCCGCGGCCATCTGCTCGTTCGACGACGCGACGGCGGCCGTCGACACGGTCATCGAGATCATCCAGATGGGTGTGCCGATCGCGCGTTGCGAGCTGCTGGACGCCAACGCGGTCATCGCCGTCAACGCGCACGACAAGCTGGGCCTGATCGAGAAGCCGCTGCTGCTGATGGAGTTTCATGGCAGCGCCGCGAGCGTCGCCGAGCAGGCGGCCACCGTGCAGGCGCTGGCGGCCGAGCACGGCGGCACGGCATTCCAGTGGGCAACCACGCCCGAGGAGCGCACGCGGCTGTGGACCGCGCGCCACCATGCCTTCCTGTCCGGGCTGCAGTTGCGCCCGGGCTGCCGCGCCGTCACCACCGACTGCTGCGTGCCGATCTCCGGCCTCGCGGACGCCGTCACTCAGGCGCTGGCTGAAGCCGAAGCCGCCGGCCTGCCGCACTTCATCGTCGGCCATGTGGGCGACGGCAACTTCCACGTCGCCTACCTGATCGACCCGGCGCTGCCCGGGGAACGCGAAATCGCCGAGCGCCTGAACCACCAACTGGTGCAGCGCGCGATCGCCGCTGGCGGCACCTGCACAGGCGAGCACGGCATCGGGCTGCACAAGCAGGGCTTCCTTGTCGACGAGGCGGGCGCGGGCGCAGTGGCGATGATGCGCCAGATCAAGCAGGCGCTCGACCCGCACAACATCATGAACCCGGGCAAGATCTTCGCCCTGTAGCCGGCGCGCGCCGCGCCGCGTCGCTCAGACCGGGCGCTTGCGCAGCAGGATCACCAGCGCCCCGAGCGCAAACAGCGCCGGGATGAGTCGGTGCGAGTCGTCCTGATCCAGCGTGGCGTGCAGCACGCTGGCGGGCTCGGTGGCGGCGTCCTTGAAGTCGAGGCCGGTGCTGTGGGGCGGGCGCAGCGGCGTCCAGTCGACAACGGGCGGTGCGGGGGTAGCGAAGCTGGCCAGTTCGGCAGCCGAGACCGTGCCGTCGCCGTTGGCGTCGATGACGCGCAACGCGCAGTCGAGATCCATCGATTGCACGGGATGGCAGGGCGCGGCGACCGGGGCCGGCGCACTGGACTCGAGATCGGTGTTGGCGGCGTGCGCCGCCGACGCGGCCACCAGGATGGTCGCCGAAACGAGTGCGACCTTGAGCATCGAGAAATCTCCCTGGAATCGTTGTGCCTCACCCGCACGTTACATCCAGCGACGATTCAAGTCATCCACAACCTGGACGAATGGGTCGTTTCTGCTGGAAAACGATGAGGCGCGTGGGATTTGCTCAGCCCTTGGTTGGTGCCACGGACCAGCGCCGCGTGGTCTCGCTGGCGCCGTTGACGCTCTCCAGGTGGACGTCGAAACCCCATAGCCTGGCAACGTGCTTGAGCACCTCCTGCGAGGTGTCGTGCAATGGCCGGTCGTTATGCTGTGTATGGCGCAACGTGAGTGAGCGGTCACCGCGAAGATTGACGTTCCAGACCTGGATGTTGGGTTCGCGCGATCCCAGGTCGTATTGGCGCGACAGCGACTCGCGCAGCCTGCGGTAGCCGTTCTCGTCGTGGATCGCGGAGATCTCGAGCTCGCTGTCCTTCTCGTCATCGACGATGGAGAACAGCCTGAAGTCGCGCATCAGCTTGGGCGACAGGTACTGGCCGATGAAGCTCTCGTCCTTGAAGTTGCGCATCGCGTGGTCCAGCGTGGGCAGCCATGGGGTGCCGGCGAAGTCGGGAAACCACTGGCGATCCTCGTCGGTGGGTTTCTCGCAGATGCGCTTGATGTCGGTGAACATCGCGAAGCCCAGCGCGTACGGGTTGATGCCCGAATAGTTGCGCGAGGTGACCGGCGGCTGCGCCACGACGTTGGTGTGCGACTTCAGCCACTCGATCATCATGCCGTCGGCCAGGTAGCCGTCGTCGTACATCTGGTTGAGCAGCCGGTGGTGCCAGAACGTGGCCCAGCCCTCGTTCATCACCTGGGTCTGGCGCTGCGGGTAGAAGTACTGCGCGACCTTGCGCACGATGCGCACGATCTCGCGCTGCCAGGGTTCGAGCAGTGGAGCGTTCTTCTCGATGAAGTACAGCAGGTTTTCCTGCGGTTCGGACGGGAAGCGGCGCTCCGCGGCGGTGGGATCATCGGTGGCAGCCTTGCGCGGCAGCGTGCGCCACAAGTCGTTGACCTGCAACTGTGCGTAAGCCTCGCGGTCCGCGCGCGCCGCCTGCTCCTGCGCGAGCGAGAGCTTGCTGGGCCGGCGGTAGCGGTCGACACCATGGTTCATCAGCGCGTGGCAGGAGTCGAGCAGTTCCTCGACGGCTTCGAGTCCGTAGCGCCCCTCGCATTCGGCCACGTAGTTCTTCGAGTAGACGAGGTAGTCGATGATCGACGACGCGTCCGTCCACATCCGGAACAGGTAGTTGCCCTTGAAGAAGCTGTTGTGACCGTAGGCCGCATGCGCGATGACGAGCGCCTGCATGGCCATCGTGTTCTCCTCCATCAGGTAGGAGATGCACGGCTCGGAGTTGATGACGATCTCGTAGGCGAGGCCCATCTGGCCGCGCTTGTAGTTCTTCTCGGTGGCAATGAACTCCTTGCCGTAGCTCCAATGGCGGTAGTTCACCGGCATGCCCACGCTGGCGTAGGCGTCCATCATCTGCTCGGATGTGATGATCTCGAGCTGGTTCGGATAGGTGTCGAGACCGAAGCGCTGTGCCGTGGCACGGATCACCTCGTGGTACTGCTCGATCAAGTCGAACGTCCAGTCGCTGGGCGAGGGCAGTGGTTGCGAGGGCCGCTCCTTGAGCGCCGCGATCTCGAGCGGCGGCCCCTGGCGACGGCGGCCGCCATACTCGTCGGCACTCGCATTGCGGCCGACCGCGCGTCTGTTTTCGAGGAAGGTCATTTTTGCACCCCTGACGCTGCGCGTCTCCCCGCCAAGCGGGGGCCTTCGTCCTTCGGGCGGCCGTGCGAACTCATGTGGCCGGCGCTCCTTCCTTGCGAAACAGGTCGCGGAACACCGGATAGATCTGCGAGGCCTCGATCGCCTTGCGCATCGCGAAGTGCGGCACTTCGCCGACCAGGCGCTGATACTCTTCCCAGAGGTTCTGCTCGGGCTCGGCGACCTGCACGTAGGCGAAGTAGCGGCACTTGGGCAGGATCTTGTCGACGAGCAGTTCCCGGCAACGACCGCTGTCGTGGTGCCAGTTGTCGCCGTCGCTGGCCTGCGCGCCGTAGATGTTCCACTGGTCAGCGGGAAAGCGCGCGCGGATGATCTCGTCCATCAGCACCAGCGCGCTGGAGACGACGGTGCCGCCAGTCTCGGTGGCGTGGAAGAAGTTCTGTTCGTCGACCTCGGCTGCCTGCGTGTGGTGGCGGATGAAGACGACCTCGATCTTGTCGTAGTGCCGCGTCAGGAACAGGTACAGCAGGATGAAGAAGCGCTTGGCGAGATCCTTGCGCGACTCGTCCATCGAGCCCGACACATCCATCACGCAGAACATCACGGCACGCGAGGACGGCACCGGCACCCTCACGCGGTTGCGGAATTTCAGGTCCAGTGGATCGAGGAAGGGCACGCGGGCGATGTGGCCCTTGAGGAGCTTGATCCGCTCGAGCAGGTCGGCCTTCTGCTTGAGCGAGACGACGTCCTTGGCGTCCTGTTCCTCGAGCAGCGCCAGCGCGGCCTCGGCCTCGCGCAACTCGCCGCGGCTGTCGGCGCTCAGCGCGATGCGCCGGCCGAGCGCGCCACGCATCGACCGCACGATGCTGAGATTGCTGGGCGTGCCGTCGTTGACGAAGCCGGCGCGGTGCGACTTGTATTCCGGGATCTCGGCGAGCTGCGTGCGGGTGAGATTCGGCAACGCGAGGTCGTCGAAGAACGCCTGCATGAACTCTTCCTTGGTGAGGTGGAACACGAAGTCGTCGTCCCCCTCGCCGGAATCGCTGGCCTGGCCGCCACCGCCGCCGCTACCGCCGCCGCCGTCGGGCCGCTTCACGCGGTCGCCGGTCATGTACTCGCTGTTGCCCGGGTGCACCGCTTCGCGCTTGCCGCCCTGGCCGTGCCCGAAGACCGGCTGGCTGAGGTCGCGCTTGGGGATATGGACGTCTTCGCCCTTCTCGAGGTCGCGAATGCCGCGACCATCGACCGCGCGGCGCACGGCCTCGCGGATCTGTTCCTTGTGGCGGCGCAGGAAGCGCTCGCGGTTGCCGACCGACTTGTTCTTGCCGGACAGCCGTCGATCGATGATTTGCTGAAGCATCCGTTAGCCCCCACGCTCGCTGGCGCTCGCTGCCCCCCGAGGGGGCGCTCCGCGACTGGCCCGGCAGAGCCGGTTCCAGCGCTCCCTTGAACTCCCGACGAAACGTATGAGCGGCAGCGCCGGCAGCGTGTGGCTCATGGGTGACCGTTCGGTTTCGGTGGAGGCTTTGTTGCGGGGCGACTTCAGGAGCTTTTCCGGACGCGGAGATACCACTCGCAGAGCAGGCGTACCTGCTTGGGCGTGTAGCCCTTCTGCACCATCCGGTTGACGAAGTCCTCGTGTTTGCGGGCCTCGTCGGCGCTTGCCTTGGCGTTGAAGCTGATGACCGGCAGCAGTTCCTCCGTGTTGGAGAACATCTTCTTCTCGATGACCACGCGCAACTTCTCGTAGCTCGTCCACAGCGGGTTCTTGCCCGCGTTCTGCGCGCGGGCGCGCAGGACGAAATTGACGATCTCGTTGCGGAAGTCCTTCGGGTTGGAGATACCCGCCGGCTTCTCGATCTTCTCGAGTTCGCCGTTGAGCGCGCTGCGGTCGAACACCTCGCCGGTGTCGGTGTCGCGGTACTCCTGGTCCTGGATCCAGTAGTCGGCGTAGGTGACGTAGCGATCGAAGATGTTCTGGCCGTACTCGGAGTAGCTCTCAAGGTAGGCGGTCTGGATTTCCTTGCCGATGAACTCGGCGTAGCGCGGCGCCAGGTTCTCCTTGATGAACGAGACGTACTTCTGCTCGGTCTCTGCCGGGAACTGCTCGCGCTCGATCTGCTGCTCGAGCACGTACATCAGGTGCACCGGATTGGCGGCCACCTCCAGGCTGTCGAAGTTGAAGACGCGCGACAGGATCTTGTAGGCGAAGCGCGTGGAGATGCCGCTCATGCCTTCGTCGACGCCGGCGTAGTCGCGGTACTCCTGGTAGCTCTTGGCGCGCGGGTCGGTGTCCTTGAGGTTCTCGCCGTCATAGATCTGCATCTTGGAGTACAGCGACGAGTTCTCCGGCTCCTTCAGGCGCGTGAGCATCGCGAACTGCGCCATGATCTTGAGCGTGCCCGGCGCGCAGGTGGCCTCGGCCAGCGACGAGCCGCGGATGAGCTTCTCGTAGATCTTGACTTCCTCGCTGACGCGCAGGCAGTACGGCACCTTGACGATGTAGATCCGGTCAAGGAAGGCCTCGTTGTTCTTGTTGTTGCGGAAGGTCTTCCACTCGCTCTCGTTGGAGTGGGCCAGCACGATGCCGTCGAACGGGATCGCGCCGAAGCCTTCGGTGCCCTTGAAGTTGCCTTCCTGCGTGGCAGTCAGCAGCGGGTGCAGCACCTTGATCGGGGCCTTGAACATCTCGACGAACTCGAGCAGGCCCTGGTTGGCCAGGCACAGCCCGCCGGAGTAGCTGTAGGCGTCCGGATCGTCCTGCGCAAAGCTCTCGAGCTTGCGGATGTCGACCTTGCCGACCAGCGCGGAAATGTCCTGGTTGTTCTCGTCGCCCGGTTCCGTCTTGCTGATGCCCACTTGCCTGAGGATGGACGGGCGGCGCTTGACCACCCTGAACTTGCGGATGTCGCCGCCGAACTCCTCGAGGCGCTTCACGGCCCAGGGCGACATGATGCGGTTGAGGTAGCGCTTCGGGATCCCGTATTCGCTTTCGAGGATGCCGCCATCCTCGATCGCATTGAACAGCCCCAGCGGCGACTCGTTGACCGGCGAATCCTTGATGGCGTAGAAAGGCACCTGCTCCATCAACGCCTTGAGACGCTCGGCGATGGAACTCTTGCCGCCGCCCACCGGGCCCAGCAGATAGAGGATCTGCTTCTTCTCTTCGAGGCCTTGCGCGGCGTGCCGGAAGTAGGAGACGACCTGCTCGATCGCGTCTTCCATGCCGTAGAACTCGGCGAAGGCGGGATAGATCTTGATCACCTTGTTGGCGAACAGCCGGGACATGCGCGGATCGTTGCGCGTGTCGATCGACTGCGGCTCCCCAATGGCCTTGAGCATGCGCTCCGGTGCCGTGGCGTATGCCAGGGGGTTGCGCTTGCATTCCGCCAGGTACTCTTCGAGCGAGAGTTCTTCCTCGCGGGTACGTTCGTAGCGGGCAGCGAACTGGCTGATCACGTCCATGACAAACCTCCGGGCTGAAGTGACACTGCAAGCGCCGAACCCGATATCGATCGAGTCGGGCCAGGCGCTTGCGTCTGGAATGTTTTGATGGAGTCCGGGCCAGACCGAAACGTTCTTGCGGGAAGTACGTATCGGTGAGTCAAGGCGCCATCAGAGCAGTCCGTTCAGCGGGGTCAAGGACGGGGAGCTTTCTCTGAATCCGTAGGTTACAGCGTGCGACGGTTTTGTGTTCGGCGATGCGTCGAATAGGGTGTTGTTCCGGTTTCATCTTGTCCTTTCTCGACCTACATTTCAACTCGCTTGTAGGATTCTTTCCACGCGTGTGCCGATTGACCCGCTTGCCAGCCCCGAGTCTCCCACCGGGCCTGGCGAGCCCTCGTCTTGTCGCGCACTGCACCGCCCGCCCGGGCTCACCGGGCCTTCGCGGCGTCCCGACCCCTTGCGGAGACAACCCATGATTCGAACCGAGACGCGCCTGCGCCTCCTGTGGCTGACCGTTGCCTGCGCGACCTTCGCTGCCCCTCTCACCGGATGCGGCGGTGGGGGGGGCGCAGGCTCGACTCCGACGCCAGCGCCATCGCCGCCAGCGCCAGCGCCGTCCGAGTCGGCCTGGTTGCTGGCCGAGTTCGTCGCCGGCGACAGCAACAGCCAGACCGTCCGCGTCTGGGATCCAGCCCACCCCGCGGTGGCGATCCAGAGCGTGCGCCTCGTGCAGAGCAACGGCATCGTGTGGACCGCGTCGCACCTCGTGTTCTCGGACGCGCGCACCTACGACGCCACCACGCACACGGTGACCACGCTGGGCCATGCAAAGGTGTTCTACGACAACGACGGCAAGCTGTACTCGATCGACCTGCGCGGCGGCCAGTCGCACGTGCCGGTGCAGTTGTCGAGCGCGGTCGACGTGTTCCTGCCGGTCGGCGCGACGCCGATGAACGCGGGTGGGGACGATGCCTGGGTCGACGTGCAGGGCGGCAGCCACCACTGGGCGATCCGCACGTCGATGGCGGCCACCACCGCGCCCGTCTCGGTGCTGCGCATCATTGCCCCGTTGCGCGACGCCGGCACCGGCTTGCCGCAGTACTTCTTCGCATCGCTGGGGGCCCAGTCAGGCATCCACGTCACGCCGACCTCGTACCAGGTCTTCGACGCCACGTTCACGCCGGTGGCGGTGCCCGAGGTCGCGGCCATGGCCACCACCGACGGCTGGGTCGGCGTCGACCCTGCCCAGGCCGGGCTGGGCTATGCGCGGGTTGGCGGCCACCTGCGCGAGTTGCACTGGAGCGCCGGCTCGGTCACGGTCGACGCCTCGCCCCTGTACACCTTCGTCAACGGCAACGCGATGCTGTCGAGCGTTGACGCGCAGTCGCTCTACTTCACCGATGGCGGCGCGTTGTCCAGCGTTGCCAACGGCCAGGTGCAGTCGCTCGGAACCTTCACCGCCACGCCCTCGGCGCTGATCGATGCCGGCAGCTACATCGCCGCGAGCGAGATCACGGCGGCGTCGGCCACGCAGACCTACACCCAGGTCGAGACCGTGCGCAAGAGCGATGGCCACGTCACGCTCGTCGAGTCGGCGACGCTGGATCTCACGTTGTTGGGGTCGTCGCAACAGGGGTTGGTGATCGGCGGCACCACAGAGGCGGCGACCGCCGTCTCGCTGGTGAGCGGCGACGCGACCATGCGCACGACACTGGGCGCGGGCCTGCAATACGTCGGTGCAGTGCGCTCGGCCAGCGCGCGGGTGGATCAGCAGGCCGCGCCGGTGGCCGTGCTCGCGTGCGTGGCGAGCGGCGTGGGCGACTTCTGCGCGGCCGGTGCCCTGACCCAGCTGTCGTTGGCCGGCACCTCGACGGCTCTCGGCAACATCGCCGCGGCCACGTCGTGGACGCGGGGCGACGCGATGGCCGGACTGACGGCGTCGCTGTCGGGCCAGACCTTCCTCTCCGCCACCGCGGGCTTCGGCAGCGGCGAGACCGACCGCCGCGACGCCTGGCAGTTCACGCCGGCCAGTGCGGGCTCGGTGACGCGCATCACCAGCAACCTGCCCTGAGGACGGACGCGGCGGGCCGGCCGCCGCGCGTCACTGTTCCTCGGTGAGCCCGAGGCGTTCGAGCAGTCCGCCCAGCTCGTCGTTGGAGCCGAACGAGATCGCGATCTCGCCGGACTCGCCGTGACGCGTCTTCTTGAGCATGCGGATCTCGACGACGGCGGCCAGCCGGTCGGCCAGCTGCTCCTCGATGCGGGCAAGGTCGCCGCGCTTTTCCTTCTTCACGCGCAGCAGCGGCGACTGGCGGCCGGTGACCTGGCTGCGGGCGACGAGCTTCTCGGCGTCGCGCACGGACATCTTCTTGGCGACGATCTCCGTCGCGTTGAGGATCTGCTGCGCGGGCTCCAGCGTGAGCAGCGCGCGCGCATGGCCCATGTCCAGGTCGCCGGCCATCAGCAATTGCTGCACCGGCGCGGCGAGGTTGAGCAGGCGCAGCAGGTTGCTGGCCGCGCTGCGCGAGCGGCCGACGGCCTGCGCGGCGAGCTCGTGCGTCATGCCGAATTCGTCGACGAGGCGCTTCAGGCCTTGCGCCTCTTCCAGCGGATTGAGGTCCTCGCGCTGGATGTTCTCGATCAGCGCCATCACGGCGGCCGATTCGTCGGGTACCTCGCGCACCAGCACCGGCACTTCGTCGAGCCCGGCCAGGCGTGCGGCGCGGAAGCGGCGCTCGCCGGCGATGATCTCGTAGCGCTGCGCCTTCGCGCCCGCGCTCTCGAGCGGGCGCACGAGGATCGGCTGCATGATGCCCTGGCTGCGGATGCTTTCCGCGAGCTCGTACAGCGAGCCCTCGTCCATGCGGGTGCGCGGCTGGTACTTGCCGGCCTGCATCTGCGTCAGCTTCAGCGTGGTCGGCTGCGTCGGGCCGCCCGCGGGCGCCGGCGTCTCGTCGATCTTGGGGCCGAGCAGGGCTTCGAGGCCCATGCCGAGGCCTTTGGGTTTTTTGGTGACCATATTGTTGGCCCACGGTCGCTGGCGCTCCCTGCCCCCGAGGGGCCGGCCGCGAACGGCCCGGCAGAGCCGGATCCGTCGCTCCCTTGAATCTCTCGCAGGGTGAGTGGCGCCAGCGGCGGGGGCGCTGGAAGTGAACGAGGATTATCTGCTGGCGAGCAGGTCGGCCAGCAATTGGCGTCCCTCGGGCCAGTCGCCGAGCCCCGAAGCGGCGTTCAGGTGGCCGCGTGGGCCGGCATCCAGCGTACGACTGCCCCAGTCTGCCGCCATCGCGAAGGCGCGCCCCGGATCGCAGAACGGGTCGTCCGAACTGATCACGGCGAGCGACGCGAACGGAAGGCGCTGGCGCGCGATCGGCGAGAACGAGTGCAGCGGCGCGCGGTACTCGTCGCGTTCGACGTCCGGCGGCGCCACCAGCAGCGCTGCGCGCACGCGGGCCGTCTTGCGCGAATGTGCAGCCCACGCGGCCACCAGCTGGCAGCCCAGGCTGTGCGCGACGAGCGCGACCTGCGGCGATTCTTCGGCCGCCTCGAGCTCGCCGATCGCCTCGTCCAGCCGCATCATCCAGTCGCCGCGCAACGGGTGCATCCAGTCGCTCTGTTGCACCCGCACGTCGTCGTACAGCGCCTCCCAGCGGCTTTGCCAATGCAACGGCCCGGAGTTCTGCCAGCCGGGCAGCACCAGCACGTGCAGTCCGGGAACTTCAGCGCGACAGAGGTCGTGTAATGTCATTGCCTTATGCTTCGCCTTGAATAGGCGTCCTGATCAGGCGCCACGCAACGATTTTGCCGCGCTGGCTCGAAGCCGCCGTAGCACCCGGAGAATCCCGCCATGAGCACCGCTCCCAAGAAGTTCATCGTCTACGTCGACGGCCAGGAAGGCACGACCGGCCTGCGCATCCACGAGATGCTTGCCGCCCGCCCCGACGTCGAACTGCTGCGCATCGCCCCTGATCTGCGCAAGGACGACACCGAGCGCGCGCGTCTGCTCAACGCTGCCGACATCGCGTTCCTGTGCCTGCCCGACGATGCCTCGCGTGCCGCGGCGAAGATGATCACGAACCCGAACACCTGCCTGATCGACGCCAGCACCGCGCACCGCACCGACCCGACCTGGGTCTATGGCCTGCCCGAGCTCGCGCCGGGCCAGCGCGCCGCGCTGCGCACGGCCAAGCGCATCTCCAACCCTGGCTGCCACGCCACCGCGTTCATCCTGCTGATGCGCCCGCTGGTCGACGCCGGCCTCGTCGCGCCCGATGCCAACGTCACGGCGACGTCCATCACTGGCTACTCCGGCGGCGGCAAGAAGATGATCGAGCAGTACCAGGGCTGGCACGCGCGCCAGATGGACGGCGAGCGCCAGATCGACGCCATGCTCAGCGCGCCGCGTCCGTACGCGCTGGGCCTCGCGCACAAGCACATCCCCGAGATGAGGAGCTGCTCGCTGCTCACGCGCTCGCCCGTGTTCATGCCCATCGTCGGCAACTTCTACAAGGGCCTGACGGTGAGCATTCCGTTCCACGTCCGCCAGCTCGCTGCGGGCTCCGACGCCGCCAAGGTGCACGCCGCGCTCGTTGCGCGCTACGCCGACGAGCAGTTCGTCAACGTGATGCCGCTGGCCGATCCGGCGGTGCTCGCGGAGGGCTCGTTCGACGTCCAGGCCTGCAACGACACCCAGCGCGCCGACCTGTTCGTGTTCGGCAACGCCGACCAGGTGCTGCTGATGGCGCGCATCGACAACCTCGGCAAGGGCGCGTCGGGGGCTGCGGTGCAGACGATGAACCTGCACCTGGGCCTGCCCGAAGGCTTGTCACTTTGACCCCCACGCCCCCTCCGGTCGCTGCCCCCCGAGGGGGAGCTCGGTTCGGCTCGGCTGCGAGCCTCGCTTCCCGAGAGCTTGGGCGGTGCTGCGGCTGGCAAGGCTATTGCCTGCACGGTTTCGTGGCTGGCTGAAGCGAAATTCCCATGACCAGTCCATCTGCGCATCTCTTGTCAGACCCGCGCGGACTGCGTCTGGGAACCGCCTCGCGCGCGGCCGCCGATCGGGTGGACGAGGCGCTGTGGCAGATGATGACCTTTGCCGACACGCCGTGCGTCGCACTGCAGGCCGCGCGCGAGGCCGACGGTGCGTGGGCGCTGCCGCTGCTGCTGGACGCCGGCTTTCGCCTCGGGCTGAACCAGCCTGACGATCGCGCCGCCGCGCGCGAACTGCTCGAGTCGGCGGCCGCGCTCGCGTCTCGCGCGACCGCGCGCGAGCGCGCGCATCTGGAGGCGTTGGGCAAGCTGCAGGATGGTCGCGTTTCGGCCGCGCTGCGCATCTGGGACGACCTGCTGCTGGAGTTCCCGCGCGACGCACTCGCGCTGCACTGGGCGCACCAGTGGGACCATGCCCGTGGCGACTCGACCAGCATGCGGCTGCGTCCGGCGCGGGCGCTGCCCGAGTGGGACGACGACGACCCGCTGTTCCCTTGCGTGCTGGGCCTGTATGCGTTCGGCCTGGCCGAATGCCACCAGTTGCCACTGGCCGAAGACCTGGGTCGGCGGGCGATCGCGCTCGCGCAGGAGCAGTGTGCCGACCCGCAGGCGCCTGCGCGCGTGCCGTGGGCCGTGCACGCGGTCACGCACGCGATGGAGATGCAGGGCCGCTTCGACGACGGCGCGACCTGGCTGCGCCAGCAGCAGGCCGGCTGGATCGACGGCACGCGCTTCGCGAGCCACTTGTGGTGGCACCTGGCGCTGTTCCGCCTGGAGGCGCTGGACGTCAACGGCGCGCTGCGGCTGGTCGACACCCACCTGTCCGGAACGGCGCTGACCCACGGCCTGCAGTGCGTGGACGCTGCGGCGCTCTACTGGCGCTTGCGCGTGATGGACGTCGAGGTCGACGCGCTGTTCAAGGATTTGCTGCAACGCTGGGTGCCCGACCCGGAGCAGGCCGGCGTGCACGCGTTCACCGACTGGCACGTGGTGCTCGCGATGCTGGGCGCTGGCGAGCGCGCGCAGGCCGAAGGCTGGGTGGCGCGCTGCGCCGAGCGCGTGATGCGCGCCGAGGAAGGCGCGCGCAGCAACCATGCCGTGGCGCGCGACCTGGGCCTGCCGTTGATGCGCGCGCTGCTGGCGTCCGAGCGGGGCGAGTCGGACGCCGCCGTGCGCGGGCTGTACCTGGTGCACGAATCGGCCGCGCGCCTGGGCGGCAGCCACGTGCGGCGCGATCTCGTCGCGCAGACGCTGATGCACTGCGCCGCCGCCAGCAAGCTGTCGCACGTCGGCCGCGCGGTGCTCAACGAGCGCTGCCTCGCCAAGCCGGTGACGCCGCTGACCCGTCACTGGGCCGGCAAGCTCAAAGTCGCGATCGCCTAGCTCCGCTGGCGCGTCGCCAGCAGGTTCATCGCCAGTCCCCCCATCACCAGCGCCGCAGCGCCCAGCTTCCACATCGGCAGGCCTTCGTGCAGCGCCAGCGCCGAGGCCGTCATGCCGAAGACCGGCACGAGCAGTGCCGTCGGCGTGACGGTGGACGGGGCGTGGCGCGCCAGCAGCCAGTTCCACACACCATAGCCGAACAGCGTGTTGCCGATCGCCTGCCAGGCCACTGCCAGCCAGGCGACGAAGCCCGCCTGCGCCAGCGAGTGGCCGATCTGCTGCGGGCCGTTCTGCAGCAGGCTGATGATCCACAGCGGCGCGGCCGCGAACGGGCTCGACCAGACCATGAAGCCCAGCGCGTCGACCTTGCCCGCCGCTCGGGCGATCAGGTTGCACACGGCCCACGCGACGGCCGCGCCGATCACCAGCGCGATGCCGAAGGCCGTCACGCCGGCCTGCGTGGAGACGTGCGTCGCGACGATCGCGAGCCCGCCGATGGCCAGCGCGAAAGCCGGCCACTGCAGCACCTTCAGCCGGTCCCGATGCATCAGCGCCGACAGCGCGATGGTGAAGAACACCTGCGACTGGATCACCAGCGACGCGAGGCCTGGCGAGATGTCCGAGCGCATGGCCCAGAACAGCAGCCCGAACTGACCGACGCCGATCAGCGCGCCGAACGCGGCCAGCTTGCCCCAGCTCATCGCCGGTTTCGGGATGAAGAAGATGAAAGGCAGGAACGAGAACGTGTAGCGCAGGGCCGCGAACGTGTAGGGCGCGAAGCTGTCGAGGCCCAGGCGGATGACGACGAAGTTCGTGCCCCAGACCGCGACGACGGCGAGGGCGAGCAGCAAGTGGGTCAACGGCATGCGCGCAGTCTAGGTGCCGAGCCCCGACCCGCGTTGGCGCAAGCCCTTTCGCTCACTGGATGAACGTCTCCAGCGTCGTCTCGAACCACTTCGGATCGTCCAGCATGATGAAGTGACGTGCGGTGGGTGACATCGCGATCTGCACGCCGACGAGCGGCTTGTACTGGCGTTCGTAGACGGCGCGCGACTGCGCCATCGTGCTGACGTCCTTGTACGCAATCCACGAGCCCATCACCAGCGTGGGCGCCTTGACGCTGGCCAGTTGCGGGCGCAGGTCGAGGCCGATCATGTCGGTCATCGCGGAGATCACGGCGACCCGATCGGACTGCCGGCCCCAGGCCTGCACGCGTGCCACGTCCGCGGGCGCGCTGACCATCGTCGCGATCTGCTGCGCCTGGCCCGCGGCGTAGGCGGCTGGATCCTGAGCCATCAGCTGCGCGCGCATCTGCGGCGCGAAGTCGTGCAGCTGCTGCGGCGTGGCGCTGTCCATGCGTACCGCGCCGAGGGCAGGCAGTGCGTCGACGATCACCAGCTTGCCGACGTCCGCGGGATGCGCGATCGCCAGGCGCAGCGCCACGAAGCCGCCCAGGCTGTGGCCAATGACGATCGGCGCCTTCAGGTGCTGCTGTTCGATGTAGGCGGCCAGTGCGGCGTCCACGTTGTCCAGCAGCGGGCCTGATTGAGCCGGCACGCCGGCGAAGCCGGCCAGCGTGAACACGTGGCAGCGGCGCGCCTTGCACAGCTGCTCGACGGTGTCGTCCCAGACGGCGCCGGACGACGCCAGGCCGGGGATCAGCAGGACGTCCGGCCCGGTGCCGGTGACGCGCACCTCGAACGGCGTGGCGGCGTGCGACGAGCTGGTATTGGCCACGACGATGCCCACGATGATGGCGAAGCGCATCGGCACGGTGCAGAAGTGGCGACGGGCAAAAGCAGCGGCTTGCCGCAGCAGCGGCATGAAGAAGTTGGCCATGTCATTTGTCCTCGAAGAAGAGTTGCTCGATCGGAAGCTGGAAGGCTTTGGCGATCACGAAGGCGAGCGGCAGGCTGGGGTCGTAGCGTTCGTTCTCGATCGCGTTGACGGTTTGCCGCGACACGCCGAGGCGCTCGCCGAGCTCGGTCTGGGACCAGCCTCGCTCGGTGCGCAGTTCACGCAGGCGGTTTTTCATTGGTAGCGCCTGCGCGCCATCACGAGGCCGACAGCCCACAACGTGGCCAAGATCGGCCACACCGTGAACATCGACAGCTTCGGATAGCCCAGGCCCTCGAGGAAACCGTAGGAAAAGGTGAGGATCGCCGTGGCGGCGAACGAGAAGCCGAGCGCCTCCAGCTGGATGCGGCGCTGCAGCTCGTCCATGCGGCGCAGCTCGCGCAGGATGATCCAGGCCATCGTGGCGGCGGGAATCATCGGGCTCAGCGCCACCAGGTCGCGCCAGGGGCGTGCGACGTCGACGTGCGTGAGCAGCAGGATGGAGCCGACGAGCATCGCGATGTAGACGGCCAGCGTGGCCGAGAGCTCGATGACGTACTGTTTGCTTTTCATCTCGAAACGCCCATGTGGAAAGGATGCTTTCCATTGTGGAGACGTTCGAACGAGATGTAAAGCTCCCTTTCCATGGAAAGGGAGCTTTACATCTAGGGGGTGGTTCGTGGCGCCTGGCGCTCGCTCTTCACGTGGCGCAGGAAGTCGGGCAGCGTGCGGCCGGGCTCGTCGCGGAAAACGTCGTCCAGCACGTCCAGCGTGTGCATGCGGTCGAGGCGGAAGCTGCGGAAGTCCGTGCGGTGCTCGCACCAGGCCGCCAGTGTCCACACCGATTGCCAGTGGTAGCAGGCCAGCGGTCGCGCGACGCGCGAGGTGGCCGCGCCCTGCGCGTCCTCGTAGTCGAAGCGGATGCGGCGCCGGGTCGAGGCGGCGTCGCGCAGTCGCCCGAGGCGCTCGGCGCTGGCCGGGTCGGCGGCCCACGGCGCGGCGTACAGCGGCAGTGATTCCGCGGCGGCACGTGCGGCCGGTGACAACACGCCGATGATCTTGAGCAGCGCATCCTCGGCCGCGACCGCCAGTTCGCGGTCCAGCCGACTCTGCGCCAGCCGGACGGCGGCGACCAGCGCCTGGGCCTCGAGCGTCGTGAACATCAGCGGCGGCAGGTCGAACCCGCCGACAAGCCGGTAGCCGACGCCGGCCTCGCCATCGATCGGCACGCCCTGTGCCTGCAGGTCGGCCACGTCGCGGTAGACCGTGCGCGCCGACACCTCCAGCTTCTCGGCCAGCCATGCGGCCGTCGACAGGCGTCGCCCCCGCAGCAGCTGGACGAGACGGAAGAGGCGATCGGCACGGCGCATGCGCCCAGTTTAGGCAGTGGGCGAGTGCAAGCCGATCCGATTGCCCTCGCAATCGACGATCTGCGCAATGAAGCCGATGTTGCGCGGCAACGCCAGCTTGGGCAGCAGCACCTCGGCACCGAGTTCGCTGGCGCGCGATAGCACCGCGTCGAGCGACGGGCTGGCGTTCAGGTAGATCAGGGCGCCGTCGGTGCCGGGCGCCGGCGCAGTGGCGCTCTTCAGAAGCGCGCCGCCGATGCCCTGGCCGTCGTCATACGGAAACACGGCCAGCGTCTGCGGCCCCATCTCCTCGCGGCGCAGGGACTTGGCGAGCAGCGTCTCGTAGAAGTGCTGGGCGCGGTCGATGTCGGCGACGGGGATTTCGAACCAGTGGATGGCGCTTCGCGACATGGCAGTCCTTTCGTTGGAGAGGACGCCATGGTGCACAGGGGCTGCTGACAACGTGGTGTCAGCAGCCTTGCGCGGACCGTCAGTTCTTGCGGCTCTTGGCCGGCGCGGCCGGTGCGTCGGCCACGGCGGCGTAGGCGGTGCCGCGCGTCGCGTCGAGGCGGTTCATCACCGCATACATCTGGTCGGGCCGGGCGAAGAACTCCTGGAAACCCTTGATGCCGGCGGCGGCCATGTCGGCCGGCACGTCGCGGTCGTAGCCCTGCACCAGGTTGGTCTTGGCGTCGGTCAGCACCTTGTAGGAGGTCAGGTCGAGCACCGTGCCGGCAACCGGCGCGAACTTGTTGGTGGGGAACGAGCCCGAGGCCTTGGCGAGCTTGGCGCTGGCCGCGCTGCTGCTGGCGAATTTCAGGAAGCGGCGGGCGTCGGCCTTGTTGCGGGCGCGCGCAGCGACCTGGAAGGTGTCGGTCGGCGCGGCCTCGGCGGCGGCCTGGCCGCTGTCGATCGCCGGGAAGCGCTGGTAGTCGATGACGGGGCGCACGATCTCGGGGAAGCTGGCGCTGGCGACGGTGCCCATCAGCAGCATGCCGGCGCGTCCGCCGTAGAGCTGGGCCTCGGCGTTGTGCTCGTCGACGGACAGCGCGGCCGGGTCGAAGCACTTGGCGTCGATCAGCTGCTTCCACAGCGCGAACGCGCGACGCACGTTGCTGTCGTTGTACGTGGCCTTGCCCTCCAGCAGTTGCTGGTGGTACTCGTAGCCGTTGGCGCGCATGTCGATGAAGTCGAACCACGCGGCCAGGGCCCAGCCGTCCTTGGCGCCCAGGGCGATCGGCGTGAAACCGGCTTTGCGCAGCTTGGAGCAGGCGGTCATGATCGCGCTCAGGTCATGCGGCGGCTCGTGGATGCCAGCGCGCTCGAGCACGTCGCGGCGCGTGAACAGGCCCCAGGGGTAGTACTGATACGGCAGGGCGTATTGGCGGCCGCCGACCGTGATGGCCGCGCTGGGGAACGTGTTCCACCAGGTGTTGGCCTTCCACAGGTCGCTGAGGTCGTCGAGCTCGCCGCGCTGCGCCATCATGCGCAACTGGTCGCCGGCGTACCAGTTGAAGACGTCGGGCGCGGCCTCGCCGTCCAGCGTGCCGGGCAACCCCTTGCGGTACGTCGGCAGGTCCTGCACCACCAGGTGCACGTCGACGTCCGGATTGGCCGCCTTGAAATCGCTGACGAGCGTCTTGAGGGCCTCGCGCTGCGAGTTCTCTTCTGCGCCGAAACTGATGTTGAGGACGCCAGCCTGTGCCACGGTCGAACCGAGCCCCAGAGCCAACGTGGCCAGCACGGCCGAAACGCTGCGAATCAACTTCATGATTTTTCCCTTACCCACCGACTGGCGCGATTATGTGGGCGAGGAAGCGGATTCCCGGATAGGGTCTGACCTACGTCAAGTGCTCTCGACGTGATGCATCTCACAGGGAGCTGCCTCTAAAAGAGGTCGAATGCCAAGCATTGCCGCTGAACCGGCGCCTGCGGGCCAATAGCGCGTCCGCGTCTGCTTTGGCGCCGCAAGGCCTTGCGCGCGCGCTCCAGGCGGCGTTGGCGTTCACGTCGCCATTGAACGTGAAGACGCGCGTCTCAACGCAGCTTGACCGCCAGCAGGTCCACGCGTTCGATCTTCGGCGCCTCGCTGAGCAAGGCCGCTGCGTTGGCCATCAAGGCGGCCGCGATGGGGCCGTTCAGGTGAGCGTCGCGGCCGGACTCGTCCTCGAAGGCGTCGAAGACACCGAACGTGGACGGGCCGAATTTCAGCGCGAACCAGGCGGTCGTCCCGGTTTCGGCGTTGGCCAGCGGCAACGCGCCGGCGAGGAAGTCAGCGACGGCGGCCTCCTGGCCGGGCTTGGCTTCGAGGCGGACGAACAGCGCGAGCTTGGTCATGATGCTTCTTTCTTCAGGTTGGTCTGGGTTGCACGAGAGCGCAGTTTCTACGCATGCCAGCTCGATTGCCAGTGGCGGGAACGACAACATTGATATCATTCCTGCCATGCGAATCCACTTGCTCGTCCTCGATGGCGTGTTCGACCTCGGACTGGCCGCGCTGACCGACACGCTGACCACGGCCAACGAACTCGCGGTGACGCTGCCCGATGCGCCGGCGCCGATCGAGCTCACGCTGGTCGGCGTGCGACGGCGCGTTCGCACGGCGCATGGGTTGGGCGTGCCAGTGAGGGCGGCGGCTGACGTGGCTTCGCCCGACATCGTGCTGGTGCCCGCGCTGGGCGCCAAGATGCCCGACACGCTCGTGGCCCGGCTGGCGTGCGCCGACGTGCGCGACGCCGCCGCGCTGCTGCAGCGCTGGTCCGAGGCGGGCGCTGCGACGGGCGCGGCCTGCACCGGCACCTTCGTGCTCGCCGAGAGTCGGCTGCTGGACAACCAACGCGCCACGACCTCGTGGTGGCTCGCACCCTTGTTCCGCCAGCGCTATCCCCGCGTCGAGCTCGACGAATCGCGCATGCTGGTCAACGGCGTGGGCGTCACGACTGCTGGCGCCGCACTGGCGCATCTCGATCTGGCGTTGGGCGTGGTGCGCAGCCGCAGTCCGGCCCTCGCCGCGTTGGCGGCGCGCTACCTGCTGGTCGAGGCGCGCGGCTCGCAGGCCGAGTTCGTGATCCCCGACCACCTCGCGCATGCCGACCCGGTGGTCGAACGCTTCGAGGCCTGGGCGCGCCAGAACCTCGCGACGGGCTTCTCGCTGGGCGAGGCCGCGCGCGCCGTGGGCGCGAGCGAACGCACGCTCGCACGCCGCCTGCGCGGCGTGCTGGGCAAGTCGCCGTTGTCGTACTTCCAGGACCTGCGCATCGAGCGCGCCGTGCACCTGCTGCGCACCGGCTCCGACAGCGTCGACCGCATCGCGGCCCAGATTGGCTACGCGGATGGCGTCACGTTGCGCACGCTGCTGCGCCGCAGGCTCGGCCGCGGCGTGCGCGAACTGCGCTCCCGTTCTTGAACTGAACCCGCCGTCGGCGCTGGTACGCCGGCTGGAAGCTCAAGTGAGCGGTGGATGCGGCTCTGCCGGGCCCCTCGGGGGCAGGGAGCGCCAGCGACCGTGGGGCTGTCATTTCGCGGTGGGCATCGCGAACTCCGCGCCCTTGCCGATACTCGCTGGCCAGCGCTGCATCACGCTCTTTTGCTTGGTGTAGAAGCGCACGCCTTCTTCGCCGTAGGCATGCATGTCGCCGAACAGGCTCTTCTTCCAGCCGCCGAAGCCGTGCCAGGCCATCGGCACCGGGATCGGCACGTTGATGCCCACCATGCCGACCTGGATGCGGCGCGCGAACTCGCGGGCGACGTTGCCGTCGCTGGTGAAGCAGGCCACGCCGTTGCCGTACTCGTGTGCGTTGACGAGGTCGACGGCGGACTTGAAGTCGGGCACGCGCACGCATGCCAGCACCGGGCCGAAGATCTCTTCCTTGTAGATGCGCATCTCGGGGGTGACGTGGTCGAACAGCGTGCCGCCGGTGAAGAAGCCGTTCTCATGGCCGGAGACCGTCGCGCCGCGCCCGTCCACCAGCAGCGTCGCGCCTTCCTTGACGCCGATGTCGATGTAGCCCTCGATGCGCTGCAGCGCTTCCCGGGTCACGACCGGGCCCATCTCGGCGGCCGGGTTCATGCCGTTGGCCATGACCAACGTCTTCGTGCGTTCGGCCAGCTTGGGCAGCAGCCGGTCGGCCACGTCGCCCACCAGCACCGCCACCGAGATCGCCATGCAGCGCTCGCCAGCCGACCCGTAGGCCGCGCCGATCAGCGCGTCGATGGACTGCTCGATGTCGGCGTCCGGCATCACGACCATGTGGTTCTTCGCGCCACCGAGCGCCTGCACGCGCTTGCCGTGACGGGCGCCGGTCTCGTAGATGTACTGGGCGATCGGGGTCGATCCGACGAAGGACAGCGCCTTGACGTCGGGGTGGGTCAGCAGCGCGTCGACGACGGTCTTGTCGCCCTGCACGACGTTGAACACGCCGTCGGGCAGCCCGGCGCGCTGCAGCAGCTCGGCGACCAGCAGGCTGGGCGACGGGTCGCGCTCGCTGGGCTTGAGGATGAAGGTGTTGCCGCAGGCGATGGCTACCGGGAACATCCAGCACGGCACCATGAACGGGAAGTTGAACGGCGTGATGCCGGCGACCACGCCCAGCGACTGGCGCAGCGTCCAGTTGTCGATGCCGGTGGACACCTGGTCGGTGAAGTCGCCCTTGAGCAGCTGCGGGATGCCGCAGGCGAACTCGACGACGTCGATGCCGCGCATCACCTCGCCCTGGGCATCGGAGAACACCTTGCCGTGTTCTGCTGTGATCATCGCGGCGAGCTGGTCGCGGTGTTCGTTGAGCAGCGCCAGGAACGCGTTGAGCACGCGGGCGCGGCGGATCGGCGGCGTGTTGGACCAGCCGTCGAACGCCTTGGACGCGGCGGCGACGGCCGTCTCGACGTCTACCGCGGTGCCCAGGTGCAACTGGCGCGTGACGGCGCCGGTGGCCGGGTTGAAGACCGATTGCTTGCGCGCGTCCGCGTGCACGACGTGTTCGCCGCCGATGAAGTGGCCGATGGGCGTGGCGGACGAGAAAGCGGGCGTGGACATGGCGGTCTCCTGGATCGACGGGGTCGGCAACGCACCAGTCTAGGCATTCGTCCCGCGTGGGAGAAGACCGCCGGGCTGGATTGACTGTTCAATAAAGTGAACAATAGGGCAGACGAAATATGGAACAACGATGGACACCCGCAAGATCGAATCGCTGTGGTCTCACGTGCACGGGCTGGGCGTGCTTCAGAGCGCGGGCAGCTTCACCGCCGCGGCGCAGCGCCTCGGCCTGAGCAAGGCCGCGATGAGCCAGCGCGTCTCCGCGCTGGAGCGCGCCGCCGGCGTGCCTCTGGTGCACCGCACCACGCGCAGCGTCAGGCTGACGGAGGCCGGCGAGCGGCTGGTCGAGGCGACCCGCGCGGCGTTCGCACAGATCGAGCAGGGCTTCGCCGGCGTGCAGGATCTGGTCGGAGAGCCGCACGGCGTGCTGCGCGTCAGCGCGCCGGTGGCGCTCGGGCGCCAGCAGATCGTGCCGCGCCTGGCCGACTTCCTGCGCGCTTACCCGCAGGTGCGCGTCGAGCTGGCGCTGTCCGACCGCCTCGTCGCGATGGCGCAGGAAGGCTTCGATGTCGCCCTGCGCCACACCGCGGCGCCGCCTGACACCCACGTCGCCTGGCCGCTGTGCACCACGCGCAGCTGGCTCGTCGCGTCACGCGCGTACCTGCGCCGCGCGGGCGCGCCCGCGGCCCCGCAGGACCTCTCGACGCACGATTGCCTGCACTACCTGCGCCCCGGCGACACGCCGACATGGAGCTTCGAGCCGGACGCGGCACTCAAATCGAAGTCGGGCCGCGTCAGCGTCGGCGTGCGTGGCGTCTTCGCCGCCAACAACAGCGAGGCGCTGCGCGAGGCGGCGCTCGCCGGCCTGGGCATCGCGCTGCTGCCCGACTTCAGCGCCCAGGCCGCTGTGCAGTCCGGCAAGCTGCAGTTGGTGCTGCCGCAGTGGAAACCCGTGGGCGCCTTCGGAGAGCACCTGTACGCGATCCGGCCCTACAGCCCGGTGGTGCCACGCGCGGTGCAGGCGTTCATCGGCTACTGGCGCACAGCGCTGGAGGACGGGTTCCCGATTCAGTCGAGACCGTGAATCGGGCTGTCCTCCGGCCCGATGAACGTCGGCGGCGTCCACTGCGCGTCGCGCATCGAGCGCTGCACCAGCTTGTCGACGCCCAGCAACGACGCGAAGATCGCCATGCGCACCGGGATGCCGTTGTCGGTCTGGCGGAAGATCGCCAGGCGCGGGTCGCCGTCCAGGTCGGCGCTGAGGTCGTGCGAGCCGGGGCGGCTGTCGCGCGGCAGCGGGTGCATCACGACGACGTCGGGCTTGCAGACGCGGTCGACCAGCGCGCGGTTGATCTCGAACGCGGCACCATAGCCTTCGATCGACTCCTCGGCGAACCGCTCCTTCTGGATGCGCGTGGCGTAGACGATGTCGGCGTCGGCCAGGCTGGCCAGCGTGTCGCGCGCCTCGACGACGTTGCCGTTGCGGCTCACGCGATCGACGATCGTGGCCGGCATCTCCAGCGACGCTGGCGCGATCAGCGTGAATCGCACGCCCTTGTACAGCGAAAGCAGCTTGATCAGCGAGTGCACCGTGCGGCCGTACTTGAGGTCGCCCACCAGCGCGATGTGCGCGCCGTCCACCCGCTTGCCCAGGCGCGAGAACTCGCGCTGGATCGTGTACAGGTCCAGCAGCGCCTGGGTCGGATGTTCGCCGGGCCCGTCACCCCCATTGACCACCGGCACGTTGGTGGCGCGCGCGAATTCGGCGACGGCGCCCTGGTCGGGATGGCGCACGACGATCGCGTCGGCGTAGCCGGCGATCACGCGGCTGGTGTCGTGGATCGATTCGCCCTTGGCCATCGACGAAAACGTGAAGCCGGTGGTGTCGCACACCGAGCCGCCGAGGCGGCAGAACGCCGCGCCGAAACTGACGCGGGTGCGCGTGCTGGCCTCGAAGAACAGGTTGGCCAGCACCGCGCCTTCGAGCACGCGAGTGACCTTCTGGCGCCGGGCGATCGGCAGCATCACGTCGGCCAGGCGAAACAGGTCCTCCGCCGATTCGCGCGTGAACTGATCGACGGACAGCAGGTGTCTCAGCGGGCCACCAGGCGTCAGCGGCAGCGTCGCTGAATATACGCTTTGCGTTGCCGATTCGACCCGCGGCGCGGTGGTGGCCAGGATCTCCTGCACGAAGCGGCGAGCGACCTCGGGCATCGCACGAAATTCGTTGGATTCGTCGGGCAACAGCCAGCTGTCAAGGGCGCGTCGGCGGCTGCCGATGCGATCCGCAAAGGTGTCGCGGGTCATGTCGAGGCGCCGCATGGCGTCGCGGAGGAGGACTTGCTGCGTGATCATGAGCTCGCATTTGAACTCAGAGCGTATATTTGTGCAAGAAGGTCTGCGTAGATCGCAATGCGCGCAGGCGAAAAAAAACCCACCGCAAGGGTGGGCTTCAAGTCCTTCGCGAGAAGGACGTCGTTGGGACTTTGAGCGTTGGCCGATTCAGTCCCCTCCCAGAGCTCGCGAATCGGTCAACACAACGGAATCCAATGTACGAGCGGGTGCGACGAAACGCATCCCTATTTCAGGGGGTGTGCCTGTTTAGGCAACACCCGGGGAGCCGTCCTGTGCACCGAAATAGCTCGCCGCGGCGGCGATCGCGGCCACGTCCTTCTCGACGGCGCCCGGTGCACCACCCTGGCCCCACAAGGGAGCCTGCCACTGCATCGCCAGGAATTGCGCGCACAGCTTCAGGCTGTCGAACATCGGCTGCGTCTTCTCGCGGCTGCCGCTGGTGGTGATCGTCCAGACGCGCTTGGCCGACATGCGGCCCTTGAAGTCCAGGCCCTCGATGCGCATCCAGGCACTCCAGTGGTCCAGGTAGCGTTTGAGGCGGTTCGGGAAGCTGTACCAGTAGAGCGGCGACACGAAAACGAGGTCGCTGGCCTCCAGCGTGGCGTCGAGCAGGCGCACGGTGTCGCCGGTGGGCATCGGGTAGACGCCGATGTCGTGGCGCCGATCCTCGAAGTCGGCCAGGTCCAGGCCGTTCAGGTGCAGCCAGGTGCTGGTGGCGCCGGCGGGCAGGTGGCGCGCGGCCTCGCGGGCCAGCCACTCGGTGTTGCCGAGCGCGCCCGGGATGCGGGCGCTCGAAACGATGAACAGGAAGTGTCGATGGGTCATCCCGCGATGATCCCATGGGGCGACAATCCGGGCATGACCTCGCCCGCCTCCCCCGCCCCGGTGCCGCCGCTCGGCGAAGCCGACATGAACCGGCTGCAGACGCTGCTGGACAAACTCCCCGAGCCGCTCGAGCCGCTGGACATCAGCATGCTCGATGGCTATTTGTGCGGCGTGCTGCTGCAGCCCACCGCGGTGCCGGCCAGCGCCTGGATCAAGCACGTGTTCGACGTCGACGGCCGCCCGCTCCACGACAAGTGGCCCGGCCTGCATGAACTGCAGGGCCTGGTGCAGCGGCGCTACCGCGAGCTGATGACCGCCATCTCAGGGCGCCAATGGTTCGATCCCTGGGTGTTCGAGCTCGACGACGAGGCGGGCCCGCTCGAATCGATGATGCCTTGGGCCGCCGGCTTTTCCGCCGCGATGGAGCTGTTCCCCGCGCTGATGAACATGGACTCGCAGGACTCGCTGGAGCCGATGGCGGTGCTCTACGCCGCGTTCGATCCGGAGGATCTGGAGGACGCGGACGCGCTGCTGGCCGAGATCGAGACGCTCGAGCCGCCGTCCACGCTGGACGAGGCGATCGAGGACATCGTGCAAAGCGTGATGCGCCTGGCCGACGTCAGCCGGCCGCTGCCCAAGGCCGTGACCGCGCCCAAGCGCCCCCCGCCCCGGCGTGGGCCGCCGGGGCGCGGCCGGTTCTGAATCAGGCCCAGGACCGGGACGGGATCGCCACCAGCGGGCGACGCGACGGCAGTGCTTCACCGCAGAAGCCGTATTCGAGTTGCGGACGGCGTCCGCTGATCAGTTCCGCCAGCGCACGGCCCGAGCCGGCGCCGTGCGTCCAGCCCAGTGTGCCGTGGCCCGCGTTGAGCCACAGGTTGGAGATCTTGCTGCGACCGATGTAGGGCAAGTTGTCCGGCGTGCTGGGGCGCAGGCCGGCCCAGAAGTTGGCCTGGCGCGTGTCGGCGACGCCGGGGAACAGCTGTTCGTAGCGGCGCACCAGCGCCTCGCAGCGCGTGCGTGCGGTGGCGCCGGCCAGGGAGGTGTCATAGCCGGCCATCTCCGCGGTGCCGGCGATGCGGATGTGGTCGCCCAGGCGCGAGATCGCGATCTTGCGGGTGTCGTCCAGCAGGCTCACCGTGCTGGCGTCCTCGGGGCGCTTCAGGCGCAGCGTCGCCGAGTAGCCCTTGGCCGGATAGATGTTCAGGTAGATCCCGAGCTGGCGCAGCAGCGGCGCGGTGAACGAGCCGGTGGCGGCCACCACCTGGTCGCCGGTGAGCGTCGTGCGGCGCAGCGTGCTGCGGTCGCCGACGATCACGCCTTCCACCTTGTCGCCGCGCTTGTCGAAGCCCAGCACGTCGTGCTCGTAGAGGAACCTGGCGCCGCGGGCGGCGCAACGCTCGGCCAGCTTCTGCGTGAACACGCGCGCGTCGCCGGACTCGTCGCTGGGCGTGTAGGTGCCGCCATGGATGCGATCGCCGAAGGGCTTCAGCGCCGGCTCTACCGCCAGCACCTCGTCGCGGCCCAGCACGCGGCGGTCGACACCGTGGTCGCGCATCAGACCCGCGGCCTTGATGCCGGATTCGTAGTCGGCGGCCGAGGAGAAGAAGTGCAGGATGCCGCGCTGCAGGCGGTCGTATTCGATGCCGGTGGCCGCGACGACGGATTTGAGCGCCTCGTGGCTGTAGCGCCCGAGGGCAACCAACTGCTCGACGTTGCGCGCGAACGCAGCGTCGTTGCACTGGCCCAGGAAGCTCAGCGCCCAGCGCCACTGGTGCAGGTCGAGGCGCGGGCGGAACAGCAGTGGCGAGTCGTCCTGCAACATCCACTTGGCCACCTTCAACGGCGCGCCCGCGTTGGCCCAAGGCTCGCAGAAGCACACCGAGATCTGTGCACCGTTGGCGAAGCTGGTCTCCAGCGCGGCCTCGGGCTGGCGCTCGACGACGGTCACGTCGTGGCCTTCCTCCAGCAGGTACCAGGCGGTGGCGACGCCGATGATGCCGGCGCCCAGAACAATCACTTTCATCGGGGAATCCTTTGCCGTGGAGCGGCCGCGCCTGGGGGCGCGGCGACGCTTTCACGCTCGCACGGGATTCTGCGGGAGGGCGCTTAAGAGATGAAGCTGGATTAATTGAATTACGAGTTGAGTAGATAAGCTACTTGAGCGACCGAGATTGCAGCGGGCAGTCGGCCATGGACTCGGCCAGCCGTCGCGCCAACTCCTCGCGCAGGGCCAGCAGCCCGTCCACGCGGCGCGTGATGTCGTCGAGCTTGCGCTGCAGCGCCCCCCTCAGTGCCGGCGCCGACGCGGCCGCCTGTGCCAGCAATGGCAGGTCGGACTCGATCTCGGTCAGCGTGAAGCCCAGCGACTGCGCGGTGCGGATGTAGCGCAGCCATTGCGCCGCTTCCGGCGGATAGTGCCGATAGCCGTTGGCGCCGCGTTGCGCGGTCAGCAGCCCGCGTTTCTCGTAGAAGCGCAAGGCGTCGCGACTGAGGCCGGTGGCGGCAGCGAGTTCTCCGATCTGCATGGGGGACCCAAAATGAAGGCTTGACCCTGGAGCGTACTCCAGGGCCGACCATGCGCCCTCCTTTCCAAAGCGACGGAGTCCCATGTCTTCCTTTTCCCCCGCCACCTTCCGCCGCGTGGTCCAGGCCAGCGCTGTCTACGACGTCCTGGTGACAGCGCCCTTCGCCACGCCGTGGTCCTTCGCATGGAACTGGGGTCAGCTGTCCGCGCTGAATGCCCGCCTCGGCGGCGCCACGCTGGCGCCCTTCGACGTCTTCCCGACGCTGATCGCGTGCCTGCTGGGGAGCATCGTGCTGGTGTGGTCGGCCCTGCGCATCGCGCGGCCAGAGATCCGGCTGGGCCGCCACGACGCAGTCGCCCGCTTCCTGTTCTCGGCCTGGATGGCCTGGGCGCTGCACGTCACCGGCGCGCCTCTGCTGTGGTTCTTCCTGGTGCCCGAGTTCGCGTGGGGTGTCGTGCAGTGGTGGCCGGTCGACCGCGAAGGCCGAGTCAGCTAGCCCTTCGAATCTTGCCGCGCGGGCCGGGGGGTCGCGACGCGTCGCCAAAGCCGCGCGACGTTCGAGCAGTCGCGGGCTTCAGCTGGCGCTGGCCTGCAGTTGCTTGGCGGCGCTCGAGCCGGGCAACTTGGACGACGGGCCGGCGCGCGTCGGTTCGGTGGGCAGCGTAACCTCGATGCCCATCGCACCGCTCGTGGCGCGGTAGCCAACGGAAGAGAACATGGCGTCCTGGTCGGTGGAGGTCAACCACGCCGCACTGCCGACGGCCGCGGTGATCGTGCCCCAGGTCAGGAATTGAAGCGGCATGGTGCGCATGGTGGCGGCTTCCAGGGTGTCCACGAGTGCGACGCTCGCGCCCGCGTTTCGACCGAGTCAGCTTAAGCGTGATGCCAAGACCCTGCCATCCTCAATGCGAGTGAGTCGTGAGATTCATACACCCGAACTGTCGGGCATACCACACACTATTTCCTGCATCGAACGCGTTACGTTCCCACACACTATCTTCACGGACCACCCGATGGAGAGCACGATGACGAACGCTTCACGCCCGACCTTCCTGCGCAACTTCGGACGCGGAGCCGCGCCGCGACGTGCGCCGGAGCTGGCCGACATGGGCACTGCCTTCGCGCTCGACGAGGCGCTGGAGCAAGGCTCGTACGACACGCTGGCGCCGGGGCAACTGCCACCGCCGATGCGCGCCTGCGTGCCCGTGGCGCCGTGGCGCCTCTGGCTCGGCCGAAAGCTCGGCGGCTGACCTACACCTCGAACAGCTCGAGCGGGTCGTAGCCCTCGGTTTCGCCCTTCTTTTCCAGGCCGCGCGCCTGGCACACGACGCGCGCTGCGTGCAGGCCCGGACGCGGCACGAGGTAGTCGTGACGGCAGTGCAGGTGGCCGTGGATCCACAGGTCGGCCCGCACGATCAGGTCGTCGTCCGCATTGCAGAAGCTGGCCGTCGTCGGCTGCGGTCCGTAGCGCGGATCGGCACTGCGCAGGCTCGGCGCGAAATGCGTGATCGCAACCGTCTTGTCCCAACGCCCTTGCGCCGACTCCTGCAGCGTGCGCTCCAGCCAGGCGCGGCACGCCAACCCCAGCACCCGCACCGCCTCGGCATCGAACGGCAAGCCGTGGCGCGTCGCCCCCATCACGCGCTGGAAGTACGAACCGGCCCGCACCGCCTTGACACGGCCGGCCTCGCCGAACAGGTCGAAGTCGCTCCAGCGCACGGTGCCCAGGAACCGGATGCGCCGGCCCTGGTCGTCGGCGATCACCGCGGTGTCGCGGTTGAGCATGCGGATGCCCAGCGAGTCACAGAAGGCACGCAGGTCGATCGCGGCCTGGTCCACGTCGCGGCCGTCGAACTCGTGGTTGCCGGCGACGAACAGCACCGGCACCGGCCAGCGGGCGAACTGGCGCAGGCCTTCCCAGCTGCGGTCGATGTCGCCGCCCAGGATCAACAGCTCCGCGCCGGGCGCGGGCAGGGCCTCGAAGGTCTCGGTTTCGAGGTGAAGGTCGGACAGGATCTGCAGGCGCATCGTGGGCGGAGGATACAGCCGCCGAGCGGCAATGAAAAAGACCGCCCGGGGGCGGCCTTCATGCGGATGCGCGCGAACGCGTGACGCGAGGGCGCGTGCAGCTCAGCCCAGCGCGGCTGCGATGCGGGCCTTGGTCGTCTGCAACTGCACCGGCAGGTGGTACGCGAGCGTCGTGAAGAGCTCGTCGTGCATCGTCAACTCCTGCTGCCAGGCGGCCTTGTCGACGCCGATGACGCTGTCGAACTGAGCGCGGCTGAAGTCCAGGCCGTTCCAGTTCAGGTCCTCGTAGCGCGGGCTGGTGCCGAACACGTTCGCGGTGCCCTGGGCGTTGCCGTCGATGCGGCCGAGCATCCACTCCATCACGCGCATGTTCTCGCCGTAGCCCGGCCACACGAACTTGCCGTCGGCGCCCTTTCGGAACCAGTTGACGCAGTAGATGGCCGGCAGCTTGGCGCCTTGCTTCTCCAACTGCTCGCCGATGTTGAGCCAGTGCTGGAAGTAGTCGCTCATGTTGTAGCCGGTGAACGGCAGCATCGCGAACGGGTCGCGCCGCACGACGCCTTGCTGGCCGACCGCGGCGGCGGTCGTTTCGGAGCCCATCGTGGCGGCCATGTAGACGCCGTCGACCCAATCGCGCGCCTCGGTCACCAGCGGCACGGTCGTGGAGCGGCGGCCGCCGAAGATGAACGCGTCGATGGCCACGCCCTTCGGGTCGTCCCAGGCCTCGTCGAGGGCCGGGTTGTTGGTGGCGGCCACGGTGAAGCGCGCGTTCGGGTGGGCGGCCTTGGCGCCGGTTTCCTTGGCGATGGCCGGCGTCCAGTCCTTGCCTTGCCAGTCGATGCAGTGCGCCGGGGCCTCGCCCATGCCTTCCCACCAGACGTCGCCGTCGTCGGTCAGGCCGACGTTGGTGAAGATGGCGTCCCGGGTGAGGCTGGCCATGCAGTTCGGGTTGGTCTGCTCGTTGGTGCCGGGGGCGACGCCGAAGTAGCCGGCTTCCGGGTTGATGGCCATCAGGCGGCCGTCGGCGCTCGGCTTGATCCAGGCGATGTCGTCGCCGATGGTGGTGACCTTCCAGCCGGGCATGCCGGCCGGCGGGATCAGCATCGCGAAGTTGGTCTTGCCGCAGGCGCTGGGGAACGCGGCCGCGATGTGGCGCTTGACGCCTTGCGGGTTGGTCACGCCCAGGATCAGCATGTGTTCGGCCAGCCAGCCTTCGTCGCGGCCCATGTTGGAGGCGATGCGCAGCGCGAAGCACTTCTTGCCCAGCAGCGCGTTGCCGCCGTAGCCCGAGCCGTAGCTCCAGATCTCGCGGGTCTCGGGGTAGTGGACGATGTACTTGGTCTTGTTGCACGGCCAGGACACGTCCTTCTGGTCATCGACCAGGGGCGCACCCACGCTGTGGACGCAAGGCACGAACTCGCCGTCCTCGCCCAGCAACTCCAGCACGCCGCGGCCCATGCGGGTCATCAGGCGCATGTTGACGGCCACGTACGGGCTGTCGGACAGCTCGACGCCGATGTGCGAGATCGGCGAGCCCAGCGGCCCCATCGAGAACGGCACGACGTACAGCGTGCGGCCGCGCATCGCGCCGGCGAACAGGCCCGGCGTGCCGTCGGCCTGGCCGTTCTGCAGCAGCGCGCGCATCGCGGCGGGCGCTTGCCAGTTGTTGGTCGGGCCGGCCATTTCCTTGCGCTCGCTGCAGATGAAGGTGCGGTCCTCCACGCGCGCGACATCGGTCGGGTCGCTGCAGGCCAGGTAGCTGTTGGCGCGCCTGGCCGGGTTCAGCTTCTTGAAGGTGCCGGCGGAGACGAGCAACTCGCACAGCCGGTCGTACTCGGCCTCGGTGCCGTCGCACCAGTAGACGTCGGCGGCCTGCGTCAGCGCGGCGATCTGCGCGACCCAGGAGACGAGGCGGTCGTGTTTGACGTAGGCGGGCACGTTCAGGCGCAACCCTTCCATGGCGGGACGGTTCATGAGGAGGCTCCAATCACAAGGTTCAAAGACAAGATTGGGCGAACCTCGCTGCCACGGGCGGTTCCGTGGCGCGGGGCTCGCCCAATCTCGCGGCGCCAGCTTCGCACCGTACCGTTGTCTGGTTCCGCGGCGAACAGCAGTTACACCGAGGAACTTGTCAAAAATACGGGTTAACCCGTAACCAGCGGGGAAAGCGACGTCCTTGCCAGTGTAATTGGGCCGTAACCACCGTGCCTGGCGACGTCATGCAAAACGGGAATGGATCGATGCACGCACGAATGGCGCGCGTGCGCAATGTCACGCCCGCTGGCTCAGGGCATGCCGCGCTCCGCTGGCGAAAGCCACTCAGCCGGCCCGTTGCCACTCGACGTTGAGCTTTCAGGACGCGTCCTTGATGGGCGATGCCTAAAGAGACTTGCTGCGCCTCTCCTCCGAGACTTTTCGCGGCCGCGTCTGCTCGATAGATTTACTTCACTGCGGGGGCGAAGTCGATGCGAGGACCAGCCCCATATCCCGGCCATTCGCTGGCAGACGAGCGTCACGAGTCGCCGAAACAAGCTCACTCACACCCCCACCCAATGAACAAAACTACCTTTCAGAGAACCAAGCTCTGCCATTGCGTCCTCTCTGCATTGGGTGCGCTGGCCTCGGGAGCCCCCTTCCTGGCTTGGGCGCAGGCACCGTCGCAAGATCAGGGAGCGGTGGTGCAGCGCGTGGAGATCACCGGTTCGTCGATCAAGAGAGTCGATGCCGAAAGTGCGCTTCCGGTACAGACGATTTCTCGCGAACAGATCGACAAGCTCGGTGTCACGAACACCGAACAGCTGTTGCAGAACATCTCCGCGAACTCCTCCGCGGGAGGCACGAACACCTCCCAGAACGCCGGCCAATCGACCTACGGCGAATCCACCGCGAGCCTGCGCGGACTCGGTTCGCAGCGCACCCTGGTGCTCGTCAACGGTCGTCGCATCGCGAACTACGCGACGGACGGTACGGCTGTCGACATCAACTCGATACCCCTGTCTGCCATCGATCGCGTGGAAATCCTGAAGGATGGTGCGTCGGGCGTGTACGGCTCCGACGCGGTCGCCGGCGTCATCAACTTCATCCTGCGCAAGGATTTCCGCGGTGTGGAGCTGACCGGCTACTACGGCAAGCCAACCACCAGCGGCGGCGGCAAGAGCGGCAAGTTCGGCCTGGTTGCAGGCTTCGGCGATATGGAGACGGATCATGTCACGGCGATGTTCTCGCTCGACGTCGCGCACGACGCCTCCGTCCAGGGCTACCAGCGCAAATACGCGAATCGTGCGTGGAGCGACGACGGCCTGTTCGATATCAGCGCGACCGCCACGGGTGCGATCCGCACCTTCGATCCGAACATCCTGACCTCGCAGAACCAGGGCAAGGGCATCTACGCGGACGGCAGCGGTATCGGCAACATCCTGGGCCCGACGAGCGCCGGCAGCACGGCCAACAATTGTTCGACCAACGGCATGTCGTTCGACGTGAACCTCAACACCTGCCGCTACAACCCTTCGCCATTCGTGCCGTTGACGCCGGACATCACGCGCGTCAACGTCGCGGGCACCTTGCGTGGCCGCATCAACGAGGACAACGAGTGGTTCGCGGAAGTATTCCTGTCGAACGCGAAGACCGTCCTCAGCGAACAGGCTTCGCCGTACAGCGCCGCCTTCCTCGCGACCGATCCACTGTTCCAAAAGATCGGCGTCGATCCGGTCATCGTCATCAATCCGTCGAGCCCGTACTACCCGGCCAGCTACATCGCGGTTTCCAACCATCCCGAAGTGTTGACAAGTTGCGCCGGCGGCGCCTGCCCCGTGACGGTCAGCTACCGAGCACTGGATGGCGGCGGCCGCATCCATACCGACAAGTCGACGCTCTACCACTTCGCGGCCGGGCTCACCGGTTCGCTCGCGGGCTGGGACTACGACACAGCGTACAGCCGCAACGAGAGCGTGGTGTCGGAATCGACCCAGCGCGGCTACCAGAACCAGACCCAGCTGGTCGAACTGCTGAGCGGCAATGACGCCTTCAATCCGTTCGTGGCGCACCAGTCCCCGGCGCTGGCCGCCCAGATCCTGGCGACGAACTACAACGGCAACATCATCAAATCGTCGCTGACGACCGATGCGATCGACCTCAAGGTTCAGCACGACCTGGCCAAGCTGCCGGGCGGCGCGTTGGCGTTCGCCGCGGGCCTGACGCTGCGCAGGGAAGCCCTCGACCTGCGGCCGAGCGCGGCCTACCAGAGCGGCGACGTCTCCGGCTATGGCGCCGCGGTGCTGCCGTACGCCGCGACGCGCACGTCGCATTCGATCTATGGCGAAATCGATGCGCCGTTCCTGAAGAGCCTCGAAGCCGACCTGTCGGTGCGCAACGACCACTACCCCAGCACTTCTTCCACCAACCCCAAGATCAGCCTGAAGTTCCGGCCGCTCGACCAGGTCGCGATCCGGGGCGCCATCGGGACGGGCTTCCGCGAGCCCTCGCTGCCCGAGCTGTACACCCCGCTCGCACCCGCCACGACGTCCATCTTCACCGACCCCGTCACGGGTACCCCGGGCCAGTTCAACCAGCAAGTCGGCGGCAATCCGCACCTGGTACCGGAAAAGTCGAAGCAGTTCTTGCTGGGCACGATCGTCGAGCCCATCAAGGGCCTGTCAGCCAGCGTCGACTACTACCATGTGCGCGTCGATCACGCGATCATCACGCTCGACGCCGAGACGGTCGTGAACCTGGCAGCCGCCGGCAACCCGGTGTACACGCCGCTGGTGTCGCGCGACAGTTCCGACAACATCACCAACATCGTCACGAGCAACGTCAACAGCGGAGGTGTCGTTACCTCCGGCGTCGACGTCGACGTGAAGTGGTCTGGCCTGCAGACGTCGGTGGGCCGGTTCAGCGCCGAACTGGCCGGCACATGGATCCAGAAATACGATTTGACGACGATCGACGGCACCGTCCAGCACAGCGTCGGGCGAACGACCGATCCGTCGGACTCCGCCATCAATGCCATCACGAACGGAGGCTTGATCTTCCGCTGGAAGCATGCGCTGACGGTAAATTGGAAATATGCCGCCTACGGCCTGGCGCTGACGCAGAACTACCAGTCGAGCTATAGAGATGCGCCACCTGCCATCGACGACTGCGATCCGTCCGACTACACGGCGCCCGATGCGCCGCCCGCGGTCTGCAGCACGGGCCGTCGCGTCACGGCCTTTGCAACCTACGACCTGCAAGGCGAATACAGCGGCGTGAAGAACCTGACCTTCCGCCTTGGACTGAAGAACCTCTTGAACCGCCAGCCGCCGGTCGTCACGACCAACGGCACGTACTTCCAGACGGGCTACGACCCGACCTACTACGATCCGCACGGCCGCTTCGTCTACGGCTCCGCGACCTACAAGTTCTGACCGCAAAGGTTGATCGAGAGGGCTACTCTTGATCTTGGCAGAGGCGGCCTTCACAGACCGCCTCTCTTTTTTTGCGGATCGAGCGACCAAGGATTCGTCGTGCGGGAGTGATGACGACGCTGCGCCGAGTCAGGCGGACGGCGCGCGAATCTCGATGATTCCTCGCGCGATACCGATGACCACGGCGTGCGTTCGATCGGACGCGTGCAGCTTGCCGAGGATCCTCTTGATGTAGTTCTTCACGGTGCCTTCGGTCGTGGAGAGCTCGAACGCAATTTCCTTGTTGGCCTTTCCCGCGGCAACCAATTCAAGAACCTGGATCTCGCGGGCCTTCAGATCCTCCTCTGCGCTGCCTTGCATCCACTCGATGGCGGAGTCACCGTCGATGAATCGGCGGCCGGACGCCACTACGCGGATCGCCTTGGCCAATTCCAGCCGCACATTGGACGACAGGAGACAACCACGCGCGCCAGCACCCATCGCTCTTCGAGTGCGCATGTCTCCACTTCTCGAGGCAATGACGATGACGCGGGTGCATGGATCGACTGCATGCAACTGAACGATCGCCTTGGCGCTTCCATGGCCTGAAAGCTCACTGCCCATCAATACCACTGCAGGCAGGAGGCTCATGAATTGGATGGATTCGAGCTCTTCGCTTCCGACTTCGCCAACGAACTCGATATCGCTCTCGATGCCGAGCAGCGCACGAATGCCTTCGTGAACCAATGAATCATCACCCACCGAGAGCACGCGGATGGGCATGCCCCAGCGCGCCTCGTGCGTGTCGGTCAGGCGCAGGGCAGGTGGTTCACGCTGAATGACGTTGGCGAACATGGCAGGTTGCTCCAGGCGCACGGCCACGCAAAGACGTGGCTCATCGACGGTGTCGGCAAGCACACGCCAAATGCGCCAGGTGGCCTTTGCAGCTTTTCTGTCGCGAATCTAGCAACAAGGTTGGCCGTTCACGCTGGTCTTGCGACGAACAGCGGATTTCCGGCGCCGGTTGGCGGGTGGGCGCGTCAAGCTTGCCCGAATCCGCCCCCGCCCGGCGTCTCGATGACGAACACGTCGCCCGGTTGCATCTGCGCCGAGCCGATGTGATCCAGTTTCTCGACGCTGCCGTCCGTTCGCATCACCGAGTTGCGCCCCACCTGCCCGGCCTCGCCGCCGCCCATGCCGAACGCACCATGGAGCCGGCCGTTGCTGAGGATGGACGCGGTCATCGGCTCCAGGAAACGCACCTTGCGCGTGCCGCCTTCGCCGCCGCGCCACTGGCCGGCGCCGCCGGAGCCGGGGCGGATCTCGTAGCTGTCGACGCGCACCGGGAAACGGAATTCCAGCACCTCGGGGTCGGTCAGGCGCGAGTTGGTCATATGGGTCTGCACGACGCTCGTGCCGGCGAAGCCACCGATGACCTGGCCTTGATCGTCGATGAGCGCGCCGGCGCCCGAGCCGCCGGAGATCGTCTCGTAGTACTGGTGGCGCTCGTTGCCGAAGGTGAAGTTGTTCATCGTGCACTGGCCGGCGGCCATCAGGCCGAGCGCACCGTACAGCGCGTTGGTGATGCAGGTCGACGTTTCGACGTTGCCAGCCACCACCGACGCCGGAGGGTGCGGGTTGAGCATGGAGCCGTCCGGGATGATCACGTCCAGCGGCTTCAGGCAGCCGGCGTTGAGCGGGATGTCGACGTCGACCAGCGTGCGGAACACGTACAGCACCGCGGCCATGCAGACGGCGGTCGGCGCGTTGAAGTTGTTGACCAGCTGCGGCGACGTGCCGGTGAAGTCGATCGCGGCGCGGCGACCGACGAGGTCGACGCGGATCGCCACCGAGATCTGCGCGCCGTTGTCCAGCGGCAGGGTGAACCGGCCGTCCTTCAGGCGCGTGATGACGCGGCGCACCGACTCCTCGGCGTTGTCCTGCACGTGGCCCATGTAGGCCTGCACCACGGGCAGGCCGTACTGCGCCACCATCTTGCGCAGCTCCTGCACACCCTTCTCGTTGGCGGCGATCTGGGCCTTCAGGTCGGCGATGTTCTGGGCCGGGTTGCGCGACGGGTACTCACCGCTCTTCAACAGGGCGATCATCTCGGCCTCGCGCAGGCGCCCACGCTCGACCAGCTTGAAGTTGTCGATCTGCACGCCCTCTTGTTCGATGCGCGTCGAGAATGGCGGCATCGAGCCGGGCGTCACGCCGCCGACGTCGGCGTGGTGGCCGCGCGAGGCGACGTAGAACAGGATGGCCCGGTCGTCGGCGTCGAACACGGGCGTGACGACGGTGATGTCGGGCAAGTGAGTGCCGCCGTGGTACGGGTCGTTGAGCGCGTAGACGTCGCCGGGCTGCATCTGGCCCGCGTTGCGCGCCATCACCGTCTTGATCGACTCGCTCATCGAACCCAGGTGCACGGGCATGTGCGGCGCGTTGGCGATCAGGTTGCCGTCGACGTCGAACAGCGCGCACGAGAAGTCCAGGCGCTCCTTGATGTTGACCGAGTAGGCGGTGTTCTGCAGCTGCAGGCCCATCTGCTCGGCGATGTTCATGAATGCGTTGTTGAACACCTCCAGCATCACTGGATCGACGCTGGTGCCGATGGCCACGCGCCGGTCGCGTGGCGCGATGCGCTGCAGCACCAGGTGGTCGAGATCGGTCACGCGCGCCTGCCAGCCGGGTTCGACGACGGTGGTCGCGTTCTTCTCCGCGATGATGGCCGGGCCGTCGACGAGGTGGCCAGGGCGCAACGATTCGCGCACCACCAGCGCCGCGTCCCACCAACAGCCTTCGCTGTACATGCGCACGGTCTCGGTGACAGGCGCGGGCGTCGGCGCCATCGCGGTGACGCGCGGCTCGGCCGGCGCCTCGCCCGCGGCGATGGCCTCCACCGACACGGCCTCGACGATCAGGCCGCGGCCTTCCATCAGGAACGCGTAGCGACGGCGGTAGGCGGCCTCGAAGGCGGTGGCCAGCGTGCTGACGCTGCCGTCGCCGAAGTCGACCACCAGCGCCGAATCCGTCCCCGCGTAACGCAGGTGCGCGCGGCGCATCACGCGCACGTCGCGCGGGCCCGTGCCCTGGCGGCGGAGCGCCTCGACGGACTCGCTCGCGAGCGCGTCCAGGCGCGCGCGCACGGCGGGCAGTGCGGCGTCGCTGAGCGGCTGCTCCACCGCAGCCTCGCGCATCACGCCCTGGTCGGCCAGGCCCATGCCGTAGGCCGACAGCACGCCGGCGAGCGGGTGCACGAACACGCTGTTCATGCCCAGCGCGTCGGCCACCAGGCATGCGTGCTGGCCGCCGGCACCGCCGAAGCATTGCAGCGTGTAGCGCGTGACGTCGTAGCCACGCGCCACCGAGATCTTCTTGATCGCGTTGGCCATGCTGGCCACGGCGATGTCGAGAAAGCCCTCGGCCAGTTCCTCGGGCGAGCGCGTGCGGCCCGTGCGCGACGCGACGTCCGCGGCCATCTGCTCGAACGCCGCGACGACGGCGGCGCGATCGAGCGGCTCGTTGGCGGCCTTGCCGAACACCTTGGGGAACCACTTCGGCTGGATCTTGCCGAGCAGCACGTTGGCGTCGGTGACGGCCAGCGGTCCGCCGCGGCGGTAGCTCGCCGGGCCCGGGTTCGCGCCCGCGCTGTGCGGGCCGGCCCGCAGGCGCGCGCCGTCGAAGCCGAGGATCGAGCCACCGCCGGCGGCGACGGTGTGGATGCTCATCATCGGCGCGCGCATCCGCACGCCGGCCACCTGCGTCTCGAACGCGCGTTCGAACTCGCCGGCGAAGTGCGACACGTCGGTGGAGGTGCCGCCCATGTCGAAGCCGATGACAGCGCCGAAGTCGGCCAGTTGCGCGGTGCGCACCATGCCGACGATGCCGCCGGCCGGCCCCGACAGGATCGCGTCCTTGCCCTGGAACGCGTGCGCGTCGGCCAGTCCGCCCGAAGACTGCATGAAGAACAGCTTGACCCCGGGCATCTCGCCGGCCACCTGCTCGACGTAGCGGCGCAGGATGGGCGACAGGTAGGCGTCGACGACGGTGGTGTCGCCGCGGCTCACCAGCTTCATCAGCGGGCTGGTGCGGTGCGACGCGCTGACCTGCGTGAAGCCGACCTCGCGCGCCAGCTGCGCGGCCGTGGCCTCGTGCTGCGTGAAGCGGTAGCCGTGCATGAAGACGATGGCCACGCTGCGCAGGCCGGCGTCGAATGCGCGCTGCAGCTCGACGCGCAACGCCGCGTCGTCGAGCACCCGCAGCACGTCGCCGTGCGCGCTCATGCGCTCGTCGGCCTCGATCACCTGCGCGTACAGGAGCTCAGGCAGCTGGATGTGGCGATCGAACAGGCGCGGCCGATCCTGATAGGCGATGCGCAGTGCGTCGCGGAAGCCGCGCGTGGTCACCAGCAGGGTCTTCTCGCCCTTGCGCTCGAGCAGTGCGTTGGTGGCCACCGTCGTGCCCATCTTCACGCACTCGACCTGCGCCGGCGTGATCGGCTCGCCCGGCTGCAGGCCCAGCAGGTGGCGGATGCCGGCGACGGCGGCGTCGCGGTACTGCTCGGGGTTCTCGGACAGCAGCTTGTGCGTGATCAGGTTGCCGTCGGGGCGCTTGGCGACGATGTCGGTGAACGTGCCGCCGCGGTCGATCCAGAACTGCCAGCGCAGCGGAAGGGCGGGTGCTTGGGTGCTCATGAGGTCTCGCAGCAGAGTTGGGGCGCACCGGTGGGCACGCATCCCGTCGCGAGCGACTTTACTCGTGCGACGTCGCGCTGGCGTAGAGTCGCGCCTTTGACATCGAGCGTCGCCATGTCCATCGACGGCCCCGGGCTCCTGCAAAGCGATCTCGCCCATGACACCCTACAACGAGGTCATGGATCTTTGGGACGCCGACGGGTGACCTGGCCGGCCCGCACGTCATCCGGCTAGCGCATCGGATGCTGCTGCGCGAAGGCAACCCCTGCAGGCGCGTGGCCCATGTCGAGCTCGACGAAACGCGGTACGGGATGGGAAGCTTCGGCGGCGTCCTCGACATGAGCCATGTCATCGCCGACTTCGAGCGGACCCAGACCAGTTTCAGGCTCTTCGGCCATCGATTGCTGCCGCTCGGCGACCTGCTTCTCGACGAATCCGATTCTTGGAACTGAGCTGGCGCCAGCGCGACTCCCGCGCCTGACGCGCTGCAGGCGCTCACCCCTGCGCGAGCTGCTTCATCTGCGTCTTCAAGGCCTTGCGCCCGTCGCTGTTGGTGGCGCGCCAGGCCTGCTGCGCCAGCGCCAGGAACTGCTGCTCGCCGGGCGTGAGGCCGGCGGCCTCGCGCTCCTCGTCGAGCCAGCCGGCGGGCTTGCCGCAGTGCTGCTCGACCTGGCGCGCGAGCTTGTCGCCGATCGGGCGCGACGACTTGATCTGGCTCCACATGCTGGGCGAGATCTCGAGGCGGGCGGCAAAAGCCTGCTCGAGGCCCTTGGGAGCGGCGCCGCTAGCGACGGCGCTTTCGGCGTAGGCCTGGAACAGCGCGAGGACGTTGCGGCGGCGGGAAACAGTGGGTTCGGTCACGAGGCGGAAGGGGCCGGCAGGAAGTCGACCCCGATTGTCGCCGCCGGCGCGCTCGACGTAAAGACTATTTACGCTGAGCGGGTCAGATCTCGCGCCCGGCCGTCTCGCGCACGTCGTCACGTGTGCGCAGCGCCGAGCGCAACGCCTCTCGAATGCCCTCGACCTGCGTGGCCAGCGGCATCGACGGCACGCCGCTGCGCCCGGCCACCTGTGGGGGAGTGAATGGCACGTGCACGAAGCCGCCGCGCGCGTGCGCCAGTGCGGGCACGCTCGCGAGCCTGTGCATCAGCGCGTAGAACACGTGGTTGCAGACGAAGGTGCCGGCGGTGTTGGAGACGGCGGCTGCGATGCCGGCCTGGCGCAGGTCGCGCGCGAGCGCCTTGATCGGCAACGTCGAGAAGTAGGCGGCCGGGCCACCGGGCACCACCGCAATGTCGATGGGCTGGCGGCCGATGTTGTCGGGGATGCGCGCGTCGTCGACGTTGAGCGCGGCGCGCTCGATGGAGATCTCCGTGCGGCCGCCGGCCTGCCCGAGGCACATGACGAGGTCGGGCCGCAGCTCGGCGAGGGCCGCGTCGAGCCGGGCCAGGGCGTCGCCGAAGGCGCAGGGCAGCAGCACCGCGTGCACGCGGTGGCCGTCGCAGCCCCAACCGTCCAGTGCCTGGGCGATCTGCCAGGACGGGTTGACGGACTCGCCACCGAAAGGTTCGAAGCCGGTCAACAGGATGCGGGGCAAGGGAGCGGTCATGGCAGCGGCAGCAGGAAGTGGAGCAGGAAGACGATGGCGGCTAGCAGCGTACCGCATCGCCACCGTGGACGCGATGCAACATCCGGACAACGGGGTGCTTGCGCAATCAGTAAAGACTATTTACAATGCGTGCTGCCGCTTGAAAGAGCGATGATTCTTTGCACGAAGTGCAGCGCCGGGACCCTTGCTCGAACCGCGCACTTCCAACGGAACCGAACCAGGATACGCATCGTGAACAGCCGGATCGCCCCTCGCAACGCCAAAGCCCTCGACGGCTTGCGCGCGTTCGTGCGCCCGTGTTCGCTGATGACGGCCGGTCTGTCGAAGGGACAGCCGCTTGTCCATTGCGAGTCCGAGGATCCGCCCGCTCCGGGAGACCGCCGCGCCTGACCAGCGCGCCTGTCGCACTCTGAACTCCAGAGGCCCGGACTCCGCAAAGGTTTCCGGGCCTTTTTGTTGGTCCTTTCACTTCGGGTGTGCCCCTGCACTCCGTCGTCGCAAAACCTCGAGGTGTACGCGGCGCGGGATGTGCGTGGCAGCAAACCTGACCTCGTGCAGCGAGACGCCGCATCCGACGGGATGGCTCGCGCGGGGGCACAGCCGAAGTGGAAGCCTTTCAGTCGTGTTCGTCTAACTGGCAAGGACTCCGGAGTTTCATTCCGGGTATGCGGGTTCAACTCCCGCACACGACGCCAATCAAGTCGCGTGAGCTCTCACGTTCCGCGACAAAACCGGCCGCAACGATTGGGCGGCTCCGGAACCCGTCACCGGAACCTTTTTGCTTCGTTGACTCAGTGGAAGAGTGCTCGCCTGTCCAGCGAGATGTCGCGGGTTCGAGCCCCGCACGAGGCGCCAGATTTCTCGACGTTGCCGAGTGGTTGAAGGTGCCTGGCTGCAAACCGGGTGGCGTATGCCCGCGTCAGTTCGAATCTGACCGTCGAGTCCATTGCACCCGTGCGCTTGGGGGTGGCCGTAGCTCAATGGCAGAGCCACGGGTTGTGATCCCGTTGACGTCGGTTCAATGCCGATCGGCCACCCCCAAGCGCATTCATTTCATTTTCATCAAGGAGATCCATCGTGAAACACGACACCGACGACGACCTGAGCTTTTACGACATCGACGACGCGCAAGCGCCGTAACGGCTTCCCCTCCGAAACCAGCGTCAAGCGCGGCCACCGCGTCGTCCATGGCGACAAGGAACTGCGCGAGAAGCTCGGTCGCAACGACCCATGCGTGTGTGGATCGGCGCGCCTGTTCAAGAAGTGCTGCATGAAGTCCGGCTGCTTTTGACGGCAGCGACCGCGCCCACTACGCGCGCGACTGAGAGACCCGCGAAAGGAGGGCACCCGAAATGCAACCCCTGCATCAACACGTCCTGCAGCTCGACATCCAGGGCACCCCCCAGGCCTGGATCTCGATCGAGCACGCGGCCACGCAGCACGCCGCGGGCGCGGTCGCGTGGTTCGAGGGTGCCGGTCCGTTGCGCACGCTGCACGGCGGCTGGAACGTGGCCACGCAGCGGCAATCGCAGATCGAGGTCTACCCGATCATCGCGCTGCGTGGTGCCGCGCGCGTGAACCTGTTCGATGTCGAGCCGGCGGTCGCCAAGGAGAAGCTGTTCCGGCGCGACCGGGCCACCTGCGCTTACTGCGGCCTGCGCTTTCCCGAGCGCGACCTGCAGTGCGAGCACATCCTCCCGGAGAGCCGCGGCGGTGCTTGGAGCTGGATGAACCTGGTGACGGCCTGCGCGACCTGCAACGGCCGCAAGGCGGCACGCACGCCGGAAGAGGCGCGCATGCCGCTGCTGTACCTGCCGTACGTGCCGAGCCGGTTCGAGGACTTCCTGCTGGCCAGCCGCAACATCCGGGCCGACGTTCACGACTGGCTCGCGACGCGGCTGCCCAAGGCGTCGCGGCTCAGCTGAACCGCGCGAATGACGAGCAAGAGCAGCCCGTGGGCCGCTCTTGCTCGGCCCGCGGCATCGCCCAACGCGTGATGGATGACCGCTGTCGCGATCGCGGTGTTGCGCTGGTGCGCATGCGCGACGCCGGCTGCCGCGCTACGATGTCCGCAGCCCCCAAGCCCATGACGACATCCCCTCAACACTCCGCCGCGCACGGCGATGCCGATCATGGCGCCGACGCCGCGGTCGGCCACGATGTGCAGTTCGCCTACCTCGTCGAGGTGCTGCAGCGGGGCAAGGCGACGAAGCCGGAGCGCAAGCCCGATCGCCAGGGCACCGCTGCCGCCGCGTCGCTCGCGGGCAGTTCGTCGGAGCTGCTGGACCAGGCGGAGCGACTGGCGCGCGCGTCGCACCTCAACGCCGCGATCGACCTGTGCCAGGGCCTGGAAGCCCGCCTGCTCCAGGAGCGGGATCCGCGCAACATGGGCCGGCGCGAGTACGTCCTCCTCTTGAGCTACCAGTACGCTGGACGCCTGAAGGAGGCGGCGATCGCCGGCTACAAGGCGCTCGAATGGTTCCGCATGTGCGACGACACCAGCCTGTTGGTGCGCGCCACGGCGCTGCAGGCCACGGTGGCCGCGCGCATCAGCGACGCGCCGGGTGCGATCGAGCTCATCCAGCGGGCGGGCGCGCTGGCCGAGCGACCGGATTGCACGCCACGCGATCGCAGCATCTTCTGGCTGAATTCGGGCGACCTGCAGGAGACGCTCGGCAACTTCGAAGCGGCGCTGGAGGCCTCGAGCCGGGCGCTGGCGGGTGCGCGCGAGCTGGGCGAGGAGCCGCTCGAGTGGGTATGCCGGGCCAACATCGTCACGTCGCGATTGAAGCTGGTGCAGGCGCGCCTGGCGTCGGCCGGGGAACTCGCGGCCGAGCTCGACGTGTTGGTGGCCTTCATCGCGGAGTTGGTGTGCGCTGGCCGCGACCACCTCGTGGCACGCCTGGCCGCGGATGGGGCAAACGTGCTGATCGGCCTGGACCGGCTGGCGCAGGCGCAGGCGCTGCTGCGCGAAGGCATGCAGGCGGCCGACCGCATCAGTGCGTTTCCCGAGAAAGGGCCGCTCGAGATCGTGTTCGCGCGGGTTTGCCGCTTGAGCGGCGAGCGCCGATCGGCGCAGGCGCACATCGCGGCGGCACTGGAACTGCTGGCTTCGGCCGACCGTCAGGACCAGCTCGCCCAGGCCCACCTCGAGAACTGCCTGCTGCAAGAGTCGCAAGGCAAGTGGCGCTCGGCGCTGGACAGCCATCGCAAGTACGTGGAGATCTGGCTCGCTCTGTCGCGCGCGCAGGCGGACGCGCGCCTCGAGGCCTCGCATATCCGCGTCGAGCTCGAGCGCAGCCGCGGCGAAGCCGATGCGCTCAAGCGTGACAAGGCATCGCTCGAAGGACGCCTGCGCGACGCCAACGAGGAGGCGACGGACCTCAAGCGCCTCGCCATGGAAGATCCGCTGACCGGGCTCGCCAACCGGCGGCATTTCTTCGAGGCGGCGTCCGCGCTGCGCGGGCAAGGCCAGCGGCCCATGGCCTTGCTGATGATCGACCTGGATCACTTCAAGCACGTCAACGACACGTTCTCGCACGCGACTGGCGACCTGGTGCTGCGCGAGCTCGCGGTGTTGATGCGCCGGCATTCGCGCCCGTCGGACGTGGCCGCGCGCATCGGCGGCGAGGAGTTCGCGATGCTCTATGGCGGTGGTATCGCAGCGGCGCAGTTCCTGGCCGTGGCCGAGCGCCTGCGCCGCGCCATCGCCGAGCATGACTGGGCGTCGCGCGTGCCGGGCCTGCGCGTGACGGCCAGCATCGGCCTGACGCCGTTCCACTGGGACGAGGGCATCGACGTCGCGTTGGCGCGCGCCGACGTCGCGCTCTACGCCAGCAAGACCGACGGCCGCAATCGCGTCACGCACCAGGATCGCTGAGCGAGGGCGACCCGAAGAAAGTGCGGCTTGCGGGTCGCCCTTTCGCTTTCAGGACCGGGCGCGGACGCCGATATGCAGGGGTTTCAGGACCTGACCCCGCTCGTGCGGACTGAGGCAATGCCTGTCCTCCTGAGCGATCGGACGCAACCCCATGAAAAACGCCGGCCACTGCGTTTGATGGCAGAGGCCGGCGCATTGCACCGAAGTGCGCGGGATCAGGACGGGAGGAAGTCGATCGGGTAGGTCGTCTCGAGGACTTCGACATCCTCCGCCGGGAAGGTCATCGAACGGAAGCGCGCCAGCAGCTTCTGTTCGAGCTCCGGGTTCTTCAGTTCGCTCGACACCTGCGTGCACGCCGTGACGCTGCCGTTCGGGGCGATGGTGAACTTGACGACAAACTTGCCCTGGAGCGACGGGTCCTCGCGCAGGGCCCGGTTGTAGATCGCGTAGAGCGCGCCCTTGTTGCGTTCCAGCACCAGGCGCACCTCTTCGATCGAGCGCGAGGCCTTGCCGCTGCCGCTCTTGTTGAGCGTGCCGCCGGCCTTGCCCTGGCCGGCGCCGGTGCCGTGGCCGCCGGTGCCCGAGATCTGGCCACCCAGCCCCGGACCGCCGCCACCGCCGCCGCCAGCGACGCCTGCAACGAGCGTCGTCGAACGGCCGGCCAGGCCGCCGCCGCCACTGTCGCGGCTGAAGCCCGCGGTGTTGATGCCGCCGCTGCCGCCGGTGGCGTTGGAGGTGATCATGTTGCGGTCAGGCAGGCCTTGCTCCTTGCCCGCGCCGACGCCCACACCGGTGCCCGAGCCGACGCCCGCGCCCTTCTTGATGTCCTGGTTCAGTTGCACGGCCAGCGGAGCGCCATGCAGCTCGGGCGGCGCGTCCTTGAGCGCGGCCAGCAGGCCCACGCCGGCGGCCTTGTTGCGCGCTGCTTCGCGATCTTCACCCGGCGGCTTGCCCGGGATCGGCTGGCGTGCCTCCACAACGGGCCGCTCCTTGGGCACCGGCTTGGTAGGCAACGGCGCGGCCTCGCGCTTGTCCTTCGGGTCGGGCTTGGGCGCCTCCACCTTCTCCACCTTGGGCGGCGGAGGCGGCGGCGGGGGCGGCTTGTCCAGCAACAGCTGGGCGATGGCCGGTGGCAGCGTCACCGAGACGCGCTCCGGCTCTGGCAGCGTGATGAAGCGCAGCGCGATGCCGAACACGATGACGAAGCCCATCAACGCGAGGAACAGCTTGCGGAAGCGTTCCTCGTCGTCGCTCGCCAGCGCCCAAGGCAGCGTGGAAGTGCGGAAAGAGATGGTGGTCATCGCGCAGCGCGGCGAATGGCCGTCCGGAGCAAGCTGCCACCCGCTCGGGGGGCAGCGACTGAAAGGAGCGTGGGGGTCATCTTCACTCCTTCCGGTTCACCGCGAACGACACGTCAGTGAAGTTCGCGATCGCCGCGGTGTACATCACCTTGCGCAGCAGTTGGTAGGGGATGTCCTTGTCACCCATGATCGTCAGCGAGTGCGCCTTGGCGGCGTTCTCGGCCAATGCCACGGGACGCGCCGAGACCAGGTCGAGCTCGGCCTTCAATCCCGGGATCAGGTCGTCCTTGGCGGTGGCCAGCGGCGCGACGTCGGCCACCTTGCGGCCTTCGACGGTGATCTCATTGGCATTGATGACGACGACCAGTGTCTCCTTGGGATCTATCGTCGAGCTCGATTCCGGCAGGTGCACGGCTGCGGCGGGCAGGGTTTCGACGCCGGAGCTCGACAACAGGAAGAAGATCAGGATCGTGAAGACGTCGATCAGCGACACGAGGTTCATGTCGAGCCCGTTGCCGTGGCGGGCGTTGCGCGCGGCGCGTTTCTGGATGGGGGAGAGCTTCATGGCGCGCCCCTTTCAGTGCCGCACCGGCGCATCGCCGATGGAGATCGCCGGGAACAGGATCACGTCGACCACCGTGGTGCCGCCATTGGCCGACTTGCCCGTGCGCATCGCATCCATCACGTGGATGACGGTGTCGTAGGGGATGTTGGGCTCGGGCAGCAGTGACGCGGCCGTGACGTCCGGGAACTTGTTCTTGACGAGGAACATGACGCTGTTCAGCGTCGCGACGTCGACGCCCGTGGGCGTGTTGGGGATGCGCTGGATCAGGCCGCCGACCTTGTCGCCGACCTCGATCGCGTCCTGGCGCACCACGACTTCGAGCTTGAGCGGGTTCTTGTCGAGGCCTTCCCAGTTGGACGACTTCGCCGGCAGCGTCAAGCCCAGCACCGCCATGTTGGAGAACACGGCCGTCGACAGCAGGAACGGGATCAGCACGACGATCAGGTTGATGAACGCGCTGACCTCCAGCGCCTCGGAACCCTTGCGCAGGCGTCTAGTTCGCATGGCGGCACCCCCGTGGATTCGGGTGGTTGGAGCAGCTCATGTTCAGGCCGCCTTGTGTTCCGGAGCAAGACGCTGGACGAGGTTCAGGAAGCTGATCTTGGCGGCTTCGAGGCCGTCGACGATGTCGGCGGTGCGGGCCTGCAGGAACGAGTGGATCAGCAGGAACGGGATCGCGACCATCAGCGCGAACGCGGTGTTGTTCATGGCGATGGAGATCGACGCCGACAGCAGCGCCGCCTTCTCGGCCGGGTTGACCTGCGACACGGCGGTGAACGCGTGGATCAGGCCCGTGATCGTGCCCAGCAGGCCGACCAGCGTGATCACGTTGGCGAACACGGCGATGTAGTGGGTGCGCTTTTCCAGGCGCGGCACGATTTCCATCATGCCTTCTTCCATGGCGGCGTCGATGTCGTCGCGGCGGCGCGAGGACTGCAGGCGCGACAGGCCGTTGTGCACGATCTTGCCGATGGCCGAGTCCGACGCCGCCGTCAGGCCCATCACTTCCTTCCACTGGCCGCCCTGGAGCAACGGCAGCACCTTCGACCAGTCCTTGCGGTTGGCGACGCGGGCCTTTTGCAGGAACACGAAGCGCTCGACGGCGATGGCCAGGCCGGTGGCCATGATCGCGAGGCTCGGGAAGATGAACAGACCGCAGTCCTGGAAGAACTTGATGATCGACTCGATGGAATTCATCTGGAAATCTCCGGGGAAACAGATTCGAAAACGTGAAAAGGAAAAGACTGGAATTCGGGTTCAGTGGCCGGCTGGCGGCGCGGCCGGGGCGGGCGGAGCCGCCGCGGCTGCGTGCGCCTGCTCGAGCTTGTCGTAGCGCACCTGACGTCGGAAGACGTCGCGGTCGATCGGCGCCAGCGCCTCGTCGACCACGCTCGCTGGCGGCCGGCCGGCCAGGTCGCCCGGCAGCGGCTTCTTCCAGGGAACGATATAGAGCACCTTCGGCAATTCTCGGTTGCCGATGATCTTCGTGGGATCGATTTCGGCGCGATCCTGGCCAAAGGCAGGGGCGACAAGGCAACCGATCGTAAGCAGCGCGGCGAGATGGCGCGGTGAGGTCATGACTTCTCCTTCGGGGCGCCCGCCGCGGCGGGCGCGGACGCAGCGGGCGCCGCCGCCTTGGCCTGGCGATTCTTGACGTCGGCCACCCACTTGGCGACGACCGGATCACCCGCCGGCGTCAGCGCGAGGTAGCGCGTGTAGAGCTCCAGCGCGTGCGCGCCGTCGCCCAGGTACAGGTCGTCGAGCACGCCGAGGTTGAGCGCGGCGTTGGCGTAGTTCGGGTCGATCGACAGCGCGTGCTCGTACGCGCCCTTGGCCTTGGCGAAGTCGCCGTTCTGGCGGTACGCGAGCCCGAGCTGGTTCCAGGCGACTGCCATGCCGGGCGCGAGCGCCGTGGCCTTCTCGAGTTCGGTGACGGCCACGCCCGCATGGCCGGCCTGGCGCGCGAGCACGCCCAGGTTGGCGTGCGGTCCGGCGAGGTCGGGGTCGGACTGGGTCAACGCGCGGAACATGCGCTCGGCGTCGGCGACGTGGCCGGCGCGCATCAGCGCCAGCGCGTCATCGTAGGCGCGTTGCGTGGCCGGCGCGATCGGGCCGGTGGACGCGGGCTTGGCCATGCCGAACGCATTGGCGCTGGCCGCGGCCGTTGCCGCCGTGGCGCTCGCGGCCTGCGCAGGCGCGCTTGTGGACGCGCCCGGGAGCGCGTCACGCAGGCGCGTGCCCACGGAGCCGCAGCCCGCGAGCAGCGTGGCCGCCAGCAGGGCCAGTGGCAGGGCGTTGAGCGGATGACGTTCAGCGGATCGCATCGACGGTCGCCTCGCTGTGTTCGGTCTTGTTGTAGCGCGCCGGCAGCAGTGTCTTCAACGACTCGAAGCTCTTCTTGACCCACTCGTCGTAGATGCCTTGCTGGGTGCGGCCCACGTTGATGCCGTGCAGCGCGATCGCTTTCTCGACGTACGGATCGGCCTGCTCCTCGAGGAGCTCGTTGTACTGCTCGAGCTCGAGCTTGGAAAGCTTCTTCGGACGCTGCGACGTGGTGAGCGACTTGGCGAAGTCCTGGTACACGTTGGCCACGCGGTAGGTGGCGGCCGTAGTGACTTCGGCGACACCGTAGTCGGACGCCACGGCGTACGCCTTCAGCACAGCTTCCATCTTTTCCTTCTTGAGCTTGAGGTTCTTGGCCAGCGGTTCGACCAAGGTCACCTTCTGGTACGCGTCGAACGCCGGTTGCGCCGCCTCGAGCGCCGCCATCGCGCCCAGCGTGCGGGTGCGGTCGGTGCGCGCCGCGCCGCCGTTCTGGTCGGCCAGGAAGATCGCGTGCATCTGCGCCGTCTCGACCGCGGTGTTGCCTTCGATGTGCGCTATCTGCGCCAGGCGATAGCGCGCCTCGACGGCGGGCTCCAGCGGGCTCGGGTACTGCTTGAGGTAGCGGTCGTAGTCCTTGGCGGCCAGCGCGCGGTTGGCGGCGGCGTCGTTGGGACGCGGCTTGCCGGCCTTGACGCTGTCCGGATCGCTCGCGGCGGCCCTTTCGTACAACTGGGCGGCCTGCCACAGCGCCGCGAGGGCGCGTGTCGCGCCCTCGGGCGTGGTGGTGGGCGCCAGCGCGATGCGTTCGTACTGCGCGGCAGCCGGCGCCCATTGCTGCTGTTCACTGTAGGCCAGTGCCAGTCGCGCGGTGACTTCAGGCTGCAGCGGGCTCTTCGGGTAGTGCTGGCGGAAGCCTTCCAGCATCTTCGTGGCGCCGGCCCAGTCCTTCAAGGCGATGAGGGACGCGGCGGCGTCGTACTCGGCGTTCTCGCGGATGGCTGAACCCGGCGCGGCCACGGCGACGCGGGCGAAGCTCTCGGCCGCGGCCTTGTTGTCGCCGGCGGTGCGCGCCTGTTCGCCCTGCTTGTAGATCGATGCCGCGAGGCGCTCCGTGAGCTCGCCACGCGCCGGATCGTTGGCCGGCGCCAGGGCCAGCACCTCGCCATAGGCCTTCTCGGCGTCGGCGAACTTGCCGGCCTCGAACGACGTGTGGGCGACCAGCGTCCACGCGACGCGGCGTTGCGCCGGCGTGGCTGGCGGCTGCAGGGCCAGCACCTGTTGGGCGACGTTGGCGGCGCGCTCGTTGTCGTGCAGCTTGAAGAGTGCGTCGGCGGCGTTGGTCAGCACCGCGGGCGTGCGGGTGTCGGCCGGGAACGCGGCGGCGAAGCGCAGCTCGCTGTCGACGCCACTGCGTTGCAGCGGCGTGAGCGCATCGCCGGTGATGCCCTTCTGTTCGGCCGTGTGCGCCAGCAGCGCGGCGTAGCCGGCGTCGGCGCTGTGCGGGTGTGCCGGGTATTCGTAGGCGGTCTTCTCGTACTCGACGGCCGAGGCCGAGAACTGGCCGCTCTCGTACAGCACCTCGCCGAGCAGGAAGTTGTTTTCGGCGGCGTCGGGGTCGGACGCGAATTCGGCCAGCCACGCGCGGTACCACTTGGCGGCCTCCACGTAGTCGGCCTGCGCCTTGGTCTTCTGCGCCTGGGAGTGATAGCGCTGCGCCAGTTCGGCCAGAGCGGTCTTGACCAGCGGCTGCGCGTGCTCCCAGCCTTCGGGGTTGGCTTTGCGGAACTCGCCGTCCAGGCCGTACTGCGCGACGTAGTCCTTCTTGGCGGCCAGCGCCAACTGGTCGAAGCCGGCCTCCTGGTCGATGGCGATGACCTGCGCCTGCATGGACGGCGCCTGCGCGTCGAGCGGGTTCAGGCGCGCGAAGCCGGCGTAGGTGTCGGCGGCGTCCTTCGGGCGCTCCTGGCGCAGGTACAACTGTGCGAGCTGCTGGTAGACGCGGAACTCGTACGAACGGCGCCCGTCGCTGGTGATGTAGACGGGAATCGACTCGGCGCCCTTGAGGTTGGCCAGCGAGATGCCGACCACGCGCAGCGTGTCGTCGACGAGCTCCTTGTCGGCCCGCGTGAGCAGCTCGGACTTGTCGAGGTCGTCGTCCTTGATGCCGACGATCTTGCCGTCGAGCACGCCGAAGAACGAGGTCAGCGCCTCTTCGAGGTTGCCTTGCTTGAACTTGGACCAGCCCTGCATGTAGAGCGCGCGTTCGCGGTACGGGTTGTCCTTCTCGCCGTTGAGTACCAGCGTGTAGGCCTGCTCGGCCTTCGGGTACTGGCGCAGCGTGAACAGCAGCTCGCCGCGGCGGAACTGGGCCTCGTCGCGGTAGCGGGTGTTGGGGAATCTGGCCACCAGCTCGTCCAGCGTCTTGAGGCCTTCCTCGAGCTGGCCGCCCTGCTCCTGCGCACGGGCCAGCTGGTAGATCACGCGGTCGTTGTCGGGGGCGTTCGGATAGGTCTTGAGGTAGTCGCGGTACTGCGCGATGGCGGCGGTGTAGTCGGGCGTGCCGTTGGGCGTCGGATTGACGGCGTTGGCGTTGTCCGCGCTGGCCATCTGCAGGTCGCCCAGGCGGCGCAACGCCTCGGCACGGGGCTTGGCGTCGGGAGTCACCGCGAGGAAGTTGCGGTAGGCGGCAATCGCCTTGTCCTCGTCGGCCGGAATGCCCGGGTCGGAGTCGATCACGACTTCGCGCTTGAGCAGGCTCTGGATCGTCGGCGCGTTGTCGGGCGTGGCGCCCGGCTTCTTGGAGCCCCAACCAAACATCGAGCAAGCACCCAGCGAGGTGGTGAGCAGCAGCACGGCCAGCGTGCGAGGACGCGGGGCGAGCAGCCACCGAGAACCTGAATCAAGGCTTGGCCGCATGGTCGCCCTCCTTCGGTTCGGTGGCGCGGTCGTACAGCTGCGCGACCGCGTAACGCGCCTGCGCGGTGTAGGCGGCCAGGCGTTCCTTCTGCGACGTCAACTCGATGATCGCGATCTCCTGGAGCGCGCCTTGCTGCTCCTTGCTGAGCGCGGCGACGCGCGGCATCAGCACGTTCAGGCGGGCGTCGAGCGCAGCGATGCGGCCCGCGAACGCGGCGAAGCGCGTGGGCTCGTCGCGTTGCGCCCGGGCCAGGTCCTCGTCGTGCGCGCGGGCCGAGACCAGCGCGTCCTCGGTTTGCTTCTGGCCCTTCCTGGCGTCCCAGACGCGGGCGGGGAATTCGTGCGCGAGCTGCCACGCGAGCGCGCCGGCGACGCGGCGCAGCCGGTCGTGCGCCTCGGCCAGGCCGGGATCGGCGTCGGGCGGCAGGCTGGCCAGCGTGCTGGTGACGCGCGCCAGGCGGTGCTGCAACTCGCGTTCCTTGTCGTCGGCGAAAGCCACGCCGTCGGCGGCGTCCTCGGCCTGCTTGACGGCGGCGGCGTTGTCGTCGCTTCGCTTCTGAAGTTGGGTGGTGTTCAGGCCAGAGGCATCTTGCTGCGCGCGGATCTTGGGCAGGCGGTCGGAGAACGCCTGCTGGCGGGTGGTCAGCATGTCGCCGAACACGCCCAGGTTGTCGTGCCACTCGGCCAGGTTGTGGCTGAGGAATTGCAGGTCACGGTAGTTCTTGAACGCTTCCTGGAACTCGTTGCCGGCGATGACCGGGGTCAACAGGCGCGCGTGCGGCATCAGCGGGATGTCGCGGAAGGTCTGGAACCAGCCCATCTCCTCGCCCGGGTTGCGCGACATCAGGCCCTCGATGAGCTTGCCTGCGCGGATCGCGACGATGGTCGCGTCGACGTTGGCGTCCTCGGTCTCGAAATTGGCGATCGCGGTCTCGTAGCGCTTGAGCGCCTGCGCATCGGAGTGGAGCTTGGCGTACGCATAGGGCACGGCCAGTTGTGCCTCGAGCACGGCAGAGTCGCTGGAATCGCGGCCGGCGAGCTCGACCCAGGGGACGAGGGCCAGCTTGGGGTTGTCGAGCGCGTCGGCGGCCCAGCCGAAGCCCAGCAGCGCGGCGTTGGCCGAGATGCCCTGCAGGCGCACGCGCTGCAGGTAATCGCGGGCGTCCCGAGGCTTGCCGGCCTTGAGCGCGGCGAAGCCCAGCGCGACGTTGGCCTTGTCGCGCAGCGCGCGGCTTTCCTCGTCGGGCATGGTCTGGCGGCCGAGATCGTCGAGGGTCTGCGTGCCGTGCGCCGCGTCGCCGTCGCGGATCTGCGCGACGCCCAGGTTGAAGCGGGCGTACAGGTCGGTGCTGCGCGGGCCGGCGATGGGGGTGAGGATCTTGCCGGCGCCGGCGTTGTCGCCGTTGGCCATCAGGACGTTGGCCTGCAGCAGCCGGCGATCGTCCTCCAAAGGCTCGGGCAGGCGGTGCTCGATGCGCGTGAGCGCCTTGGCTGCCTCGGGCATCAGGCCGCGCTGGTAGCGCACCTTGGCCAGGAAATACCACGCGCGATCGCGCACGGACGGCGCCGCGCCGCGCGCGAGCAGCGCCTCGAACACCTCGCCCGCCTGCTGGTGCAGGCCGTAGGACAGCAGCAGCCCGCCGCGCAGGATCTCGGCCTCGTCGGCGTGCTGCTGCATGCGGTTGAAGACCTGCGAGGCCTCCAGCTTGGTGATCGCCGGGAAGTAGCGGCCCTGGTAGAACTCGAACAGCACGTCGCCGTAGTGCGGATCCAGCACCGGGTGCAACGGTGGATCGGCCGGCACCTTGTTCGGGTCATCCGCGGCGCGCGCACCCGACATCGCCAGCACGGCCGCCGTCGCGACCGCGAGCGCGGCCGTCAGGGAGGATGAGAAGCGCGAACGCTGGCGCATCGTCGTCACTGCCAGACTTTGACGTCGAATTCCGGCTGCAGCTTCTGCTGCAAGTCCTTGATCTGCAGCTCGATGTACTTGGGCTCGGTGGCCTTGTCGAACTTGATCGTCGTGGCGCGCTTGTAGTCGCGGTCGTGCGGGCCCTTGCCGGTGAAGAACGCGACGATCTCGTGGCTGCCGGCGCGCAGGTTGCCGAGATAGACGCGCTGGACGCCGCCGCGGTGCAGCGCCTGCACCTCCAGTGGCGTGTACAGGTAGGTGGAGACGACCTTGTCATCGAGCTTGATCTGCACGGAGTCGAGGTCGAACAGCAGGCCCACGTCCATCGACACGAATACAGCCACTTGCGTGTTGGCCGGGAACAGCAGTTCCTCTTCCAGCACCAGCAGGTCGCGATTCAGGCTGATCACGTCCGCTTTGGTGGCCTGGACGCGGTCGTCGAGGCTGCCCGTGGGTTCGGGCGCGCTCGCGGCGGCGTCGGGGGCGCTGGCGGCGCCTGCGGGCGCGGCCGCACTCGCAGCGGCGTCCGCCGCCGAGGCGGCCATGGCGATCGCCGGGGCCGACGCGACCGACGCGGGTGCGGCAGCCGCGGTGACGGCAGGCATCGCGTCCTTGATGGCGGCGGGCAGCGGGGTGGACGCCGCGGCGGCAGGTGCATCGGCCGCAAAAGCGGGCGACAGCGCCGTGACGGCGCAGATTCCGAGGGCGATCAACGCCGCGCGAGTTCGATTCAGCATGCGGGCTCTCTCAATCTTTTTAGAACGTGGCAGACAGCACGGTGTTCAGCACGTTCGCCTTGTACGAATAGGGCTTGCCGGTGCGGACGTCGGTGTAGTCGGCGTAATGAAAATCGATGAACTGGTACGTGGCGCTCAGCTTCACGTCGTACTTGCCCGGCACGCTGCGCAGCGTGTACGAGACCGAGGCGCCGGGGCCGAAGTCGTGCATCGTGCTGAGTTCGCGATTGCGTGTGACGTAGAGCGTCTGGTCGGGCGCGTTGTCGCTGTAGAACACGGCGTGTTCCTGGCGGTAGTAGCGCACGAAGCTCTCGAGCAGCCAGCCCGGCGCGAGGTTGCGGTTGTAGCCCAGCTCCAGCGTGTGGCCGCGGATGCCCCAGGTGTCCCAGTAGTAGCGGTAGTCGGCGTGGAACGAGCGGCGGTTGTTGGCGCCGTCCGGCGTGATGTCGCCCGTGGTGGACAGCTTGAGCGCCTTGCTTTCCCGGGTGCGCGGGGCGTTCTCGTGGACGAAGGTGCCGAACACGCGGGCGAGCCGGTACGGGCTGCCGAGGTAGCCGTCGTCGTTGACCGCTTCCAGGTTCGCGCTGGCCGTCCAGCGTGAGGTCAGGATCTGCGTCAGGCCCAGGCGGTACTGCCAGTGGCGCGCACTGTCGATCCAGCCGGGCGTCCCGTGTTGGCCGACCTTGTCGTTGGCCTTGCTGAAGCCCAGGGCGACAGTGGTCATGCCGCCGAAGACATCCTGCGTCAGGTCGACGCTGATGGTGCTGGCGAGGTAGTCGGGCTCCACGCTGCGCGAGCCGGACACGTGGATCAGCGAATCTCGCACCGCGTAGTCGAGCCCCAGCTCGCCCTGGTTGCGCGTTTCCTTGTACTTGCTGGCCGTGGTGACGACGTCGATCGACGCGTTGCTCACCGCGTCGACGTAGTAGGTGCCCGACAGCGACACCCGACCGAGCATGCTCTTGCGCACCAGCAGCGCCGGGCCCTGGGCGATGACGCCACCGCCGTCGTACAGGTGGTACATCGTCTCCGCGCGGTCTTCCGGCAGGTCGACGGCCTGTACCGAGCCCGCGGCCAGTGCGCCGCCGACGAGGCCAGCGACGGTCGCGACGTTCTTAATTGCAGCCACAGCCGCCTCCCTGCACCCCCGTGGCGCCGCGCGAACCTTCGCGCACCACGTAGATGTGGTCCTGCTGGCGCCCCGGCAGTTCGTTGAGCGAAGTCTTCATCACCGGATCGGCAAGGCGTTCGCGCTCGTACGGCTTGACCCAGGGCTCGATCGGCTTGAAAGCGCAGCCGCTCGCGCCCGCGAGCACGGCGGCGGCCGACAGAAAGAGGCCAAGGCGGAAACGGGGCATCGTCATTCCTTCAGCAATCCGCGGATCTGCTGTTCGTAATCGCGCTCCGTGCCGGCGTGGTATCCGTGCGTGAGGAAGCGCATCTTGCCGTCGCGGTCGATCACGACGGTCGACGGCATCGTGTTCAGGTCGTACAGCTTGCTGACCTTCTTGTCGGTGTCGAGCAGTACCGGGAAGCTGACGTTCAACTTCGCGGCGGTGGCCAGCGCGGTGCGTGGGTCGTCGTCGACGTTGACACCCAGCAGCACGAAGCCGGACTTGTGGTACTTCTGGTACAGCGTGTCCAGGCGCGGCATCTCCTCGCGGCACGGGCCGCACCAAGTGGCCCAGAAGTTGACCAGCACGACCTGGCCGCGCAGTTCGTCCAACCGCACGTTGCGGCCATCGGCGCCGCGCAGGGTGAAGTCGGGTGCCTTGGAATTGGCGGCGGGCGTCGCGGCGGAGGCCGGCGTCAGGGCAACCAAGGAGAACGTGGCGGCTACCGCGAAAAGAGCGGCGGCAGCGAGGAGAGAGCGGATCATGCGCATTTGGAGGTCACCTGGCTGGATTCGAACGGTGGAGACGGGGGTGTCGTCAGGGATATCGACGACGCAGGCCGTCCGATCAAGCCGGATCTGAGGTCAGCTTTGTCAGAAGAAGAACGCGAATCCCAGCGACAGCTCGGGGTTCTGCGTGGTTGAGCGCTTGCCGAGCAAGTCGAGCGTGAAGATGTGGTCGCGGACGTCGGCGCGCAGCGCGACCCAGTCGGCCAGGAACAGCTTGGCGCCGACGCCGAAGTTCCAGGTCTGCATGCGCTGCGAGTCGAACGACGTGTTGCCGATGCCGCCGATCACGTACATCGTCGAGGCCTTCGCCCAGTTCTTGCCGATGAAGATCTCGCCGGGCAGAAAGTTCCAGCCCACCGAGAGGTCGTAGTACTTCAGCTTTTCCTGCTCGGCGGTGAAGATGCCGCCCGGCAGGATCTGGCGGAACGCCTTGTCGCTGACCTTGGTTCGGCCGTAGGTGGCTTCCACGAAGAAGTCTTCGGTGATGTCGTAGCCCAGGCGCGCGCCGTAGTTGAAGCTGGTGCCGAAGTTCTGCGACGAGTAGGTGCCGCCGAACAGGCCGATCTCGAAATCGTTGGACGGGTACTTGGGCTTGTGCACCTCGCGGCGTTCGACCTGCGGCACGATGACCTGATCGGGTGTGTCGGCCGCGGGCGCGTCCGCGGCGCGGGCGCTGCCGTGGGCCATCAGCGCCAGCACGCAGGCCGTGGCGAACGTGGCCGCCGTCGCGCGCAGGGTGAGCTTGGGGAGCGTGGCGGTCTTGGAGCGGCTCTTGGCTGTCATGGGCGGCCCATCAGAAGAAGAAGGAGAGTCCGGCGGTGGCCGCGCGGTACTCGAGCGAGCGCTGGTCGGAGACGAACGCGGTGTAGACCGCGTAGTCGACCCGGATCATGAAGCGATCGGTGAGGTGGTAGCGCGCGCCGACGATGGCGTCCGACAGGCGCGCGTTGGTGGGCTGGAAGTTGACCAGGCTCTGGTTCGGGATGTTCTTGAACTGCCCGATGCCGATGCCCGCGAACGGCGAGAAGCGCTGGTCCGACCACGGCTCGGCCTGCAGGTTGACGTGCCACAGCGTGGTGCCGGAGAACACGCCTTGCACCTGGCCCAGGGTCGATTCGATGCTCAGGGTGTCGGACAGCCGGTAGGACAGCCAGAACTTGATCATCGGCTCCTGGTGGAAGCGTCCGTAGCCGGCGCCCAACTCGACACGGCGCGCCAGGTAGTCGTTGAACTGGGCGTCGCCGAAATGCTCGCGCAACCCGTTCTCGGCCAGCGTGGTCCGGAGTTGCGCCTCGCTGACCCAGCCTTCCTTGCCGCCGGCGGTGCGCACCTTGTACCAGTCGGTGTGGCGCAGCTCGATGGCGATCCACTCGCCGCGCGCGGCGACGAAGAAGACCGGGTAGCCGCGGCCCGGGAAGGTGTGCAGCTCGATGTACGGGTCGGTGACCTGGAAGCGCTCCACCTTCTCGCCGCCGATCACGCTGTCGGCCACCGGCACCGTCGGGGCCGACACGGTGGCCAGCGGGGCGGCGATGTCGACCGTGCGGGAGGTGCCGGGCACCGGCACCGTGGCGACCAGCGGCCTGGGCTCCACCGCCGAGGCGGCTTCAGCGGGCGCGGACGCGGATGCAGATGCGGCCGATGCCGCTGGCGCGCTCGCGTCGGCCGCGCACGCGCTGCCCCACGCGATTGCGCACGCCAGCAAGCCCGCGATCACACGGGGCTGCAGGGAGAACGACAGCACGGCGCGGACGCCGCTCATTGCGTGTTGCACGTCCCCGTCGCCGGGTTCGCAGGAGTGAACATGCTGTAGCTGGAACTGCTGAATTCGTCCTGGCCGTTGGGCACAGGGTGGCTGATCCAGTAGTCGATCAGCTTGGAATTCGGGTCGTCCTGACTCGTGAAGATGCGGCCGCCGCCGTGCAGTACGTTGAGGACGAGAGGCTTGTCGAACAAACGGCTCTGGATCGGGCTGCCGAACACGGTCGTGCCCTGCGCCGAATAGAAGTTCTTGTACATGTCTGTCGCGCGGATTGCGGTCGCCGTGGCGGAGTCCGTGGCCGCGGCCGTGAGATCGGCATCAACCACTGGTTGGGCCGCGACGATCACGCGCAGGGCGCCGCCAGTGCCGGTGTTGCTGTCGTGGCAGCCAGCGCCCGAACAGGTGTTCGTCGAGGAGACGCCATTCTGGACGATGGGCAGCTCCTTCAGGAAGATCGGGAAGATGCACTTCTCGAAATAGGGGAACGCGAGCGTGGCGCCGCCGGTGATGCCCGGGTTCTGCACGGTGCCCGGATTGGTCAGCGGATCGCCGCCCCCCCCGCAACCGGCCAACAGGGCGGCTCCGACGACGGCGCTGGTGAGCGCGCCGGCGCGGGCGCCGTGGGGGATGTTCCTCTTCGAGCTCGGCATCTTCATGGAGTCAGGCAACCCGCTGCGATCCAATTGGCGATGGTCGCATAGTTCGCGCCGTTCGCGGGCAGTACCGCAGTGGTTTGGCTGGTTGCGGCGTCCGGGTGCGGGATCGTCGACGGGCGGGCCAGCAGGTAGCTGGTCGGCGGGTGGCAGACGTCGTTGACCATCGTCATCGTCACGCCCCAGTCGCCTTCGGGGTCGCCGGTCAGCACGAAACGGTTGTCGGTGAACGAGGTCGCGCCCGTCGGGGTGTTGGTGGATCCGTGGGCCTGGTGGCAGCCGGCGCAAGTGCTCTCCAGGATCGGGTAGACCGAGGCGGTGAACGAGTCCTCATCAAGCGTGGGCACCATGCGGGTGCCGCTGGTCGGGTCGAACGGGTCGTTGTAGTACTTGCCGCCGGTGTCGATCCACTCGGCCAGCAGGCGCTTCTCGGCGGCGTTGAGCATCGCTGAGTGATCCGGGGCCGTCGACGGCGGGTTCGGGTGCGAGGTCTTGGCGGCGGCGTCGGACATCAGCGTCTGGCCCGACAGGATTTCCATCAGGCGGCTCTTGCGGGCCAGGCCCGTGGCCTCGCCTTCGCTGGCGGCGGTGTTGACCAGCGCGGCCTGGCGAACCAGCATCGGAACGCCGTCGTCGAAGAAGATCTCCGGCCGGCCCGAGGCGTCGAGCTGCGGATCGCCGATCATCAGGCGGTCGTACGACACCACGCGCCCGTCGCCGCCGATGGTGGCGCTCAGGTCAGTGTGGTCGGAGACGTTGTGGCAGGACGTGCAGGTATTGGCGCCGCGGTCACGCGTCCACAGCGGCTGGATGTGCTGTGGGTAGTTGATGACGCCGTTGGCCGGCACCGGCGTGACCAGGTCCTCGGAGGCGCTGGCGTTGCCGGTGAACTTCAGCGCGACTGCCGTGCGGGCGGTGACGCCGGACTTGGCGGTGTCGGCCCAGATGTCGGTGGAGACCATGTCGGGCTTGAGCATCGCTGCCGTCGGGTCGAGGCGCACGCGCGTCTCGGCCATCGTCTCGCCGGACGAGTGCGCGCTGGCCATCGAGGCCAGCAGGCCGGCCGGCTGGGTGTTGGCGATCGAGCCGGTGTTCATGGCCTCGCCGCGGCGCGGGCTGTGGCAACCGTCGCAGGTGCGCTTTTCACCGGGGCGAACCTGGATCCAGTTCGTGTGGGTCTGCAGCGCGCGGCCTTGCGCGTCGACCACGGCCAGCGCGATCGGGGTGTCGGCGGGCACGTTCAGCTTGAACGAGCCATCGGGTTCGATCGGCGCGTAGCCGAGCACCTGCTGGGCCTCGAAGTCGGTCTCGCCCAGCGAGCTGCGCATCTTCATCATGCTGGAGGGCGGCGCCACGGCGCGCACTGCGCGGATGAAGCGGGCCGGCGCGCAGTTGTAGGCAGCGTCGGCGGGGTCCTTCATTCGGGCGATGTCGGCGACGGTGGCGCGCGTGTCGTTCACGTCGACCGGGGTGGTCTGCGGAATCAGCGTGGTGCAGGCGCCGGTCTGGTCGGCGGCCACCAGCATCTGCGAACCCATGCGGCCGAGGCCGTCGGTGTCGTAGACGCTCTTGACGTTGAGCGTGCCCATGTTCTGCGACGCGAGGGTCGCGTCGAGCGCCGCCGGGGAGCTGGTGGCGGGTTCGGGGCGGGCCAGGATGGCGACCGGGTCGACATACATGAAGCCGGCCGGCGGCGTCGCCACGGGCAGCATCGACTGGTTGGCCGCGTTGAACATGTAGACGGCGTACGGCGGCGGAACGTTGTCCTGCACCGGATCGAGCGCGGTCTCGGTGATCGGGCGGTTCATGTCGGACAGCATCGCCAGCTCGTCGGCGGTCAGCGTCGAGCAAGGCACGACGACCGCGTTCTTGGTGACCTCGCACGGGCGGTACGAGACCAGCACGCGGTTGGTGCCGTCCCACAGCGGGTAAGGCGACGTGAAGCGACCGTACATGGACACGCCGCGGCCGACGTTGACTTCCTTCTCGGTGGCCTGGACCTGGCCGCCGGCGGCCGCCACGGACTTCTTGGCCGGCGTGTTCTGCTCGGAGTAGTTGGCCGCGTCGATCAGCATCAGCGCGCCGCCTTCCTTGGTGCGCTGCAGCGGCATCAGGTCGGAGGTGAGGAAGCCGGCGTACTTGCCGCTGGGATCCATGTCGCGCGGGTGCAGGAAGCTGTTGCCGTCGCTGTGCGCGCCGTACAGCACGAACATGTCGGTGCCGTCCGGGTTGACCGTGAACACCTTGAAGTGGTTGCGGCCGCCGACGTGGTCCCAGCGCGAGAACATGATCTGGCCGTTCGGGCGGATCACCGGGTTGCGGTCATGGCTCTGGTTGTACGAAATCTGCGTGACGTTGCTGCCGTCCATCGCCATGGTGTGCAGGTTGAACACGCGTTCGCGCTCGTACTCGTCCAGCGCGAAGTAGGTGTGGCCCAGCGCCTGGTTGAGGTGCGACTTGGTCTGGCGATTCGACGTGAAGACGATGCCCTGGCCGGCCGGCAGGTACACCGGGTGGATGTCGTCGTCGGACGACGAGCTCAGGCGCTTGAACGAGCCGCCGGTCAGGCCGCCCGTGGTCATGTCGTATTCCCAGATGTTCCAGTGGCCCGTGCAGGCCGCCACGCCGCCGACCTGGATCGGGTTGGACGTGGGGCAGCGCATCGAGAACAGGATCTTCTTGCCGTCCCAGGACACCTCGGGCGTGGCCGCGTCGCCCTTGCCCATCGTGAACTGCGCGGTGATGTTGTGCTCGGGCGCGCTGGGCGAGGACTTCTCGCGGATCATCAGGTCGCCGCCGTCGGCGCTCGGCGCGCCGTTGGTGGGATTGAGCCCGATGGTGTTGACGCGCTTGGCGTACGCGATAGGCACGTCGCCCTGCACGGTGACGGTGTTCGAATCGGACTTCGAACCGCCTCCGCAGGCACTCAGCGTGAGGATGCCGACGGCAGCCAGGGCGCTCGCGCTCCCGAGGAGGGTGCGCGTCGTGAACGTGATCGGCAGCTTCATGATGGGGTCTCTTTCCTGAGTTCTTGTCATCCGCCTCAGCCCAGCAGGCCGGCGGAGTAGTGCAGTGCGCCCTGCGCATCCACGATCACCGCGTCGACGCCCGAATGGGCCTCCACGAAGCGAAGTCCTTGTTCGACGCCGAGCACGAAGACTGTCTTCGAGAAGGCTTCGGTCGTCAGGCCGTCGTCGGCAATGATGGTCACGCTGCGCACGCCGGCGGGCGAGCGGCCGGTGCGCGGATCGAGCAGGTGGTGGCAACGCACGCCGTCCCGCTCGAAGAATCGTTCGTAGTCGCCGGACGTCGAGATCGAGACGTCTTCCAGCGGCAGCACGGCCACCACGGCGCCTTCGCGGCGCGGGTCGCGGATGGCCACGGTCCAGGGGCGGTCGCCGCGCGAGCCCATCACGTGGCTGTCGCCGCCGGCCGCGACCATCGCGTGCGCGACGCCCAGTCGGCGCAGGATCGCGACGGCGTTGTCCACGGCGTGGCCCTTGGCGAAGCCGCCGAGGTCGATGCGCACGCCCGGACGCGCGAAGCGCACGCTCTGGGTGGCGCGGTCGAGCAGCACGTGGCGCCAGTCGATCAGCGGCAGCGTGTCGGCCAGGACCGAGGCGTCGGGGGCGACGCCGGCGCGGTAGTCATACAGGTTGCCGGCGCTGGCGAAGGTGATGTCGAACGCGCCACCCGACAGCTTGGAGAACGCGGTCGCCCGCGACAGCAGCCCGAACATGCCGGGGCTGACGGCGACCGGGCCGGCGGCGGCGCCGGCGTTGACCAGCGACAGCTCCGAGTCGGCCTTGTGCGGGCTCATCGTGGCATCGATGCGATGCATCTCGGCCATCACCGCGGCGATCGCCGCCTCGGCGGCCTCGCGGCTGGCGGCCTGCAGCTCGACCGTGATCTCCGTGCCCATGATCGCCTCTTCGCGACGGAACCAGCCGGCGCCCACGCGCGCGCCTGCCATTCCCTGGACGGGAGTCGGCGACGGCGGGACGCTGGCGGTGGCGGGCGAGTGGAGGCTGGTCATGGATCTGTACCCTGAACCCGGGATGGTTCGAGGTACCGGGGAACGTCAAAATCTCGGTGGTCTGGAAACGCGGATGGCAATCCCGAATGAATGACTGCGCATGGACGGCGCGACGGGCATGCGGATTGCACATTCCCTTCGCTTCGGGCGCATCTTCGCAGTGAAGAGGTTCAGGCAAGCGTGAAAAAGTGCCGCTTTTTTGGACGCACTGTTTCGCCCAGCCTGTAATCAGTAACGAGATGTTCTGTTAAGGGTGGCCAGGCCTCAGTTGTGTGCAAAAGCAACGCAAACTTGGCGCCTCCGTGAGGTTGTGCACGAATTTTCCGGGCCCCCGGAGCGCGTCCCAGGCAGAAAAAACGGCGCCCGCGGGCGCCGTCGTTGCGTCGTTCGCGAACCGGCCTCAGCGGCTCACCGAGGCCGGAGCTGATGCCGCCCGCGCAGCCATCTCGCGCATCGAGTCGAGTTGCGTGCGCAGGAACTGGGCGACCGGATCGTCCGGCTGGGCCACCTTCAGCGCCTGGTTCCAGGCGGTCAGCGCGGTGCGGAAGTCGCGCTGCGTCATTGCATAGCTGCCCTTGAGCGCCAGCGCCTTCACGTGGTTCGGGTCGATGGACAGCGCCTTGTCGACCAGCGCGATCGGCTCGCCTTCCAGGCTCCCGTTGCCGACGGCTGCCAGCATGTCGGCCAGGTCGGCCAGCACGTTGGCGTCGTTCGGACGCAGTGCGGCGGCCCGCCGGTAGTCGTCGACCGCGGCCTGGCCGTGGTTGAGCACCGCCTGCGCGCGGCCCGCCTGGATCCAACCGTTGGCCTCGGTGGGGCGCATCTCGGCGCGGTGCTGCACCTCGTCGACCTGCGCGTCGGCGGACGGGCCTGGGCCGGGCGGGGCGTCGGGCGTCACCGGCAGCAGGCGCGGCGAGCCGACCCACGCGTAGCCGGCGCTGGTCACCACGACGACCAGCGTCGCCAGTCCGATGACCAGCCCGCGTGTCGGCCGCGCGACCGCCTCGGTCGCGGTGGCCGCGTCGGTGACATGAGCGACGGCCGGGCCGCGCCAGACGAGGATCGCCAGCGCGGCCACGACCAGCGCGAGAGAGAGGATCAAGAACAGCGTCATGCGGGGGTTCCGGGTCGGGCCAGCGGGTCGGACGAGTCATCGTCGAGTTGCGGATCGGCTTCGAATTGGTCGTCGGGCAGGCGCGCGCGGCGCCGGATCACGAGAGCCAGCGCGAGCAGCGCGGTCGCCAGCAGCGCTGCTGGCGCCAGCCAAAGCACTGCGGTGGTGGCCTTGAGTGGCGGGCGGTAGAGGATGAAGTCGCCGTAGCGATCGGTCATGTAGCGTCGGATCTGCGTGGGCGTCTGGCCGCGCTTGAGCATCTCGCGCACTTGCTGGCGCAGGTCGACGGCGAGGTCGGCGTGCGAATCGGCGATGGTCTGGTTCTGGCAGACGAGGCAACGCAGCTCGCCGGTGATCGCCAGCATGTTGGCTTCCAGCGCCGGGTCGTCGGAAGTCAGATGGGCGGTCGGCGCCTGGAACGCCACGGTGGCGGACGTCGCCGTGGACGCCGCCGGGGCCGGCGCGTCCACGGCGCCGGCGGGCAGCGCGACGACCAGCGCCAGCAGTGCACAGAGGGCGAGGACGCGGGCCTCAGCCATTGAGCTTCCTCAGCAGCGGCAGCACCGTGTCCTGCAGCACCTCGGGCGTCAGCGCGCCGATCTTCTTGTAGCGGATGACGCCCTGCTTGTCGATGATGAAGGTCTCGGGCACCCCGTAGACCCCGAAGTCGATGCCCACGCGGCCGTTGGCGTCGAACAGCGACGCGTCGTACGGATTGCCGCGCTGGGCCAGCCACTGCTGCGCTGGCTCGCGCTGGTCCTTGTAGTCGAGGCCGTAGATCGGCAACGCCTTGAGCTTGGCGAACTCGACCAGGTACGGATGCTCGTCGCGGCAGGCCTCGCACCACGAGGCCCAGACGTTGAGCATCCACACCTTGCCGAGCATGTCGGCGCGGCGGATCGTCTGCTCGGGCTTGTCGAGCTGCGTCAGCGCGAACTCGGGCGCCGGCTTGTCGATCAGCGGGGACGGCACCTCGCGCGGATCCAGGTGCAGGCCCACGGCGAGGAAGCCGACCAGCACGCAAAACACGCCCAACGGGATCAGGTAGCGGAGCGCCCCCTTCATGGGATTGCCCTCCGTCTGGCGGCGCTCATGCCGACTCTCCGCTGGCGCCCAGCGGTCCGATGACCGGTACTGGACGGTTGACCAGCGGCAGCGAGTCCTCGGTGCGGGCGACGCGCGCCTTCTGGCGATAGCGTCGGTCGCTCACGGCGACGATGCCGCCCAGCGCCATCAGGAGGCAGCCGCCCCAGATCCAGTCGACGAAAGGCTTGACGTGGATGCGCAGCGTCCAGGTATTGGGCTGCACCTCCTCGCCGAGCGACACGTAGAGGTCGCGCGTGATGCCCGGCTGGATCGCCGCTTCGGTGGTGGGCGTGCGCTGGATCAGGTAGACGCGCTTTTGCGGATGCATCTGCGCCACCTCGCTGCCGCCGCGCGTCACGACCACGTCGGCCTCCTTGGCGACGTAGTTCGGCCCGCGCAGGTCGTGCACGTCGCCGAAGCGGAACTCGTAGCCGCCCACCGAGGCGCTGCTGCCGACGACCATCGTCAGGTCGTCCTCGATCTCGTAGGCGCGCACCATGCTCACGCCGAACGCGAACACCGCCACGCCCAGGTGCGCGAGCCACATGCCCGTGAGCGAACGCGGCCATTGGCGCATGCGGCCGAACAGCGTCAGCTGTGCCCCGCCGTCCGCCTTCAGGCGTTCGACGGCATCGGTGACGATGGACGCGGTGATCCAGTAGGCCATCAGGAAGCCCAGCATCGCCATCAGCGACAGCTTGCCGGCCAGCCAGGACGTGGCCAGCGCGCCCAGCACCGAGGCGAGCGCGGCCCAGCGCAGGCGGTGGAACAGTGACGGCAGCGACGCCTGTTTCCAGCGCGCCAGCGGGCCGAGCGCCATCAGCAGCACGATCGGCACCATCAGCGGCAGGAACACGGTCTCGAAGTAGGGCGCGCCCACCGAGATCTTGCCCATGCCCATCGCGTCGAGCAGCAACGGGTACAGCGTGCCCAGCAGCACCGACGCGCAGACCACGACGAACAGCATGTTGTTGCCCAGCAGCATGGACTCGCGCGACACCAGCGCGAAGCGCGCGCCCAGGCCCACCTTCGGCGCGCGCCAGGCGTACAGCGCCAGCGAGCCGCCGATCACCAGCACCAGGAAGACGAGGATGAAGCGCCCGCGCGCCGGGTCGGTGGCGAACGCGTGCACCGACGACAGCACGCCCGAGCGCACGATGAACGTGCCCAGCAGCGACAGCGCGAACGCGAGCAGCGCCAGCAGCACCGTCCACGACTTGAACGTGCCGCGCTTCTCGGTGACGGCCAGCGAGTGGATCAGCGCCGTGCCGGCGAGCCAGGGCATGAACGACGCGTTTTCCACCGGATCCCAGAACCACCAGCCGCCCCACCCCAGTTCGTAGTAAGCCCAGGCGCTGCCCAGCATGATGCCGATGGTCAGGCACGACCAGGCGGCCGTCGTCCACGGGCGCGTCCAGCGCGCCCAGGTGGCGTCGAGCTGGCCTTCGATCAGCGCCGCGACCGCGAACGCGAACGCCACCGAGAAGCCGACGTAGCCCATGTAGAGCATCGGCGGATGCGCGACCATGCCGGGGTCCTGCAGCAGCGGGTTCAGGTCGTTGCCGTCGATGGGCACCGGCACGAGGCGGTCGAACGGGTTCGACGTCACCAGCATGAACAGGATGAAGCCGATCGAGACCAGCCCCATGATGCCCAGCACGCGGGCGACGAACGAGGGCGGCAGCCGCTTGCTCCACTGCGCCACGGCCAGCATCCACGCACTCAGCATCGACAGCCACAACAACAGCGAGCCCTCGTGGCCGCCCCACACGCCGGCGATGCGGTAGGGCAGCGGCAGCGAACTGTTGGAGTTGCTCGCCACGTACAGCACCGAGAAGTCGTTGCGCACGAAGCAGGCGACGAGGCAAAAGAACGCGACGGCGACGAGCAGCGCGTGCGCGCGTGCCGCGGGACGCGCGAGCGCCATCCAGTCGGCGCGACCACGCGCCGCGCCGATCATCGGCAGCGTCGCCAGGACCAGCGCCACGGCGAGCGCGATCAGCAGCGCGACTTGGCCAATTTCCGGAATCATCGGGGGCTTTCCATGTGTTTGTCCGTCTTCATCGTGCCGCCATGCTCGGCGGCCTTCTTGAGCGCCGCGGCAGCCTCGGGCGGCATGTAGTTCTCGTCGTGCTTGGCCAGCACTTCCTGCGCGGTGAACACGCCGTCCGACCCCAGTTTGCCCTGCGCCACGACGCCCTTGCCTTCCTTGAACAGGTCAGGCAGCGAGCCCCGATAGTGCACCTGCATCGATTTGACGAGGTCGGTGACGGTGAAGACCACGTCCACACCGTCGCGCTTGACGCTGCCCACCGTGACCATCCCGCCGACGCGGAACGGCCGGCCTTCGGGCGCCTCGTGCGCCGCCACCTGCGACGGCGAGTAGAAGAACACGAGATTGGAATTGAACGCGTTGAGCACCAGCGCGGTGGCGCCGCCCACGGCCACGAGGATGCCGACGATGAGCGCCAGGCGCTTTTGACGCGGGGTCACGGTCGGGCTCCGGCCGAGCGTGTGGCCGCTTCGTCGGCCATGCGTTCGGCGATGGCCTGGCGCGCCGCGCGGTGGCGCCAGTTGGCGAGCAACGGTTCGACCAGCACCAGCAACGCAAAAGTGCCGTACGCGCCCCAGACGAAGCCGCCCCGCCCGCCCATGTCGAAAAATTCAGATAGTGAGTGCCACTGCATGGCTCATCCTTGATTCTTTGCGGCGATCAGCGCCCGCGCCCAGGCCGTGTCGCCCTCGCGCTCGAGCACGATCGCCCGTGCCCGCGCGAACACCACGGCGAACGCGTAGGCCCAGCAGGCGAGCGTCAGCAGCAGCATCGCGATCAGCATCGTCGAGGCCATGTGCTGCTTGGCACCCATGGTCAGGCTCGACCCCTGGTGCAGCGTATTCCACCAGATGACCGAGAAGTAGATGATGGGCACATTGACCACGCCGACGATGGCCAGCAGGGCGCCGGCCTTGTCGGCGCGCCGGGTGTCGTCGATCGCGGCGACCAACGCCATGTAGCCCAGGTAGAGGAACAGCAGGATCAGCTCGGATGTGAGCCGTGCGTCCCACACCCACCAGGTGCCCCAGGTGGGACGGCCCCACAGCGAGCCCGTCCACAGCGCGAGCACGGTGAACAGCGCGCCCGTCGGGGCGATGGCGCGGGCCAGGATGAAGGCCATGCGGGCGTTGAGGAACCAGCCGATCGCGGCCCAGAATGCCATCGCCACGTACAGCACCATCGACAGCCAGGCCGCCGGCACGTGGATGAAGATGATGCGGTAGACCTCGCCCTGCACGGCGTCGGTAGGGGCGACGAAGAAGCCCATCCACAGCCCGGCCACGGCGAGCGCCGCGGCAACGAGGCCGCACAGCGGGCCCAGCACGCCTGCCAGCCGGTAGAAATTGGCCGGCGACGCGAACGTGAACCAGGTCAGGCGCGGGCGGTCGGCAGCGGCGGCGGAAGTCGTGTTCACGGCGTGCATTGTCCCGTTGTCAGCCAGAGGTCGTGTTGCAGGATGTCATCGAAGCCGTGCGCCTGCCGTCATTCGACGGCGATCCGCAGCGCCGCCGCGGTGGCCGGGGGTGCGCCGACCAGGCACGCGATCAGCAGCGCGCCCAGCAGCGACAGGTGGGGCGACGCCGACTGCCCCGCCCCCACCGCCACCGCCGCGCCGGCGCCGAAGATCAGCGCCGGAATGGCCAGCGGCAGCACGATCAGCACGATCAGCATGCCCGCCGAGCGCAGCCCCAGCGTCAGCGCGGCGCCGACCCCGCCCAGCAGGCTCAGGATCGGCGTCCCCAGCAACAGAGACACGAACAGCACCGGAAGTTCCTCGACCGGCAATCCCAGCAGCAGGCCCAGCAGTGGCGCCGCGATGACCAGCGGTGCGCCGCTGATGGTCCAGTGCCCGGCGGCCTTGGCGGCGGCCACGGCCAGGCCGGCGTCCGGCGCCAGCAGCAGTTGCTCCAGCGAGCCGTCGGCGTGGTCGGCGGCGTACAGCGGCGGCATCGACAGCATCGCGGCCAGCAGCGCGCAGACCCAGACGACGCCCGGGGCGATCAGCTTGAGGATCGCCGGATCCGGGCCCACGCCCAGCGGGAACAGGCTGGCGGCGACCAGGAAGAACGCCACCGGCAGCAGCGCCTCGGTACGGCGGCGCCAGGCCAGGCGGAGGTCGCGCTGATAGACGGCGAGAAAGACCGCGCCGTTCATGCGGGAACCCCGGCCTCGCGTGGCAGCAGGTCGAGATCGAGCACGCCGAAGCCCGCGCTCGCCGCCTCGGCGTCCAGGTGCAGGTGGTGGCTGGTCAGCAGCACGCTGCCGCCGCGCGCCCGGTGCGCCGCGAGCAGCGCGTGCAGCGTGGCGGTGCCGGCGACGTCCAGCGCGTCGAAGGGCTCGTCCAGCACCCACAGCGCCGGCGCCGTCTCGAGCGCCAACCGGGCCAGCGCGACGCGCCGGCGCAGGCCTTGCGACAGGCTGCGGGTGGGGGTGCGCTCGCGCCCGGCCAGGCCCAGGCGCGCCAGCGCGGCGCGCACGGCCGGCGCGCTGGCGTCACGCCCGTGCACGCGCGCGAGGAAGGCCAGCGATTCGGCGGCCGTCAGGTCGTCCTTGAGCGCGTTGGCGTGGGCGATGTAGACGAGCGCGTTGGCGAAATCCGCGTGGCGCCGCGTGGGCGCGTCGCCCCACAGGATCTGGCCGTGCTCGGGCGCCGCGAGACCGGCGACCAGGCGCAGCAGGCTCGTCTTGCCACGGCCGTTGTCACCGCGCAGCCACAGCAACTCGCCGGACGCCAGCGTCTGCGTGAGCCCCGAGAACAGCAGGCGATCGCCGCGCCGGCAGGCCACGTCCACCAGGCGCAGCGACGGCAGCGGCGGCGACATCGAGGTCGCGGCGGACGTGCCGTTCAGCGGGGTGGCGGTCATCGGGTGGCGCAAGTGGGTCGGCAAGCGGGGCGCGTCAGTATAGAAGTGGGCCGACGCATGAGCGCCGCACTCAGCCCGCAGAGCGCGTCTGCAGTGCAAGCAGGGCCGCCATCGCGTCGGCGGCGCGGTGGATCGGCACGAACAGGTGGTCGTGATGCACCCCGGCGATCACGTTGCATGCGATGCCGGCGTCTCCCAGCGCGCGGGCGAACGCGGCGGTCAGGCCGACGGCGGCGAGGTCGGAGTGCACGTCCAGCGTGATCCACGCGCTGCGCAACGCGATGGGCCAGCCGCGCGCCACGGCGTCGGCCTCGGCGACGACCACGCTCAGTCCTTCGGCCTCGCGCATCGTCGCGATGGTGTCGACGTCGCCCGTGTCGGTGCCGGGCGGCAGCGCGCACCACGCCCAGGCGCCGGCGCGCAGTTCGGGCCGCATCGAGGCGAGCAGCACGGCGAGATCGGAGACGGGCGTGGAGGAAGACATGCGACGCATTGTCGCGGCGAAGCGCTGACAATGCGGCGATGACGATGCTCGTGTCCGCCGTGAACGTTCCCCGCCCCGCCGGTTCGAGCGGGGTATTGCGGCTCGTGCCGGCCGCCGGCTCGGTGGCGGTCGGGTTCACCGGCTTCGCGCAACGGGCCCACGGCCATCCGGTCGGCGAGGATCCGTCACTCGCCGACGAACTCGCGCTGTCGCACGCGCTGTACGCCTATCCGAGCGCGCACGCGCCGTTCTGGCGCACCGTGCGCGCCCAGGCCCGCGTGGCCGAACCCGACGCGCCGATTCCGCCCGCCTCCTTCGACGAGCACCTGGCGCTCGAGGGCGTGCAGGAGTCGCAATTGTGGGAAGGCGACCTGCTGCGCTTTCCGGGTTGCACGCTCGTGGTGAGCGTGCCGCGGCTGCCCGATGCGCGCTTCAACGAGACGCTGGGCTTCGCGCACGCCGCCAAGATGGTGGCGCAGTCGCGCTGGTGCGGCTTCTGGCTGGCGGTGCGCGTGCCCGGCACGATCGCGGCGGGCCAGCCCTTCGAGCTGATCCCGGGGCCGCGGGCGACGGGTGTCGTGGAGCTGTTTCGCGCACGAACGGCCAGGATGACCTGGTGAATCAGTTGTCGTAGTGCAGGTCGACGTCGACGATCTTCTCGGCGACGACCCCGCCGACTTCGTTCCACAGCGTCACCCGCACCTGCTTGACCGTGCCGGGTTCGCCCACCGTGAAGTACTGGTCCATCTCGCCTTCGCCTTCGACGGTCGTCACCGCGCCGTTGTAGGTCATGGCGGCGTCGGTCAGCGGGATCGCCAGCGGGCGCAGGCCGTGCTCGGAACGCGCGTCGTAGGCGATGTGCACCGTCACGCAGGTGCCCGGCTTGAGTCGGGCGGGTGACGGCGGGTCGAACGTGACGCTGAGGATGCGCGAGCCGAGGCCGTCGCGCATCTTCTCGTCGTGCTCGGCGCTGGCCACGAAGGTGTAGTTCACCGGGACAACGCGCCTGAAGATCTCGCGCGAATTGTCGTCCTTGGCCACCAGCAGCAGCCCGTCGACGTGGCCCGCCTCGTGCATGCTGATGGTGCGCTCGAGGCTGCCCTGGCCGGGGCGCGCCTCGCCGCCGTCGGCGCCGTAGCTGCCGGCGACCGCGTCCGGCGATTCGGGCTTGACCCAGATCGGGATGTGGCTGGCCGGCGTCGAGTAGCGCCATTCGACAGTCACCGTGACGTCCTCGCTCGCGCCGAGCGTGCTGCCGTCCGGCGGATCGAGCTTGACGACGCGGAGTTCGAGGTCGGTGGGCGTCGTGGCGGGCGTCGCAGCAGGGCGACCCGAGAACAGGGCGGCGAGGGAGGAAAGGAAGGTCATGCGGCCATTGTCGAACATCAACGCGCCCTTTCGGTCGCGTCCGCACGCGTCTTCATCGACGGCGGCAGGCCCGCCGCGGCCAGGAGCTCAGGCCGGCAGTGCCGGGTAGTCCGTGTAACCCTCGGCCCCGCCGCCATACAGCGTCGCCTGGTTCAACGGCGCCAGCTCGAGGTTCTCGCGCAGGCGCCGGCCCAGGTCGGGGTTGGAGATGAACGGCTTGCCGAACGAGACGGCGTCCACCTTGCCGCTCGCGACCGCGTCCAGCGCCATCTCGCGCGAGTAGCCGTTGTTGACGATCCAGGCGTTGGGCCACAACAGGCGCAGCGCATCGAAGTCGAACGGCGCGTAGTCGCGCGGGCCGCCGGTGCTGCCTTCGACGACCTCGATGAACGCGAAGTCGAGCTTGGCGAGCTCCTTGACGACGTGGCTGAACAGCGCGAACGGGTCCGAGTCCTGGCCGATGTCGTTGGCCGGCGTGACCGGCGACAGGCGCAGGCCGACGCGGCCCGGGCCGATCTCGGCGCAGACGGCCGTCATCACCTCCACCAGGAAACGCGCGCGGTTCTCGATGGAGCCGCCGTACGCGTCGGTGCGGTCGTTGCACGAATCGCGCAGGAACTGCTCCACCAGGTAGCCGTTGGCGCCGTGCACCTCGATGCCGTCGAAGCCGGCATCGACCGCGTTGCGGGCGGCCTGGCGGAACTGGTCGACCACGCCGCCCACTTCGTCCGTGCGCAGCGCGCGTGGCTGCGACACGGGGTCGAAGCCGGTCGGCGTGAATGTCTTCGTGTGCGCGATCTTCGCGGTGGCTGACACCGGCTGCTCGCCTTCGGGCAGCAGCGACAGATGCGAGATGCGGCCCACGTGCCAGATCTGGGCGACGATCCGGCCGCCTTTGGCGTGCACGGCGTCGGTCACCCGCTTCCAGCCGGCGAGTTGCTCGGGGCTGTAGATGCCCGGAGTGTCGAGGTAGCCCTGGCCCAGCGGGCCGACCTGCGTGCCTTCCGAGATGATCAGGCCGGCGCCGGTGGCCGGATCGGCGCGCTGCTCGTAGTACAGCGCGTTGAGCGCGCAGGGCACGCGGCCCGGGGCGGCGCGGTCGCGCGTCAAGGGCGCCATCACGACGCGGTTGGCGAGGGCGATGTCGCCGAGTTGGAGGGGGTCGAAAAGGGATGTCATGCGGCGCAGGTTAACGGCGCCCTGCAGCGCCCGCTGGCGCAGGGATTTCGCGCTTCGTGCTAGCCACGGGTGTCGAAATGAGCAATCCGAAAGCAGCTCCGATGTGCATTGACGGGCGAATGGCGCGCCGGTGTGAATTTGGCCGCTTATCCGCGGCTATTTCCCCTTTGCCAGGAGTTTGCGACAACCACAATTGGCCGAATAGTTGGCGTCGGTCCGCAGCAAGACGGACCACGGGGAGCCGACGCTGCCGGACCCTTCCTTTACGTTTCCCGCGAGGCGCCCATGCTTTCGATGCGCAATATCTCTGTCCGCTCCCGGTTCTACCTGGTGATGTCTCTCGTGGCCATCTCGTTGCTGGTGCAGGCCGGGTGGGGATGGGTCTCGGCGCAGTCCGGCATCTCCACCGTCACCGTGCTGTTCGACCAGGCCGAGGCCACCGCCCGGCAGGTCGGCAGCCTGCGCGAGTCGATGGCCAGCATCCGGCGCTACCAGGCCGAGATGATCGCCACCGCCGTGTCGAACCCGACCGGCGTGGGCCCGCTCCACGAGGCGTGGAAGAAGGAGATCAACACGCTCAACAGCGGCGGTGACGCGCTGGTCAAGGCGCATCCGGCCGACGCCGCGCTGGTCGACCTGGTGGGCAAGCAGAAGAAGCTGCTGGCCGACGTCCTCGAGATCATCGACCCGATCGCGCAGCAGCTCACCGACGCCAAGATGGACGCCACGGCCGCGCTCGCTTATGCGGGCCAGGCCAACGACAAGCTAGAGGCCGCCCAGGCCAATCTCACGGCCATCCTCAAGTCCGAGCAGGCCGGCCTGGCCGGCATCCGCGCCGAAATCGCGCAGGGCTCGATGCTCGCGTCGATGGCCCGCATCGCCCTCGTGGGCATCACGCTGGCCATCTTCCTGCCGCTGATGTGGATGACGCTGCGCTCGATCTGCGGCCCGCTGGACCAGGCCGTGGCCGTCGCCACCCGCATCGCCAGCGGCGACCTGGCCAGTCGCATCGTGGCCGAAGGCCAGGACGAGCCGGCCCGGTTGATCCGCGCGCTCGCCGACATGCAGGTCTCGCTGCGCAATCTGGTCGGACAGGTGCGCGAGTCGTCCGAGAGCATCGAGGTCGCGAGCTCCGAGGTGGCCAGCGGCAACACCGACCTGTCGCAACGCACCGAGCTGGCCGCCAGCCACTTGCAGCGCACCGCGAGCTCGATGGACAGCCTCACCCTCACCGTGCGCCAGTCCACCGACTCGGCCCATACGGCCAACCAGCTGGCCACGTCGGCCGCGGCAGTGGCCGCGCGTGGCGGCCAGGTCGTGGCCCAGGTGGTGTCGACGATGGAAGACATCAACAACAGCTCCAAGAAGATCGCCGACATCATCGGCGTGATCGACGGCATCGCGTTCCAGACCAACATCCTGGCGCTGAACGCCGCGGTGGAAGCAGCGCGCGCCGGTGAACAGGGCCGCGGCTTCGCGGTCGTCGCCGGCGAGGTGCGCAACCTGGCCCAGCGTTCAGCCGAGGCCGCCAAGGAGATCAAGGCGCTGATCGGCGCGTCGGTCGACCGCGTCGAATCGGGCTCGCGCCTGGTGCACGACGCCGGCACGACGATGAACGAGATCGTCGCCAGCGTGCAGCGCGTCACCGACATCATCGGCGAGATCAGCGCCGCGTCCACCGAGCAGAGCCAGGGCATCGTCGAGGTCAAGGGCGCGATCACCGAGGTCGACCAGATGACGCAGCAGAACGCCGCGCTGGTGGAAGAAAGCGCCGCGGCCGCCGAATCGCTGAAGGACCAGGCGATCAAGCTGGCTTCGGTGGTGTCCACCTTCCGCCTCGTCGAAGGCGAGTCGGCCGCACGCGGCTCAGCGGCCGGCTTCGCCGCGACAGCGCACAGCAGCGCGGCCAACCAGGCCATTGCACGAGCCGGCACTCAGGCTTCGATGCGCAAACCGGCTGCGTCCAAGGCGCCCACACCCCGGCCCGCAGCCGTACGCAGCGCGCCGGCGGCAACCTCCGCGGCCGTGTCGGCGCCGCCGTCGGCCGGCGTCAGCGACGACTGGGAGAGCTTCTGAAGTCGGCGCGCAGGCGTCGCATGAGAAACGGGCGCCGCGGCGCCCGTTGTCGTTGAAAAGCCGGCGTGGCCGCTCAGAACGTGTAGCCCGCCTGCACCGCGACGCCGGTCAGCGGCTCCAGCAGGGTCAGCAGCGAGCGCAGCGGGCCGTAGCGGTTGGCCACCTTGGTGGCGTAGTTGAAGAATCGCGGCAGGTCCTCGCTGTAGTGCGGCTTGCCGTCACGGTGCTTCAGGCGGCAGAAGATGCCCAGGATCTTCAGGTGGCGCTGCAGGCCCATCCACTCCGTCTGACGCCAGAACTCGCCGAAGTCGGCGTCCACCGGCAGACCGGCGTGGCGCGCCTCCTGCCAGTAGCGCACGGCCCAGTCGAGCTCATGCTCCTCGTCCCAGGACAGGAACGCGTCACGCAGCAGCGAGGCCAGGTCGTAGCTGATCGGGCCGCGCACGGCGTCCTGGAAGTCCAGCACGCCCGGGTTACGGGCGCACACCATCAGGTTGCGCGGCATCCAGTCGCGGTGCACGGCCACCTGGGGCTGCGCGAGCGCGCTGTCGATCAGGCGTTGACTGACGGCCCGCCAGCTCTCCTGTTCCTTGGCCGTCCAGATGACGCCGAACTCGCGTGCGACGCACCAGTCGGGAAACAGCTGCACCTCGCGGCGCAGCAGCGCGTCGTCGTAGGGCGGCAGCGTGCCGCAGTCACCGCGCAGTTGCCACTGGATCAGCGCGCCGATGGCGTCGCGCATCAGGGCGTCGGCGCCAGCCTGGTCGGCCCGGCGCAGTGCGCCCAGGTACTGGGTGTCGCCGAGGTCGTCCAGCAACAGGAAGCCCAGGTGAAGGTCCTGTTCGAGCACGCGGGGGCCGTTCAGGCCGGCGCCGCGGATCAGCTCGCCGATGCGCACGAAGGCGGCGACGCTGTCCTCGGCGGCCGGCGAATCCATCACGATGAAGCTGCCTCCGTCAGCGCCGGCGACCCTGAAGTAGCGGCGTGCGCTGGCATCGGCCGAGGCCAGGTGCAGCGAGGCGCGGTCCAGGCGGTGGCGCGGCGCCAACTCGTCGAACCAGCGGCCGAAGGCGCGCTCGCGTTCGACGTCCGGCCAGGCGATCGGCGGTTGCGGTGTGGCGGCCAGGGCGGGGCCAGAAAGGGAGTCGGTCATCGAGGGGGTGGTCGGGGCGGAAAGGGGATGGCGCGGTGGCGCGGGACGGGCGCGGGAAGCTCGTGACTCCCGGGCAACGCGGCGCGACCTGCGGACACATGGCGGCAGCACTGTCGTGGATAATCGCCATTCTAATAATTCCCCTGCGTCGCAAGCGGCTCGGGTCCCCGCAGGGCGGTGTCGACGCGTCGATTCGCTGTCCGCCGCGCGTGGGCCCCCGCTTGGGACGCCAGGTGCTCCGCCACCCTGCCCCTTCAGTTCGCGTGTTGCGTTCTCCCCTGCTGCGTCGCCGTCCCCGCCCTCCGTCTGCCCTGGCGCCGCTTGCCGTCGCCGCGGCGCTGTGCGCGTTCGCGGCTGGCGTGGGCGCGCAGACGCTCCCGCGGGTGCGCGCGGCGCCGCTGCCCGAACCGCCCAAGGAACTGGCCGGCTCGGACGTGCCGCCGCCCACGGTCACGTTGACCGCGGACGAGGTCGTCACCCAGATCGGCGGCGTCACCCAGGCCAGCGGCAAGGTGATGGTCAAGCGGCTCGACACGAACCTGGTCGCCGACCTTCTGACCTACGACCGCCTCAGCGACACGGCCCACGGCCAGGGCAACGTGCGCATCGACCGCGGCCTGGACTGGTTCAGCGCCGACCGGATGGATCTCGAGCTGACACGCTCGGCCGGCACGCTGATCGGCACCGAGTACGAACTGGGCGCCCGCAAGGCCGGTGGCCACGCGCAGCGCATCGAACTGATCGACCGCGACCACTCGACCGCGTACCACGCCAACTACACCAGTTGCCCGCGTGACGGGCCGGACGAGCCCGATTGGATCATCAGCGGCGACCAGATCGACATCGACACCGCCAACAACGAGGGCAAGGCCACGCATGCCGTGCTGCGCTTCCTGGGCGTGCCGATCCTGGCGGCGCCGTCGCTCACGTTCCCGGTCACGTCCGATCGCAAGTCGGGCTGGCTGCCGCCCACCGGCGATGTGAGCAACCGCAGCGGCTTCGCGGTGTCGGTGCCGTACTACTGGAACATCGAACCCAACGTCGACGCGACGCTGTCGCCCGGCTACAGCACGAAGCGCGGCGTCGAGCTCACCGGTGAACTGCGCTACCTGGAGCCGAACGACCTCGGCCAGGTGACCACCTATGTGCTGCCCAGCGACGCGGAAGTCCGCGGCAATACACGCGTGGGCGTCGAGTGGGCGCACGAAGGCGCGCGCAGCGACTGGCTGACCTACAGCGCGCGCGTGCAGCACGTTTCGGACGACGCGTACTGGAAGGATTTCCCCAGTCAGATGCCGGCGCTGACGCAGCGCATGCTGCCGACTGACCTGTCGGGCACGCGCCGCTTCCTGCCGTTCGGCGACACCGGCGAGATCGACACCTATGCCCGCGTCCAGCGCTTCCAGACCCTGCAGGACCCGAACGAGTACGACCCGTCCGCCCTGATCAGCGTGCCCTACCAGCGCAGCCCGCAGGTGGGACTGCGGGGTGACCTGACGTTGGCCAACCAGCTCCACTTCGAGGTCGAGACCGAGGTCAACCGATTCGACCTGTCGCGGCAGACCGAAGAAAACTACTACATCGGGCAGGACAACCAGCATCCGTTCACGGCCACGAGCATCGCGACCGATGCCGACCGCCGCGTCGGCGGCGTGCGGGCGCACGTGATCGGCGCCCTCTCGCGCAACTTCACGTCTGACTGGGGTCGTTTCGAGCCGCGCCTGGCCATCAACGGCGCGACCTACCGGAGCGACATCGACTACCTGGGCAACCGGGTCGACACGACGCGCTGGATCCCCACCTTCAGCGCCGACAGCGCGTTCAGCTTCGAACGCCAGCAGACGCTGTTCGGCCGCGAGCTCACGCAGACGCTGGAGCCACGCTTCCTGTACGTGCTGACGCCGGTGCGCGACCAGAGCAAGCTCCCGATCTACGACACCGCGCCCAAGGACTTCAACGAAGTCTCGATCTACAGCGACAACCAGTTCTCGGGCAACGACCGCATCTCGGACGAGAACCAGCTGACCACGGGCATCACGACGCGCTTCAACGACGTCGACAACGGCCGCGAGCTGCTGCGCCTGGGGATTGCGCAGAAGTTCCTGTTCGCGCCCCAGCAGCTGACGACGGACAACTACCAGCTCCAGACGCCGAAGGCCGACGCGCATCCGCTCTCGAAGCTGCTGCTGTACGGATCGTCGTCCGCGATGGAGCACTGGAGCTTCGACGGCACGGTCGAGATCGATCCGTCGTCAGGCCGGCGCGCGGCGGAACAGTCGGGCGACAAGCACTGGGCGCAGCGCGCGGTCGTGAGCGCCCGCTACCATCCGGGGCCCTTCAAGACAGTCAGCCTGACCTATCGCTATGCCGGCGCGTCCTCCAGCCAGCAGTACGAGGTGGGCGGGCAGTGGCCGGTCTACCATCGCGAGCCCCGGCCCGGCGGCAGTGGCTGCGGCGGCACGCTCTACGCCGTCGGCCGCGTCGACTACAGCGTGACCGACAGCCGCGCCACTTACGCCATCGGCGGGTTCGAATACGACGCCGGCTGCTGGATCGGGCGCGTGATGGTCGAGCGCACCTCCACGGGCCGCAACGAAAGTACCACCCACCTCGTGCTGCAACTGGAACTCAACGGCCTGTCGACGCTCGGAACAGGGTCGCTCAAGGTCCTGAAGGACAATGTCCCCGGTTACCAGCCCTTGCGCAACGATCCCGGCGCCTCGGCCGTGACTCCGAATTCACCATGAGAGATCGCTTGAAGCTCAATTTCCTGACCCTGGTCACCGCGACTTTCGCACTCGGCATCGCCGCCACCGGCTTGGCCCAGACCGCGCCCTTCGCGGCGTCGGCCCCCAGGCCGTCCACCGGCGCGCCGATCCCCCTGGTCGACAAGCCGGGCGTCATCTCGCCCGTGGTGGCCGCCTCCGGCGTGCGCCAGTTCGGCACGCTGCCGCGCATCAGGGCGACTGCGAAGTCGGCCGACTTCCTCGTGGCGGTGGTCAACAGCGAGTCCGTCACCAACAACGAGGTGAACATCCGCTTCCTCAAGATGCAGCAGGAAAGCATCGAGAAGGGCGGCTCGCAGCCCACCAACGGCGAGCTGCGCAAGCTGGCGCTGGATGCGCTGGTCGAGGAGCGCGTGCTGGTGACCTACGCCCGCGACAACGGCGTGAAGGTGGACGACGCCGAAGTCGACCGCGCGATCTCCAACATCGCTCAGTCCAACAAGATTACCTCCGACCAGCTGCGCGACCGCCTGCGCCAGCAGGGCCTGGACTACGCGACGTTTCGCAGCGGCATCCGCGACCAGATCACGATCGAACGCATCCGCGAGCGCGAGGTCGTCAACCACATCCGCGTGAGCGACGCCGAGATCGCCGACTACATCGCCAAGATGCGCGGCGGTCACGCGGCCGCGGCGCAAATCAACATCGCGCAGATCCTGATCACCGTGCCCGACAAGCCGACGCCGGCCATCGAGGCCGAGCGCAAGGCGCGCGCGGAACAGGCGCTCGCGCGCGTGCACAACGGTGAGCCGTTCGAGCAGGTGGCGCGCGACATGTCCGAGGACAGCAACAAGGACAAGGGCGGCGAGATGGGTTCGCGCGCGGTCGACAAGTATCCGGACCTGTTCGCCAACGCCGTGGTCAACGTCAAGGTCGGCGGCACCACCGGTGTGTTCCGCAGCGGCGCCGGCTTCCATATCCTGAAGGTCGTCTCGCGCGGCGAGGAGTCTGGCCTGACCGTCACGCAGACCCGTGTGCGCCACATCGTGCTGCGACCGTCGCAGGCGCTGAGCATCGACGCCGCCGAGCGCCGCATCATCGATTTCCGCCAGCAGATCGCCAGCGGTACGAAGACCTTCGAGGAGCTGGCACGCCAGTTCTCCGAGGACGGCAGCGCGCAGGCGGGCGGCGACCTCGGCTGGGCCTCGCCCGGCTCGTTCGTGCCCGAGTTCGAGGAAGCCATGGACAAGCTGCCGATTTCCGGCCTGTCCGGCCCGGTGCGCTCGCGCTTCGGCGTCCACCTGATCCAAGTGCTGGACCGCCGCGACACCACGGTTGACCCGAAGCAGCTGCGCGAGCAGGCCACCAACGCGCTGAAGGAACACAAGTTCGACCCGGCCTACGCCGAGTGGGTCGCCGACCTGCGCGCCAAGGCTTTCATCGAATACCGCGACCCGCCGGTGTAAATGTCGACCCCCACGCTCCCGCTGGTCGCTGCCCCCCGAGGGGGAGCCCGGCTCGGCCCGGATGTGATCCTCGCTTCCCTTGTCTTGGGCGGACCTGCGGCCGGCCCGGACGCTTCTTGTTGGAGGGGCTGAGCGATGGCACATATTGCCCGCAAGCGTTTCGGCCAGCATTTCCTGACCGCGATCGACGTCATCGACCGCATCGTGCGTGCGATCGCTCCCCAGCCGGCCGAGCGCCTCGTCGAGATCGGCCCGGGCCTGGGCGCGATGACGATCCCGCTGCGCCAGCATTGCGACGCGCTGACCGTGATCGAGCTGGATCGCGACCTGGCCGAGCGCCTGCGGCGCCGCGGCGACCTCGACGTGGTCGAGTCCGACGTGCTGAGGGTGGACTTCGCTGCGCTCGCCGAGCGCCTGGGGGGTCCGATCCGCGTCGTTGGCAACCTGCCGTACAACATCTCGTCGCCCATCCTGTTCCACCTGATCTCCGCAGCACCGCATGTGGTCGACCAGCTGTTCATGCTGCAAAAGGAAGTGGTCGACCGCATGGCAGCCAAGCCGGGCACCAAGGCCTTCGGCCGCTTGACGGTGATGCTGCAGTGGCGCTACGAGATCGAGCATCTGTTCGATGTGCCGCCCGAGGCGTTCGATCCGCCGCCGCGCGTCAATTCGGCCATCGTGCGCATGCGTCCACGCGCGAATCCGGCGGCGGTGTCGCCGGCAGTGCTGGGCCGCATCGTCGGCATCGCCTTCTCGCAGCGCCGCAAGATGCTGCGCGCAACGTTGGGCAAGTGGTTGGTCGAGCAAGGCTACACCGCCGAGTTCGACGGCACGCGCCGCGCCGAGCAGGTACCCGTCGAGGAGTACATCGCGCTCGCCCTGGCGTTGCCCGATGCGGTCGCCGGCGCGCTGCCGGTCGACCTTGGCGACGACGACTGAGTCCTGCCATGCAGGAGCGTTTCCGCGGCGCCATCCTCGCCAACCGGAACAACCGCGCCATCCTCGAGCGCTGGTCCGACCTGGCGCTGCCGGACGGCTGGCTCGTCGCCGGCTGCCTGTTCCAGACCGTGTGGAATCTTCAGGCCGACCGCCCGCCCGAGGCCGGCATCAAGGACTACGACCTGTTCTATTTCGACGCCAGCGACCTGAGTGCCGCCGCGGAAAAGGCGGTTCAGGTACGGGCCGAGGCCGTGCTGGGCGACCTGGGCATCGCGGTCGATGCCGTCAACCAGGCGCGCGTGCATCTCTGGTATGAAGCCGACTTCGGCAAGCCCTACGCGGCGCTCGGCTCGTCGCGCGACGGCATCGAGCGCTTCCTGGTGGCGTGCACCTGCGTGGGCATCCGCCGCGACGAGCTCTACGCGCCATATGGGCTGGACGCGCTCTACCGCGGCGAGCTGGCGATGAATCCGCTGGTGCCGCACCAAGCGCTGTTCGAGGCCAAGGCCGCGTCTTACCGCGCGCGCTGGCCAGCGTTGACGATCGTCGATTCGGACCGGCAATGAAAAAGGGCTCCCGCGGGAGCCCTTCTTGTGTGCAACGTGGCCTGAGGATCAGGCTGCGTTGAGCCACATCGCTGTATCGAACGCGCTGCTCATCAGCGGCATGTTCGTGCCGAAACCGGCATTCGCGTTGGCTTTCGTGCTGGCCTTCGGGGCCGGCTTTTCGATGACTGGGGCCGCTTCCGCCGCCCGCTCCCATGACCCATTTTCTTGAGAGCGGGCTACTGAAAAGAATAGAAGCACCTGAAGGCAATTTTGCGTTCCCCCCAGAAGTCAGCCGCATCGCGGAACACGTCGAGCAGCTGCTCGCGTGACTCGCGGTCGAATCGGGGGTTGTCGGGCAACTGCTCCAGCACGACGACGAAGCCCGGCTGCGAGCCCGACTTGTGCACGAGGTCGGTCATGCAGTCGTAGAGCGCGTCCAGGTTCTTGCCGAAGTGCGCCGGGAACAGGAATGCCTCGGCGATGGCCTCGAGCACGTCCTGCTTGGACTGCGCGTTGGTCAGGTTCGCGTATAGAAAATGCTGCGAGGCCCCTTGCGCTGCCTCGAGCAATTCGTCGACCCGATACGCCCGTATCGATTGAACGATGTTGGGACGGACGGTCTGCAAAAGCATGGTCACGTTCCTCTCTGAAATCACTTCACGATCCGATGAAAACTGCTGTAGTGATCTTCGGTATAAAAACAAGCATCTGGTTCCGTCGGCTGGCCGCCGCCGCAGATGATTCGACGGGCACCGCGATTGCGCGCACCGGGCGTCGGCACGGTGTACTCGTGGTAGTAGCCACGCGGTCGGCGCTCCAGGCGCTTCTCGTAGTTGCCGAACACCACGCCGTCCCGCGAAAACGGGAACGGGCCGCCGGAATGAATCAATTGATCAGTTCGCCGGGCTTCCGGGGGCAGGCTGGCCAGCGAGACGTCGGCACCCAGGCCGGAAGACTGCTTGGCTTGCGAACTGGTAGGCGTCAATGCGCCGAACGAGGCGACCGCCGCCAGCACCACCGCCAACAGTGCGCTGGCCTTCGATTTGCGGCGGGAGATCGGCATTGCCGCGGCTCCAGCGCGTGCGCCCTGGACGGTGGCCGCGTCGACGTTCTTCACGACGTCCTTCTCGTTGATCACCACTGCTAGACCCGTTCGTCCCGGCTGATAGACCGGACCTTGGCTTCGGCGCAATGCTCGCGATAACGGCATTGAATTCCGAAGCAACCCTGAAATTCCAATCCCGAATGGTACCGGAACCCCCTCGAAATCTCAAGTCTCGGGGTGGAGGAATGACCCTGACCATTGGGCCGAGTGTGAGTGACCGCTTCGCTATTGGACCTCGAAAGTCAAAGGTTTGCGGCGGACACTGCGGGCTTGAAATTCCCTCAGGAAGGCTTACCGCGCGCTGACTTTGGGGGGTCGAATGCCACCCTGCGGCCCTGTCCCACTCGACACAGGAGGGTCGAATACAGCTGGAAATGCGGCAGCGCGACATGATTCCATGTCGTCGTTCACGCCAGCATAGCGGCTTGTTGCGAGGCCGAAATGCTGTCCTACAACCCGAGCACCGAGTCGGCCTTTCACCGCGACCGGCGTGCCGGCCGCCTGGCTCAGCGCACGGCGTTGGCGTCGGCCACCGTCAGGGCGGTCATGTTGATGATGCGTCGCACGGTGGTCGACGGCGTCAGCACGTGAACGGGACGCGCCGCGCCCAGCAACACCGGGCCGATCGCGATGCCGCCGCCGGCGGCGGTCTTGAGCAGGTTGTACGAGATGTTGGCCGCGTCGATGTTGGGCATCACCAGCAAGTTGGCCTCACCGCTGAGCGTCGAGTTGGGCATCAGCCTGGCGCGGTAGGCCGGGTCCAGCGCGGCGTCGCCGTGCATCTCGCCGTCCACCTCGAGCCAGGGGGCGTTCTCGCGCAGCAGCACCAGCGTGTCGCGCATCTTCTGCGCCGACGGCAGGCTGCTGGCGCCGAAGCTGGAGTGCGACAACAGCGCCGCCTTGGGAAGGATGCCCAGGCGCTTCATCTCCTCGGCGGCCATGATCGTGATCTCGGCGAGTTGAGCTGCGCTCGGGTCGGCGTTGACGTGCGTGTCGACCAGGAACACCTGGCGCCCGGGCAGGATCAGACCGTTCATGCAGGCGAAGGTGTTGATGCCAGGGCGCTTGCCGATCACCTGGTCGATGTAGAGCAGGTGGTTGGCGGTGGAGCCCCAGGTGCCGCAGATCATGCCGGCGACCTCGCCCTTGTGCAGCATCATCGCGCCGATCAGCGTCAGGCGGCGGCGCATCTCGATCTTGGCGAGCTGGGCGGTGACGCCCTTGCGCTCGGTCATGCGATGGTAGGTTTGCCAGTAGTCGCGGTAGCGCTCGTCGTGCTCGGTGTTGACGACGTCGTAGTCGCGCCCTTCCTGCAGGCGCAGGCCGAACTTCTCGCAGCGTTGGGCGATCACGGGCGGGCGGCCGATCAGCACCGGGCGCGCGATGTTCTCGTCGACGACGACCTGCACGGCGCGCAGCACGCGCTCCTCCTCGCCTTCGGCGTAGGCGACGCGGCGATGCACGGCGACCTTGGCCAGCGCGAAGATGGGCTTCATGGCCGTGCCGGACGCGTACACGAACGTCTGGAGCTTCTCCTTGTACGCGGCCATGTCGGTGATCGGCCGGGCGGCGACGCCCGAGTCGGCGGCGGCCTGGGCCACGGCCGGCGCGATCTTCATCATCAGGCGCGGATCGAACGGCTTGGGGATCAGGTATTCACGGCCGAAGCTGAGATCGACGCCGGCATAGGCGGCGGCCACGACCTCGCTCTGTTCGGCCTGCGCCAACTCGGCGATCGCGTGCACGGCCGCCACTTCCATCGCGTCGTTGATGGTGGTGGCGCCGCAGTCGAGCGCGCCGCGGAAGATGTACGGGAAGCACAGGACGTTGTTGACCTGGTTCGGGTAGTCGGAGCGGCCCGTGGCCATGATCGCGTCGGTGCGAACGGCCAGCACGTCCTCCGGCGCGATCTCGGGCGTCGGGTTGGCCAGCGCGAAGATGATCGGGTTCGGGTTCATCGTCGCGACCATTGCCGGCTTGAGCACGCCGCCGGCCGACAGACCCAGGAACACGTCGGCGCCGTGCATCACCTCAGCCAGCGTGCGCAGCGGCGTTTCTTGCGCGAATTCGGCCTTGTCCGGATCCATCAGCTCGATGCGGCCCGCGTAGACGACGCCCGCCAGGTCGGTGACCCAGATGTTCTTGCGCGGCATGCCCAGCTTGAGCAGCAGGTTCAGGCAGGCGAGCGCCGCGGCACCGGCGCCCGACACCACGAGCTTGACCTCGGCGATGGACTTGCCGCAGACCTTGAGCCCGTTCATCAGCGCGGCGCCGACGACGATGGCGGTGCCGTGCTGGTCGTCGTGGAAGACCGGGATCTTCATGCGCTTGCGCAACTCGCGCTCGACGTAGAAGCAGTCCGGCGCCTTGATGTCCTCGAGGTTGATGCCGCCGAACGTGGGCTCCAACGCGGCGATGCAGTCGACCAGCTTGTCGAGATCGTTCTGCGCGATCTCGAGGTCGAACACGTCGATGCCGGCGAATTTCTTGAACAGGACGCCCTTGCCTTCCATCACCGGCTTGGAGGCCAGCGGACCGATGTTGCCCAGGCCCAGCACCGCGGTGCCGTTGGTGACCACCGCGACGAGGTTGCCGCGCGCGGTGTAGCGGAACGCGTTGGCAGGATCGGCGACGATCTCCTCGCAGGCTGCGGCGACGCCGGGCGAATAAGCGAGCGCGAGGTCGCGCTGGTTGATCAGCTGCTTGGTCGGCATGACCGAGATCTTGCCCGGCGTGGGGAACTCGTGGTATTCGAGCGCGGCCTGGCGCAGTTCGGCGCGCTTGTCTTCTTGACTGGTCATCGGCGGTCCTGTTGTCTTCGTTCGCGCCCTGGTGTCTCACCACGCGTACGCAGGCGTGTCAGAAGGTCGAGAGCGGGCGGTGATTGTAGGTCTGGGGCGTCTCGCGACAGCCATCACTAGCGGCGCGCGAGCTGCATCGGCATGGGGTCATGCCGCAATCAAATACTTTGTCCTCGTGCGGGCATGGCGTCAACCTCGGGTGTCCACATGCCTTCGGGCAGCTGTCGCCGGGCGTGGGCGACAATTGCCCGCATGGCCGTTGGTGAATTCGATCTCATAGCAAAGTACTTCGCCCGCCCCGTGCGGCATGCCGTCCTGGGGGGCGGGGACGACTGCGCGTTGCTGGCGCCGACCCCCGGCATGCAATGGGCCGTGTCCACCGACGCGCTCGTGGAGGGCCGGCACTTCCTCAGCACCGTGCCGCCCGACGCGCTGGGCCACAAGTCGCTGGCGGTGAACCTGTCCGACCTGGCCGCCTGCGGCGCCCGGCCCGTGGCCTTCACGCTGTCACTGACCCTGCCGCGTGTCGACGAGGCCTTCCTCGCCGGCTTCGCCGCAGGCCTGTATGCGCTCGCGGACGCGCACGACATCGACCTGGTGGGCGGCGACACCACCGCCGGCCCGCTCAACATCGGCATCACCGTGATGGGCGAGGTGCCTCCGGGCCAGGCCCTGCGGCGTGGCGGCGCGAAGCCCGGCGACGAGCTGTGGGTCAGCGGCCGACTGGGCGACGCCCGCCTCGCGCTGGAAGCGTTGCGCGGCCAGGTCGCGTTGCGCGGCGAGGCCTTCGAGGACGTGCGCCGCGCGATGGAGCGCCCGCAGCCGCGCGTCGCATTGGGCATCGCGCTGCGCGGCATCGCGAGCGCGGCCATCGATCTGAGCGACGGCCTCGCCGGCGACCTCGGCCACGTGCTGCGCGCCAGCGCCGTCGGTGCGACGCTGCGCCTGGCCGACATCCCGCACAGCGCCCACGTGGCCGCCTGCACCGAAGGCCAGCGCCGCCAGTGCCTGCTGAGCGGCGGCGACGACTACGAACTGCTCTTTGCAGCGCCTGCCGGCTCGCACGCGCGGGTGCGTGACGCCGGCGTCCGCGCGGGCACGCCCGTGACCTGCATCGGCATGCTGGACGCGGAGCCGGGCCTGCGTGTCGTCGACGCGCACGGCGCGCCCGTGGTGCTGACCGAACGCGCCTTCGACCACTTCATCTCGGCCTGACTGCGTGAACGACAAGACGCCCGTCGCCCCTCGCCGTGCCACCTGGCGCTTCATGGGACTGCATCCTCTGCGGCTGATCGCGCTGGGCTTCGGCAGCGGCTTGTCGCCGGTCGCGCCAGGCACTTTCGGCACGTTGGCCGGCTGGGCGCTGTACCTGCTGATCGACCGCGTCGCCGCACCGACCCACCTCGCATGGGCCGTCATCCTCGTCGCCGGCTTCTTCATCGGCTGGTGGGCGTGCACGCACACGGCGAGGGCGATGGCCGTCAGCGACCCGAGCGCCGTCGTGTGGGACGAGATCATCGCGTTCTGGATCATCCTGTGGGTGGCGCTGCCGGTGGGCCTTGTCGGCCAGCTGATCCTGTTCGGCCTGTTCCGCTTGTTCGATGCGGTCAAGCGCGGCCCTGTCGGCTGGGCCGATTCGCTGTTCAAGCCGAAGCCCGGCGAGCGGCCGGGCTGGCCGCAGGGCTTCGGCATCATCTTCGACGATCTCGTCGCCGCGTTGTGCGTCTTGATCGTCTGGGGCTTGCTGTTGCTCGCACTGCCAATCAGCATCACGAATGCGTTGGGCGTACACCATCACTACCGCATCGTCACGGCGGGCGGTTGAGGAGTCTCGATATGGCACAAGGCGCTTCGATCACGATCGATGACGCGCTGCTGGCCCAGGTGGCCGCGCTCGGCGACGCGCTCCGTGCTCGCCATTGGCGCCTGGCCACCGCCGAGAGCTGCACCGGCGGCCTGCTCGCCGGCACCTGCACCGCGCCCGCCGGCGCCAGCGACTGGTTCGCCGCCGGCTTCGTCACCTACGCCAACGACGCCAAGAGCGGCTTGCTGGGGGTGCCGGCACCGCTGATCGCGGCCCACGGCGCGGTCAGCGCCGAGGTGGCCGACGCGATGGCCCGGGGCGCGCTGGCGCACGCCGGCGTGCAACTGGCTCTGTCCATCACGGGGGTCGCCGGCCCGGGCGGCGGGAGCGTCGCCAAGCCGGTGGGCACCGTCTGGCTGGGCCTCGCGTGGGTGCACGGGCGCGAGACCGAAGAAGGCCTGCCGGCGGGCCGCGCCGCACCGCCAGTCGGCAGCCGCACCGAGCGCCTGACCCTGGACGGAGACCGCGACGCGATCCGCGCGCAGACGGTCGCGATCGCGCTGCAACGCCTCGTCGCGCAGGTCGGCGTCGCGTGAAGATCGCGTTCGACGTCCGCCTCGACGGCGCCGAACGCGCCGACTGGTGGCGTGCGCTCACCGATGCGCTGCCTGACGACGACTGGCTCGACCCGGCGATCGAGGGCACGCAGTCGGCGCGCTGGCGCGAGGCCGATATCGCCGTCGTCGCCAATCCCCTGCCCGGCCGGCTCGCGCACTGCGGGCAGCTCCGGCTGATCCAGTCGCTGTGGGCCGGCGTCGACCGGCTGCTTGTCGATTCGACGCTGCCTGCGAACGTGCCGATCGCGCGCATGGTCGACCCGGCGATGAACCGCGCGATGGCCGAGACCGCGACCTGGGCCGTGCTGTGCGTGCATCGGCGCGCTTTCGACTACGCTGCGCAGCAACGCCAGACGCAATGGCGCGCGCTGCCGCAGAAGCGCGCCGACGAGGTCTGCGTGCTGGTGCTGGGCCTCGGGCAGATGGGCCGCACGACGGCCCTGCAACTCGCGGCGCTGGGCTACCGGGTCAACGGCTGGAGCGCGCGGGCGCAGCAGGTCGCGGGCGTCGCGTCGAGCGCGGGCTGGGCGCAGTTGCCCGCGGCCCTCGGCGCGGCCGACGTCGTCGTCAACCTGCTGCCGCTGACTGACGACACGCGCGGCCTGTTCGACCGCACGCGTCTCGCGCAGATGCGCCCGGGCGCGAGCCTGGTGAACCTGGCGCGCGGCGCGCATGTGGTGGAGATGGATCTGCTGGCCGCACTCAACGCAGGGCGGCTCGAGCATGCGGTGCTGGACGTCTTCGACACGGAGCCGCTGCCGGCCACGCACGTGTTCTGGTTCCATCCGCGCGTCACGCTGTGGCCGCACGCCGCGGCGCAGACCGACCTGCGCAGTGCAGCCGCGGTGGTCGCGGCCAACGTCGAAGCGGTGCGCCGCGGCGAACCGCCGGCGCACCTGGTCGACCGCGGGCGCGGTTACTGAACGACCGTCGTGCCGGGCGCGACAGCGTGCGTGCCAGCGCCGCCCGGGAACAGCTGGTTGATCAGCTCGGCGATCTTCTTGTCCGCGTCGATGAACTTGGCCATGTTGGCGCCGCCGTGCGTCGCGTCGTAGGTCGCCACGCCCTTTTCCTTGCCATCGATGAACACGCGGAACTGCGCGAAGTGCATGTACATCGCCAGGTCCCAGCGCCAGTTGGCCTGGTAGGTGGAGGTGACCTTGCAATCGGTGATAGCGGCGCTCTCCGGAAGCTGGCGCACGGTGTAGCCCTTCTCGCCCAGCACCTTCAGGTAGGCGGCCATCACGCTGGGGCGGACGGCGGGGTTGTTGATCACGCAGACCTGGGTGTCGCCGACGGTGTCGACGGCCTTCACGTTCTGGTGGATGGCGCAGCCGCTGAGCAGCACGGCGGACAGGCAGGCGAGGGGGAGCAGGCGGTTGATCATCGAGTGGGGCTGAGCGTCGGGGTGGATGGTGCGGCGGATTGTCCGGGCGAATCCGGGCGCGCCTGGAATGTCCCGAGTGATTCGCGTGAAGGAGTTGGTAGAGTCGCCGGGCGGCGCGGGGAGCGTCGCGACAAACACAACATCCGCGGCCATCGCGCCGCAACGAGGGAGCAGCTCCATGACCGATTCGACACTCGCCGCATCCCGCCGCGGCCCCGCCAATTTGACCGAGCTGGCGCACGCCACCCCGGGCTTCATCCGCGGCGCGCGCTGGTTCTGGTGGATCGCCGGTTTCTCGGCCATCAACGCCGCCCTGAACCTGTCGCATTCAGACACCAACTTCGTGGTCGGGCTGGCCTTCACGCTGCTCGCTCACGCGGCCTTCCCGACGGGCATCGCGCTGGGGATCGATGCCCTGCTCGTCGGTGGATTCTTTCTCGTGGGCCTGAAGGCGCAGCAGGGCCAGGCCTGGGCCTTCATCCTGGGCGCGGTCGTCTATGTGGGCGACGCCCTGGTCTACATGAAGTTCGGCGACTGGTTGCCGGTGGGCATCCACGCCCTGGCGCTCTACTACATCGTCACGGCCTTCCTCAGCCTGCAGGCCGCGAAGAAGTCCGCCGGTCTCTGAGCGCCGTGCGCCTCAGGTGCGCAGGACGAGTCCGGCCTGCGCACCCTCGGGCTTGAGCGACTGCAGCATCATCAACACGAGCCGGCGCAGCGCGTCCCAGGGTTCGACGGGCCATTGCGGGTGGCGCAGGCCCTTGAGCACGCCGTCGCATTCGCTCGCGGCGCTGACCAGGCGCGCGGCCATCGGGCCGGACAGCCGCGGCAGCGCGCGTTCGAACAGGCGCTGGCGGGCCCCCCAGACGCGCGCCTCGGTCAGGGCCATGGGCAGCGGCTTGCCGTCGGCCATCGCGTCCTGGACACGCTTCATCGCGCGGATGTCGTCGGACAGCTTGTAGTGCACGAGCACCGCAGCCTCGCCCTCGGCCTGCAGGCCGTCGAGCATGCGCAGCGCGCGGGCTACCTGGACGGACATCACCGCGTCGCACAGGCGCGAGACGTCGTGTCGGGCGACGTCGAGCACGGCGTCTTCCACCTGCGCGAACGTCAGCTCGCCGGGCGGGTAGAGCAGGCCCAGCTTCTGGATCTCCTGGTGCGCGGCCAGCAGGTTGCCTTCAACCCGGTCGGCCATGAAGGCCAGCGTGGCCTCGCCGGTGGCGCCAGCCTCGACGCGCTGGCCTTGCAGCGCGAAGCGCTTGGCCAGCCAGGCGGGCAGCGCGTTGCGTTCGACGGGGTCGGCCGCGATGCTGACGCCGGCGCCGTCCAGCGCGCCGAACCAGGCGGCTTTCTGCTGCTGCCAGTCGAGCTTGGGCAGGTGCACGAGCAGGCGGCTGTCCGGCCCGGCCTCCTGGCTAAGCTGCTGCAACGCTTCGCTGCCGTCCTTGCCGGGCTTGCCCGACGGAATGCGGATCTCGATCAGTTGCTGGTCAGCGAACAGCCCCATCGACTGCGACGCGCCGAGCACGCCGCTCCAGTCGAAGTGCGCGCCGCTGACGACGAAAACCTTGCGTTCACTGACGCCGCCCGCGCGCACCGCGGCGCGGATGGCGTCGGCGGCTTCCTGCGCGCGCAGCGGCTCGTCGCCGTGCACGACATAGACATCGCGCAGGCCGCGCGCCAGGTGGTCGGCGAGTTGTTCGGGGCGGACCTGCATCGCGTCTCGCTTCAGCGGCCCGCAGCCTGCGAGGCGGCCCAGTCGACGGCCGAGACCGGCGCCGCGCCCGAGGCCGCGACTGCCGCCGAGGCCGCACGCGCGGCCTGCACCTGCGCCGCCGGGCCCGTGGGCTTGCCGACGGCCGACAGCACGCGGATCAGCTGGTAGGCCATGTCGGACTGCATGTCGCGGTACAGCGACTTCAACTCGGTGTCCTTGGCGAGCGCGTTCTTCTCGTCGTAGGTCAGGTCTCGAAAGCGTTCGACGTCGGCCAGCGGCAGCAGCTCGGTGCCGTTCGGGTCGAGCACGCGGTAGCGCAGCTTGACGTGCAGCTCGAGCTCGCGCACCTGGCCGAACGCGGTCGACGCCTCGACGGTGGTCTTCTGCGTCTCCTCGACGGCCTCGATGACCACCTGCGATTCGAGCACGCTGGGCACGATGTGCGCGGTCTCCGGCAGCGCGCGGCGGATCTCGTCGGCCATCGTCGAGCGGTCGGCGAAGCCGGACAGCGCGATGCGTTCGTAGTTCAGCGGCTGCGCGATGCGCCGGTGGAAGCCGCAGGCCGCCAGCGAGGCGGCTGCGGCCACGGCCAGCGTGGCGAGGGCGAGGCGGCGGTGGCGCATCAGACGACGATGTTGACGAGACGGCCGGGCACGACAATGACCTTCTTCGCCGGCTTGCCTTCCATCCAGCGCTGGGCCTCGGGCGAGGCCAGCGCCGCGGCCTCGATGCCAGCCTTGTCGGCCGACGCGGGCACGCGCACGCTGCCGCGCGTCTTGCCGAGCACCTGCAGCACCAGCTCGATCTCGTCGCGCACCAGCGCGGCTTCGTCGACGGCGGGCCAGCCGGCGTCGAGCAACTGCTTGCCCGTCGCGGCGTAGCCGAGATCCGTCCACAGCCCTTGCGTGATGTGCGGGCAGGCCGGGTACAGCGTGCGCAGCAGCACGGAAAAGCCCTCGCGCAGCACCGCGGCCGTGCCGGCGCTGCCGTCCAGCGCGAAGCCTTCGAGCGCGTTCAACAGCTTCATCGCGCCGGAGACGACGGTGTTGTACTGCATGCGCTCGTAGTCGTACGTGACCTGCTTGAGCAGCACGTGCACCTCGCGGCGCAGCGCCTTGGCGGGCGCGCCCAGCGCCAGGCCGCCGATGGCGTTCGCGGCGCCCTTGAGCAGCTCGGCGTTCTTTGCGCCGAAGGCCCACACGCGCTTGAGGAAGCGGTGCGCGCCTTCGACGCCGGAGTCGTTCCATTCCAGCGTCTGCTCGGGCGGCGACGCGAACATCACGAACAGGCGGGCGGTGTCGGCGCCGTAGCGGTCGATCAGGGCCTGAGGGTCGACGCCGTTGTTCTTCGACTTCGACATCGTCGTCATCTCGTACTCGACCGGCGTGCCGTCCGCCTTGAGCTTGTAGCCCTGGACGACGCCCTTGTCGTTGAGCACCGGCTCGACGTCCTGCTCCCAGAAGTAGTTCTTGCCCGCGTCGGCCGGCTTCTGGAAGTACGCGCCCTTGAGCACCATGCCTTGCGTCAGCAGGTTCTTGAACGGCTCGCTGAACTTGATCAGCTTGAGGTCGCGCATCACCTTGGTCCAGAAGCGCGCGTACAGCAAGTGCAGGATCGCGTGCTCGATGCCGCCGATGTACTGGTCCATCGGCATCCAGTAGTCGGTGCCGGCGCCCACCATCTGCTCGGTGTTGGTCGGATCGCAGTAGCGCATGAAGTACCACGACGAATCGACGAAGGTGTCCATCGTGTCCGTCTCGCGGCGCGCGGCCTTGCCGCACTTGGGGCAGCCCACGTTCAGGAAGCCGGCGTGCTTGTTCAGCGGGTTGCCGGAGCCGTCCGGGATCAGGTCGACCGGCAGCACGACCGGGAGGTCCTTCTCGGGCACGGGCACCACGCCGCAGCCGGGGTTCTCGTCGGTGCCGCAATGGATGATCGGGATCGGCGTGCCCCAGTAGCGCTGGCGGCTGACGCCCCAGTCGCGCAGGCGCCAGGTGGTCTTCTTCTCGCCCAGGCCGGCGGCGCCGACCAGGTCGGCCACGCGCGCGACGGCGTCTTTCATGCCGAAGCCGTCGAGCACGCCCGACTCGATGCAGACGCCGCGCTGCTTGTCGCCGTACCACTCGGCCCAGGTGTCGGTGGAGAAGGTCTCGCCAGGGACGCTGACGACCTGCTTGATGGCCAGCCCGTACTTGCGGGCGAACGCGAAGTCGCGTTCATCGTGCGCGGGCACGCCCATGACGGCGCCGTCGCCGTAGCTCATCAGCACGTAGTTGCCGACCCACACCGGCACCTGCGCGCCGGTCAGCGGGTGGATGACCGTCAGCCCGGTGGGCAGGCCTTCCTTTTCCTTGGTGGCGAGCTCGGCCTCGGTGGTGCCGCCGGCCTTGGCTGCCTCGATGAACGCGGCCAGCGTCGGGTTGCCCCTGGCAGCGTGCGTGGCGAGCGGGTGCTCGGGCGCGACGGCGCAGAAGGTGACGCCCATGATGGTGTCGGCGCGCGTGGTGAACACGTACAGCTTGCCGTCGCCGATCGGCGCACCGGTGTCGTCATGGATGGCGTGCGGGAATGCGAAACGCACGCCCTCGCTCTTGCCGATCCAGTTCTCCTGCATCAGGCGCACGCGCTCCGGCCAGCCCGAGAGGTACTCCGGGTCGCTCGGATCGGTGACGGCCGACAGCAACTCGTCGGCGTACTGGGTGATGTTGAGGTAGTAACCCGGGATCTCGCGCTTTTCCACCGCGGCGCCCGAGCGCCAGCCGTGGCCGTCGATCACCTGCTCGTTGGCGAGCACGGTCATGTCCACCGGATCCCAGTTGACGATCTGGGTGCGGCGCTCGCAGATGCCCGCCTCCAGCATCTTCAGAAACAGCCACTGGTTCCACTTGTAGTACGTCGGGTCGCAGGTGGCGACCTCGCGCGACCAGTCGATCGCCAAACCCATCGCCTGCATCTGCACCTTCATGTGCGCGATGTTGTCGTAGGTCCACTTGGCCGGCGGCACCTTGTTCTTGATGGCCGCGTTCTCGGCGGGCAGGCCGAACGCGTCCCAGCCCATGGGCATCAGCACGTTCATGCCCTTCATGCGCAGCTGGCGCGCGAGCATGTCGTTGATCGTGTAGTTGCGCACGTGGCCCATGTGCAGCTTGCCGCTGGGGTAGGGCAGCATCGAGCAGGCGTAGAACTTCTCGCGGCGCTTGGTTCCAGGCTCGTCTTCGTTCACGCGGTAGGCGTCGACGGCTTGCCAATGCGCCTGGGCGGCGGCTTCGACCTCGGAGGGGACGTACTTTTCGTTCATCCCCCGATTGTAGGAGGGGCGGGTGTCGGACGCCCCGCGAGGGCGCTACATTGCCTCATCTGTCGCTGCGCCTGGCCCATGAAACTTCGTCCGCTCTTCGTCTTTCCCCTTCTGGCCATCGCGCATGCGGTGCACGCTGGCGCGAGCCACGACTGCGGCGCCCCGGTGCTGGCCATGCTGAACCAGCAGCTTCACGTCGCGCACTTCGCCCCTGGCCCGGCGGACTTCGGCACCGACCCGGATGGCGTGATCGTCGCCTCCGCCTGCAAGCCCATGCCCAGCGATCCGCGCCTGACGATTGCCGCTGTGGCCTGGAAAGGCGACAAGGAGGAGTCGAAGGCCCTGGTGGTCGCCATCGCCGACGAGTCGGCGCAGACGATCAGCGCCTCGTTCCGGGACGAAATCGACGAGGATGCCGTGACGCAGGTCAACAACGGCAGCCTGCGCCTGGACACCGCTGCCTACGTCCTGGCGCCCGGCGTGCGGGCGTTCGGCCTGGACATCTTCAGCAACGACCGAAGTTGCGGGGAGGGCAGTCCGGGACCGACACGCTCGCTCTATGTGCGCGACGGCAAGACCCTGCGTCCGGTCGTGGCGGGCCTGAACTTCAGCCAGTCCCGCTACTTGCGCGGCAACCAGCCGCGCTGCGTCAGCGACCAGCGGGAAGCCGAGACGGCGATCGTAGAGGACTACACCGTGACGATCGCGCTCGGCACAGCCGGCAAGGGAGGCTGGCGGGACCTGGCGATCACCGCGACGTCCCGCCGCAGCGATCACCTCCCCGGCCGCACGCCGCTGCACGTGAGCGTGCCTTACGACGGCGACGCCTACCCGCTGGTGACGTTCGTCAAGGCCTACGACCGGTGGCGCCAGTGACGGTCGGCATCACGAATCGTTACCGCGCCACCATGGACGAGCAGGGCCCCGTCACGCGATGATCGCGCCTCGACGGTGAGACGGGCCCGACGTCGAGGCCCGAGCCGGACGGCGGGAGTGGAGAACATGCAGTCGTTGGGGAACCTGGCCGTGCGCGCGGCCTGCATCGTGGCATCGGCCCTGGCCGCCAGCGGCTGCCTGGCGGCGTCGGACCACGAGCAGAATGTCGGCGCCCAGGTGGAGCAGCTGTGCGATCCGCGCACGCTGGCCGCGATCGGCCGCTTCGTCGCGGTGACCAACTTCAAGGAGCCGACGCTGGGCCAGTCGCCCGACGCCAACGCGATGGTGGCCGCCTCGGCCTGCCGCGCGGCGCCGGCATTCCACGCGCGCCTCGTCGCCGTGGCTTACCGCTCGGGTCACCAGGACGACCTGATGCTGGTGATCGCCGCCCTCGACTCGAGCACTGGCCAGGTGGGCGCCACTTTCAAGGGCAACCTGGACAGCGACCCGAACGTGCGCATCGTCTCCGGCAGCCTGTGGCTGGACACCGCTGCCTACGACCTCGCGCCGGGCGTACGCGCCTTCGGACTCGACGTCACCACGGGCCTGCCGCGCGGCTGTGCGGCGGGGGGCTCCGGCGCGCGCCGCAGCCTGTTCGTGAGCCAGGGCCGCTTCATCCGCCCGGTGCTGCAGGACCTGCCGATGTCGGAGTGGAACCTGATCCAGCGCGGCAAGTCGGCCTGCACGTCCAGCGCCGCGCCTGACCTGACGATCACCGAGAACTTCAGCGCCACGCTGGCCCTGGCGACGACGTCCACGCGCGGCTATCGCGACCTGGTCGTCACCGGCTCGGCGTCGCGCGACGACGGCCACGCCGACGAGCGGCCGGCGATCCGCACCGTGCTCAAGTGGGACGGGCGCGTCTATTCGACCGACGACCAGCAACGCCTGTGGCGCGAATGGCGGCAGTGACGGCGTCGCGCTGAGCGCGCGCCATGCGGGCTCGCGCGTAGGCGCGTGGGCCGCCACGACACGGTTGCCGCTGCGCTCCTTGGCCGCGTCGAGCGCGTGCCTCGGTCGTCGAGGTGTGGTACCGGTTACTTCGCCGGCTGAGCGATGAAGCCGATGTGCGTGAGGCCGGCGTCCTGGATCAGTCCGATCAGCTCGGCCACGCGGCCGTACGGCACGCTCTGGTCGGCGCGCAGCAGGACGTCGGGCTGCGGCTGGCGTTTGGCAGTCTGCTTGAGCGTGCGCACGAGGTCGTCGTGCGTGACCGCCTCGTCCCCCACGTGGAACTTGCCGTCGGCCGTGATGCCGAGCGCCAGCGTGGCGCCGCCGTCGTTGTTCTTGGCGGCGGTGACCTTGGGCAGGTCCATCTTCAGGCTGGACGTCATCAGCGGCGCGGCGATCATGAAGATCACCAGCAGCACCAGCATCACGTCGATCAGCGGCGTCATGTTGATGTCGCTCATCGGCTGCGACGTGGGGCTTCGTTCGAGGCGACCAAATGCCATGACAGCTAGTTTGCGCGCAGCGCACCAATCAAATCAAGGACTCGGGAAGCGAGGATCAGATCCGAGCCAAATCGAGCTCCCCCGCGGGGGCCGACGACCGGAGCGAGCACGCGGGTCAACGCTTCGCGTCCAGTTGCATCTCGCGCAGGTCGTGCGCGAAGCCTTCGAGCTCGGCTTCGCAGGCGGCGACGCGCTTGCCGAAGATGTTGTACGCCAGCACGGCGGGGATCGCGACAGCGAGTCCGGCGGCGGTGAAGATCAGCGCCTCGCCGACCGGGCCGGCAATCTTGTCGATGGTGACGCCGTTGCCCTCGGCCATGTTGCCGAGCGCGTGGAAGATGCCCCACACGGTGCCGAACAGGCCGATGAAAGGCGCGGTGGCGCCGGTGGACGCCAGCACGACTTGCCCGAACTGCAGCTGCGCCAGCCCGGCGTGCAGCGCATCGCGCAGTCGGCGCGTGAGCTGCGAGGCGAGCGCGGGCTGGGTCTCGAGGGTGCCGACGGCTGGCTGGCGCAACGCGGCATCGATCAGCGGCAGCAGCACGTCTTCGCGATCGGTGGCGACCAGCCGGGCGCGGCCTTCGGCCACGTCGGCTGCGCTCCAGAAGGCGGCGACGCCGCGCTGGATGTCGCTCGCGACGCGGCGCAGGCCCCACCCCTTCCAGAGGATGATCACCCAGCTGCTGACCGACATCGCGAGCAGCAGCAGCCCTACCGTGCGACTGATGAAATCGCTCTGGCCCCAGAAGCCGGACAACCCTTCCATCAGTTCAATCCCAGGACGTCGTTCATGTCATACAGGCCCGGGCCGCTGTGCGCCAGGAAGCGCGCGGCACGCAGGCTCCCCTGCGCGTACGTGGCGCGGCTGGAACTCTTGTGGGTGATCTCGATGCGCTCGCCGATGCCGGCGAACATGACCGTGTGATCTCCGATGATGTCGCCGCCGCGCACCGTCGCGAAACCGATCGTACTCGGGTCGCGCGCGCCGGTGACGCCTTCGCGTCCGAACACGGCGTTATCGGCCAGATTGCGCCCGAGGGCCTTGGCGACGACCTCGCCCATCGCCAGCGCGGTACCGCTGGGGGCGTCGATCTTGTTGCGATGGTGGGCCTCGATGATCTCGATGTCGTAGCCGTGCGAGAGCGCCTTGGCGGCCTGTTCGAGCAGGCGCATCACCACGTTGACGCCGACGCTCATGTTGGGCGCGAGGAAAACGGCGGTGCGTTGTGCGGCGGCGCCGATGGCGGCCTTTTGCTCGGCGCTGAAGCCGGTGGTGCCGATCACCAGCGCGACGCCGCGCTCGGCACAGGCTTCGAGGTGGCGCAGCGTGCCTTCGGGGCGCGTGAAATCGATCAGCACCTGGGTCGCGGCGAGTACGGCGGCCAGGTCGTCGGTGATGGTGATGGCGGTCGTGCGACCGAGGAACGCCCCGGCGTCCTGGCCCAGTTGCGGGCTGCCGGGCGCGTCGAGCGCGCCGGCGAGCGCGAGGTCGGGCGCGTCGAGCACCGCTTCGACCAGCATGCGGCCCATGCGGCCGGTGGCGCCCGCAATCGCGATCCGCAAGGGCGCTGCAGGCGACGCCTGCATTGCTGCGCTTGGCGCTGCCGAGGGGCTCGCCTGCATCGACGCGCTCACGGCGTCGGCGATTCCAGCGGCGGGTAGGTGCGCGTGGCGCCCGCCAGCACGACGGCGGGGGCTGCCGGCGCCGCGACCGCCACCGGCGCGGGCAGCGCCGCACGCTCGGCGTCGGTCAGCTCGAGCTTGGGCGTCGAGGTCGGCAGCTTCTTGCGGCTGATGGCGGCGACGAACTGATCCTCGCTGGGCAGCACTGGCGCGTCGATCTTGAGCACCTGGTCCTTGTCGAACAGCACGACGAACGAGCGCTGCTGGTCGTCGAAGCCCTGGCGGCGCAGCGTGAAGACGTAGTCCCATCGGTCGTTGTGGAACGGGTCGGTGATCAGGGGCGAGCCGAGCACTTCCTTGACCTGCACGCGCGACATGCCCGTCTTGACCTGGGCGATCTGCTCGGTGGTGACGACGTTGCCCTGGATGACGTCCGGCTTGTACGGCGCGATGAAGGCGATGAAGCCCTTCAGCGAAGTCGGCTCATTGAAGCTGGAGCACCCGCCGAGGGCGAGTGCGGCCAGCAGGCTGGCAGAGAGAAAGGAGATTCGGGGGAAAACCGGTGTGCGCATCGTCGAGGCTCGAAACCGCTGCCCAAACTAGGCAAAGGCTGGATATGATTGACTGATTCTAGTCTGCCCGCACCTTGCGAAGCAGGCCTTTGAAGTCCTTAACATGACCCACGCTGAAGAACTCAAGAGCAGCGGCCTGAAGGCCACTTTGCCGCGCATCAAGATCCTCGAGGTCTTCCAGCTGTCCGTCGACCGTCACTTGACGGCTGAAGATGTCTACAAGGCCTTGTTGAACGAGGGGTCGGACATCGCACTCGCCACCGTCTACCGGGTGCTGATGCAGTTCGAGCAAGCCGGGATTCTCGCACGCAGCCATTTCGAGTCCGGCAAGTCGGTGTTCGAGCTCAACGAAGGCACTCACCACGACCACCTGCTTTGCATGACCTGCGGTCGCGTCGAGGAGTTCTTCGACCCCGAGATCGAGGCACGCCAGCGCGAGGTGGCCGCGTCTCGTGGCTTCGCGCTGCAGGAGCACGCGCTGTCGTTGTACGCCGTGTGCAAGCGCGAGAACTGCGAGCACCGGCCGGCGCCCAAGGTCAACATCCGTCATTCCCCAGGCTAGTCCTGCGACTTCGCGCAGGATGACGGCGTTCTGGCCGGCCACGGGCTTCAGCTGCTACTCTCCGCCGCGGCTCATCGCGTCGTTGTGGCGCTTGACGAATTCCTGGTAGGTATCTATCCCGCGCAATTGCAGGATCGTGTTGCGCACGGCGGCCTCCACCAGCACGGCCAGGTTGCGGCCGGCATCGACGGCGATCACGACCTTGCGCACCGGAATGCCCAGGATCTCGTCGTACATCGGCTCGTAGGGAAGGCGCTCGAACTCGCGCTCCATCGTCTCCTTGCGCACCAGGTGGACGATCAGCTTGAGGCGCATCTTGCGGCGCACGGCGGTCTCGCCGAAGATGGCCTTGATGTCGAGCAAGCCGATGCCACGCACCTCGAGCAGGTTCATCAGCAAGTCCGGGCAGCGCCCCTCCAGGGTGGATTGCGATACGCGGTAAAGGTCGACCGCGTCGTCGGCCACCAGGCCGTTGCCGCGCGAGATCAGTTCCAGGCCGAGTTCGCTCTTGCCCAAGCCCGACTCACCGGTGATCAGCACGCCCACGCCCAGGATGTCCATGAACACGCCGTGGCGCGTGGTGCGGTCGGCGAACAGCTGGCTCAGGTAAGAGCGCACCAGGTCGATCACGTGGCCGGCCGAGGCCGACGTGACGAACAGCGGGATCTCGGCGCGGTCGCACAGCGCGACGAGCTGGTCGGGCGCGCGCTCGCCGTCGGCCACGATGAGCACCGGCGGTTCCAGCGTGACGATGCGCTGGATGCGGCGCTGCTGCACTTCCTTGTCGGCGTTCTCGAGGTACGCGACCTCGCGCCTTCCGACCAGTTGCACTCGGTACGGGTGGATGTAGTTCAGGTAGCCGATCAGGTCGGCGGCCGAGCGCGCCTCGCGCACGGCGGCTTCGTCGAAGCGGCGTTCCGGATGGGCATGCCCCGCGATCCACTCCCAGCGCAGCGCTGGTTGGTGTTCTTCAAACAGCGCTTCTGCGCTGATGACGCGCGGTTTCATTGGCCCCCCACGCTCGCTGGCGCTCGCTGCCCCCCGAGGGGGTGCTTCGCGAGCGGCCCGGCGGAGCCGGGGAATGGTGCCCCACGCTCGCTGGCGCTCGCTGCCCCCGAGGGGCCGGCCGCGAGCAGCCCGGCAGAGCCGGTTCTGCCGCTCCCTTTGATTTCGCTTGCGGCGATCGAGCGGCAGCGCCGGGAGGGGGTGTGGGTCACGGGTTGGGCTTCGCTCAGGCGACCGACTTGAGCGGTTCCCAGTCGGAGATCAGGCGGTGCAGCGTGGCCGCGTCGACATCGCCCTTGAGGCGTTCGCGCAGTTCGCGGTCGGACAGCATCTCGGCGATCTCGGACAGGATCTCGAGGTGGCGTTGCGTGGCGGCTTCCGGCACCAGCAGGAAGATCAGCAGGCCCACGGGCTCGTCGTCGGGCGCGTCGAACGGGATCGGCGTCTGCACGCGCAGCACGGCGGCGAGCGGATTCTTCAGGCCCTTGACTCGGCCGTGCGGCACGGCGACGCCGTGGCCGAGCCCGGTGGAGCCCAAGCGCTCGCGGGCGAACAGGTTGTCGGTGACCGTCGCGCGCGCAATGGCGTGCTGGTTCTCGAACAGCACGCCGGCTTGTTCGAACACGCGTTTCTTGCTGGTCGCGTCCACGCCTACCTGGACGTTGGCAAGAGGGAGGATGGCAGCGAGACGGTTCATGAGCGTTCCCGGCGGGTGAGCCGAGGTTTCCGTGCGGCGCCCGGTGGTCCCCGGGCAGGAAAATCACCCGGCAACACCCCGGGGGTCGAACAGACGATTATAGGAACCGGAAAACCGTGTGCGCACATCGCGAGTGCACCGGCTGCACTGGCGTGCCGCGATTGCTGCGACGCAGCAACAATTTCACGAAAACCAGGGCTTGAGAGTTAAATCGGCGCGCACGAACCCGTCTTTAGCGCACCAGAAAGACCCTCACGCAGCATAGCCCAAACGAACAAAGCGGCCAGGGGCCGCTTTGCATGGATTGTGTCGGTCTGTCCGTCCGATCAGGTCGGTAGCGGCATTTCCGGGGCGACTTGGCGTTTGCCGGTCGCGTGGTGATGATCCTGCAGGCGATCCTTGTGGCGGACCACCTGGCGATCGAGCTTGTCCATCAACTGGTCGACGGCGGCATAGAGGTCTTCATGCGCCTGTTCGACAAAGATGTCCTTTCCCTTCACGTGAAGAGTGACTTCGGCTTTTTGTCGACGTTCCTTTTCCTTGAGGTTTTCCACGGTGAGCAACACGTTGACGTCGACTACTGCGTCGAAATGGCGCGTGATCCTGTCCAGCTTGCTCAGGACGTATTCACGCAATGCCGGTGTCACTTCGAGATGATGGCCGCTGATCGTCAGATTCATCAGTGCCTCCTTTCAAGCGAGAGTTGCAGAAGTGGCCCGGGGGTTCAATTCCGGGTCGACCGTGCCGGACGAATCGGTCGACTGAGGCGTCTGGCACGAGTCCACTATGCGCCCGCCTCTGCGGTTTGACCAGCCTGCCCAAACTCGAAAAACCGGGCTATATTCACGCTTGTTGCGGACCCCACGCTCCTCCCGTCGCTGCCCCCCGAGGGGGAGCTCGGCCCGGCTCGGATGTGATCCTCGCTTCCGGTAATGTCCGCCCCCACGCTCCTCCCGTCGCTGCCCCCCGAGGGGGAGCTCGGCCCGGCTCGGATGTGATCCTCGCTTCCCGAGAGCCTGGTTGGGCCTGCAGACCGCCCTGCGCTGCGCGCGCTCAGTCCCGCTGTAACGTGAACTGGACGACGTCGGTATTGCCCGCGTCGAACGCTGCTTCGCAGTACGCGAGATAGAACTCCCACAGGCGAATGAAGCGTTCGTCGAAGCCCTGGCGGCGCACGTCGTCGAGGCGCGCGAGGAACGCGTGGCGCCAGCGGCGCAGCGTCTCGGCGTAGTCAGCGCCGAACGCGAAGCGTTCGACCACGCGCAGGCCCGCAGCCTGCGCATGCTGCACGAACAGCGCCGTGCTGGCGAGCATGCCGCCTGGGAACACGTAGCGCTGGATGAAGTCGGCCGAGCTCACATAGCGCTCGAACAGGTCGTCGCGGATCACGATCGCCTGCACGCAGGCCTTGCCACCGCGCTTGAGTTGAGCGTGCACCGTCTGGAAGTACGAGTCCCAGTATTCGCGGCCGACGGCCTCGAACATCTCGATGGACACGATCGCGTCGAATGGGCCGTCGGGCACGTCGCGGTAGTCCTGCAGGCGCAGGTCCGCGTGCTGCGCGACGCCCGCGCGCGTGACGCGCGCCTGAGCCCATGCGAGTTGCTCCGTGGACAGCGTCAGTCCGACGACGGCGATGCCCTCGCGCGCCGCGGTCTCGGCGACCGCGCCCCAGCCGCAGCCGATCTCCAGCAGGCGCTCGCCTGGTTTCACGCCGGTGGCGTCGATGGCGCGTTGCAGCTTGGCCAGTTGGGCCTGCGCGAGCGGCTGCGCGTGGTCGCCGTCGAACCACGCGCTGGAATAGTTCATCGTCTCGTCGAGCCACAGCGTGTAGAAATCGTTGCCCAGGTCGTAGTGCGCGCTGATGTTGCGGCGACTCCCGCGCCGGGTGTTTCGATTCAACGCGTGCTGGACGCGGTGCAGCAGCCGGCCCCACCACGAGCCGTAGATCGCCTTCTCGATGACGTCGCGATTGGCGAGCAGCAGGCGCAGCAGGTCGGCCAGCTGGGGCGTCGTCCACTGGCCTGCCATGAAGCCTTCGGCGAAGCCGATATCGCCGGTGCGCATCGTGGCCGCGAACACCGACCAGTCGTGGACATTGAGCGTCGCGTGCAGCTCGGGTCGCGTGGCCCCGCTGGCGTGGTGCGTGGCGCCATCCGGCGTGTGCACGATGAGCGTGCCGGCTTGCAGCCGCGGCAGCAGCGCCAGCGCGGCGCGCGCGGTGGCGGGGACGCGCGCAGATTTCACTCGGGCGCCAGCGTCGGCGGTCGGCGGGAGCGTTCGGGAAGTCATGCGGGATTCTCGGCCGAGGCGGGGTTGTCGGATGTCGGCGAAAGCCGCGTCGCGGGGGCGGGATCCCCGGTCGACAGGGCCACGTCGTCGCTGGTCGTCCCGCGCGTCACGGCCGCTGCCGGCGGCGTGGGCTTGCCGACGATGGGCAGCCTCTTCAGCCACAGCTTGAGAGCGTGCCAGTGGATGCGCGCGACGATCACAGCGGTCATCGCCGGCAGCGTCCACAGCGCGAAGCGCGTCGTGGCACGGGTCAGCGGCTCGATGCGACCGGAGACGCTGGTCAGGAGCAGCGGCGCGCCGTCCACGTGCAGTTCGACGCGCACCGCGGTGCGTCCGCACTCGTCACGTGCGGCGAGGTCGGTGCGCATGAAGCGGAACGCGTAGTCGCCGCGGGTCTCGCAGAATGGCGACACGTGGAACACCTTGGTGGCAGACAGCGTGCGCCCGAAGTCCAGCGTCTCGCCGGACAACAGGTAGAAGTGGCGCTCGCCGAACGTGTTGTTGACCTCGACGACGATGGCTGCCAGCGTGCCGTCCGCGCGGTGCGCGTACCAGAAGCTGACCGGCTTGAAAGCGAAGCCGAACATGCGCGGGATGCAGTGCAACCAGACCTCGCCATCGGCGTCGGCGATGCCAGCGCCGGCCAGCAGTTCCTCGAGCCAGGCCAGGCTGTCGGTGCGGCCGTCGCCGTGGTCGGCGTCGCGAAAGCCGAACAGCGCGCGCCGGTTGCGCGCCAGCACCGGGTCCGCCTGCCGGCGCATCGAGCGCAGCGGCAGCATCAGGAAGCAGGTCGGATAGGCGAACGCGTGTTCCACCGGCGCCAGGCGCCGGTGGCGCACTTCGCCGAAGCCGATGCGCGCGCGCAGCGGCGTCGCGGCGCCAGGCATCACGCGGCCTCGCGCAAGGCTGGCGCGTCGGCGTCGGCGAGCCGCGGCGCGACCTGGCGGGCCAGGATGCGATCGGCCACCTGCTGGCCGGACTTCAGGCCGTCCTCGTGGAAGCCGTAGCCCGTCCACGCGCCGCAGAACCACACATGCGACAGCCCCTGCAGCGCGGGCAGCCGGCCCTGCGCGGCGACGGCGGCGTTGTCGAACACCGGGTGTGCGTACGCAATGCGGCGCAGGACGGTTTCCGGGCGCGGCGCGTGCAGCGGGTTGAGCGATACGATCACCGCCTGCTTCCATGGCAGCGGCTGCAACTGGTTGAGCAGGTAGTGCAGGCAGACGTTCTGGTCATTGGTGCCGGCAACGATGTCGCGCTGGTAGTTCCACGCGGCCCACGCGGCGCGCCGGCGTGGCAGCAGGCGCTCGTCGGTGTGCAGCACGGCCTCGTTGTCCTGGTAGCCGATCGCGCCCAGCATGCGGCGTTCCTCGACGCTGGCGTCGGTCAGCAGCGCCAGCGTCTGCGGCGCGTGTGTGGCCAGCACGACCTCGTCGAACCACTCGATGCCCTCGCGCGTGCGCACCGACACGCGCCCGCCGTGCGCGGCGCCGAAGCCAGCCTCGCGCGACAGGTCGCGCGCCACGCCCAGTACCGGCGTGGACAGGCGCACCTTGCCGACGCGCGATCTGAGCTTGTCGACGTACTGGCGCGAGCCGCCGGTCACGGTGAACCACTGCGGCCGCTCGCGCACCTGTAGCAGGCCGTGGTTGTGGCAGAAACGAATCAGCGTGCCGACCGGGAAGCGCAGCATCTGCACGGTGGAGCACGACCAGATGCAGCCGATCATCGGCAGCAGGTAGTCGTCGATGAAGGCCGGGCCAAAGCGGTGCTCGACGAGAAACTCGTCCAGCGGCTGCGCCAGCTCGGCATCGTCGCCGCGCCGGGCCAGTGCCGTGGCGAGCCGGTTGAAGCGCATCAAGTCCAGCAGCATGCCGTGGAAGCGCGGGCGCAACAGGTTGCCGCGGTCGGCGAACACGGTGTTGAGGCTGGTGCCGCTCCATTCGAGCTGGCTGCCGTCGGGCCGCGGCGCCTGCACGGAGAAGGTCATCTCCGATTTGGCCACGTCGACGCCCAGTTCGGCGAACAACGCGATCAGGCGCGGGTAGGTGCGTTCGTTGAAGACGAGGAAGCCTGTATCGACGCCATGCGTGACGTCGCCAGCGGGCCCGGGCAGCGTGACGTCGACCGTGTTGGCATGGCCACCTAGGCGCGAATCAGCTTCGAAGACGGTGACGTCGCAGTCGGGTGCGAGTCGGTGGGCGGCGCCGAGTCCGGCAATGCCGGAGCCGATGACCGCGATGCGGGGGCGGCTCACGCCGGCCGTCCCGGGCGGCGTCCGCGGGCGGGCGCCGAAGAACAAATGTCGCTGCGCAGCGTCCCTGAGCGAACAAGGGAGGGAGGGAGGAGGAGAAGCGCTCGGGACGTTTCGAGGGAAGACCGACGAAGCTGCGCAGCGAGTAAACCAGCCGAAGCGCCGCGTCGTGCGCGGCGGTGCGACGGCGCCGCGGCCCCCGCACTGTTGTTCGGAGAGAATTCTGCGCCCGAAGTTCCGCAGGCGACAGCGCCAGACACCTTGATTTGAGGGGGGTTGCGACCCGCGCTGCCCAGACCATAGAATCGGTGACCGGCAGTTTTGTCCAGGACAAACAAAGGATTCAGGGTCGACATATGCGAGTACTTTGCCAACATGGGCCTTGATTGTCCAGGACAGGTGGAGAATCCTGCGTTCCAATCGGAGCAGGCCTCCCCTTGGGCGAAATCTGTCTGGACGAATATGAATTTCGCGGCTTGCATGTGATGGTTACGTCGGCGACCCCATCTTCGGATTCACCTGGCGCGTTGCCCCGGCCGCTCGCTGAGGAACCCTTGCTGTCGATTGCTGCGGTGGAGCGGGAGACCGGCCTGGGCAAGGACACGCTGCGCGCCTGGGAGCGCCGTTATGGCTTTCCGGTGCCGCAGCGCGACGCCGCGGGCATTCGCGGCTACCCGCGCTCGCTGGTTGATCGCCTGACCCTGATCCGGCGCGCGCTGCTGGCCGGCCAGCGCCCAGGCCGCCTGCTGGCGCTGCCGCCCGCCGAGCTCGACAGGGTGCTGGCCGACCTGGCGTCCGCGCCCCCGGCCCGCCCGCGCCCGACCGCGCCGCGCGCCAACGCGGTGCTCGACGTTGGCGAAGGCCTGGTTGCGTTGCGTGCCGGCGGCGCCGAGGCGCTGCGCCACTGGTTGACCCTGGGTCTGGCGCGTGCCGGGCTGGCCTCGTTCGTCGTCGACGGCGTGGCGCCGCTGACCGTGGCGGTGGGCGAGGCCTGGCTGGCCGGCGGCATCGCCGTCCACCAGGAGCACCTGTACAGCGAGGCCGTGCAGTCGGTGCTGCGCCGGGCGCTGGTGCCGTTCCAGACCGGCCTCGAACCCAGGCCGCCCCGCATGCTGCTGACCACCGTGCCCGGCGAGGCGCACGGCCTCGGGCTGCTGATGGTCGAGGCGCTGCTGACGCTGGAGGCCTGTCGTTGCCTGTCGCTGGGCACCCAGACGCCTGTTGCCGACATCGCCGCCGCCGCCGCCGCCCATCGCATCGACGTCGTCGCGCTCAGTTGCTCCGAGAGCCTGCTGGCAGCCGAGGCGTTGCCGGCACTGGCCGAGTTGCGCGCTCGCCTTCCCGCCTCGGTGCAAATATGGGCCGGTGGCGGCTCGCCGGCCCTGCGCGGGTTGCGGCTACCCGGAATCCGTGCGATGACCGGGCTCGTAGACATCAGTCAAGCGGTGGCGCAATGGCGCCAGGGTGCTCGCCAGTCGGGCAATTGACCGTGATTCTGCAAGGCTGTTCGCGCGACTTGCCGAGAGTCGTTCGGTATCCTCAACCTTTTGTCGCACTTACGAGGCTTGGCAACGTCTAAAATCGGTGCCAGGAGGCTGACGCCAGCATGCTGTATCCCGAACTTTTCAAACAACTCGAAGCCGTCCGTTGGGACATGGACAAGGACATCCCCTGGGATTCCTTCGACCCGACCCAACTGACCGACGAGCAGGCCACCACGATCAAGATGAACGCGATCACGGAGTGGTCCGCGTTGCCGGCCACCGAGATGTTCCTGCGTGACAACCGCGACGACAGCGACTTCTGCGCGTTCATGAGCGTCTGGTTCTTCGAGGAGCAGAAGCACTCTTTGGTGCTGATGGAGTACCTGCGCCGCTTCCGTCCCGAGCTGGTGCCCACCGAGGAAGAGCTGCACGCCGTGCGCTTCGAGTTCGACCCGGCCCCGGCCCTCGAGACGCTGATGCTGCATTTCTGCGGCGAGATCCGCCTGAACCACTGGTATCGCCGCGCCGCGCAATGGCACACCGAGCCGGTGATCAAACACATCTACGAGACGCTCGCGCGCGACGAGGCCCGCCACGGCGGCGCCTACCTGCGCTACATGAAGAAAGCCCTCACTCGATTCGGCAACGAGGCCAAGGCTGCGTTCTCCAAGGTGGGCGTGCTGATGGCCAGCGCGCGCCGCACCGCGCAGGCGCTGCATCCGACCAACCTGCACGTCAACGCCACGCTGTTCCCGCGCGACACCATCCAGAGCCGCGTGCCCGATCCGCAGTGGCTCGAAGGCTGGCTGGACAAGCAGATCCAGTTCGATGCCGTGTGGGAGAACAAGGTCGTCGAGCGCATCCTCCACAACATGAGCCTGCTGCTCGAACGCAGCTTCGTGTCGGTGCAGGAGCTCAATCGCTACCGCAAGGAAGTGACGGCGCTGGTCGCGGCACGTGTCGTGCCGCCGGATCCGCAGGCGGTCTGACCGCTGCAGGCGTTCTCGCCTCGAAACAGACGCCTGGCCTTCGCGCCGGGCGTTTTGCTTTCTGGATAGCAGGGGTTTGTCCCGGGGCACTCCAGCGCCGCAATCCGGCGTTCGACGCGGGACTGGAACCTATAATCGCGCGGCTTTTGCCTGACGGCCGAGGGTGCGCGCATGGTGTGCATCGCGCGGTCGAAGGTCCTTCCTGTAGTCCGCGCCCCGAGGAATCCATGAGCGACGAGCAACATCACGACGACGCAGAACACGAGTCCGGCATCAAGACCCCGAAGCAGCTGATCATCGTGGTGGCAGCGGCGATCATCGTCCCTGTGCTCGTGATCATCATGCTCACGCAGTTCGTGGTGCTCGAAAACAAGCAGTCGCCGGGCTCCGTGGCCCTGACCGCGTCCGCCGCGGCCGCGCGCATCGCGCCGGTAGCCAGCGACACGGTGTTCGACGCCTCGATCGTCGTCGAGCCCAAGTCTGGCAAGCAGGTGTTCGAGGTCCAGTGCACCACCTGCCACACGGCCGGCCTGCTCGGCGCGCCCAAGTTCGGCGACGCTGCGGCCTGGGGCCCGCGCGTGGCCAAGGGGTACGACGCGCTGCTCAGCTCCGCGCTGCACGGCAAGGGCAACATGCCCGCGCAGGGCGGTGGCGACTTCAGCGACCTGGAAGTCGGCCGCGCGGTGGTCTACATGGCCAACCAGGGCGGCGGCAAGTTCGCCGACCCGAAGGCGCCGGCCGTGGCGGCCTCGCCGGCATCGGGTGCCGCACCCGCGGCCTCTGCCGCCACGTTGGCCGCGTCCAAGTAGGCCTGGACGCACGCACGACGAAGCCGCCCGCGGGCGGCTTTTTCTTTGTGTGTCAGGGCGCGGCGGGCGCGGTTTCGCGGGGTGGGTGGCCATCCCACAGGCGCGCCGGGCTCAGGCAGAAGCGAAAGCGCGCGGGCATCGCGTCGAAGTCCAGCGACCCCGGCACCCACAGGCCGGCCTCGACGGCGTCGGCGGCGGCCTCCATGTCCTGCGTGTGCACGATGCCGAAACCCGCGTCCGTCGCCAGGAACAGCCGGCCGTGCTCGTCGAGCCACGCCGACTCCACCGCCACGGCCTGCCCGGTGTGCGAGTGCACCTCCGGCGCACCGCCGGGCCGCGCGGCCAGGCGCCAGACGTGCGGCGCGGCCTCCAGCTCCACGTAGACGCGCTGCGGGCCGTTCTGGAAATACCACTCGCCGTCCGGCGTGCCTTCGTAATTGCGCTCGATGAACTCACGCAACTGACGGTGCTCGATGCGGCTGCCCTTGGCGAGCGGGAACGCGCCGGCGGCCTGCGTGCGGTCGTCGCGCATGTACCAGTCGCCACGCGCGTCCAGCGCTAGCCAACCGGTGCAGGCCGGCACGTTGGGCCACTTCTTCAGGGCAGCGCGCACCATGTCGTCCATGCCGGCTCTCTCCAGGGTTGGTTCAGGCGGCGCGCGGGCGCTGCCAGGGTGTCAGCGATTGTGGTTCTTGAGCCAGCCGAATACCGAGGTCGGCATCGACATCGCATGGCCGGGCGGCAGCGAGCCGCCGGCGAAGCCGACGTGGCCGCCGTGCCTGGGCTGCCACAGCGTGACGTGCTCGCCGACTTCCGACTGCCTGGGCAGGCATTCGCCCGGCACGAACGGATCGTTGAGCGCGTTGAGCACCAGCGCCGGGATGCGGATGTCGCGCAGGTGCGGCTTGGCCGACGCGCGCTTCCAGTAGTCCTCGGTGTCGCGAAAGCCGTGCAGCGGCGCCGTGAACACGTTGTCGAACTCGTACAGGTTGCGCGCGGCGCGCAGCCGGCGCTCGTCGAACAGGCCCGGGTGCTGGCGCAGCTTGGCCAGCGCCTTGGGCTTCATCGTGCGCAGGAACATGCGCGTGTAGGTGTGCAGACCGAAGCCGCTGCCGATCGCGTGGCCGCCGGCGGCCAGGTCGATGGGCGAGCACACGGCCGCCACCGCAACGGCTTTTTTCGCGGCCGACGCGCCGGACTCTTCGGCCCAGCGCAACAGCATGTTGCCACCCAGCGAGATCCCCACGGCGAGCACCGGCCCGCCACGGCGCTCCGACATGCGCTGCAGGATCCATTCGACCTCTTCGTAGTCGCCCGAGTGGTAGGCGCGCGGCGCGAGGTTGAGCTCGCCGGAGCAGCCGCGAAAGTGCGGCACCGCATACGACCAGCCCTGCTCGCGCGCCAGGCAGGCGAAGGCGGTCGCGTAGCCGCTCCGCGACGAGCCCTCGAGGCCATGGAACAGGATCAGCAGCGGACGCGTGGCAGCGTCGGCCTGCGCATCCAGCGGATCGACCAGGAAGTCGACGTCGATGAAGTCGTCATCGGGTGTCGTCCAGCGCTCGCGCCGGAACTGCGGCGCGTCGCCGACGGTGGCGCGCGAGAACATGGACGGCCAGATCGTCTGCAGGTGACCGCCCGGCAGCCACCAGGGCGCGCGGTGCGAGGCGAAGGCGGCGGACGGCAGGACGGCGGACATCGGAAGATCTTGGAGAAAGAGATTGGCGCGCAGAGCAATCGACGCGCCCGAGAAGTGCTCAGTGCAGGACGGACGGCGCGTCGGCGATCTCGGGGATGTCGTCGGGCGCGCCCGGACTTGCATGATGCGCCACCATGCGCCAGCCCTGGCTGGTCTTGACGTAGACGTTGGTGGCGACGATCCAGCCGGTGCGCGGCCCGTCGACGGTGACGACGTCGATGCGCTCGAGCACGCTGTGCACCGCGCAGCCCATCGCTTGCACCCGCTTGACGTGCTCCGGATGAACCGCGATGGTGCCGCTGGCGAAGACCGCCTCGAATGCCGCGCGCACTGCCTGGGGGCCCATCACGCGAGCGCCGCCCGGATGCACGCACACCACGTCGTCGTCGTCGGCCCAGACGGCCATCACGCGCGCCAGGTCGCCGTCGCGCAAGGCCTCGTAGAACTGGGTCTCGGCATCTTCGGGCGAAGCGTTGAGCGCGGCCGCACGGGCTTTCGGATTGGGCATTCGAAGAGATCCCTGCTCGCTAGTTGAACACCACGGTCTTGCGTCCGTTGCGAAGCACACGGTGTTCCACGTGCCAGCGCACGGCGCGCGCCAGGACGACGCACTCGACGTCTCGGCCGATGGCGGTGATGTCTTCGGGCGTCAGCGTGTGGTCGACGCGCTCGACGTCCTGCTCGATGATCGGGCCCTCGTCCAGGTCGGCGGTGACGTAGTGCGCCGTGGCGCCGATCAGCTTCACGCCGCGATCGTGCGCCTGGTAGTACGGCTTCGCGCCCTTGAAGCTGGGCAGGAAGCTGTGGTGGATGTTGATCGCGCGGTTGTCGAGCGCGCCGCACAGCTCGGGCGACAGGATCTGCATGTAGCGCGCGAGCACCACCAGGTCGATGCCCTGTTCCTCGACGATCGCCTGCACCGCCTGCTCCTGCGTGCGCTTGGCCTCGGCGCTGGCGCCCGGCGCGAGTGGCAGGTGATGGAACGGCAGGCCGTAGCTGGCGGCCAGGTCGGCGAAGGTCACGTGGTTGGAGACGATGGCCGGGATGTCGACATCCAGCTGGCCGCTGTGCCAGCGAAACAGCAGGTCGTTCAGGCAGTGGCCATGCTGGCTCACCATCAGCAGCACGCGCGGGCGGCGCGCCAGCGCGTGCAACTGCGCATCCATCTCGAACTGCTGGGTGACGTTGGACAGCATTCGGTCCAGCGTGGCCGTGTCGGCGAGCTGCGGCGGGGCCTCGAAATGCACGCGCATGAAGAAGCGGCCGGTGGCGCCCGGCCCGATCAGATCGCCGAACTGCTGCGAATCGATGATGTTGCAACCCGCCTGGAACAGCAGCCCGGAGACGGCATGCACGATGCCCTTGGTGTCGCGGCAAGACAGCCGGAGGATGTATTCGCGCTCGCGAGAGGGAGAGGACTGCATGATCGGCATTGTAAGGAGGGCCTGCTACTGTCGGGCACGCGGGTTGCCAAACCACCCTTCGCCACCCGGCCTGCCGCCAGCTCAACATAAGTAGACAACGATGACCGCCGTTCCCCCGTTCCTGGTTCGCGCCGCCAGCGCCTGTGGCCTGGCGTTGCTGGCGGCGTGCTCGACGCTGCCGACGATCGCTCCGCAGTCGACGGAGCCCGCTGGCACCAGCGGCGTGCTCATCGACGGCCCCCGTGGGCCGCTGTCGGCAGCCGCGCGCAACCGCGTCCTCGACAAATTGAAGGCCACCGGGCAGGACACGGACATCCTCGAGCGCCACCTGGCGTTCGAGCAGGAGATCGTCGGCACGCCGCTGTCGGCCGGCAACAAGGTGACGCTGCTGCAGGACGGCCCGGCCACCTACCAGGCGCTGTACGCCGCGATGGCGGGCGCGACCAACTCCATCAACATGGAGAGCTACATCATCGAGGACGACGAGGTCGGCCAGCGCTTCGCCAATGAGCTCAAGGCGGCCAGCGCGCGCGGCGTCGTCGTCAACCTGATCTATGACGGCGTCGGCTCGCTCAGCACGCCCAAGGCGTTCTTCGACGATCTCGCGGCCAACGGCATCAACACGCTGCAATTCAACCCGATCGATCCCACCAAGGCGCGCTCCGGCTGGGACGTCAACCAGCGCGACCACCGCAAGCTGACGATCATCGACGGCAGGACGGCATTCGTCGGCGGCATCAACATCAGCAGTGTCTACTCGGGCGGCTCGTTCAGTCCGCACTCGAAGGAAGAGCCGGGCCACGGGCAAAAGGTGCCGTGGCGCGACACGGATTTGAAGATCGACGGCCCGGTCGTGGCTGACTTCCAGAACCTGTTCATGGACACCTGGCGGCGCCAGAAGGGCAAGCCGATGGCGCCGGCGACCTACCTGCCCGAGGTCGGCCGCCAGGGCGACGTCGTCGTGCGCGCGATCGGCGGCACGTCGACCGAGCCGTCCAGCCAGATCTACGCGACGCTGGTGTCGGCCGTGCGCAGTGCGTCGACGTCCATCCTGCTGGCCAACGCCTACTTCGATCCCGATCCGCAGTTGCTGGGCGCGATCGAGGACGCGGCCCGGCGCGGAGTCGATGTTCAACTGCTGTTGCCCAGCGTCAGCGACTCCTGGCTGGTGATGAGCGCGGGCCGGCGCCACTACGGTGAGCTGCTGGAGTCCGGCGTCAAGATCTACGAGCGTCAGGGTGCGCTGTTGCACGCGAAGACGACGCTGATCGACGGTGTCTGGAGCGCGGTCGGCTCCACCAACCTCGACTGGCGCAGCTTCTTGCACAACGACGAGATCGACGCCGTCGTGCTCAGCGCGAGCTTCGGCGACCAGATGCGCGCTGCGTTCCAGGCCGATCTGGCGCAGTCCGAACCGTTGACGCTGGAAAAGTGGTCGGACCGCGGCCTGAAGAAGCGCGTTCAGGAAATCACCGCGGGGATGTGGGAATATTGGCTATGACCTTCGAAGCACTCTTGCGTCGCGCGACGAACCGCGCGCTCAAGCCGACGCTGGCGCTGTGCGCCGGACTGGCTCTGGCGAGCGCCGCGCAGGCGCAGGACGCCGCGGCGCTGCACGCCAAGTTCGATTCGTTGCAGGACAAGCTTTTGCACAACGCGTACGGCCGCCCACTGGTGCTGCAGTCGACGCAGGAGTCGGATCACCTCCAGGGCGAGATCTACGCGCGTGTCGACCAGCCGTATGCGATGGTGCAGAAGTCGCTGCAGGGCACCGACAATTGGTGCGGCATCCTCATCCTGCACCTCAACGTGAAGATGTGCCACGCGCTGCCGGCCGGCCTCGACATGGCGCTGGGCCGCAAATACGACCAGCCGGTGCAGGATGCCTACAGCCTGCACTTCGACTACAAGCTGGCGAGCAGCACGACCGACTACCTGAAGGCGGAGCTGACGTCCGGTGACGGCCCCCTGGGCACCAAGGACTACCGCATCGCGGTGGAGGCGGCCCCGCTGGACGCCACACACACGATGCTGCACATGAGCTACGCGTATGGCTTCGGGTTCACGGCGCGCGTCGCGATGAACGCGTACCTGTCGACGGCCGGCAGCGACAAGGTGGGCTTCAGCGTCGCCGGCAAGGACGGCGACGGCAAGCCCACCTACGTCGTCGGCGTGCGCGGGCTCGTCGAGCGCAACACGATGCGCTACTACCTGGCCATCGAAGACTACGTGGCCGCGCCCGCGCCGGCCCAGCTCGAGCAGCGCCTGAACACCTGGTTCGACGCCACCGAGCGCTACCCGCGCCAGCTGCACGAAGTGGCGAAGAGCGACTACATCACGATGAAGCGAGACGAGGCCAAGCGGTAGGCCTGGCACGCGGGCCGCGTCGACCTGCCTTCACTGTCGTGGCTGAGCCCGTAGAGGCTGATCAGCCCGCAAATGAGAACGCATCCGCCCACGCCGTAGCGCAGCACGACAGGTCAGGGAAATGGCTTGAGGGTCGGCTGGGCACCAGGGCGGCGTCAAGAGGCGTCTTGGGCGGTGCGACCCGCGTCGGCCATGCGCCCCAAGCCACTGCGGCCAGGCGAACGACCGTTGTGCTGCGTACTGCCGTGTCGCAGAGAAGGCGCCTGAGGGACGGCAGCCGGCCACTTGCAGCCGGTCTTGAACGACGGCTTCGCGGGAGCGAGATGAGACGGCAACTGTTCACGGAGTATCGTACCGACAAGACATCGACGCACTGTGGCTTTCGACTGAGCCGATGGAAATGCGCAATGGCGTTTCAGGCGTAGACGAACTCATCGGCCACCGCGTAGAGGACGGCGCTGCACACGCTCTGCCCGCGGTGCATGCGGGAACCGGCCGCCGCGCGCGACGTGGGCATGGTGTTCTCCGGCTCAGTGGGCGGGCCAGGGGTCGGCCCAGGCGGGGATTGTCATCAAGCCGTCTAGCCAGCGCACGATATGGGGGAATTGATCCATCGGCATCTCGGCCTCGCGCCAGTAGCGAGCCATCGATCCCAATTGAAAGTCGGCGATCGTGAGGCGGCCACAGGCCATGTGGCTGCGGCCTTGCAGGTGGGCGTCGAGCACGGTCGCGAATGTGAAGAAGGGGTCGACGCTGGCCTTGAGCAGTTCATGGTTGACCGTGCCGAAGCGAAACGTCGTCTTCACGATGTGCTCGAAGTAGAAGGGAGACACCACCGGCGCCCAGTGGCAGTCATTCCACGACAGCCAGCGCAGCACTTCGACCTGCTCTGCCGGCTTGTGCGCGGGCCACATGTCCGAGCCCTGCTTGACGCACAGGTAGGCCATGATGGCCGCCGACTCCCACAACACCACATCCCCATCGACCAGCAACGGCGCCTTCTTGTTGGGGTTCAGCGCCGCGTATTCCGGCGTCTTGAGCTGCGCGGCGATGAACTCGGCCGGTACGCCGAGGTGCTTGGCGAGCGCCAGCACGCGCAGCGGGGCTTGCGCCTTGATCCAATGAATCTTCATGAGGGGTCTCCGTTCGGTGGGCACGCTTAGTCGACGAACACAGGGGCAGCCGATCGACATTGGCATGCGACTTCTTTGCAGAGGAAAACCCTAAGTCGCTGCTGCCGCGGCGAATCGCCTGGCCCAATTGCCCGGAGCGGTATTTCTCTTCGTCGCATGCCTCATAGCTGTTGCCGTCGACGCCGCTCCGAGCCGCCGCAACGACGAAATTGTGAGCCATGGAAGTCGAGCGAAAGCCTCGATCTTCAACAAAGGTCGGCTGTAGATCCGGGAGCCGTCGTAGGATGTGATCCCGCGAAAGCTCGGTGCCGGCCATTTGCTGACGGTCGCGAACGGCGGGTTTCTGGATCTTCACATGACACATGTCAGCCGGGAGCAGAATGATCAGCCCGCCTGAGAATTTGCAATGACCGACCCTGACAAGGGTACCGATGTCCAGCGCCGCGAGATCGATGACGACACCCCGGCCCGGACTCCAACACGCGATCTCGCCTTCGCGACCAACCTTGTTGAGTTCCTGGTCGTTCCGACCTTTGTGCTCGATCGCGACGGGAAGGTTCTGATCTGGAACCGTGCGTGCGAGCGGCTGACCGGATTGCTCGCCAAAGAGGTGCTGGGCACGCGTGAACATTGGCGCGGTTTCTATGCCCAGCCCAGGCCGTGTCTTTGCGACCTGATCCTATACCAGCGAATGAACGAGTTCGAGCAGTTGTACGACTCGCGCGCCGAATCGCAGGACGAAGCGTTCGGTGCGCATGCGCAGAATTGGTGTGTGATGCCTCGCCTGGGTACCGAACTCTACTTGGCAATTGATGCCGGCCCGATCTACGACGCGACCGGCAACCTGGTCGCGGTCGTCGAGACCTTGCGCGACATGACCGCGCAGAAGGTCGCACAGACCGAGCTTGCGCGGCTCGCGTCACACGACTGGTTGACCGGTCTCGTCAATCGCCGGGGCTTCGATGAGCGCCTGTTGGCCGAGTGGAAGCGGGCTGGCAGAGATCGCTGCCACTTGGCCCTGCTCATGATAGACGTCGATTTCTTCAAGGCGTTCAACGACGCCCTGGGCCATGTCGCCGGCGACGACTGCCTGCGAATCATCGCGTTGGCCCTGCGCCAGTCGGTCACACGGCCCACTGACGTCGTTGCACGCTTCGGCGGCGAAGAATTCGCCGTCATCCTGCCCGCGACGGATCTGCAGGGCGCAAAGAACGTGGCCGAGCGGATCCGACGGGCGGTCGAAGCGAGCGTCTTCGCCGAGGCTTCAGATGCCCGATCTATCTCCGTGACCGTGACCGTGAGTGTGGGCGTCGCCGCCCAGATCCCGGATCGCGGCGCCATGGCCGACGAGTTGGTCTCGCGCGCTGATCGCGCCCTCTACAGGGCCAAGCATGCCGGTCGAAACCGTGTGGCCAGCCAAGATCCGGACGCGGAGAATATGTCGCAGGGCTGAAGCCTCTTGCCGCGGGATATCGAGCACGCAACGCACTCTGCCGGCCACTTGCAGCCGTTCGCTTGTGACCGCCATGAGGTAGCCCAATAGTTCGCGACGCCTTCGCCGTGGATGGCGAAATCCGTGATCACAACACGCGTGCGCGACTACTTGGAAGGACACATCCCATGCGACCTGCACTGATCGTGAAGTAGGCCTCCTGAACGGTGCGGCCGGCGCACGGGAGCAGGCTATGCTGACGCAATGTCCCAACTCCTCGGCATCGTCGCCTTGCTCGCCCTCGTCGCGATCGTCCTCTTTCTGCCGCGTCAGGAATGGCCGCGTGCGCCCACGTGGTTGCGTGTCACGGCGGTGGCGATCGCGGTGGCTCTGGTGGTCTTCGCCGTCGTCTCTTTCCAGATGGCCCGCGACAGCAGCGGAAGCGCAGGCGGCTTGGTGCTGGTGGCTGCGGCCGGAGGCGCAGTGCTTCTCGCGCTTCGACTCGTCGTATGGACTTGCGTCGGCCGGGTCAACCCGCGTTCAGTCTGGGCTGCAACGTCGCCCGATGCGCGCTCAAGTCCGCGCGAACGATCTCGCTGAGCCTGGCGTCGGCGTCGCTGTCGAGCCGAGGTCACCAGCAGGCGTACCTGCTTCTACCGGCCATAGCAGATCGGTCGCGACTGGCCGCTATTGAGTAGGCTAGGAGACAACGCGCGTTTCGGTCGGCAGGGCCGGCGCGCCCACCCGCACGACCAGCAGCCCGGGGATCTGCTCGCGCAGCGCGAGCGCCTTTGAAGTGGCGCCGGCCACGGCGAGTTCAGCGCTCCGCCATGCGCGGTGTCGGGACCGGTGAAACGACCCTGCCTTGCCGGGCGCGCCGGCATTCTTGCCGCATGCATGACGGCCCGCGCGGTGGTCATGGACGCCGCGGCGCCGTCGCATTCACCACTTCATCTCGCCCTTGGCGACCTTCGCGCTCAATTCCAGCCCGCCTTCCTGGCCGGCCGTCGGGTACAACTTCTTCATTGCGGCGATCAGTTCGGCAGAGTCCTTCGCCGCGGCGGTCTGTGCATCGAATGCACGGATGTAGTCCGCAGTGAACGAGACCGCCTGCAGGGACGAGGAAGGCCCTGCCATGAAATGACCCGGGACGACGATCTTCGGCTTCAGCGCGGCGATCGTCGCCAGCGTGGCCAGCCAATCGGCATGCGACTGCGCGCTCTGGGTGTCGGCCATCCAGACGTGCTGGTTGTTGAACAGCACGACTCCGCCCACGACGGCCCTGATCGAGGGAATCCACACGAAGCTGCGGTCGGGTTGGTTGCCGTCGAGTCCGACGACCTTGAGCGCCTGTCCTTCGAGTTTCAGCGTGTCGCCTTGCAGCACCTCGGGCAGCACCAGCGTCTTGGGAGCGTCGGCGCCGAGTTTCGGGCCCCAGAACGCGAGCTTGCCGGCCATCGTCTCCTTGATGTGCGCCACCGTCTGCGGCGTCGCGACGATGCGAGCGCTCGGGAACGCGGCCCTGATGCGCTCCAGACCGAAGTAGTAGTCCGGGTCGCCGTGGCTGATGTAGACCGTCGTCAGGTGCTTGCCGCTCTGGCGAATCGTCTCCACGACCTTGTCCGCCTGCCCGACTCCGAACTGCGCGTCGACCAGGATCGCATCCCTGTTGCCGGTGACCAGTACCGACGAGACGGGGAACATCGCCTCCGCACCGGGCGTGTAGACGGTGAGCTTGAGCGGCGCGGCAGCGGTGGCCAGGTTCGTGCCGATCAGCAAGGCGCAGGACAGGGCGAGACGGAAGAGGGGGCGCATGGTCGATCCAGTGGTTGTGGCGTGCCAGCATAGTTGCTTGAAATAGAACAATAAACGCTATAATTCGACACTGTTTGTTTCTTGAATCGGTCAAATAATGGATAGGGTCAGGGCCATGGAGGTCTTCGTCGCCGTCGTGGACGGCGGCAGTCAATCGGCCGCGGCGCAACGTCTCGACCTCTCTCGGCCGATGGTGTCGCGGTACCTGGCCGAACTCGAGACATGGGCAGGCGCGCGCCTGCTTCACCGGACGACGCGCCGGTCCAGCCTGACGACAGCCGGAGAACAAGTGCTGCAGAAGAGCCGGCACATGCTCGATCTCGCACAGGACATTCCGGTCGCCATCGCAGCCGTCGACGACAGGCCGCGTGGCCTGCTTCGCATCACCGTCAGCACATCGTTCGGGCAAGCGCAGCTCACGAACGCGATGAACGAATTCGTCGCCCTTCATCCGGCAGTCGCGGTCGATCTGGTGCTGCTCGATCGCGCGGTGAATCTGGTCGACGAACGGATCGATCTGGCCATCCGCATCACCAACGACCTGGACCCCAACCTCATTGCCCGCCGCTTGACGACATGCCGGTCCGTGATCTGCGCATCGCCGTCCTACCTGCGGGCACGCGCGGTGCCGCGTCGCGTGCCGGACCTCGCCGCGCACAATTGCCTGACCCATTCGTACCATGGCAAGACAGTCTGGGAATTCGATGTCGCCGGCGAGCCTGCATCCGTGGCCGTCGGCGGGAACATCAGTGCCAACGATTCCATCGCTTTGGCCGTGGCGGCGAGGGGCGGTGCGGGAGTCGCGCTACTGCCGACCTACGTGGCGGGGCCGCTGATCCGCAACGGCGATCTCGTCGTGCTCTTGCCGAACGCGCGACCTCGAGAGCTGAGCATCCATGCCGTCTACACCTCGCGCAAGCTCATGCCGTCGGCACTCAGAGCCATGCTCGACTTCCTGGTCGCCCGATTTCCTGCGGATCCGCCCTGGGATTGATCCCGCAAGAGAGAACCCGGAACGGGCAGCGTCCGGTCGCCACCCGAACTTCAGCTGTATGCGCGTGAGGCGCCGAACGATGTCGATCTGTGAAGGCGTGCTGCCGGCCAGTGGCAGACCGTCGCCTGCGACGGCTTTCGGACACGACCAGGAAGCATGGAACACATCAGCGTCATCTGGAAGCACCGCCATCGCGACGAACCTGCGCGTCTGGTCTCCGAGCTTGACGGAGAGCGCTTCGAAATTCGAAAGCTGGCATTCTTTCCGGATGGGTCGGTCGGCCTCGCGAGCAAGGAAGGCGAAAGCGGCAGTACGAGGCTTGGAGAAGCCACTGTGCCGCCGCTGGCGGAGAGCAATGAAGACCCGGAGTTCGAAGGCGTTCCGATCACGAATGACGAGTTCGACCAGCTTTGGCAGGAGCACGGCGGAACGACCGCTTTCAGGCGTTGAGTTCTGCAGCATCGACGTCCGCAACGGCTCCAGTCGGTCGCCGGCGGCGCGCACGGCAATGCGCCTTGAAACTGGCTCTCGCGAACAAGCTGGCGACGAGACCTGCATTTGATCGGCCTGCATCGGAGCCATCGACCTGCAAATTGCACTCGCGACACAAACGTGCGAGCGGCACTCGATACTTGCATGGTTCAAGTCGCGGACGTGTGAGTCACGGCCGCCCGCGTGGTCTCGCACAGGCGCGAGACCATGGGCGAGCCACAATGGCAGCATGCACCGTCGACGCACCTTCTTGACCGCGCGCCCGCCGCGCGCCGCCGCATGACCATCGCCCCTTACCTGCGCGAGATCGGCCGCGGCAAGGACGGCGCTCGGTCTCTCACCCGCGAGCAATCGGCCGACCTGATGGCCAAGCTGCTCGATGGCCAGGTGGGCGACGTCGAGGCCGGGGCGTTCGCGATCGCGATGCGCATCAAGGGTGAGACACCCGAAGAGCTGGCCGGCTTCATGGACGCCGTCGCGCCGCGGATGCTGGCGTTGCCCACGCCGCCGGCCACCGGCGCGGTGGTGCTGCCCTCGTACAACGGCGCGCGCAAGCTGCCCAACCTCGTGCCGCTGCTGGCGCTGCAACTGGCGCGCGCAGGACTGCCAGTGCTGGTGCACGGGCTCGAGGAAGATCCAGGCCGCGTCACCACCGCGGCGGTATTCGAAGCCCTGGGGCTGCCGCCGGTGCGCGACGCCGCTGGCGTGGCCGCGCGCTGGGCCGCCGGCGCGCCGGCCTTCATCGCCACCGACGACCTGCACCCGTCGCTCGCCCGCGTGCTCGCGCTGCGTCGCCTGATCGGCCTGCGCAACCCGGCGCATTCGCTGGCCAAGCTGTTGCCGGCCCTCGGGCTGCAGCGCAACGTCGTGCGCGTCGTCAATCACACGCACCCCGAGTACGCGACCAGCCTCGGCGAGTTCCTCACGCTGACGAAGGCGACGGCGCTGCTGATGCGCGGCACCGAGGGCGAGCCGGTGGCCGACGCGCGACGCTGCCCCAAGCTGACAGCATTTCTGGACGGCGTCGAGCAGCCCACGCTGTCGGTCCAGGCCCAGGGCGGCTCGCTGGTGTCGGTGCCGGCGCTGCCCTCGGCCATCGATCCGGCAACGACCGCCGCCTACATCGCCGACGTGATGGCCGGCGCAAAGCCGCTGCCCACGCCGATCGCCACGCAGATGATGGCCCTGCGCGCGTTGGCGGACGCGGGGCGCGCCTGACCCTCAGGCCGAGGGCAGGCTGACGCGGAAGGTAGAGCCCACGCCCACCACGCTCTGCACCGTGATGCGCCCGCCCATCAGCTGGGCCAGCGATAGCGACAGCGCCAGCCCGAGCCCGGCGCCCGCGATGCCCGACGACTCGCGGCCCAGGCGATTGAAGGGCTGGAAGAGGCGCGCGCGGTCGCTGGGGCTGATCCCGTGGCCGGTGTCCTCCACCTCGATGTGCCACTCGTCGCCTGCCGCTTGCGCGCGCAGCGTCACGCGGCCGCCCGGGCGGTTGTACTTGACCGCGTTGCTGAGCAGGTTGGTCAGCACCTGGCGCATGCGCGTCGGGTCGGCGCGGACGACGGCCGTGGCGTGCGACAGCGCGGCGCCGGCGTCGGGGTTCTCGCTGCTGACGCCGATGCCGGCGCTCTCGGCCTGGGTCCGGCACCAGGCGGTGCAGGAGTCGAACAGCGGTGCCAGCGCCACGTTCTGAAGGTGGATCGGCAGGTGCGCGGCCTCGGCCAGCGACAGGTCCAGCAGGTCGCCGATCATCGCGAGCAGGTGGTCCCCGGCCTCGTGGATCATGCGCACCTGCTGGCGCTGCATCGGCAGGGCGGCCAAGGCGGGATCGGTGCCCAGCAGTTGCGCGAAGCCCAGTACCGCGTTGAGCGGCGTGCGCAGCTCGTGGCTGATGCGCGAGAGGAACATCGTCTTGGCGGCGTTGGCGGCCTCGGCCGCCAGGCGGTCGCGCTGCGCCTGTTCGAGCTCGCGCAGCAGTGTCGCGTCGCTCTGCGTGCCGAACATGCGCGTGGGCTGGCCGCGCCGATCCCATTCGACGATGCGGCCGCGCTCCTCGATCCAGCGCCACTGGTCGTCGGCGGCGCGGGCGCGGTAGACGACGCGGTACAGCGGCTCCTCGCCGCGCACGTGGGCGCCGAAGGCCTTGTCGATCAGACCCTTGTCGTCGGGGTGGACGATGCGATCCCAGTCGCCCTGCGTGTTGCCCAGTGTGTTGAGCGGGTAGCCCAGCATGCGCTCGCCCTCGTCGATGTCGCCCAGCACGTCGTTGGCCATGTCCCACTCCCACACGTACGTGCCGGCCTCGTGCATCGCGGTACGTTGCAGCGCCAGCGAGCCGGGCAGCGCATGGCCAGCGTGCTCGATCAGGCCGGCCAGCAGCGCGGCAGCGGCGTCCCGGGCCGGGGCGAGGCGTTCGCCCCACTCGTCGATGTCGAGGCCGGCCGGCAGCGGCGTGCGCAGCTCGCCGACGATGGTGCCGGAGTGGCTGCAGGGCCAGGCGGTGTGCGTGGGCGGGGACGACAGCGAGACCGGCCCCAGGACGGGCGGGCGCGCATGGATCGGCGGCATGGACAGGCTGCCGTCGGGCGGCAGCGGCCACAACCAGCACTCGGCGCCGATCAGCGAGGCCAGCGCGCGCACCAGCGTCGCGAGCGCATGTGCATGGTCGCTGCGGCGTGCGTGATCGAGCAGCCCGGCGTAGGCCAGCGCGCGCAGCTGGTCGAGCGTGGGCGCCGACGCGGCGGCCCCAGCGGGCGGCGCCGGCGCTGAGATGCCGGCGCCCGGGTTCAATGGCCGGCCGCGATCTTCACGCCAGCGGCGAGCTGGTAGGTGGTGCCGCAATACGGGCAGCGGCCCTTGCCTTCATGGCTCAGGTCGATGAAGACCTTCGGGTGGCTGCTCCACAGCGGCATCTTCGGATTCGGGCAGAAGACCACGCCGGGGCCTTGCAGGTCGCTGGCGGTGACTTCGACGATGGACGACGTTTGTTCGGTCATTGGTTTCTCAAACATTTCAAGGAGACGGAGCGAAGCGAGTCCCGCGCGGGCGGCAGGCCCGACCAAGCGCTCGGGAAGCGAGGCTCGCAGCCAAGCCGAACCGAGCTCCCTCTCGGGGGGCAGCGACCAGCGGGAGCGTGGGGGTCACACGTTTGTGAGCCATTCTGCGTACTTGGGATTGCGGCCATTGACGATGTCGAAGAACGCCGTCTGGATCTTTTCGGTGATCGGGCCGCGCGAGCCGGCACCGAGCTCGATGCGGTCGAGTTCGCGGATCGGCGTCACTTCTGCGGCGGTGCCGGTGAAGAAGGCCTCGTCGGCGATGTAGACCTCGTCGCGCGTGATGCGCTTCTCGACCACCTTCAGGCCGAGATCCTGGCAGATCGCGAACACGGTGTTGCGCGTGATGCCGTTGAGCGCGCCGGCCGACAGGTCGGGCGTGTAGACGACGCCGTTCTTGATCACGAAGATGTTCTCGCCGGCGCCTTCGGACACGAAGCCACTGGCGTCGAGCAGCAGCGCCTCGTCGTAGCCGTCGTCCACGGCCTCGGTGTTGGCCAGGATGGAGTTGGTGTAGTTGGACACCGCCTTGGCCTGCGTCATCGTGATGTTGACGTGGTGGCGCGTGTAGCTCGATGTCTTGACGCGGATGCCGCGGCGCAGCCCTTCCTCGCCCAGGTAGGCGCCCCAGGCCCAGGCCGCGACCATCAGGTGGATCGTGTTGCCCTTCGGGCTGACGCCGAGCTTCTCGGAGCCGATCCAGGTCAACGGGCGCAGGTAGCCGCTTTCGAGCTTGTTCTCGCGCACGACGGCGCGCTGCGCGTCCATCACCTGCTCTGGCGTGAACGGGATCTTCATGCGCAGGATCTTGGCCGAGTTGAACAGGCGCTCGGTGTGCTCGCGCAGGCGGAAGATCGCCGGACCGTTGGCCGTGTTGTAGGCGCGCACGCCTTCGAAGGCGCCGCAGCCATAGTGCAGCGTGTGGGTCAGGACGTGGATCTTGGCGTCGCGCCACTCGACGAGTTCGCCGTCCATCCAGATCTTGCCGTCGCGGTCGTCCATGCCCATGAGTGCCTCGCCAGAAAATTGGGAAAACGCCAATTCTACGAGGCCTGGGTGTCTCGCGGGTGTCCCGGCGCCAGGGTGCAGAATTGCGCCCCAGATGCCGCCGACCAACCTCCAGCTCGATCATTCCAGCCACCGCGGCGCCGGGCCGCTGCCGTTGCGCTTGCTGGCGCATGACGTGGACATCGCGCTGAATGTCGGCGCACTGTTTCGCATCGCCGATGCGCTGGGTGTCGAGCACCTGCATCTGACGGGCTCGTCGCCGCTGCCGCCCGACCCGAAGATCCGCAAGTCCTCGCGCTCGGCCGAGCGCCACGTCGCCTGGTCGTACGCGGCCGATCCGCTGGAGACGGTCGCCACGCTGAAGGCGCAGGGCTGGCGCGTCGTCAGCCTGGAGCTCAGCACGCGAAGCATTCCGCTGCACGAGCTGGCCATCGCGCTCGGCGAGCGGATCTGCCTGGTCGTCGGCGCCGAGAATACCGGCGTTTGCCAGGCGTTGCTGGACGTGTCCGACGCCACCGTCCACATCCCGATGCGCGGGCACAACTCGTCGATGAACGTTGCCAATGCGTGTGCGATCGCGACCTACGAGATCGCCCGGCGATCAAGTCAAGGCGGGCGCTGACGGATCGGTGCGGCGGACACATCCCGTCGCGAGCGCGTCGGCCCAGTCGCCGCGGCCGTTGACCTTGGCGCGTGCGGCGGCGCAGCGCCAGTCGTAGGGCGTCGCGCGCAGCTGGACGTGCCAGGCGCCGTGCCCGTCGTGCTCGACCATCGCCCACCGGGCTTGCGGCGAACCGTTCTCGATGCAGTGCGGGTACGGGAGCACACCGTCATAGGCCTGCAGGCCGACGCTGCCGGGGTTGACCACCAGCGGGCCGCCGGGTACGGCCATCGCGCGGGCCACGTGCGTGTGGCCGCACAGGATCAGCGCGGCGGACAAGCCGGAGCGGGTGTCGGCCAGAGGCGTCTCGGCGGCGCGGACGTGGAGTTCGGGCGCGCTGGCGGCGCGCACGCCGCGCTGGCCGTCCACGCCGAAGCCGGGGATCACCGTTTCCATGAAATAGACCAGGTCGCTGGCCGGTGTGCCGTGGCACAGCAGCACGTCGTCGGGCAGCCAGCGCGTGCCCGGCAGCGCCGCGAGCCAGGCGCGCTCGGACGCGCCCAACGCGCGTGCCGCGTACGCGTCGGAGGCGCCCATGCGCGCGACGTCCGCTGCCAGCGCCTGGCGCTCGTGGTTGCCGGCGATCGTGCACCAGCGCCGCGGCTCGGCGGCTTCGCGGGCCATCAGCCACTGCACGGTCTCGGCGGGCCACAGCGGACCGGAGGCGATGTCGCCCAGGTTGACGACGCGCGCCGGCTGCTCGCGCTCGATCTGCGCCCACACGGCCTCGAGCGCGGGCAGGTTGCCGTGGATGTCGGAGACGATGGCGATGCGTGGGGTCGTCATGGGGCAGTCAGGCGAGTGGCTGGGTACGTCAGGATACGGCGCTCACGTCGGCGCGAGCCGCCGCGGCGGTGCGGACGGACCCGACCCGGGGGTCGGTCCGAGCGGCGCGCCCGCGCTGGACTGCGCCGACCCGCCCCGTCGGAGGGATACCACGGTCGGGCAACGCCGCTAGGATGTGCGGGTGCGACCTGCGCGGCACCTTGCCGCGCGCGAGCTGACCCGCCACCTGCCTCATGCCGTCCCGACTCGTCAGCATTGCCATCCTCGCGCTCGTCGCGCTGGGCTTGGCCGTGCTCGTCGACGGGGCCCGGGGTGGCCCCCGCCGGCGCCAGGCGCCTGCTGTCGATTCTTCCACTGGAACCACCATGCCCATCGATACCCACGTCCGCGTCGCCGCCTGGCTCCACATCGTCATGGGCGTGCTCGCCGTGTGCGTGCTGGCGATCCTCGGCCTGATGGTCGGCGCGTTCGGCGCGGTCGTCGGAGCGTCGACGCATGGGCACGACGAGGGCATGGTTCTCGGCGCGATCGCGGGCTTCGGCGCGATCATGTTCTTGTTCATCATGGCCTTTCCTGCACTCGAGATCATCGGCGGCGTGCTGCTGCTGCGCGGCAGCCCGGTCGGCCGCGTGCTGACGATCATCTTCAGCATCCTGAGCCTGCTGAACTTCCCGATCGGCACGGTCGCCGGCGGCTACTCGCTGTGGGCGCTGCTGCGCGAGGTGCCGCGCCCGATGCCGGCGAACGTGCAGACGTACTGAGCCTGCGGCCAGCATGGGGCGTCCGCACCCCGCCGCTCAAAGCCCGCGCAACACCTCGATGGCCTCTTCGATCCGCCCCACCGCGTGGATCGTCAGCCCCTCGATGGGCTTCTTCGGTGCATTGGCCTTCGGGACGATGGCCACCGAGAAGCCCAGCTTGGCCGCCTCCTTCAGGCGATCCTGACCGCGTGGCGCCGGCCGCACCTCGCCGGCCAGCCCGACTTCACCGAACGCCAGGAAGCCGCGGGGCAGTGCCCGGTTGCGGATCGAGCTCTGGATCGCCAGCAGCACGGCGAGGTCGGCCGCCGGCTCGCTGATACGCACGCCGCCCACCGCGTTGACGAACACGTCCTGGTCGCCGGTGGACACGCCCGCGTGCCGATGCAGCACCGCCAGCAGCATCGCCAGCCGGTCGCGGTCAAGACCCACCGACAGGCGGCGCGGGCTCGGCCCGCCGGCGTCGACCAGCGCCTGGATCTCCACCAGCATCGGCCGCGTGCCTTCGAGCGTCACCAGCACGCAGGTGCCCGGCACCGGGTCGCCGTGCGTGGACAGGAAGATGGCGCTCGGATTGGCCACTCCTTTGAGCCCGCGCTCGGTCATGGCGAACACGCCGATCTCGTTGACCGCGCCGAAGCGGTTCTTGAACGCGCGCACCAGGCGGAAGCTGGAGTGGGTGTCGCCCTCGAAGTACAGCACCGTGTCGACGATGTGCTCCAGCACGCGCGGACCGGCCAGGCTGCCGTCCTTGGTGACGTGGCCCACCAGCACGATGGTGCAGCCGCCGGACTTGGCGGTGCGCGTGAGCTGCGCCGAGCATTCGCGCACCTGGGCCACCGAGCCGGGCGCCGACGTGAGCTGCTCCGAATAGAGCGTCTGGATGGAGTCGATGACGCAGAACGCCGGCTGTTCGGCCTCGATGGTGGCGAGGATGCGCTCGAGGTTGATCTCGGCCAGCACGCGCACGTTGGCGCCGGTGAGGTCGAGCCGGCGCGAGCGCAGCGCGAGCTGGGCGCTCGACTCTTCGCCGGTCACGTACAGCACCTTCATCTGGCTGGCCAGCGCGTCGATGGCCTGCAGCAACAGCGTGCTCTTGCCGATGCCCGGGTCGCCGCCGATCAGCACGACGCCGCCGGCGACGATGCCGCCGCCCAGCACGCGGTCCAGCTCCTCGATGCCGGTGGGCGTGTGGGCGATCTCGCCGGCCTCGATGTCGGCCAGCGTGGCCACCGGCTGGCTGCGCGTGAGCGCCTGGAAGCGGTTCTTGCTGGCCGCGGCGCCGGTGGGTTCGCCGACGCCTTCCTCCAGCGTGTTCCATTCGTTGCAGTGCGGGCAACGGCCCAGCCACTTCGGGTTGGTGCCGCCGCAGGCGGAGCAGGTGTAGACGGTCTTGGGAGCAGCCATGGCACCATTGTCGCCGACTGTTCAAATACACAGGTTGGTAAATTGCGTGATTTCTGGTCGAAGCGCGCCGGCTGCGAATCCCTGCGCGAACCAGGCCGGCGAATGCAACCAGGAGGTGGGGTATCGGTTCAACGGAGCCTGGACTCCGTGTCGGCATGGGCCCGGACGTGCTGACGCCGGCCGCGGCATACCTTGATCAGGGGGTGTCGGCAACGCCCGCAGCCGCGCACGATACGCACGCCGCCGTCCGTGTCGGCTCGGCGCGTAGCCAGCGCCCGAAAGGCCTGAAGGAGCTTGCCATGAGAATCCCTGCGGGTTGCCGATTGTTGGCAGCGATCGTGCTGCCGGCCCTGTGCATCGACGTGGCGTTCGCCCAGCACGATGACATGGCGATGGGCATGTCGATGCCGACGACCACGCTGCTGGCCGCGCAGCTCGATGCGAAGCAGGTCGTCGACGGCAGCGCCTCCCGCGCGAGCGGCACCGGGGCCTTCCTGCTGGACCCGACGGCGCACACGCTGGCGTTCCAGTTGACCTACCAGGGGCTGGAAAGCGGGGCCGCCAGCCGCATCGCGCTGCACAACTTCGGCAGCGGTCGCAATGGTGAGACGGTGCGCGTGCTGTGCGGCGACGGCGGGCCGGCGTGCCCTGGCGGCACCTCCGCCACGATCGAGGCAGTCGTCGCGAACGACGACAAGCGGCCACTGGACAACGCACTGATCGGCGAGTTCGACTCCGAGCGCGTCTACGTCGAGATCGTCGGCGGCAACGGCAAGCCGGAGATTCGCGGCCAGCTCGCGCCCAACGGGGCGATGGTGATGGTGACGAGCTACGTCGCGCACCTCGCGCCGGGCGCGGGTGTCGACTCGAAGGGCGCCGGCACGGCGATCCTCAGCGAGACCCACCTGCCCGGAGGCAAGGTGTCGGTGTACTTCGCGGCCACCGTCTCCGCGCCCGCGGGCGTGCTCAAGGCTGCGGGCCTGGTCGCCGATGCGAACGGCAAGCATCGCGGGTTCACGGCGGGTTCCGCGCTGCCGCAGCTCAAGGTGAGCTACTCGGCCGACCCGGCCGCGGGCGGCTCGCTGTCGACGCTGTACTTCACCGCCGAGGCCAAGGCCGGAGCGCCGCTGGCGGCGCGTCTCGTCAAGCTGGGCAACGGCAGCGTGGGCGTGATCGTCGCGACCAGCAAATACCCGGCTGGAGAGCTGTACGGCGTGCTCGTACCCGTGCGCTGAACGTCCCGGTCGCCGCGCCAGCGCCACAACACTGCAGACCCGAGGTGCCGCCATGAGGCCATCAAGCTTGTTCCTCCCCTTCGCGGTCGCGCTGGGCAGCCTGGTCGCGGCGCCTGCTGCCATCGCCGGCGCCTGTCCCGGCGGCGGCACGCTGGACATCACGGCAGCGTCCGACAGCCTGACGCTGGCCCCGGTCGCGGCGACCACCTTCAACTTCGGCGAGCACGTGATCCTGAGCGCCACGGCGAGCGGGCTCAGCGTCGCCAGCTATGCCTGGGCCATCGACGGGCCGACCCTCAAAGACTACAACGAGGACCTCGGCACGAAGAACTCCCCGACGCCGCCTGCCGCGATCGGCTGGAGCACCACCGCGCTCGCCGCCGCCGACCTTGCCGCGCCGGCCGTGAGCTTCTATTGGGCCCCGTCGGCCGCGCAGATCGAGCCGGCCAACGGGCCGTTCACGCGCAACGTGACGCTCGTCGCCACCATCTCCGGTGCGCCGAACTGCAGCGTGACCGCGCCCTTTGCCGTCGTGCGCAACGAGTCCGACATCACGCGACAAGCGGAAGATTTCTACACCTCCAACCACCGCGCGGCGACCACCACCAACCCATTCTTCGGCCACGTCGTCGACGAGCACATCTTCTGGCACCAGTCGGTGCACGATCTGGCGACCTTCCCGACCTGGACCCGCTTTTTCGCCTGGCACGGCGAGTTCGTGCGCCGCTTCGACCTCTGGCGCCAGGAGTTCGGCTACCTGAAGGTGGCCCCGTGGTACCCGGGCCGGGCACTGCCGACGGGCCCGCAGTTCGATGCCGACGCCGGCCTGCGCCTGGCCTATGACCCCGACAGCAACAACGTCCCGACCTGGTACACGCTGACCGGCGGCACCGCCACGGACAGCGGCGGCCAGCACAAGCTGGCGGACTACGCGACCCTCGACGCCTTCACCGGCTCGTTCGAGTCGTCCTTCCACGGCCAGGTGCATTGCAACATCGGCACCAATGTCGGCAGCTTCTTCGGCACGAGCGGGGTCGGCTACGGCACCATGTGCCACGCCAGCTCGCCCAAGGATCCGATGTTCTGGCGCTGGCACGGCTATATCGACACGCTGTATCGAAACTACTGCCATCTGCATCCGGCCAGCTGCCCCGTGCCGTCGCCGGCCGATCCGGCCGCCGACCCGTGGATGGCCGACAACGCGACCGACGTCGCCGACAACGGCACCGTCCCTTCGCCGGGCACGCATTGGGTCAGCCCCGACGTGTGGAACCGACGCGGCCTGGTGACCGCGGACCCCTGCGTCCAGCCGGTCGACGCCTACGGCGACCACGCGACCACCGGCGGCGTGGTGCGCGACTGCGGCAGCTCGGCCGACCACGAGAACCCGGTCACTGGCGTCACGAACTATCTCTACGGCACGCTGCGCAACACGCAACGCGGTGCGCCGCGCGTGGTCTACGCGGAGGTCGGCGTGTACTACGCGCTGGCTTCATCGGGCCTGACGTATCCGGCCGACTTCACGCTGATCCCGGAGTCGCGGCGATTCGTCGCGCTGCATCTCGAACCGGGCACCACCACCAGCATCGGCCCGATCCCGTGGACGCCACCTGCACTGCCGCCCGCCAACGACCACTACTGCCTCTACCTGCGCGTGCTCAGCGCGCAGGCCACGCCGCCCGTCGAAGGGGCCGGCATCGACGCCGACGTCGCCAACAACAACGAGCTCGCGTGGCGCAACATCAAGGTCGTCTCGCCTGGCGACGCAAGCCCCGCGAGCTTCTTCATCGTGCGCAACATCCGCCAAGGGCAGGAACGCCTCGCGTTGCGCTTCGAGCTGCCCGAGGCATTGATCCAGGCACGCGCCACGATCCGCGTCACGCTCGACCCGGTGCTGACGCGCGCCTGGCGCGCGGGCAAGGGCCAGCTCGAAGGCCTGAAGGCGGACGGCAAGGGCGGCTTCATCGTCACCGGCCCGAAGGCGGAACTGGTCGGCTTGCTGCTCGGGCCGCGCGCGATGGGTCACGTCCGCGTGCAGATCGCCGCTGCCAAGCCGGCCGCGGGCGACCTCACCATCACGCAGCTCAGCGCCAAGGGTGTCGACGGTGGCGTGACCTTGCGGCTGGTCGCGCAAAAGCGGCGCTGAGCCGCCACGAACGGGGTGACCCGGACGCGCCCGGGTCGCAGCGCGCGCGGGCTCCACGCGTGCGGCCTGTTCGGCGCCGCCTTGGCTTGCGTTGGCGGCTTGGCGCGTTCCCGATCGGTCGGCGCCGGCTACGATGGGGGCCATGACCGCCCTCGCCATCCGCCACGCCACGCCCGACGACCTCGACGAACTGGCCCCGCTGTTCGACGCCTACCGCCGCTTCTACGAGCAGCCCGGCGACGTCGCGCTCGCCAGCGCTTACCTGCACGCGCGCATGGAGCGCGGCGAGTCGGTGATCCTGGTGGCCGAGGCCGACGGCCAGATGCTGGGCTTCTGCCAGATGTACCCGACCTGGTGCTCGGTGGCCGCGGCGCGCACGTTCGTGCTGTACGACCTGTTCGTCGACCCCGAGGTTCGTCGGGCCGGCGTCGGGCGTGCGCTGATGCTGGCGGCGCAAGCCTTCGGCCGCGAGGCCGGCGCGGTGCGGCTGGATCTGAGTACCGCGCACACGAATACCCGCGCCCAGGCGCTGTACGAGTCGCTGGGCTGGCAGCGCGACGAGGTCTTCGGCGTCTACAACCTGTCGCTCGCGGGCGACTGAGCAAGCCCTGCGGACGTGCCAGGCGCTGCGCCTTCGTTCATCATGTCGACTTATCTTCGAGAAGCCGCATGACGTTCGCCACCTGGATTACCTTCTTCTTCGCCTGCTGGGCGATCAGCCTGTCGCCCGGCCCCGGCGCGATCGCGGCGATGAGCGCGGGCCTGAACCATGGTTTCCGGCGCGGCTACTACATGGTGTTCGGTCTGATCCTGGGTATCTGCACGTTGCTGTGCGTCGTCGTGGTCGGTCTTGGCGCCCTCATCGCGGCGTCCAACTCTGCTTTCACGGTGCTGAAGTTCCTCGGCGCGGGCTACCTCGTGTGGGTCGGAATCGCGCAATGGCGCGCCAGCGACAAGCCCCTGGTGGCCGCCACCGATGCGCCGGCCCTCTCCCGCAAGCAACTGGTGGTGCGCGGCTGGGCGATCAACGCGACCAACCCGAAGGGCGCGGTGTTCATGGCGGCCGTGGTTCCCAATTTCATCGACACGACGCACCCGCTGATCCCGCAGTACCTGGTCATCATGGCCTCGCTGTCGTTCACCGACCTGGTGGTGATGGCTGGCTACGTGGCGCTTGCATCCAAGGTGTTGCGCGCGCTCAACGAACCGCATCACGTCAAGATCATGAACCGCTGCTTCGGTGGCCTGTTCGTCGTCGCCGGCTCGTTGCTGGCCGCGTTCCGCCGCACCGCTTGAGGATCGTCATGGCCGCTCGAACGCTCGTCATCATCACCGGTGCGTCGCGCGGCCTGGGCCAGGCGATGGCCGTGCAGTACCTGGGCGAGGGCGCCTTCGTGCTGGGGCTGTCGCGCATGCAGTCCACCGACTTGAAGCCGACCGCGGCTGGCGGGCTCGAGCAATGGCCAGCCGACCTGGCCGACCCGTTGCCGGTGGCCGAGCGGCTGGCCACGTGGCTGGCCACCTTCGAGCGCCGCGCCGCCGGCGCGCTACCGGCCAACGTGCGCGTGATCCACAACGCCGCGCTGCTCAGCGAGCCCGGCGACGTCGCCGAGGGCGATCCGGCCGACCTGGCCAGGAGCCTGCGCATCGGCCTCGAGGCCCCGGTCGCGCTGACCGCGGCCTTCCTGCGCGCGACGGCGCACTGGTCGGCGTCCGACCGCCGCGTGCTGTTCATCTCGTCCGGCCTGGGCCGCCGCGCCCTGGCCGGCAGCGCCGCTTACTGTGCGCAGAAGGCGGGCCTCGACCATTTCGCGCGGGCCCTGGCGCTGGAAGAGGCGGCCCGCCCGCACGGCGCACGCGTGGCCGCGGTGGCGCCGGGCATCGTCGACACCGACATGCAGACGCAACTGCGCGGCGCCGACGTGCAGCGCTTCGCGGCGCAGGCGCAGTTCGACGAGTGGCACCGCACCGGCGCGCTCGACAGCCCGGCCACGGCGGCGGCCAAGGTCATCGCGTTGCTGGAACGCACCGACTACGGCGCGAATCCGGTCACCGACGTTCGCGGTTAGCCGACGACGGTCACCGGCACGCGCAGCGCCAGCGCGCACATCAGCTCGTAGCCGATCGTGCCGGCCGCCCGGGCAACCTCGTCGATGGGCAGGACGGCGCCGCCGGGGCCGTGGCCCCACAACGTGACCTCCGAGCCGAAGCGCGCGTTCGGCACCGGACCCAGGTCGACGGTGATCATGTCCATCGAGACCCGCCCGACGATGCGCGTGCGCAGGCCGTCCACCAGCACTGGCGTGCCGGTGGGCGCGTGGCGCGGGTAGCCGTCGGCGTAGCCGCAGGCCACCACGCCGATGCGCTGCGGGCCCTCGGCCGTGAAGGCGCTGCCGTAGCCGACGGTGTCGCCGGCCTGCAGTTGCTGGAGGCCGATCAGCTTGCTGCGCAGGGTCATCGCCGGGCGCAGGTTCCAGTCGGCGATGCTGCGTTGCGGATAGTCCGGCGCGCTGCCGTAGCTCATGATCCCCGAGCGCACCCAGTCGCCGGCGATGCGTGGCGCCGTGGCGAGCGGGTCGGCGCCATGGCGCAGCGTCGCGGCGCTGTTGGCGAGCGTGCGCTCGCCGGCCATGTCGGCCGTCGCCTGCTCGAACACGGCCAGCTGGTGGGCGACGCCGCGCTCGCCGTCGGCGTCCGAGAAGTGGGTCATCAGCGAGATCTCGTCGACCTGCGGCAGCAACTCGAGCCGGGCGCGGGCGCCGCGGAATGCGGTGGGCGTGAAGCCGAGCCGGTTCATGCCGCTGTTGAGCTTCAGGAAGACCCTATGCGCTGTGTGGGTCTTGTGCTCTGCCAGCCAGTCGACCTGCTCTTCGCAATGCACCACGTGCCACAAGCCGAGCCGCGAGCAGAGCTCCAGGTCGCGCTGCTCGAAGCAGCCTTCCAGCATCAGGATCGGGCCGCGCCAGCCGAGCGTGCGGATGCGCTGGGCCTCGTCGAAATCGAGCAGCGCGAAGCCGTCCGCTCCTCGTAGACCATCGAACGAGCGTTCTATTCCGTGGCCGTACGCATTGGCCTTGACGACGGCCCAGACACGCGCGTCGGGCGCCGCGGCGCGGGCCCGCCCGATGTTGTGGGCGAGGGCATCGGTGTGGATCAGGGCTTCGATGGGACGGGGCATCCACGGATTCTGCCAGCGGCTTCGCGGACGGCCTGACGCGGATTCGTCCACGGGGCGAACCGGGCCCTCATGCTATAAAGCCGCTCGCCCTTTGGAGAGATTTCCCAGGCGCGGGGCCTCTAGGGTGGCCACGACGCCGACGATGCCGAACGAATGAAAAGAGGTTTCTACACCATCATGTCGGCGCAGTTCTTCAGCTCGCTGGCAGACAACGCATTGTTCGTTGCAGCCGTCGAGATGTTGAAAGGCGCCGGCGCTCCGGCTTGGCAGCTCACCGCGCTGGTGCCGATGTTCGCGCTGTTCTACGTGGTGCTGGCGCCGTTCCTCGGGGCCTTCTCGGACGCGGTGCCCAAGGGTCGGGTGATGTTCTACGCGAACGCCATCAAGGTGGCGGCGTGCCTGATGATGCTGTACGGCAGCCATCCACTGATCGCCTACGCCTTTGTCGGGCTCGGCGCCGCGGCCTACTCGCCGGCCAAGTACGGCATCCTCACCGAGCTGCTGCCGACCTCGCAACTGGTCAAGGCCAACGGCTGGATCGAGGGCCTGACCATCCTGTCCATCATCCTGGGCGTGGGCATGGGAGGCCAGCTGATCGGTCCCAAGATCTCGCCTTACCTGCTGTCGGTGCACCTGCCGTTCATCGATTTCGGCGTCCACACGCCGGCCCAGGCAACCGTGGCCTTCATGGTCACGCTGTACGTCATCGCCGCCGCGTTCAACCTGCGCATCCCGCGCACCGACACGCCGCTGGAGCCGCTGACCGGCAAGACGATGGACCTGGTGCGCGACTTCAGCCAGTGCAACGCGCGCCTGTGGGACGACAAGCTGGGCCAGATCTCGCTGGCCACCACCACGTTGTTCTGGGGCGTGTCAGGCAACCTGCGCTACCTCGTGCTGGCCTGGGCCGGCGTGGCCCTGATGTTCGACACGCCGCACGCCACGCTGCTGCTGCTGCTGGTGGGCCTGGGCACGGCGGCCGGCGCGGTGCTCGCGTCGATGACGGTGCGCCTGGAGCGTGCGACCAGCGTGATCCTGCTGGGCGCCGCGCTGGGCGTGGCAGTGGTCGCGATCAACACCATGCACAGCGTCTGGGTCGCCGGCCCCTTCCTCATCGTGTTGGGTGCGATCGGCGGCTACATGGTGGTGCCGATGAACGCGCTGCTGCAGCACCGCGGCCACAACCTGATGGGCTCGGGCCGTTCGATCGCCGTGCAGAATTTCAACGAGCAGGCCGCCATCCTCGGCCTGGGCGCGTTCTATTCGGGCCTGACGCGGGGCGGCTTGTCTGTCTTCGGCTCCATCACGATCTTCGGCGTCTTCGTCGCGTTCACGAGCTGGCTGATCTACCGCTGGAATCGGCGCAACCTCGTCGTGCACCGCGAAGAGGTCGAGGGCCTGCTGGCGATTGCTCGCTGCGACAGCCATTGAGATGAGTGCGCCGCTCCCGCCGGCCCGCTCCGCGGGGCCGGTATTCGCCCTGCTCGTCAACGCCTTCGTGTGGGGCGTGTCGTGGTGGCCGTTCCGCCACCTCCAGGCGATGGGCCTGCATCCGCTGTGGGCGACGACGTTGGTCTACGTGCTGTCGGCGGTCGTGATCGTCGCCTGGCGCCCGGCTTCGCTGCGCCAGCTGGCGACGCAGCCCGCGCTGTGGCTGATCTTCCTGGCCTCGGGCGCCACCAACGCGACGTTCAACTGGGCGGTGAGCATCGGCGACGTCGTTCGCGTGGTGTTGCTGTTCTACCTGATGCCGCTGTGGTCGCTGCTGCTGGCGCGCGTGATCCTGAAGGAAAGACTCACCGCCAGCGCGATGGTGCGCGTGTCGATGGCGCTGGCGGGTGCGGCCCTGGTGCTGTCGCACGGCCAGGCTTTGGGCGACGGCCACGCGGCGTTCCTGCCGGACTTCCTCGCGATCCTGGGCGGCATGGCGTTCGCGCTGAACAACGTGATGCTCAAGCGCGCCGCGGCCCGGCCCGAGGAGGGACGCGCGCTGGCGATGTTCCTCGGCGGCGTGGTGGTGGCCGGCGCGGCCGCGACGACGCTGTCGGCCGGCGGCGCGGCGGGCGTCGCCTGGCCGGTGGGCACCGGCGCCTGGATCCTGCCGGCGTTCGGCCTGGCCGTCGTCTTCATGGCCTCCAACCTGTGCCTGCAGTACGGCGCCGCGCGCCTGTCGGCCGCGGCCACCGCGGTGGTGATGCCTTGCGAGGTGCTGTTCGCGGCGCTGACCTCCGTGTGGTGGGGCGGCGCGACGCTGCACCTGACCGTGCTGGTCGGCGGCGCGCTGATCCTGGCAGCCGCACTGGCGAGCGTCCTCGAAAAACACTGAGAACCGTGCGGTGCTCGTTCACGCGCATGTCGCGTGGCGGCGCGGCGATCTAACATCCGATCCCCATCTCCAGGAGAGCCCATGTCCGCCAAGACGCTTTACGATTTTTCCGCCACCTCGATCCAGGGCGCGCCGGCCGACTTCGGCGCCCAGCGCGGCAAGGTCTTCGTGATCGTCAACACGGCCAGCAAGTGCGGCTTCACGCCGCAGTTCGCCGGCCTGGAGCAGCTCGCCGCCGACTACAAGGAGCGCGGGCTGGTCATCGTCGGCTTCCCGTGCAACCAGTTCCTGTCGCAGGATCCGGGCGACAACTCGGAGATCGAGAGCTTCTGCCAGCTCAACTACGGCGTCACTTTCCCGATGATGTCCAAGATCGACGTCAATGGCGCCAAGGCCGACCCGCTGTGGAAGTGGCTCAAGGCCGCGAAGCCCGGGATGCTGGGCATCGAGGCCATCAAGTGGAACTTCACCAAGTTCCTGGTCGGCAAGGACGGCAAGGTGATCAAGCGCTTTGCGCCCAACGACGAGCCGGATGCGATGCGCGCCGACATCGAGGCCGCCCTCACGGCCTGACTCGCCTCGCTCCCCGCGCCCGAGGGGGCCACGCCGGCTTGCTCCGGGCGGCCGAGCGCGTGCCGGCGTCAAGACGGTCAGCCGCGCCGCGTCAGTTGAGTTGCTGCGCCGCGGCCGTGGGCCAGTGCGCGATGTCGAGCAGGCGGTAGCCTCGCACGATCCAGCCGCGCGCCGCCCATTGCGCCAGCCACTCGTTGGCCGTCTGGCGCGACACGTTCGCGCGTGTCGCGAGTTCGGACTGCGTCAGCGCCATCGTCCACAACCCCGCGCGCACGGGCGTTGCCCGGCCCTCGTTGCGCAGGTGCTGCAGCGCGATGCACAGCCGCTCCTCGGCGCCGCGGTGGCGGGCGGCCTCCAGCAGGCGCAGCGTGCCGGCGAAACGGCGCGCGAACTCGCGCATCAGTGCGCGTGCGAAGCCGGGCACTTCGTCCATCAGCCAGGTGTAGGCGTTCGCGCCGATCACCAGCAGGCGCGTCGGCTCCAGCGCGAGCGCCTCGTAGACCGACGGCAGGCCGGCGACGAACGACGCCAGCCCGAAAGTGCGGCCGGCCTCGACGTTCTCCACCACCGACAGATCGCCTTGCGCGTTGGAAAAGCGCGTCTCGATGCTGCCGGCCAGCACGCCGAACAGCGCCGGCGTGACGTCGCCCTGCGCGAACAGCGTCGCGCCGGCGGCCAGCCTGCGCGTGCGCAGGCGTGACTCGGCGTCGGCCCACTGGCGCTCGCTCCAGCGGACGTCGGGGAAGTTGAGGTCGAACAATGCGCGGACGTCGGGGGTCATGACGAGATTGTCGGGTAGTTGACAATCTGGCGTTCGGTTGGGGACTACGCTGTGCGCACCGTCACCCGTGAACCCGTTCCCATGACCTTCGAATCCGACCCCACCGCCCGCTCCCGCCTGCAGGGCGCCTTCGCGCATTACGCGAAGCACGCGGTGCTGGAAGACCCGCTCTACGTCGCCATCACCACCGAGGTGGCGCGGCGCCCGGACTGGGCCGCGATGCTGGCCGCCGCGCCGGCAACGCAGCGCCAGCCCCGGTTGTGGCTTGCCGCGCTGCACTACCGCGTGTTGGCGCTCGTCGACCAGGGCGAACGCCCGCCGCTGGCCGACTACTTCTCCAGTGCGGGCGGCGCTCTCGCGCCCGACGCGGCGCTGGCCGGCCACCTGGGCGACTTCATCGAGCGCCAGCGCGCCGAGCTCGTCGACTGCATGGCCACGCGCTTGACGCAGACCAACGAGATCGGCCGCAGCGCCGTGCTGTGGCCCGTGCTGCAGTCGCTGGTGGAGACGGGCGGCCGGCGGCGCATCGCGCTGCTGGACGTCGGCTGCAGCGCCGGCCTGAACCTGGGCGTCGACCGCTGGCGCTACCGCTACGTCGACGACACCACCGGCGCGACGCTCTCGACCATGCCGCCGGAGCGCGACTCGCGCGCGCCCGAGATCGCGTGCCGCGTGCTCGCGGGCGCGCGTCCCGCGGGCGCGGGCAGGCCGGAGATCGTCAGCCGCCTGGGCATCGACCTGGACCCCATGCCGGTGGACGACGCCGCCAAGATGCGCTGGCTGCGTGCGTGCCTGTGGCCGTTCGACGTCGAGCGACGAGCGCGCTTCGACGCCGCAGTGGCGATCGCGCGCACGCAGCGCTGGCCGCTGCGCGTGACCACAGACGCCGCCGGGTCCATCGCCGAGTGGCTCGCAGACGTGCCGGCCGACACGGTGCCGGTGGTCATCAACAGTTGGGTGCTGGAGTACTTCGACGCGGCGCTGCTGCGGCGCCACGTCGACAGCCTGCTGGGCCTGGTGGCCTCGCGCGGCGTCACGTGGATCAGTGCGGAGGATCCGACGCGCTCGCGCACCTGGTGGCCGGCCAAGCCCGAGTCCGAGGCGAACGGGCGCCCGAACGCCACCTCCTGGACCGTGGCGCGCCCCGACGGCCATGGCGGCGTCGCCTGGAACCTCGCCGCGACCTCGCATGCCCATGGTCGCTGGATGCAATGGAACGGCTGAGGCCGATGGCTGGTCGATAATCCGCGTTCGATCCTTCATCCGAAACGCGCGAGCCTCAGCCCCATGTTCGAACACATTGAACCCTTCGCCGGTGACCCGATCCTGTCGTTGAACGAGGATTTCCAGAAGGATCCGCGTCCCCACAAGATCAACCTGTCGATCGGCATCTACTTCGACGACGAAGGCCGCATCCCGGTGCTGGGCTGCGTGCACAAGGCCGAGGCGCAGCTGCTGGACAAGGGCGGCGCCAAGCCCTACCTGCCCATCGAAGGCAACGCCGATTTCCGCCGCGCCGTCCAGACACTGCTGTTCGGCGCCGGCTCGCGGGCCGTGGCCGAAGGCCGCGTCGCCACCCTGCAGACCGTGGGCTCGAGCAGCGCGCTCAAGGTCGGCGCCGACTTCATCAAGCGCTGGTTCCCGGACTCGGGCGTGTGGGTCAGCGACCCGACCTGGGACAACCACCGCTCGATGTTCGAAGGCGCGGGCGTCAAGGTGTCCACCTACCCGTACTACGACGCGGCCACCGGCGGCCTGAAGTTCGACGCGATGCTCGCCGCGCTGTCGCACCTGCCCGCGCGCAGCATTGTCCTGCTGCACGCCTGCTGCCACAACCCGACCGGCGTCGACCTGACCCCGGCGCAGTGGGAGGCGCTGATCCCCGTGCTGAAGTCGCGCCAGTTGCTGCCGTTCCTGGACATCGCCTACCAGGGCTACGGCGACGGCATCGAAGAAGACGCGTTCGCGATCCGCGCGCTGGCCGACGCCGGCGTGCCCTTCTTCTGCGCCAATTCGTTTTCCAAGAGCATGAGCCTGTACGGCGAGCGCGCCGGCGGCCTCAGCGTGTGCTGCCCGACCGCGGCCGAAGCGCAGCTCGCACTCGGCCAACTCAAGGCAACGGTGCGCCGCAACTACTCGAGCCCGTCCATCCACGCGGGCGGCGTCGTCGCCACCGTGCTGGACACGCCGGCGCTGCATGAATCCTGGGTCGACGACGTCAACGCGATGCGCACCCGCATCAAGACGATGCGCAAGACGCTGCACGCGGTGCTCAGCGCCAAGGTGCCGGGGCGCAACTTCGACTACTTCCTGACGCAGCGCGGCATGTTCAGCTACACGGGCCTGTCCGCGGCCCAGGTCGACCGCCTGCGCGAGGAGTTCGGCGTCTACCTGATCCGCTCGGGGCGCATGTGCGTGGCCGGGTTGAACACGGGCAATGTCGAGGCCACGGCCAACGCGATCGCCGCCGTTCTGTAGGCGCTCACGGGCGCGCCTGCGGCTGCACCCACGCTGCGGCGATCACGCGCTCACGCAGCCAGCGGTGCGCCGGGTCGTCGTCCTTGCGCAGGTGCCACATCATCTCGACGTTGACCGCGCCCAGCGCGAGCGGGATCGGCTTCTGGATCAGGCGGTGCTCGGCCCCGGTGGCCGGCAGGAACTGGCGCGGCAGCACGGTCAGCAGGTCGGAGCGGGCGACGACGCTGCCGGCGGTGGCGAACTGGTTGACGGTCAGCACGATGCGGCGCTGGCGGCCCTGGGTGGCCAGGGCCTCGTCGACGAAGCCATGTGCGCGGCCGGAGAACGTCACGAGCAGGTGATGCGCGTCGACGAAGGTGTCCAGCGTCAGCTCCTGGTCGGCCAGCGGATGGTCGCGGCGCATCACGCAGACGTACTCGGTCGCGTAGAGCTGGCGATGGTGCAGCGTTGCATCGTCGCCTTGCGCGACGATGGCCGCGATTGCGTTGGGGAAGTAGCCGACGGCCAGGTCGGCGTCGCCGTCCTCGACCAGGCGGCGCGGGTCGCGTGTGGTCAGCGGCAGCGTGCGCACGTTGGCCAGCGCCCGTTCGCCTTCGATCGCCGAGACCAGGTGCGGCAGCAGCATCGCCGCCGTGGCGTCGGCCATCGCGATGCTGAAGGTGGCGGCGTCGGCCGTCGGCTCGAAAGTGCGCGGCGACAGGGCCCCCTGCAACTGCGCCAGCGCGGCGCGCACCTGGGGCCACAGCGCCTCGGCGCGGGCCGTCGGACGCATGCCGAACGCGGTGCGCAACAGCAAGTCCTCGCCGACCGCCACATGCAAGCGTTTGAGGGCGTGGCTGGCCGCCGGTTGGGTCATGGCCAGGCGTTCCGCGGCCCGCGTGAGGCTGCCTTCGGCCATCACCGCATCGAAAACACGCAACAGGTTGAGATCCAGCGTGCGGAAGTTCACGATTGATGATGGTCGCCGAAGATATGCTCAGTATGCATATCTTTGATGCCCAACATTCATTGGAGTATCAAAGGGAAAACCCTTAAAGTCCTTTCATCGCCTCTTACCCAGAGGCACTGCAAGGAAGCAACACCATGACCGCCATCACCTCCGGTACCTACGGCCACACGCCGATCTTCACCGGCGCGATCCGCCAGCTCGCCGCCGCGCTCTTCTCGTCGCGCCCCGCCACCGCTCGCCAGCCGGCCGCCACCGCCCCGATCAAGTCGGTTCAGCAGGTCAGCACCTTCCGCGTGCGTGTACGCGAAGCCAACGACGTGCGCGAGCTGGCTCGCAGCGTCGAGATGCACTCGCCGGGCTTCGCCGCCGACCTGTACGCAGCGGCCTCGCGCCACGAAGGCTACGACGACTGAGCCCGAAGCCGGCTCGCGATGAGCCGGTGGGTCGAGAGAGGATTGCGCCGCGCCGCCAGGGAGCTGGCGCCGCTATCTCTTCTCGATGATCGTGGGCACCAGTTGCAGCGCGGTGCGGACATGCTCCGCCGCGCTCCTGGCACCGTCGCGCGACGTCCAGGGCCCGGCCTGCAGCTTGTTGAGACCGTGGTCGCTGAAGACCGCGAGCAACGGCGCGAGCCAGGGCTGCTCGTCGACCAGGCGGCGCTGGAAGTCCAGTGCGCCGTCGCGCTGCTTGAACGCCCCCAGCTGGATCCAGTAGCCGATGCCGGCCGTGGTGTCGGCGCGCGCGTGCTCATCCGGCTTCTCGAGTCGCGCGGGCAACGCCGGCACGCTTGTGGGCGCGACCGCCGCCACCACTGTTTCGCGGACCGTCGTCACGCTCGACGTCAGCGTGCCGGGCACGGCCGAGGCGGTGTCCGTCGCGGCGGCGGCGCCCAGATCCACGCCAGGCGAACTGGTTGGCGATGGCATCGCGTTCATCACGCCGGCATCCAGCCTGGGCGGGGTCGGCGTGATCGCGGGTACGACGACGTCGCCGACCGTCGCCAGCACCGGGTTGACGACCGAACTCGCCGGGCTCGCGGCGGACATGCTCGCCGGCTTCGCGCGCGTCAGCGTGCTGCCGCTGCGCGCGTCGTTGCCGCGTGGGGTCGGCGCGGGCCAATCGAGTTCACCCATCGCGATCGCGGTTGTCGCCTCGGCCGGCTTGCGGGTCGCGGAACCGGTTCGGATCTCGTCGTCGGTGATGCGGGTGATCTCCACCGGCGCGACGCCGTTGAGCACTCCCAGCTTCAGCGCCGCGGTGTACGACAGGTCGATGATGCGACCCGGCGAGAACGGGCCGCGGTCGTTCACTCGCACGATCACCTCCTTGCCGTTGGCCGGGTTGCGCACGCGGGCGTAGCTGGGGATCGGCAGCGTCTTGTGCGCGGCCGTCATCGCGTACATGTTGTACGACTCGCCGCTGGCGGTGCGACGGCCGTGGAACTTCTTGCCGTACCAGGACGCGAGGCCCTTCTCGGTCAGCGCGCGGTCGTCGGTCAGCGGCACGTAGGTCTTGCCAGCGATCTCGTACGGCTTGTTCGGGCCGCCGATGCGGATGGGCTCGACCTGCGGCACCGCGTCGGGCACGGCCTCGAGGTTGGGCGGCGGCCTGGCCTCCGGTCCGTCGCGCTGCGAGTTGCCGGGCGGCAGCCGCGAGACGTTGCCTGGGCCGGGCGGCGGGGCCGTTGTCTGGCAGGCGGCCAGCACGGCCAGCAGCACGGGCGCGGTTGCGATGCGCAGCGCACGGGGCGGCAGGTTCGGCAGCAGGGGACGGGCGCGATGCAGCATTCGGCGCGAGCTTACACCGAGGGCCGCTTACGACTGTCTCAGATGGCAAGCGACCTGGTGGCCCGGCGCGATCTCCTTCAGGGCCGGCCGCTCGACGTCGCACAGGCCCTTCTGCGCGATCGGGCAGCGCGTGTGGAACGCGCAGCCGGCGGGCGGGTCCAGCGGGCTGGGCACGTCGCCCTTGAGCGCGATGCGCGTGCGCCGCACGCGCGGGTCGGGCACCGGCACCGCCGACATCAGCGCCTCGGTATACGGATGGCGCGGCCGGGTGTAGAGGTCGTGCGACGACGCAACCTCGACAATGCGTCCCAGGTACATCACCGCCACGCGGTCGCTGATGTGGCGCACCACGGACAGGTCGTGCGCGATGAACAGGTAGGCCAGGCCCAGGCGCTGTTGCAGATCCTGCAGCAGGTTGACGACCTGGGCCTGGATCGACACGTCGAGCGCCGATACCGCCTCGTCGCAGACGATCAGGCGCGGATTGGTGGCGAGCGCCCGCGCGATGCCGATGCGCTGGCGCTGGCCGCCGGAGAACTCGTGCGGGTAGCGGCGCGCGTGCCCGGGTTGCAATCCCACCAGTTGCAGCAACTCGGCGACGCGCGCAGCGCGCTCGGCGGCCGTGGCGCCGATCCGGTGGATCACCAAGCCCTCGCCGACGATCGCGCCGACCGTCATGCGCGGGTTCAGGCTCGCGTACGGATCCTGGAAGATGATCTGCATCTCGCGCGCCAGCGCCCGGCGCGCGCCGCCCGCGAGGCTGCCGGTGTCGACGCCGTCGAAGCGCAGCTCGCCGGACGTCGGCTCCACCAGGCGCAGCACGCAGCGGCCCGTGGTGCTCTTGCCGCAGCCCGACTCTCCGACCAGGCCCAGCGTGGTGCCGGCCTCGAGGTCGAAGCTGACGCCCTCGACGGCGTGCACCTGTCCCGTCTGGCGCTGCAGCAGGCCGCCGCGCACGGGAAAGCGCTTGACCAGGTCGCGCACCTGGAGCAATGGCGCGCTCATCGTGGCGCCTCCTCGAGGATGCACGCCACGCTGTGGCCGGGGCCGACCTGGCGCAGCGTCGGCGTCGCCTGCGTGCACGCGTCACGCGCGTAGGCGCAGCGCGGCGCGAAGCGGCAGCCGGGCGGCGGTTCGACCAGCGACGGTACCGTGCCAGGTATCGACACCAGCCGCGATCCGCGCGACGCGTCGGCGTCGATGCGCGGAATCGAGCGGATCAGGCCCTGCGTGTACGGATGCCACGGCCTCTCGAAGACCTCCTCGACGCTGCCTTCCTCGATCACCTGGCCGGCGTACATCACGACCACGCGCTGCGCGACCTCGGCCACGACGCCCATCGCGTGGGTGATCAGCAGCACCGCCATGCCCAGCCGCTCCTTCAGCTCCGTGAGCAGGTCGAGGATCTGGGCCTGGATCGTGACGTCCAGCGCCGTGGTGGGCTCGTCGGCGATCAGCAGGCGCGGCTTGCAGGCGAGCGCCATCGCGATCATCACGCGCTGGCGCATGCCGCCGGAGAACTGGTGCGGGTAGTCGAGTACGCGGCGCGCGGCCATCGGGATGTGGACCAGGGCGAGCAGCTCGGCGGCGCGGTCCATCGCCGCGGCGCGCGACAGGCCCTCGTGCAGCCGCAGGCCTTCGCTGATCTGCTCGCCCACGGTGTAGACCGGGTTGAGCGCGGTCATGGGCTCCTGGAACACGACACCGATCTCGCGCCCGCGCAACTTCTGCATCTCGCCCTGGGACAGCGGCACCAGGTCGCGGCCGTCCCACAGCACCTGGCCGGCGACGATGCGGCCCGGGGGCATCGGCACCAGCTTGAGGATGGACATCGCCGTCACCGACTTGCCCGAGCCGGACTCGCCGACCACGCACACCGTCTCGCCGGCGTTGACGCTCAGGTCGACGCCATCGACGGCGTGCAGCCAGCCGGCGTCGGTCTTGAAGTGGGTCTTGAGACCGCGGATTTCGAGCAAGGCCATCTTGATCTACAGGACGCGGCGCGGGTCGAGCGCATCGCGCAAGCCGTCGCCGACGAAGTTGATGGCCATCACGGTCAGGAAGATCGCGCCGCCAGGAAACAGCGCCCAGTACGCGGCGATGTCCAGGTGATCCTTGCTGTCGAACAGCAGCCGGCCCCAGGTGGGGATGTCGGGCGGAAAGCCCAGGCCGAGGAACGACAGCGTCGACTCCGCGATGATCGCGGCGGCGACGTCGATGGTGCCGGCAACGATCACCGGCCCCAGCGCGTTGGGCAGGATGTGGCGCCAGACGACGCGCGCCGTGGTCGCGCCGAGCGCCCGCGCGGCCTCGACGAACTCCTTCTCGCGCAATGAGAAGAACTGCGCGCGCACCAGCCGCGCCACCTGCATCCAGCGAAAACAGCCGATCACCAGCACGATCAGCACGAACACGCCGCCCTCGGGGCCGAACAATGCCTTCAGATGCTCGCGGAACAGGTAGATCACCAGCAGCAGCAGGGGCAACTGCGGCAGCGACAGGAACAGGTCGGTGAACCACATCAGCGCGGCGTCGACCGGGCCTTTGGAGATGCCGGCGATCGAGCCGATGGTCACGCCGACCACCACCGCCATCGACATCGCCGCGAGCCCGACCGCCAGCGAGATGCGGCCGCCGTAGAGCATGCGAGCGAGCAGGTCCTGGCCGAGATCGTCGGTGCCGAACGGATGGGCCAGCGACGGCCCCTGCGTCGTGGCCGAGAAGTCGATCGCGTCGATCGGCATGCGCCAGGCGAACGGCCCCAGCACCACCGCGGCGACCAGCAGCGCGAGCACGCCCAGGCTCACCGTGGCCATGCGGTGCCGCCGGAAGCGTCGCCACGCCTCGCCCCAGGGCGACACTGGCTTAGCGGTAAGCGATGCGGGGATCGAGGAGGCCATAGAGCAGGTCGGCAACGAGGTTGAAGACGATCACCAGCATGCTGAACACGAACGTGACGCCCATGATCACCGGCGTGTCGTTGCGCAGGATCGCGTCGATCAGCAGCGAGCCGATGCCGGGGACGCGGAAGATCTGTTCGGTGACGATGGCGCCGCCGAAGACGGTGGGCATCTGCAGCGCCACCAGCGTGACGACCGGAATGAGTGCGTTGCGCAGCACGTGGCGCGTGACGACGCGGCGCTCGGGCAGGCCCTTGGAGCGCGCGGTGGTGACGTGGTCGAGGCGCACGACGTCCAGCACCGCCGAGCGCACATAGCGTGTCCAGCCGGCGCCCTGGAACAGGCCCAGCACCAGCACCGGCATGATGGCTTGGCGCAGGTGCTCGACGAGCGCGTGCCAGCCGGTGGCCTCGACGTCGGAGCGGTAGACGAAAGGCAGCCAGTCGAGCTTGATCGAGAACACGAGGATCAGCAGGATGCCGGTGAAGAACGTCGGCAGCGAGAAGCCCGCCAGCGCAATCGTGCTGGCGATGCGGTCGAACCACGAATACGGCTTGACGGCCGACAGCGTTCCCACAGGAATGGCGATGGCCAGCGCCAGCAGCTGTGATGTGCCGATCAGCCCGAGCGTGACGGGCACCCGCTGCCAGATCAGCGACGTCACGTTGACGCGGCTGATGAACGAGAAACCCCAGTCGCCCTGCAGCATCGCGACCAGCCAGTGCAGGTAGCGCAGTGCCACCGGGTCGTCCAGGCCCAGGCTGGCGCGCAGGTGCACGCGCACTTCGGGCGGCACGTTGGCATTGTTGACGAGCTCCGCGAACGGGTCGCCGGGAGCCAGCGCCAGCACGGTGAACAGCACGATGCTGATGCCCAGCAGGCTGGGCAGCGCGAGCGCCAGGCGGCGCAGGATGAAGGCGCCCATCAGGCCCTGTACCAGTCGTGGATGCCCGACATGTCGAGATCCCAGCCGGTCAGGGGCGCGACGATGGACTTGCCCAGCGCCGTGACCTGGGCCCGCACCGCCACCGGCACGACGTGGCCGTCGGTGCAGGTCATGTCGTTCATCTGCACGAAGAGCGCGGCGCGCTTGACCGGGTCGAGCTCGTTTTCGGCCAGGCGGAAGGCCTTGTCGAACTCCGGGCTGGACCAGCGCGACTTGTTCTGCCATTGCCAGCCGTTGGACTTCTGGCAGATCTCCCACGAGACCCATTGCTGCATGAAGCGGTCGGGGTCGGTGCCCAGGCGGGTGTTGAGGTACATCTCGATGTCGCAGAAGAATTTGCCGTAGGTGTCCGGGTTGGTCGCGTCCGATGAGAAAAATACCGAGGCCTGGACGGTCTTCAACTCGATCTCGATGCCGGCCTTCGCACAGGCCTGCTTGACGATGGCCTGCACCTTCTGGCGCACCGAGTTGATCGAGGTCTGGAAGACCAGCTTCAGGCGCTTGCCGTCCTTGGCGCGCACGCCGTCGGCGCCGCGCTTCCAGCCCGCCGCGTCGAGCAGCGCGTTGGCCTTGTCGATGTTGAACTCGGCGACGTTCGCCTTGCTGTTGTACTGCGCCGGATTGTTGAGCGCGTTGGCCGTGGCCGTGGCGGCGCGGCCGTAGACGAAGTCCTGGATGCTCTTGCGATCCACCAGCAGGCCGAAGGCCTTGCGCACCGCCGGATCGGAGAACGCGAAGTGCTTCGTCTTGACGTTGGCGCGCTCGCCCTCGACCTCCGTCCACGGATCGGCCGCGTTGAGGAAGATCGACTCGGGGTTGCCGGACGGCTTGAACACCATGCGGCCCTTGCCGCCGGCCTCCATGGCCTTGAGCACGTTGTCCTCCACCTGCACGTTCCAGGCGTAGTCGAATTCGCCGGTCTGCAGCACGGCGCGCGCCGCGGAAGTGGCGTCGCCGCCGCCCTTCATCTCGATGGTGTCGAAGAACGGGCGGTTGGGCAGGTAGTAGGCCATGTTGGCCTCGCCGCGCACGAGATCGCCCGGCGTGAACGAGACGAATTTGTAGGGCCCGGTGCCGATCGGCTTCAGGTTGGCGGGGGCCTCGTGCGACTTGGCGCCCATGAAGGCCGAGAACACGTGCTTGGGAATCAGCCAGATGTTGCTGGCACGGTCCCAGATCGGCGACGGCTTGACGAAGTTGAAGCGCACCGTGGTCGCATCGATCTTCTCCACGCTCTTCACGTTCGTGTAGAAGCCGGTGCTGAACGCGCCAGCGGCGGGGTCGATGGCGTACTGCCAGTTGAAGACGACGTCGTCGGCGGTGAACGGCTGGCCGTCGTGCCACAGCACGTTCTTGCGCAACTTCCACGTGGTCGACAGGCCGTCGGCCGCGATGCCGCCGTTGGCGCGGGTGGGGAGCTCGGCGGCCAGCACCGGCACGATGAAGCCGTCGGCGTCGTAGCGCGCGAGCGACTCGTAGAACGGGCGGCAGCCTTCCTGGTCCTTGGTGCCCGTGGCGAAGTGCGGGTTCAGCGAGGTCGGGCCCTGCCACAGCAGCAACCGCAGCGGCCCGCCGCCGCCGCGCTTGGTCGGCTTGTACGGGGCCTCGCTGCTGCCGCCCTGCGCCAGGGCGACGTCGGCGAGCATGGCCGAGGCGAGCGGAACGCCCACGCCCAGCACGACCATGCGGGCGATGAAGTCACGTCGCGCGAGTTGTCCGTCGCGCACCTGGCCCACCAGTTCGCGCAGCATCTGTTCGTTCATGGAATCCCCCGTCGGTTGCGGCAATGATTCGCCGTTGGTTGCCGCACTCTAGGTGGAGCGGGGCCGGCGTCGACTAAGGGTCTACGAGGAGCCCGCGATCGGGGCCCCAGGAAAGTGCGTTGCACCAAGCTGCCCGCCGCGCCTGCCCGGGTGCGCGCGAGTGGGCGTTGTGCTTCAATCATGCTGCTGAAAACGCCCGCGAGCGGCACCTCCGATGCCGTCCCGTCCTGGAGGGGAACTTGAGATGTCACTGAAACGTCGTGGCGCGTGGACGCGCCTGGGTGTGGCCGCGCTGCTGGCCGCCTGCGGCTGCACGCAAGCCGCCGTCATTCCGCCCGGCACGGTGCTCGCCGCGAAGCAGGAGCTCGTGCGCAACAACGGCGCCGAGCCGGAGTCGCTCGATCCGGCGCTGATCGAATCGACCAACGCCTTCAATGTCCTCATCGACCTGTTCGAGCCGCTGACCTCACTCGACAACCATTCCAGGGTCGTGCCCGGCGCCGCGCAGTCCTGGCAGCAGGCCGATGCGGTGACCTGGGTGTTCAAGCTGCGCAAGGACGCTAAGTGGTCCAACGGCGAGCCGGTGACGGCGCAGGACTTCGTCTACGGCTGGCGCCGTTTCGTCGATCCGAAGAACGCGGCGGCACTGGCCTCTGCACTCGGCGCCTACGTGCTCAACGGCGTGGCCATCACGCAGGGCAAGCTGCCGGTGACGGCGCTGGGCGTTCGCGCGATCGACGCCAGCACGCTGGAAGTGAAGACGCCCGGGCCCATGTCCTTCCTGCCCTACCTGCTCGCGAGTCCGCAGTTCGCGCCCCAGCCGCATGCGGTGATCGAGAAGTTCGGCAAGGACTGGACGAAGCCCGGCAACATGGTCGGCAACGGCGCGTTCGTGCTCAAGGACTGGCAGGTCAACAGCAAGGTCATCCTCGAGAAGAACCCGAGGTACTGGGACGCGGCCAGCGTGGTGCTGTCCCGCGTCACCTTCCTGCCGGTCGAGGACGGCAACGCTGACCTCAAGCTGTACCAGTCCGGCGAGGAAGACATGATGTCGCGCCTGCCGCCCGGCACCTACGAGTCGCTCAAGGCGCAGTACCCGAAGGACATGCACAACAGCGTGCTGATCGCGATGCGGTTCTGGGCGCTGAACAACACCGATCCGGTGCTCAAGGACGTGCGCGTCCGCAAGGCGCTGTCCATGGCGCTCGATCGCCAGATCCTGTCGACCAAGGTGACCGTCGACGGCCAGGCGCCGCTGTACGGCTTGGTGGTCAAGGGCAGCGAGGGCGCCGACCCGGTGCACTACGACTGGGAGGACTGGCCCATGGACAAGCGCGTCGCCGAGGCGCGCAAGCTGCTGGCCGCTGCCGGCGTGAAGCCCGGAACCCGCTTGAAGTTCGCGTACAACACCAGCGATTATCACAAGAAGATGGCCATCTTCACGGCGTCCGAGTGGAAGTCCAAGCTCGGTCTCGACACCGAGATGGAAAGCATGGAATACAAGGTGCTGATCCACCGGCGCCACGCCGCGGAGTACCAGGTCGCTCGCCACGCCTGGACCCCTGGCTTCGCCGACATCACCGGCTTTCTCATGCTGGTCGAGTGCGGCAACGACGCCAACGACAACAAGAGCTGCAACAAGGCGGGCGACGACCTGATGCACCAGGCGGGCGCGACGGCCGACCCGGTCAGGCGCAGGGCATTGCTGACGCAGGCGGTGCGCGTCGAGATGGACGACTATCCGATGATCCCGCTGCTGCAGATGTCCCTGCCGCGCCTGGTCAAGCCCTGGGTTGGCGGCTACGACGACGCGAACGACCAGGACGCATTTCGCGACCAGGACTTCTACGTGATCAAGCACTGAGCCTGCCCCGCCCGCTTCACGATCACCCCCCTATACTGACTGCGCCTCGTCCCGTCGCTCATGGAGCCTCCCGCAATGAACCCGCGCTGCCAGCCTTCGCTCGCACGAGCCCTCTTCTCAGCCGCGCTCGCCGCGGGCGCCTTCGCCACGGCGTCCGCCGCGGCCGTTCCGCCCGGCACGCAACTGTCGCCCAAGCAGGAGATGGTGCGCAACAACGGGGCCGAGCCGGAGTCGCTCGACCCCGCCTACATCGAGTCGGTCAACGGCGCCGAGATCGAGCGCGACCTGTTCGAAGGCCTGACGTCCACCGACCACCACAGCACCGTCGTGCCCGGCGTCGCCGAGTCGTGGAAGCAGACTGAGCCGACCACCTGGGTCTTCAAGCTGCGCAAGAACGCGACCTGGTCGAACGGTCAGCCCGTGACGGCCGACGACTTCGTCTATGCCTGGCGCCGTTTCCTCGATCCGAAGACGGCCGCCAAGATCGCGTCCACCTACGCCGTCTACCTGCTCAACGGCATCGAGGTCGTCAACGGCAAGAAGCCGGTCACCGAGCTGGGCGTGAAGGCGATCGACAAGTTCACGCTGGAGGTCAAGACCGCCGCGCCGGTGCCGTTCCTGCCGGCCATCGTGTCGGTGGCGCAGTACTCGCCGCAGCCCAAGGCGACGATCGAAAAGTTTGGCAAGGACTGGACCAAGCCGGGCAACATGGTCAGCAACGGTGCCTACGTCCTCAAGGATTGGCAGGTCAACAGCAAGGTGGTCGTCGAGAAGAGCCCGACCTACTGGGACGCCGCCAACGTGCAGTTGACGCGCGTGACCTTCCTGTGCGTCGAGGACGGCAACGCCGACCTCAAGCTGTACCAGTCCGGCGAAGAGGACTACATGCTGCAGCTCGCGCCCGGGGCGTACAACGCGCTCAAGGCGCAGTACCCCAACGAGATGCACATCGGGCCGCTGTACGGCCTGCGCTACTACAGCCTGAACAACCAGGATCCGCTGCTCAAGGACATCCGCGTGCGCAAGGCGCTGTCGATGGCGATCGACCGCGACATCCTGGCCAGCAAGGTCACCGCCGACGGCCAGCCGCCGTTGTACGGACTGGCCGTCAAGGGCCTGGCCGGCATCCGCCAGACGCGCTACGACTGGGCCGACTGGCCCATGGACAAGCGCGTTGCCGAGGCGAAGAAGCTGCTGGCCGAGGCGGGCGTCAAGCCGGGCACGCACCTGAAGTTCACCTACAACAACAGCGACTATCACAAGAAGATGGCGATCTTCGCCGCCTCCGAGTGGAAGACCAAGCTGGGCCTCGAGACCGACATCGACAGCCTCGAGTTCAAGGTGCTGATCCGCAAGCGCCACGACGGCGATTTCCAGATCTCGCGCAACGGCTGGGTGGCGACCTTCAACGACGCCACCATCTTCCTGGCGCTGGTGCAGTGCGGCTCGGAATCCAACGACGACCGCAACTGCAACAAGAAGGCCGACGACCTGATCGTGCAGGGCAACCTGAGCGCCGATCCGGCCAAGCGCGAAGAGCTCCTGACGCAGGCGGCCAAGCTGGTGATGGAAGACTACCCGATGATCCCGCTGCTGCAGTACACGGCGCCGCGCCTGGTCAGGCCCTGGATCGGTGGCTACGACGATGCGAACGGCATGGACCGTAACCGCAGCAAGGACTTCTACATCCTCAAGCACTGAAGACGCCGTGAACAAGACCGACTCCCGTCGCAGCGCCTGATGTGGGCCTATGTCGTCAGGCGCCTCCTGGTGACGATCCCCACGGTCCTCGCCGTGGTGACGATCTGCTACCTGCTGCTGCACGTCACGCCCGGCGGCCCGTTCGACACCGAGCGCAAGGTCTCCGACGCGGTGCTGGCCAACCTGCAGGCCAAGTACCACCTCGACCTGCCGCTCTGGAAGCAGTACCTGCTGTACCTCAACGACCTGGTCCACGGCGATCTGGGCGCCTCGTTTCGCTACGCTGACTGGTCGGTCAACGACCTCGTGTCGCGCGCGTTGCCGGTGTCGCTGGCCATCGGCGGCACGGCAATGGTGATCGCGGTGATCGTCGGCGTCGCGATCGGCATCACCGCCGCGCTGCGCCAGAACAGCGCGATCGACTACGCGGTCATGCTGTTCGGCAACATCGGCAGCGTGCTGCCGTCGTTCGTGCTGGGGCCGGTGCTGGTGCTGGTCTTCGCGATCACATTGCCCTGGTTGCCGTCCGGCGGATGGGACGACTTCGCGCCGCGCTACATGATCCTGCCGATCGCGCTGCTGACGTTGATCAACATCTCCACGATCGGCCGCATCATGCGCGGCAGCCTGATCGAGGTGCTCAGCTCCAACTTCATCCGCACCGCACGTGCCAAGGGCCTGCCCATGCGGCTCGTGGTGCTGCGCCACGCGCTGCGGCCGGCGCTGCTGCCGGTGGTCTCGGTGATCGGGCCGCTGGCGATCTCGTCGATCACGTCGGCCATCGTCACCGAGTCCTGGTTCTCGATCCCCGGCCTGGGCAAGCTGATCGTCAACGGCGCCGCGGATCGCGACTACACGCTGGTGCTGGGCCTGGTGGTGCTGGTCACCGTGCTGGCCGTGACGCTCAACCTGCTCGTGGACCTGGCCTACGCCTGGCTCGACCCGAAGATCCGCTACTGATGACCACTTCGATCGTCGACACCGCCCCCGCAGGCCGCAGCCCCTGGCGCGACGCCCGCGTGCGCTTCCTGCGCAACCGCGCGGCCGTCACCGGCGTCGTGGTGCTGATGCTGATCACGCTGGCCTGCGTATTCGGCCCGATGCTGCTGCCCAACGCCTTCGACAGCGTCGACTGGAACCTGATGAGCAATCCGCCGACGCGAGCCGGCTGGCACTTGTTCGGCACCGACGAGCTCGGCCGCGACCTGCTCGTGCGCACCTTGATCGGCGGGCGCATCTCGCTGCTGGTGGGCCTCCTCGGCACGCTGGTGGCGGTGTGCATCGGCGTCGTGTGGGGCGCGGTCGCCGGCTTCGTCGGCGGGCGCGTGGACAGCGTGATGATGCGCATCGTCGACATGGCCTTCGCCGTGCCCTACTTGCTGATCGCGATCCTCGTCGTCACCGTGTTCGGGCGCGACATCCTGCTGGTGGTGGGCGCGATCGCCGCGTTCTCCTGGCTGGACATGGCGCGCGTCGTGCGCGGCCAGACGCTGTCGATCAAGTCGCGCGAGTTCGTCGAGGCCGCGCGCGCCATCGGCGTGCCGACCTGGCGCATCATCTTCCAGCACGTCGTGCCCAACCTGATGGGCGTGGTCGTGATCTACACGTCGATCCTGGTGCCGGGCGTGATCCTGTCCGAGTCCGTGCTGTCGTTCCTGGGCCTGGGCGTGCAGGAGCCGATGACCAGCTGGGGCGTGCTGATCCACGACGGCGCCGCCGTGATGGGCGCCTCGCCGTGGATGATCCTGTTTCCGGCCGGCGCGCTGTCGATCACGCTGTACTGCGCCAACTTCATCGGCGACGGCCTGCGCGATGCGCTCGATCCCAAGGAGCGCTGAACCGTGAGTGACACGACGTCCAGCAAGGTGCTCGAGGTCAAGGATCTCAGCGTCCAGTTCCGCACCAACGATGGCGCGGTCTACGCCGTCAACAACGTCAGCTTCGAGCTGGGTCGCGGCCAGACATTGGGCATCGTCGGCGAGTCGGGCTCCGGCAAGTCGCAGACGGTGCTCGCGATGATGGGCCTGCTCGCGCGCAACGGCGCCGCCTCGGGCCAGGTGCTGCACCACGGTCGCAACCTGCTGGGCCTGACGCCCGCGGAGCTGAACGCCGTGCGTGGCGACCGCATCGCGATGATCTTCCAGGATCCGATGACCTCGCTCAACCCGTACCTGACGGTGGAGCGCCAGATGACCGAGGTGCTGGAACTGCACCGTGGCCTCGGGCGGCGCGAGGCGCGCGTGCGCGCGATCGCGGCGCTGGACGCGGTCAAGATCCCCGACGCGAAGCGTCGCATCGACTTCTACCCGCACGAGTTCTCCGGCGGCATGCGCCAGCGCGTGATGATCGCGATGGCGTTGCTGTGCGAGCCCGAGGTGCTGATCGCCGACGAGCCCACCACCGCGCTCGACGCCACCGTGCAGGCGCAGATCACGCAGCTGCTGCGCGAGCTGCAACGTGACCACGGCACCGCCATCGTGATGATCACGCACGACCTGGGCGTCGTCGCCGGCCTGTGCGACGACGTGATGGTGATGTACGGCGGCCGCGTGATGGAGCACGCATCGGCCGACGCCATCTTCCACCGCCCGTCGCATCCGTACACGCGCGGCCTGCTCGCGGCGCTGCCGCGCATGGACGCGAACGCCGGCGCGCTGGTCAGCATTCCCGGCAATCCGCCCAACATGAACGCGCTGCCACCGGGCTGCCCGTTCTCGGCGCGCTGCCGCTACGCAGAGGATCGCTGCGTCGCGACGATGCCCCTGCTGCAGCGCATCGACATGGCGTCGCCGACGCTGCGCGCCTGCCATCGCAGCGTGGCCGAGCTCGACGCGATGGAGGCGGCCGATGTCTGAACCCTTGCTGTCGGTGCGCGACCTGCAGGTGCACTTCAAGATCCGCGACCGCAAGGCCTGGCCGTGGACGCCGGCCGCCACGCTCAAGGCCGTCGACGGCGTGTCCTTCGACCTGCAACCCGGCGAGACGCTGGGCATCGTCGGCGAGTCGGGCTGCGGCAAGTCGACGTTGGCACGCGCCTGCCTGAACCTGATCCCGGCCACCGGCGGCGAGGTCGTCTGGAACGGCAAGACGCTGCGCCCCGACGACCACGCCGCGTGGCTGGCCGCGCGACGCGACATCCAGATCATCTTCCAGGATCCGCTCGCGTCGCTGAATCCGCGCATGACCATCGCGCGCATCATCGGCGAGCCGCTGCGCATCCACCGGCCCGAGCTGAGCGACGCGCAGGTGCACGAGAAGGTGGCCGCCGTGATGGCCGAGGTCGGCCTGACGCCGCAGCAGATCAACCGCTACCCGCACGAGTTCTCCGGCGGCCAGTGCCAGCGCATCGGCATCGCGCGGGCGCTGATCCTCGAGCCCAAGCTCATCATCTGCGACGAGCCGGTGTCGGCGCTGGACGTGTCGATCCGCGCGCAAATCGTCAACCTGCTGCAGGACCTGCAACGCCGCAAGGGCCTGGCGCTGATCTTCATCGCGCACGACCTCGCGGTGGTCAAGCACATCAGCGACCGCGTGCTGGTGCTGTACCTGGGCAAGGCGATGGAGTTGTCGCGCAGCGATGCGCTCTACGCCCGGCCGGGACATCCCTACACCGAGGCGCTGCTGTCGGCCATTCCCGTGCCCGATCCGCGCATCGAGCGCAACAAGGTGCTGCAGCTGTTGTCGGGCGACATGCCCTCGCCGATCGACCCGCCGTCCGGCTGCGTGTTCCGCACGCGCTGTCCCAAGGCGATCGCAGAGTGCAGTGGCGACAAGCCGGCGCTGCGCCGCCTCGATGCCGAGACCTCGGCGGCCTGCGTGCTGGCCACCGAACGCACGGCCTGACGACTGTCTTGATCGGACAAGCCCGGGCCGCGTGGCAAGATCGCCGGCAACGTAGGGGGTGCCCCCCTTTGCCCCCTTCAGTCGAGCGGGCATCGCGCCTATAGTCGATTTCCACGTCCGCGCGGGTCGGGAGCCGGCGCGGGCGCCGGCATCCGCACTGGAGACACACAACATGCAACAGCATTCGCGCACCTGGTGGACCCTGGCCGCCACGGGCCTCGCGGTCGCGCTCGCGGTGGCGGCGGTCACCGCCTGCCATTCCGGCCCCAGGCCTGGCGAGGTGCTGGACGAGGCGATGCAGGCGGGCCGCACGGCCGAGTCCTTCAACCATGCCGACGAGGACTACTTCCACGACATGGACAACGGCGTCGCACTGACGCCCGACGAGATCAAGGGCCGCAACATGTGGCTGGTCTGGAGCGGCGGCAACGACCGCTTCTGGGACGGCCTGACCACCACCACCTTCGGCGCGTTCGACCTGCTCAAGATCGTGTCGTCGGCGCCCGAACTGGGCTTCACGCGCGCCAACCGCTGGACCAACCTGGGGCTGGTCAACGAACCGTGCTTCGCCCCGGCGGCGGCGGCGGATCCGAAGCGCTTCGGCCTGTGGCTGGACCAGCGTCGCGCCGACTGCGCGGCCGATCCGTTCGAGAACGAGGCCAAGTATCCGGGCGTCGCGATCGGCGCGCGCGGCAAGGCCAGGATGCCGGACGGCAGCACGCTGCCGGTCGGCTCGTTCTACGGCTACGCGACGGGCATCTCCGGCCTGCGCCTGTTCCCCAACCCGAAATTCGACGAGGCCGCGGCAGCGCGCTGGGATGCGAAGCGTTACTACGCCGACCCCGCGTACTACAACGACAAGGATCTCGTGCGGCCGTACCGCGTCGGCATGTCCTGCGGCTTCTGCCACGTCGGCCCGAGCCCCACGCATCCGCCGGCCGACCCGGCCGCGCCGCAGTTCGCCAACCTCAGCTCGTCGGTCGGCGCGCAGTACATGTGGGTCGACCGCCTGTTCATCGTCAACTCCGGCAAGCCCGAGGGCCAGAAAAACTTCATGTACCAGCTGGCGCGCACGTTCCGTCCGGGCAGCATGGACACCTCGCTCATCTCGAGTGACGGCATCAATAACCCGCGCACGATGAATGCGGTCTACGACTTCCCGTCGCGCATGGGCATGGCGGCGCACATCGGCGTCGAGAAGCTCGCCGGCGGTGGCCTCGACAACAAGCAGTTCAACGACTTCCCCGCCGCGCCCGACGCGCTCAAGGGCTTCTTCGCCAAGCCCGACAGCGTCAAGACGCCCCACGTTCTCAAGGATGGCGCCGACTCGGTGGGCCTGCTGGGCGCGCTCAACCGCGTGTACCTCAACATCGGATTGTTCAGCGAAGAGTGGCTGCTTCACTTCAACGCGGTGATCGGCGGCAAGTCGATCACGCCGATCGCCATCGCCACCGCGGAGAAAAACTCGAGCTACTGGAAGGCGACCGAGGCCGGCACCTACGACACGGCACTGTTCTTCCTGAAGGCCGCGCAGCCCGACCATCTCCAGGATGCGCCCGGCGGGCCGGACTACCTGAAGGCCGACCCGGCACTGCTGGCCCACGGCAAGGACGTCTTCGCCGACACCTGCGCGCGCTGCCACTCCAGCAAGGCGCCGGCGCTGCCGGCGTCGCTCAACCTCGAGGCCCAGGCCTGCGCCGGCGCCAACTACATGGGCTGCTTCAAGCGCTACTGGGCCTACACGCAGACCGACGCCTACAAGGCCAGCATGCGCACCGTCGTCAAGGCACCGGATTTCCTGCAGGGCAACTACCTGTCCACCGACGCACGCATCCCGTCGACGTTGCTGCGCACCAACGCCTGCAGTCCGCTGGCGACGAACGCGCTTGGCGGCAACATCTGGGACAACTTCTCCTCGCAGAGCTACAAGCAGTTGCCATCGGTCGGAACAATCACGATCACCAACCCGCTCACGGGCGAGCCCATGCCTTACGCGATGCCCGCGGGCGGGCGCGGGTACACGCGTCCACCGTCGCTGATCAGCGTCTGGTCGACCGCGCCCTACCTGCTCAACAACAGCGTCGGGCCGTTCTCGCCCGATCCGTCAGTGGCCACACGGATGAAGAATTTCGACGCGTCCATCCAGCAGATGCTGTGGCCGGAGCGGCGCGAGCGCGACGCAGTGTTCGGCGACAAGGTGCTGGGCACGATCGACCGCACCACGCAGCGCAGCCAGATCTTCATCCCCGCCGGCTACCTGCCCAAGGCACTGGAGCCGCTGCAGGGCCTGCACCGTTTCTTCCCGTCGTGGGTGGACACCGGCGGCGACGTCACCATCGACCAGATCCCCAAGGGCGTGCCGGTGGGCCTGCTGTCCAACATCATCTTGCCGTCCGAGACCGACACGAACCTGGACAAGGGCGAGCGGCTCGAGAACATCGGCGCGCTGGCGCTCGAGCTGCAAGTCGACCTGCTGAAGGCGCCCGCCAACGCCACCGACCAGCAGCTGATGGACACCTTCCGCAACCTCGGCCCGCGCCTGCTCAAGCTCAGCAAGTGCCCGGACCTGGTGGTCAATCGCGGCCACTATTTCGGCACCTCGCAGTTCAACAAGCAGGACGGCCTCAGCGCCGACGAGCGCTCGTTCGGACATGAGCCCGAGCTGACCGACGACGACCGGCATGCCCTGATCGAGTTCCTGAAGACGTTCTAGCTCGAATGTCGACAGCGGCCGCGCACGAGCAGGACTGGGACGTCGTCGTCGTGGGTTCTGGCGCCGGCGGCGGCACGCTCGCGGCGCGGCTGGCGGAGTCCGGCTTGCGCGTGTTCTTGCTGGAGGCCGGTGGCGACGCGCCGCTGCAGGACACGCCCGGCATGCCAGACGCCCATGACGTACCGGCCTTCCACCCGTTCGCCTCCGAGCACCCCGAAATGCGCTGGGACTTCCGCGTGCGCCACCACGCCGACCCGGCGCAGCAGTCGCTCGACTGGAAGTGCCAGGACGGCACGCTGCTCTACCCGCGCGCCGCGACGCTGGGCGGCTGCACCGCGCACAACGCGATGATCTTCGTGCTGCCCCACGACTCCGACTGGGACGGCATCGCCGAGCTCACCGGCGACGCGAGCTGGCGCGCGAGCAACATGCGGCGCTACGCGAAGCGCGTCGAGAACTGCCGCCACCGCCCGTTCTGGCGCCTGCTCGCCGCACTCGGCGTCGATCCGCTGGGCCATGGCTGGCGCGGCTGGCTCTCCACCGAGCGCGCGATGCCGCTGGAGGCGTTCTTCGACGGCGCGATGCTGCGCCTGATCATCGACACCACGGCCCTTGTCACGCTGGGCGCGCGGCGCCCGCTGGCCAACCTGTGGCGCGCCCTGCGGGGTCGCGGCGACCCGAACGCACGACGCCTGGGCGGCAAGCCGTTCGAAGGCGTCTGCTACACGCCGCTGTCCACGTCGGGCCACCAGCGCGCGGGCAGCCGCGACCGCGTACTGGCCGTACGTGACAAGCTGCCCGAGCAACTGCACATCGAGCTCGACGCGCTGGCCACGCGCGTGCTGTTCGACGATCAGCAGCGCGCGGTGGGCGTCGAATACCGCAAGGGACGACACCTGTACCGCGCCCATGCGCAACCCGGTGCCGACCCCGGCGAGCTGCGCCAGGTGTGCGCGCGGCGCGAGGTCGTGCTGTGCGGCGGCGCCTTCAACACGCCGCAACTGCTGATGCTGTCCGGCGTCGGGCCCGCAGCCGAACTGCAGCGTCACGGCGTCGACGTGCGCGTCGACCTCGCCGGCGTCGGCAGCAACCTGCAGGATCGCTACGAGGTCGCGGTGACGCATCCGTTGCCCAAGCCGTGGCATGGCCTGCGCGGCGCCCGCTTCACGCGCGACGACGACGTCTGGCGGCAATGGAACGCGAGCCCGCGCCGAGGCATGTACATCTCCAGCGGCGCCACCATCGGCGTCGTGCAGCGCTCGACCCCGCGCGTGGCCGATCCGGACATCTTCGCGATGGCGCTGCCCACGCGCTTCGAGGGCTACTTCCCAGGGTATTCGAAGTGGCTGCACGAGCATCCCGACTTCCTGAGCTGGGCCGTGCTCAAGGCCCACACGCGCAACCGCGCGGGCACGGTGCGCCTGCGTTCCGCGGACCCGCGCGACACACCCGAGATCGACTTCCACTACTTCGACTCCGCTGACGACCCGCACGGCGAGGACCTGCGCGCCATCGTCGAAGCGATCAAGTATGTGCGCCACGTGATGGCGCCGCTGGTGCGCTCGGGGGCGGTGTCGGCGGAGCAGTCACCCGGCCCCACCGTCACGACGGACGAGGCGATTGCGCGCTACGTCCGCGACAACGCCTGGGGCCACCACGCCTCCTGCTCGTGCCCGATCGGCGCTCCGGATCAGGGCGGTGTCGTCGACAGCCGCTTGCGCGTCCACGGCACGCGCGGGCTGCGCGTGGTCGACGCGTCCGTGTTCCCGCGCATCCCGGGCTTCTTCCTCGCCAGCGCCGTCTACATCGTCGCGGAGAAGGCCGCGGACGCCGTGCTGGAGGACGCGGCGCGACCCGCAGCCCCTCCCTAGAACGGCCCGGTCGGCGCATTGACGCTGCGGTCGAGCATGCCCACACTGCCAGCTGCTCCGAAACACCGCAGACGGGAGAACACGATGGCCTACACCGCCGACCAAATGCTCGAGATGACGCAGCCGCAACTCGATGACCTCTTCAAGGCCAGCCCGGCGGGCCCCATTCCCAGCGGCGAGGCCGTCGGCACCGCCATCATCGCGCCCGACACCAAGTACACCGCGCCGATCGCACACTTCATCAGCCACTTCGCGTGGCAGGGCAAGGTGTTCGACGCCGAACGCAAGCTGCTGAAGAACCGCATCTCGGTGCTCGGCTTCGAGGCCATCATCGCCAGCGTCTACACCGGAGCGAGCTGGATGGACGGCAAGGATTGCGTGGTCCTCGATTACTCGCAGACCTCGATGCTGGCGCACTGGATCCGCGACGAGATCCGGCTCGTCTCGCCGAACTTCTACCTCGGCAAGGTCTACTGGGGCAAGGATCGACTGATCGACTTCTGCCTGCAGTTCTGACGGCGCGATGATTCCACCGGGCCACTTCATGGTGCTCGCCGAGCTGCTGCCCGGGCACGAGCCGGCCCTGCGCGACCTGCTCGCGCGAATGAACAGCGGCCCCGGCCAGGCCGACCCTGACAACGCGCTGCTGCCGTTCGGCCGCTTCGAACGCCTGCACTTCCTGCGCATCGCGATCCTGGACGACGCGACGCACGGCGACCTCGCCGCGCATGGCGTGACCACCACGCCGCTGCCGACGTATCTGTCGTTGTTCGGCGATTGCGACGGCCCTGGCGGCGACCAGCTCGACGAGTTCGCGCGCGTCGCACCGGACGGCCTGCTGCAGATCTTCGCGCACTGCGTCGCCTGCCCGCCCGGCGCCGGCCTGGCCGCGTGGCTGCGCGCGCGCGACCTGCCGGTGGCTGCCGCGTACGCGAACTGGAGCGGCCGCACCGCGCGCCGCGTGCGCGAGGAACGCGCGATCGCCGAGGCGCTGGCGCGTCGGGTGCGCGTGCTCGGATCGACCGGCCCGGGGCAACTTCAGGCGCTGCGCGTGCAGTTGCTGGCCTTTGTCGCGGCCGAGCGCGAGCAAGGCCGGCTGCTCGTCACCGAGGATCCGCCGACGCCGTTCGGCTGGTGGCTGCGCAACCTCGCGCACGTGCTCGCGATCCCGTTGCTGGGGCTGCTCGCGCTGCCTTTGCTGCTGCTGTACGCACCGCTGTTCATCTGGCAGCTGCGCAGCCGCGAACGTGCGGATCCGGAAATGGTGCAACCGCCCGACCCGGCCCATGTCGCCGAGCTCGCCACCTTCGAGGACCGCGGCATCACCAACGCCTTCACCGCGCTCGGCAGCGTCAAGCCCGGGCGCTTGCGCCGCTGGTTGGTCATCGTGCTGGTCGCGCTGCTCGACTACGCCGCGCGCCATCTCTACGGCCGCGGCCACCTGACGCGCGTGCAGACGATCCACTTCGCACGCTGGGTCTTCATCGACGGCAAGCAACGCCTGCTCTTCGCCAGCAACTACGACGGCATCCTGGAGAGCTACATGGACGACTTCATCAACAAGGTCGCGTGGGGCCTGAACCTCGTGTTCAGCAACGGCGTCGGCTACCCGCGCACGAACTGGCTGGTGCAGGGCGGCGCGCGCAACTCACAGGGCTTCAAGAACTACCTGCGGCGCCACCAGGTCGCCAACGCGGTCTGGTACAAGGCCAGCCCCGGCCTGAGCGCGATGGATCTCGCGCGCCATGGCCGCATCCGCGCCGGTCTGGACCGCACGGCGATGAGTGATCGCGAGATCGAAGACTGGCTGAGGTCGATGTGAGCACCGCAGTCGACTTCTCCGACGTGCAGGGCCTGCTGCGCTTCGGCTACAAGCATCACACCGAGAGTGCGTTCGCGCTGCTGCGCGTGCGCAACCGCGCGGCCGCGCGCGCGTGGCTGGCCGCGGCGCAGGTGGGCACCGCCGCCAAGGGGCCGCTGCCGCCCACCGTGCTGCAGATCGCGTTCAGCGCCGCCGGCCTGCGCGAGCTGGGCGTGCCGGAGCAGGTCACCCGCGCGTTCGCCCCCGAGTTCGTCGCCGGCCTTGGCACCGATGCGAATCGCGCGCGTCGCCTGGGCGACGTCGGCAACAACGACCCCGCGCACTGGCAATGGGGCGGCCCGTCCGAGCCGCTGTTGCCGCATGTGCTGGCAATGGTCTACGCGATGCCGGGCCGGCTCGAGCCGTGCTGCCTCGCGCTGGAGAGCCAGTGGGCGGTGGCGTTCGAACTTGTCCGCTGGCTGCCCACCACCGACATGGGCGGCGTCGAGCCCTTCGGATTCGCCGATGGCATCAGCCAGCCCGAAGTCGACTGGTCGCGCGAGCTGCCTGCGCAGGATCGCGACAGCCTCGCCTACCGCAACCTGTCTTGCCTCGGCGAGTTCCTGCTGGGCTATCCGAACGAATACGGCCGATACACTGCGCGCCCGTTGCTGGAGCCGGTCGGCGCGGCAGCCACGCAGCTGCCGCGCGCCGAGGAAGCGCCCGATCGCGCCGACCTCGGCCGCAACGGCAGCTACCTGGTGCTGCGAACGCTGCGCCAGGACGTGCCCGGATTCTGGCGGTTCCTCGACGCCCAGGCCGGCGGCGACGCGGTGGAGCGCCAGCGCATCGCGGAAGCGATGGTGGGCCGCAAGATGGACGGCCAGCCGCTGGTCGCGCCGGCAGCGCAGGCCGTGCAGGGCGTCGGCAAGGAGGCCGCGGCGCGTGCGCAGAACGGCTTCACTTTCGACGCCGACACGGCGGGACTGCACTGCCCGGTCGGCGCGCACATCCGCCGCGCCAACCCGCGCAACGCCGACCTGCCGCCCGGTACGCAAGGCCTCATCTCACGCGCCGTGCGCATGCTGGGCCTGGACAGCGGCGTGCTGCACGGCGACGCAGTGGCGTCGGTGCGCTTCCATCGCGTGCTGCGGCGCGGGCGCGAGTATGGGCAGCGGATGTCGGTGGGCGAGGCGCTGGCCCGGCCCGTGGCGCCGGTCGAGACGGGGCTGCAGTTCATCTGCCTGTGCGCCGACCTCGCGCGCCAGTTCGAGTTCGTCCAGGGCGCGTGGATCGCCGGCACCAAGTTCGCGGCGCTGCCGCACGAGGGCGACCCGCTGATGGGCAACCGGCTCGCGGCGCCCGACGAGCCCGATACCGCCCGCTTCACGATGCCGCGCGAGGGTTGTCCCAACCGCGTGATCGACGCCATCCCGACGTTCGTCGACGTCGTCGGCGGCGCGTACTTCTTCTTGCCCGGCGTGCGCGCGCTGCGCTACCTGGTCACGACCTGATCGAAGGACTCGCTGCCGTCCGGCTCGACGTGCGGCGTGGCGTTCATCTGCTGGCGCAACTGCGACAGCGTCTGGTAGATCTTCAGCCGCCCGCGGTTCTGGTTGCCCAGCGGCCGATGCGCCGCCAGGCAGTGCCACGGGTTGATCGACAGCCGGCTCGCGAACGCCAGTTGCGCCGCCGAATCGAACTGTTGGCGCGGCAGCTCCAGCGTGGCGACCGCGATGGGCGGGCTGGCCGCTGGCGACCAGCGCACGCAGGCGTGCTCGATGGGCATGGTGCGCGGATTCGTCTGCAGCTGCAGCGCCATCTCGAAGCGGACGGACTCCGCCGACAGCGTGCGCGCCAGCGCCTCGCGCAGGTAGTTGTCGGAGGGCCGGCCTGGCAGGCCCGGCACGCGGCTGCGCGTGGCAGCGGTCGGGCGAAAGCTGTACTGCATCGCCTGGCCTTCGCCCAGCAGGTAGGGCACGCAACTCCAGTACGGCGTCTCGAGCGGACTCGTCTGCGTGCGCGACCACAGCCCCTGCATCAGCGCGTCGAGGAAGTGGCCGTCGCGGCCGATGAAGTAGAACAGCGGCAGGTTGCGCCCGATCGCGGCCTGCAGCTTGGCGTTCTCGCGCAGGTCGGGCGTGGTGAATACCGGCGTGCTGATGGCGGAGAAGTCCTGCGTGAAGCGCTCGTCGTCGAGCAGCTTGGGGCCGGGCACGCCCATCACCTTGACACCGATGCTCAACACGCCGACGTCCTCGATGTCGGGGGGCAGCGCCGGACCCGGACCGCCGAAGCGCACCCAGGCGGGATAGCGCCGGGGTTGCGCGAACAAGCCGTGTCGCAGGGGCGCCGGCAGGCCGTCGTGGATCACCAGCTCGCCGCGCACGACGCCGTGCGTCTTGGTGTTGCCGCCGCGCTCCGCCTTGCCGGGCGCGTAGTGCGTGCGCAGGTAGCTCGACATGTTGGCGATGATGTCGGCGATCAGCTGCTCCTCGCCGGCGATCGGCTTTTCCTGGGCCAGCGCGAGGCCGTCGTCGGGCAGGCGCGCGCGGATCAGCGCCTGCACGGCGCGCGTGAGCGGCTCACGCGTGAGCGCATCGACGAACGGGCGGAAGAACGGATCGACACGGCGCTCGACCTGCATCGCGCCGACGAGGAATTCATGCAGGGCCAGCAGCGCGGACATGGCGCGCTACGGCTTGACGGCCGGTCGGTGGATCAGGAACCAGACGAAGCCGAGGCAGAACAGCCCATCGATGGCGGCTGGCGCGATCACGATCGGATGCGCGAGTCCCTGCGACCAGCGCAGCGGCAGCGCGATCATGTCGAACAGCTTGGCGACGATGCCCAGCCAGACGATGCCGCGGTTGCGGTCGACGTTGAGACCGAGTATCGCGTAGCCCAGTCCGATCAGGATCACGGCGTAGCCGAAGTCGCCCCAGAAGCGCAGTGTGGCGGGGTCCGGCGGCAGGATGTAGGCGAGGGAATAGCTCCAGGCCGACGCGAAGAAGATCGGCCCGCCCATGCTGAAGTTGAAGGCCGCGGCCAGGTAGAAGAACACCGTCCAATGTCGTCGACTGCTGTCCATGGCGGGCCTCGCGCAAGTGGTCTTCGAGTTTAGGACGAGGCGCCGCGCGCGGGCCGTTCCGCGGCGCGACCCCCCACGTCCGTGCGCCGCGCCGCGTTGACGTGGGAGGTGGCCGGCGGCTATGTTGCAAGCCCAGCCCTGAAAGGATCGCGGCATGCCCAGGTACAGCCGATCGCGTTGCATCGCATGGCCGCTGGCCGCGGCCAGCGCGCTGCTCATGGCCGGTTGCGCCGGCGTGGTGGCGCCGACGACACGCACGGCGGTCGACGCCAGCCTGTCCACGCTCAATGAGGCGCAGAACCGCCACTTGATCGAGGAGATCCTGCGCTCCGACGAGTTCACGCGCGCGACGCGCGCCCTGACGCGCGCCGCGCTCGACGAGATTCTGTCCGGCGGCGGCCCCGGCTCCGACGCTCGCCTGGCCAAGGCGTCCAGCGACTTCGCACGCGACATCGGTCCCGCATTGGGCCAGACGCTGGACGACGTCGTGCTGCCGCGCGTGCAGGCCGCGATCGCCTCAAGCGTGCGTGCGTCGCTGGCCCAGAGCCTCAGCGACGAAAACCGAAAGCGCGTCGGCGAGTTCACCGCGGGCGTCGCGCAGACGACCGTCGTCAGCGTCGGCCCGCAGATCGCGGCGACGATCTCCACCGGCATCACCAGCGCGGTCGAGCACATCCTGCAGCGCGACCTGAGTCCGGCCATCGGCAAGGCGCTCGACGACAACACCCCGGCGCTGGCGCGCACCACCCGCGCGGTCACGAGCGCGGCCCTGGATGGCGTCAACGACGCGATGAACGGCCCGTTCGGCGACATGTTCCGCAAGGAGCGCAAGGCGACGATCGAGCAGGTTCAGGCGGCCGAAGCGCAGCAACAGCGCGCGCTGGTCGACGAGATCGAGAAGCAGATCGCGGAGTCGCGCCGCTGGTTCGAGATGCTGGTGGTCGGGTTCGCGGTGGTCGGAGTCGTGATGCTGGCCATCGGCGCGCTGCTGTGGCACTTGCTGATGGAGCAGCGCAAGTTGCGCGACCGCGTGCCGGGGTGAGGACAGGGCGACGACCGACAATCGGCGCATGACGTCGCCCGCGCCGCTCCCGCCCGAACTCGATCCGATGCCCGCCGCTCCGCCGCAGCCCGACCTGGCGCTGTGCTGCGGCAACGGCTGCGACCCGTGCATCTTCGACCTGCACGACCTCGCGATGGACGCGTGGCGCCAGGAGATGCGCGCCTGGCGCGCTCGTCACCCCGACCCGCCCTGAGCGGTCAGCCGTGCGCCGCGCGCCCCGTCGACGCCCGCACGATCAGCCGCGGCGCCGAGGCCACGTGCAGTCGCGACGACGGTTCCTCGCCGACATTGTGCTCGTCGATCATGTGCATCAGCGCGTCGACTGCGAGCTCTGCGGCCTCGGCGGTGGGCACGGCCACCGTCGTCAGCGCGGGGCGAACCTCGCTGGCCAGCGCGATGTCGGTGATGCTGCACACCGACAGGTCGCGTGGCACCGACAGCCCCAGGTCGGCCGCGGCCTGCAGCGCGCCGATGGCGGGCAGGTCGTTGCTGACGAACAGCGCGGTCAGGTCGGGCACCGCGGCCAGCAGCGCATGCGCGGCGCTGCGCCCGGCCTCGATGGTGTCGTGGCCGAAGCGCGTCTCGCTGGGCGGATGCACGATGCCCGCGCGCGCCAGCGCGTCGACGAAGCCGCGGTAGCGCCAGATGTGGTTGCCCGTGGCCTCGCTGCCCACCACCGCGCCGATGCGCCGATGACCCAGCTTGATCAGGTGCTCGGCGGCGATGCGGCCGGCGAGCTCGAAGTCCACAGCCACGCTGGGCAGCGCCGGCGGCTCGCCCGGGTGCTCCCACATGCAAAGCACCACCGGCACGCCGCGCTCGCGCAGCGCCAGCAGCGCATCCATCTGCACGAAGTCGGCGTTCATCACCAGCACGCCGTGGGCCAGCGAGCCGCCGACGGCGTCGAGGTAGTCGCGCTCCTGTTGCGGGTCGTCGTTGGTGTTGCAGATGACCAGGAAGTAGCCGCGCTGGCGCACTGCGCGTTCCACGGCCAGCGCGAACTCTGGGTAGAACGGGTTGGCGATGCTGCTCACCACCAGCGCGATCGTCGAAGGCCGGCCCTCGGCCAGTGCCCGCGCGTTCAGGTTCGGGCGGTAGCCGAGGGCCTGGACGGCGGCCAGCACGCGCTCGCGCGTCGCCGCCCCGACCTTGCCGCGACCGCGCAGGACATTGGAGACGGTGGCGGCGGTGACGCCGGCGTGACGAGCAACTTCGACAAGGGTGGCCATGCCCGTGATTGTGGCCGTCAATCCATCAACCACGCGGCGACGCCGGCCGGGCCCAGTTCGCGCTCGCCGAGAACCCAGGTTGCGTCGGCCGGCGCGGGCAGCGTGACACGGCCCGGCCCGGCGTGGAACGCGAACTGCAACCGCCCGCGCCGACGCAGCCGCAAGCCCTCGGGCAGGCGCGTCGTCGCAAGGCCGGCGTCGGCGGCGGCGCCTTCGACGACGACGTCGAGCAGGCTCATGTCCAGCGTGCCGGCGAGGTAGCGCACGGGGCCGCGCTGGAGGATCGCCGGCGCGCCGTCGTCGAAACGTGCGAGCACGTCGGTGCCGTCCGCGGCCTCGACGTGCTCGCGCCACGCGCTCGCGCGACCCTGCAGGCCAGCGCCATTGACGCCGACCTGCAGGCCGGGTCGCAGCGATTCGACGCTGCGCACGCGCAGTCCCGCCAACTCGCCCAGGGGGCCGGGCGGCAGGCCGTCGGCGATGCGGAAGTCGGCGGTCTTGGAGCCGCTGCGCGCGCCGATGACGACCTGGGCGCCGCAGGCCTTCAGCCGCTGCGCGAGGCCGGCGTCGGCGGCCAGCAGGGCTGGCAGCAGCACCAGCGCGCGGCCGTCGAGTGCGGCATCGGGGCCGACGATGTCGACGTCCAGCCCCAGCCTGCGAGCCGCGCCATACATCGCAAACGCCTCGCCGAAGTAGCTGGCGTCGGCGCCGTGGCGCTGGGTCTCGATCATCCAGTGGCTGGTGTAGTCGAGGACGAGGGCGACGGGCGCGCGGCTCGCCGTGTCGGGGGCCATCTCGCGCAGCGCCGGCAGCTCCGCGGCGACGCGCGCCGCCTCCTCGCCGCCGACAGCCAGGCAGTCGTCGCTGTCATGCAGCCCCGAGTGCATCTGCTCTTGCGCGTAGGGCAACTGGCGCCAGCGGAAGTAGGAGACGAACTCCGCGCCGTGCGCGAAGGCTTCCCACGTCCACGCGCGCACCTGGCCCGGCTGCGGCACCGGGTTCCACGGTGCCCAGTTGACCGGGCCGGCCTGCTGCTCCATCACGCCGAAGCGGCCGCCACCCACGCCGCGATAGAGGTCGTGGTGGAAAGCGGCGATGTCCGGATGGCCGCTTCTGGCCCAGCGCAGGCGTTCGGCCAGCGGAATGAAGGCGGTAGAGTCGGTGTGGCCCAGCGGGTAGCTGTCCCAGGAGGCCAGGTCCAGGTCGCGGCCCATCGCATGGTGGTCGAACTCGCCGAAGAAGCCCATGAAGTTGTGCAGCACCGTGCGCCCGGGCGAATGCGCGCGCAGCAGGTCGACCTGCATGCGGTTGTAGCGCCGCACCTCGTCGGACGCGAAGCGGCGCCAGTCGAGCGCGTGGATCGGGTTGGCCTGCGCGGGCAGGCCCACCGGCAGCCCGACCTGGTCGAAGTGGTCGCAGGTCATGCTCCAGAACACGTTGCCCCAGCGCGTGTTCAGCTCGTCGATGTTGACGTAGCGGCGCTCGAGCCAGGTGCGAAAGCGCGCCAGCGCGTGCTGCGAGTACGAGTGCACCGTGTCGTGGCAGCCGTACTCGTTGTCGGTCTGCCAGCCGACCACTGCCGCATGGTTGCCGTAGCGCCGCGCCATCGCTTCGACGAGCGCGCGCGAGGCATCGAAATATTTGGGGCTGGAAAAGCAAACATGTCGACGCGAACCGGCGCCACGTGTGCGGCCCTGGGCGTCGACCGCGAGGACTTCCGGGTAATGTTCGGTCAGCCAGCGCGGCGGCGCCGCCGTCGGCGTTCCCAGCACCACCTTCAACCCGGCTTCGGCGAGCGTGTCCACCGCCTCGTCGAGCCAGGCCCACTCGAACACACCTTCCCGCGGCTCCATCCGTGCCCACGCAAATTCGGCGATCCGCACCCATTCCAGGCCCATGGACGCCATGCGCCGCGCGTCATCGCGCCAGCGCGATCGATCCCATTGTTCGGGGTAGTAGCAGACACCAAGCTTCATGGGAGGGCGAGAAAAATTAAGCGATTAACCCACTATGCGTGGTGCACGTGAGCTTTGTCAATCGCGGCCACGCACCAGAACCATGCCTATTTTGCCGAGAGACATGACTCTTTGCACCGTAGTGGTTCTCCCGGATGACCCAGCGTCCGGAGAGGCAGATAGTGTCGATAAATTAAACGCTTAATCTCATCCATGACTGTTATTCGCCTCAGCACCACCCTGCCGTCCGTCGAGCGCGACTTCCTCGCGCTGGGCGATGGCGGCGTCGGCCCCTCCGGCACGCTGACCGTCAATAGCCGCTACATCGAGCGCGACGGCCGCCCGTGGATGCCCGTGATGGGCGAGTTCCACTATTCGCGCTGCCCCGAAGGCGAATGGGCCGACGAACTGCGCCGCATGCGCGCTGGCGGCATCGACATCGTCGCCACCTATGTCTTCTGGAACCACCACGAGTCCGTGCCAGGCCGCTGGGATTGGAGCGGCCGCCGTGACCTGGCACGCTTCGCGCGCCTCGCGCACGAGGCTGGCCTGCTGTTCTACCTGCGCCCTGGACCGTGGGTGCACGCGGAGGCCCGCAACGGCGGACTGCCTGACTGGCTCCAGGCCCAGGGCGACGCCGGCGCGATCGCGCTGCGCAGCAACGACGAGCGCTACCTCGCGCCCGTGCGCCGCTTCTACGCCGAGATCGGTGCGCAGCTCGAGGGCCAGCTGTGGTCCGCGGGCGGCGCGCTGGTGGGCGTGCAGATCGAGAACGAATACGACGGCCGCGGCCCCAGCCGCGGCGCCGAGCACATCGCCGAGCTCAAGCGCATCGCGCTGGCGAGCGGCCTGCGCGTGCCGCTGTGGACGGTCACCGGCTGGCCGACGCTGGACATCCCGCCGCACGACGTGCTGCCCGTCTCGGGTGCGTACCCCGACGGCTTCTGGGGCGGCTCGACCGGGCCGCAGCCGCCGTCCGGCGTGTTCGCGTTCAACACCGGTCGCAGCATCGGCGAAATGGGCAACGTCGGCGGCACCCCGCCCGAGGGTCGCATCGACGCCGCACACTACCCGTTCTTCCTGGCCGAGGCCGGCGGCGGCATGCACGTGTCGTATCACCGGCGCCCGGTGCTGACCACCGACGACGTGGCCGCCTGCGCGCTGGTGCAGATCGGTTCCGGCGCCAACTTGTACGGGTACTACATGTACCACGGTGGCACGAATCCCGGTCGCGGGCTGGAGGAGACGCAGTCCACTGGCTACCCCAACGACGTCGCCGAACTGGGCTACGACTTCCGCGCCCCGCTCGGCCAATACGGACAGCAGCGCGAGTCGTACGGCCGGCTGCGGACGCTGCACTCCTTTCTCGCGGCCTTCGGCGACCACCTCGCGACCACCGACACCACCGTCGGCGACAGCACCGACCCCGCCGACATGGCACGCCTGCGCATCGCCGCGCGCAGCCACGACGCCAGCGGCTTCCTGTTCGTCAACAACCACTGCCGCCATCACCCGCTGCCGGACTTCGCCGACGTGCAGATCACGCTCGCCCGGCCCGACGGCGGCTCGCAGCTGCTGCCCAGCGTGCCCATCGCCGTCCCGTCCGGCGCGTACTTCATCTGGCCGCTGAACCAGCGCATCGGCAGCGCGCTGCTGCGCCACGCGACGCTGCAGCCGCTGACGCGCTGGAGCGAGGGCGCCAGCGTCACCTGGGTGGCGTTCACGCTGCCGGGGATCGCCGCTGAGCTGTCGTTCGACGCCGCCAGCGTGCGGCACGTGCCGGTGTCGGCGCAGGTGCGTGTCGCTGTGGGCGACGCGACGCTGACGCTGCACATCGCCGCGCACCAGCCACTGCCGCTGGTGCTGGAGCTGGTCGATGTCGATGGCGTCGATCATCGCTTCGTGCTGCTGTCGCGCCCGCAGGCCGACGCCTGCAGCCGCCACCTGCTGGCCGGCCGCCAACGCCTGGTGTTGTGCGACGAGGCGATGCACGTCGAGGGCGACACTGTCGTCGTGCTGGGTGCGTCGCAGGCCGCGGTGCAGGTCTGGCCGGCCGACGACCTGCAGGGCGGCGACGGCTTCGCGCCGTGCACGCGCTCGGCGACCACCCGCGACGAGCTGCCGGTGCACTGGCACGTCGAACACGACACCCAGACCCCGCCCGCAGCGTGCGACGGCCCGCTGGTGAGCTGGCGCGGCCGCGCGGTGCCGCTGGCGCCGACCGACGCCGCATACGAACAAGGCATGACGGTGCAGCTGCAGCCCGGCGCGCCATGCCCGGCCGGCGCGCGCGTGCTGCTTGCGTTGGACTACCTCGGCGACGCCGCGCGCCTGCTCGCCGACGGCCAGCTCGTCGACGACCAGTTCGCCGACGGCGAACCCTGGTTCATCGGCCTGCACCGCTTCGTGCGCCCCGACGGCTCCTGGCCGCGCCTCGAACTCCAGATCGTGCCCGCCAATCCCGACCTGCCCATCTTTCTCGAACCCCGCGCGCGCGAGCGCCTGCAGGCGGCCGCGCCCCACCGCGCGGGCGTGCTGAGCGCCAGCGCGGGTGTGCTGCGTCGAGCGCGACTGCAGTTCCAAACGAACAAGGCCCCCCAATGGCTGGACTGATCCTGCAATCGCTGGCCAAGCAGTACGGCCCGGTCGTCGTCGTGCGTGACGTTTCGCTGGAGATCGCCGACGGCGAGTTCTGCGTCTTCGTCGGCCCCAGCGGCTGCGGCAAATCGACGCTGCTGCGCATGCTGGCCGGGCTGGAGGACATCAGCGCCGGCGAGCTGCGCATCGGCGGCGAACGCGTCAACGAGCGCGCGCCGTCGCAGCGCAACGTCGCGATGGTGTTCCAGAACTACGCGCTCTACCCGCACATGAGCGTGGCCGAGAACGTCGGCTTCGGGCTCGGGCTGGCTGGCGTCGACAAGACGGTTGCCAGGCAACGCATCGCGCAGATCGCCGACATGCTGCAGATCACGCCGCTGCTCGATCGCAAGCCGGCGTCGTTGTCGGGCGGCCAGCGCCAGCGCGTCGCGATCGCGCGTGCCCTGGTGCGCGAGCCGGGCGTCTTCCTGTTCGACGAGCCGCTGTCCAACCTCGATGCCGCGCTGCGCGCGCAGACCCGTGTGGAGATCGCGCGCCTGCATCGGCAGTACGCACGCGCCGCGTCGGTCTACGTCACGCACGACCAGGTCGAGGCGATGACGCTGGCCGACAAGATCGTGCTGCTGCGCAGCGGCAACGACGTGCTGTTGCACGGCAGCGTCGCGCAGGTCGGCACGCCGCTGGCGCTGTATCGCGAGCCCGCCAACCTGTTTGCAGCGACCTTCCTCGGCTCGCCGAAGATGAACCTGCTGCAGGCCACGATCAAGGCCATCGATGACCAGGGCGTCACGCTCGCCACCGCCGAAGGCCAGACCTTGCACGCGGCCGTCGACGGCCAGCGCGTGCAGGTCGGCGAGACGCTGACTTTGGGCGCACGCAGCGAGGAGCTGCGCCTGCAGGCCGACGCTGGCGTCGACACGCTCCCGTGCCGCGTGCAGTGGGTCGAACGCCTCGGCGACATGACCTACGCCTACCTCGGTCGCGACGCCAGCGATGCGTCACTGGTCGTTCGCCTGGACGGCCGCAGCGCCGCCAGCGTCGGCGACGCCGTCCACCTGCACTGGCCGTCCGCGGCCTGCCACGCGTTCGACGCGAGTGGCGATGCGTTGCGGAGGCTCGCGCCGTGAGCACGACGAGACGCCGAATTCTCCAAGCTGCGGCGGGCGCCGTCGCGCTGCCGGCGCTCGCCCGCGCGGGAACGCCACCGTTGAAGGTCTGGATCAACGGCGACAAGGGCTGGCACGGCCTCGCGGTCGCGGCCGCCGCCTTCGAGCGCGACACCGGCGTGGCGGTGCAGATCGAGCATCCCGAAGACGCGATTTCCAAGTTCGAGCAGGCTGCGGCCGGCGGCAAGGGCCCGGACGTGTGGATCTGGCCGCACGACCGCCTGGGCAGCTGGTCCAGCGCCGGACTCATCAACGCCGTCACGCCGTCGCGCGCGACGCTCGCGGCCATCGATGACCAGGCCTGGAGCGCCTGGCAACTCAAGGGCCAGACCTGGGGCTTTCCGCTGGGCATGGAGACCGTCGCGCTGCTGTACAACAAGGCGCTGGTGCCGACGGCGCCGGCCACCTGGGACGACGTGCTGGCCATCGACAAGCGCTTGGCCGCGCAAGGCAAGCACGCGATCCGCTGGTGGATGACCGAGGTCTACTACAGCTGGGGCTTGATCGCGGCCGGTGGCGGCTACGCGTTCGCGCGCCGCGCCGACGGCAGCTACGACGGCCATGACACCGGGATCGCGACGGCCGGCGCCATGCGCGGCGTCGAGGTGATGCTGGACCTGGTGCATCGCGGCGCGCTGCCGCGCACCGTCACGTACGCCGACGCAGAAGCCGCCATCAACGACGGTTCGGTCGCGATGACCTTCAACGGCCCGTGGGGCTGGGGCAACCTGCGCAAGAGCGGCATCGACTTCGGCGTGGCGCCGTACCCGCGCATCGGCAGCCATCCGGGCGGCTCGTTCGTGGGCGTGCTGGGCGCGATGATCTCGAGCGCCAGCCGCCAACGCGAACTGGCGCACGAGTTCATCGAGAGCTACCTGCTGTCGCTGCCCAGCCTGCGCGCGATCGACGCCGACGTGCCCTTGGGCGTGCCCGCCAACAAGGCGCTGTACGCCGAACGCGCGGTCGACCCGCTGATCGCCGGCAGCATGGCCGCGGTGCGTGCCGGCAACCTGATGCCCAGCAACCCGGAGATGACGCGCTTCTGGACCGCGATGCAGGCGGCATTGACCAACATCATGCAAGGGCGCGAAGCAGTCGCCCCCGGCCTGGCGCGCGCCGCATCGCGCATCGTGGGGCCCGCATGAAGTGGCTCCAAATCGCGCTGAAGGCGCTCGGCGCGCTGGCGCTGGTAGCGGGCCTCGCACTCGCGTTCGCGCTGCACGCGGCACACGCGAGCGGCTGGGCACTTGCGGTGATCGCGCTGACCGGCCTCGCGGCCTGGATCTACCTGAGCCCGCGCTTCATGGCCTGGCGCTACATCGCGCCCGGGGCGCTGGCCGCGGTGCTGTTCATCGTGTTCCCGATGGCCTACACGCTGGGCATCAGCTTCACCAACTACAGCGGCGAGCACCTGCTGTCGTTCGAGCGCGCCACCGACGTGCTGCTCGCGCGCGGCGAGGGCGACGGCCGCAGCATGGCGTTCACGCTGGAGCCGCTGGGCGCGGCGCAGCATCGACTGCATGTGTTGTCCGAAGACGGGCATCACTATGCGAGCGCGGCTTTCAGGCTCGGCGACGCGTTGCGCCTGCCGCTGCAGGACGAGCCGGCCGACGCGCCCGCGACCAAGTCGCTCGCCCCGCGCGAGCTCACGGCGCAGGTGCCTGCGCTGCGCGGCATCACCGCGCTGTTGCCCGAAGGCGCCGAAATGCGCGTGCTGAGCCTGCACCGCCTGGCGGTCGAACGGCCGGCTTACGTGCTCGAGTCCGACGGGTCGCTCCGTGCGGCGCACGACGGCGCGCGCCTGACCCCCGACATGGACGCGGGCTGGTGGCGCCACGCCGACGGCACGCCGGTGACGCCCGGTTTCCGCGCGACCGTGGGCCTGGCGAACTACCGCAGCATCTTCCTCGAGAGCCGCTTCTACCAACCGTTCGCCCGCGTGTTCGCGTGGACGGTGGCCTTCGCCACGCTCAACACGCTGTTCACCTTCACGATCGGCCTGCTGCTGGCGGTGGCTTTGAACTGGCCCGCGCTCAAGGGCAAGCCGGCCTATCGCATCGCGCTGTTCCTGCCGTACGCGGTGCCGGCGTTCATCTCGATCCCCGTGTTCCGCGGCCTGTTCAACGAGAACCTGGGTGAGATCAACCTCGTGATGTTCCAGCTGTTCGGCGTGCGCCCGGGCTGGTTCAGCGACGCGACGCTGGCGCGTTCGATGGTGCTGATCGTCAACACGTGGCTCGGCTATCCGTACATGATGATCCTGTGCATGGGCCTCATCAAGGCCATCCCGGACGAGCTCTACGAGGCGTCTTCGCTGGTGGGCGCGGGCCCGTTGATGAACCTGTGGCGCATCACGCTGCCGCTGATCGGCCGCCCGATGGCGCCGCTGCTGGTCGCGTCCTTCGCCACCAACTTCAACAACCTCACGCTCGTTGCGCTGTTGACCAACGGCGCCCCTGACTACCTCGACACTGCCGTGCCGGTGGGCGCGACCGACCTGCTCGCGTCCTACACCTACCGCATCGCGTTCCAGGACTCCGGCCAGCACTACGCGCTGGCCTGCGCGATCGCATCGATCGTGTTCCTCATCGTGGCCACGATCGCGGTGGCCAACCTGCGCCTGTTCAAGGTCGGCAAGTCCGTCCGCTAAGGGAGCCAAGAAGATGGCCGTCGTCACTCCTTCGAATCAACGCTGGCGCGTCTGGGCGGTGCACGCCGCGCTGCTCGCGTTCATCGTGATCACGATGCTGCCGCTGCTGACGATCCTGTCGATCTCGCTGCGGCCCGGCAACTTCGCTGGCGGCAGCCTGATCCCCAAGGCGTTGACGCTGGACCACTGGAAGCTCGCGTTGGGCATGTCGGTACTGGGCCCGGACGGCAAGTGGGAGGCGCCGCCGTTCCCGGTGCTGCAGTGGATCGCCAACTCGATGAAGGTGGCGCTGGTATCGGCCGTCGTGGCGTTGCTGCTGTCGGTGACGTCCGCGTACGCGTTCGCGCGCATGCGTTTTCGCGGCAAGGCGCTGACGCTGGACGCGCTGCTGCTGCTGCAGATGTTCCCGTCGGTGCTCGCGCTGGTGGCGATCTATGCGCTGTTCGACCGCATCGGCGAGTGGGTGCCGTGGCTGGGCCTGAACAGCCACTGGAGCCTCGTGCTCGCCTACAGCGGCGGCATTGCGCAGCACGTCTGGCTGATCAAGGGCTACTTCGAGAGCCTGCCGGTGGAGCTGGAAGAAGCCGCGGCCGTCGACGGCGCGACGCCGCTGGTGGCGTTCGTGCGCGTACTGCTGCCGCTGGCCGGCCCGATCCTCGCGGTGGTCTTCGTGCTGGCCTTCCTGGGCGCGATGATCGAATACCCGATCGCCTCGGTGCTGCTGCACGAGGAGTCGCAACTGACGCTGGCCGTCGGCTCGCGCTTGTTCCTGTTCAACCAGCGCTACCTGTGGGGGGACTTCGCGGCCACTGCGATCCTCGCCGGCCTGCCGTTGACGCTGTTGTTCCTGTTCACGCAGCGCTGGCTGGTGTCGGGCCTGTCCGCTGGCGCGGTCAAGGGGTGAGCATGCAACGCTGGCTCGTCTCTGTTCTCGCCGCCGCGCTGCTCGCGCCGGTGTTGGCTCGCGCCGACGATTTCATGGTCGGCGCCGACGTCTCCATGCTCGCCGAAGTGGAGCGCCACGGCGGCCACTTCGCGCGCGCCGACGGCAGCGCCGCCGACCCGCTGCTCGTGTTGCAGGAGGCCGGCGTGAACTGGGTGCGGCTGCGCCTGTGGCACACGCCGGTGTTCGCCGCCGACGTCGTCGAGAACGGCCACGTCGTGGTCAAGAAGGGTGCTCCGGTCGGCGGCGGCAACAACGACCTGGCCGCGACGATGCGGCTCGCGCGACGCGCCAAGGCGCTGGGCCAGAAGGTGTTGCTGGACTTCCACTACAGCGACTTCTGGGCCGACCCGGCCACCCAGACCAAGCCTGCCGCGTGGACCGACCTGCACGGCGCCGCCCTGCAGGCCGCCGTGCGCGAATACACCGCCGGCGTGCTGGACGCGCTGGATGCCGTCGGCGGCTCGCCCGACATGGTGCAGATCGGCAACGAGACCAATGCCGGCATGCTGTGGCCGGACGGCCAGACGTGGTCCGCCGACAAGAGCGCGCAGATCGGCGGCGACGTCGCCTTCGCGGCGCTGCTGCGCGCCGGCATCGAGGGCGTGCGCGCCAACGACGCGCGCAACCACCGCCACCTGAGCGTGATGCTGCACCTGGCCGGCGGCACCGACCCCGACCTGTGCCACCACATGTTCGACCTGTTCGCGGCCGAGCACCTGGACTACGACGTCATCGGCCTGAGCTACTACAGCTACTACCACGGCCCGCTCGCGGCGCTGAAGTCCAACCTCGACGAACTCGCGGGCCGCTACCGCAAGCCGCTGATCGTGGTCGAGACCGCTTACGGCTGGACCACCGACAACGGCGACGACACGACCAACCTGTTCAACGCCGAACAGGCCGCGAAGGTCGGCTGGCCCGCCACCGTGACGGGGCAGGCACGAGCGATCCGCGCCGTCATCGACACCGTCGCTGCAGTTCCGCTCGGGCTGGGCCGCGGCGTCTTCTATTGGGAACCGGCCTGGATCCCCGCCAAGGGCGCCGGCTGGCGCACCGGCGACGGCAACAACTGGGACAACCAGGCCTTGTTCGATTTCTCGGGCCGCGCGCTGGCATCGATGCAGGCGCTGCACGCACCGGCTACGCATTGATCCATACGAACGATTCATAGCACGCGCTCGAAACGGCAGTACTCGTTGTCGCGCTGCAAACCTATCGTTGCAACACCATGAAGATCACCAAACTCACCACCTACCGCGTCCCGCCGCGCTGGATGCTCCTCAAGATCGAGACCGACGCCGGCCTCGTCGGTTGGGGCGAGCCGGTCGTCGAAGGCCGCGCGCGCACGGTCGAGACCGCCGTGCACGAACTCTCCAAGCTCGTCATCGGCCAGGACCCGGCGCGCATCAACGACCTCTGGCAGGCGATGTACCGCGGCGGCTTCTACCGCGGCGGCCCGATCCTGATGAGCGCCATCGCCGGTATCGACCAGGCGTTGTGGGACATCAAGGGCAAGGCGCTGAACGCGCCTGTCTACGAACTTCTGGGCGGCCGCGTGCGCGATCGCATGAAGACGTATTGCTGGGTCGGCGGCGACCGTCCGGCCGACATCATCGAGTCCATCCACAAGGTGCGCGAGGCGGGCTTCGACACCGTCAAGATGAACGGCACCGAGGAGTTCGGCCTGCTCGCCACGCATGCCGAAGTCGATCGCACGATCGCCAAGTTCGCCGAGATCCGTGCCGCGTTCGGCAGCGACATCAACTTCGGCATCGACTTCCACGGCCGCGTCGCGTTGCCGATGGCCAAGGTGCTGCTGCGCGAGCTCGAGCCGCTGCGCCCGCTGTTCGTCGAGGAACCGGTGCTGGCCGAACAGAGCGAGCATTACGCGCGCCTGGCGGATGCGACCTCGATCCCGCTCGCGGCCGGCGAACGCATGTACTCGCGCTTCGACTTCAAGCGCGTGCTGGCCGCCGGCGGCCTCGCGATCCTGCAGCCCGATCTGTCGCACGCCGGCGGCATCACCGAATGCCACAAGATCGCCGCGATGGCCGAGGCGCACGACGTCGCGCTCGCCCCGCACTGCCCGCTGGGCCCGGTCGCGCTCGCAGCCTGCCTGCAGGTCGACTGGGTGGCGCACAACGCGGTGCTGCAGGAGCAGAGCGCCGGCATCCACTACAACCAGGGCGCCGAGCTGCTGGACTACGTCAAGAACCGCGGCGACTTCCACATCGACAACGGCTTCATCTCACCGAGCAAGCTGCCGGGTCTGGGCGTCGACATCGACGAAGCGCGCGTGATCGAAGCCAGCCGCAACGTGGCCGACTGGCACAACCCGCTGTGGCGCCACGCCGACGGAAGTGTGGCCGAGTGGTGAACCCTGCAGCCTCTGCCGCCCGCCTGGTCGCGCTCGACTGGGGCAGCACGCGCCTGCGCGCCTGGCTGCTGGGCGAGCGCGGCGCGATCCTCGCGGAACGCCAGAGCGGCAACGGCGCCTCGGTGCTGGCGGGCGGCGCGGCAGCGTTCGACGCAGCGTTGACGGCACTGGTCGGCGACTGGCTGGAGACGGCGCTGCCCGTGCTCGCGTGCGGCATGGTCGGCAGTACGCATGGCTGGCGCGAGGCGGCCTACGTCGCGTGCCCCGCGCGCCTCGATCAGTTGCATGAATATCTCGTCGAGGTGCGCACGCTCGGTGGTGTCGCAGTGCACATCGTGCCGGGTCTGATCCACGAACCCGGCGACGCCGCGCCCGACGTGATGCGAGGCGAGGAATCCCAGGTGCTGGGCCTCGTGCATGCGCTGCCAGCGCTGGCCGACGCCGCCTGCGTGCTGATGCCCGGCACGCACGCGAAGTGGGTGCAACTGCGGCATGGCGCAGTCGAAGGCTTTCGCACCCGCATGACCGGTGAGGTCTACGCGCTGCTGCGCAACCACTCGGTGCTGGCGCGCCTGATGTCGGGCGACGACACCGGCTGGCACGCCGATGCGTTCGAGGCTGGCGTCGTCGCCGCGGAGCGCGAAGCGGGTGCCGACCTGCTGGGACAGCTGTTCGCCGTTCGCACGTTGGGACTCACGCAGCGCTGGCCGGCGGCGGCACTGTCGGATCACCTGTCCGGCCTGTTGATCGGACACGAACTCGTCGCGGGCCTGCGCAGCGCGCATGGGCCGCTGGCATTGGTAGGCGAGTCCGCGCTGTGCGAGCGCTACGTGCGTGCGCTGCGCGTGCTGGGTGTCACGCCTGCGGGCGTGTACGGGAACACGGCGGTCGCCGGCCTGTGGCAACTGGCCGTGCAGGCCGGGTGGGTGCAGTGAACCACGACGACCGCACCGCATTGCTTGCCGCGGCGATGACGCACCTGCCGCTGGTGGCCATCCTGCGCGGCCTGCGGCCCGACGAGGCCGCCGACATCGGACTCGCGCTCGAGCGCGCCGGCTTCGCGCTCATCGAAGTCCCGCTCAACTCGCCGGACCCGTTCACGTCGATCGCCACGCTGCGCCGGGTGCTGCAGCGCGGCACGCTCGTCGGCGCCGGCACCGTGACGCGTGTTGCCGACGTGCAGCGCCTGCAGCAGATTGGCGCCGACATCGTCGTGATGCCGCATGCGGACGCCGCGGTGATCCGCGCCGCGAAAGCTGCGGGGCTGCTGTGCGTGGCGGGCATCGCGACGCCTACCGAGGCCTTCGCCGCGCTCGCCGCCGGCGCCGATGCGCTCAAGTTGTTCCCGGCCGAACTGGTGACCACGGACGTGATGAAGGCGTTGCGCGCCGTGCTGCCCGCCGACGTGCCGCTGCTGCCCGTCGGCGGCATCACGCCGGCCAGACTTGCGCCGTGGCACCGGGCCGGCGCCGCGGGCTTCGGCCTCGGCTCGGCGCTTTACCGACCCGGACTCGATGCGGCAGCCGTGTCGGCGAACGCCAGCGAATTCGTGCAGGCCTGGCGCGCGTGCGCCGTCCCGCCAGCCACACCTTAGGCAAGCAGGACTTCGACCCACTCCCTGCCCGACATCCGTCAAGGCGCGCAGACGTCGCGACACCCGATCCCACGATAACCATATATACGGAGACCACCATGAATCGAATTGCCCACCGTCCGAATCGCCCGCAAGCGCTGCGCCTGAGCACGCTGATGCAAGCTGCGCTGATGCTCCCGGCCGTCATCGGCGCCGCCGCCGTGCACGCGCAGGCGCAGGCGCAGGCCGCAGCGCCATCCGCCACGCCAGCGTCGGCGCCCGCCACGGCCAGGGCCGACGACGCGCCGCAGACCGTCACCGTGATCGGCATCAGCGCCTCGCTGCGCAACGCCGTCAACCAGAAGAACGAGTCCAATTCGATGGTGGAGGTGATCGCGTCGGAGGACATCGGCAAGCTGCCCGACACGACGATCGCCGAATCGCTCGCACGGCTGCCGGGCCTGTCGGCCGGGATCGACCGTGGCAACGCGAGCCAGATCGTCGCGCGTGGCCTGGGCCCGCGCTTCGTCGGCGCCACGCTCAATGGCCGCGAGTTCGCATCGTCGGAGCCGGATCGCGCGGTGCGCTTCGAGATGTTCCCGTCGGAATCGGTGTCGGGCGCCAAGGTCTACAAGACGCAGTCGGCCGAGCTGATCGAAGGCGGCATCGCCACCACGATCGACCTGCAGACGGTCTCCCCGCTCGCCTACAAGGAGCGCAACGCGTCCCTCAAGACCGACGCGCTGTACTACCAGCAAGGCAACGCCATCGAGGGTGCCAAGAAGTGGGCGCCACGCGTGGGCGGCATCTACGTCGACCAGTTCGCCAACCACACGGTGGGCCTGGCCGTCGCATTCAGCTACTACGACCAGCCGAACCTGGAGAATCGCCTCGACAACTGGGGCTTCAACGAGAGCCATTCGGTCGACATCAACGGCGACGGCACTGTCGACAAGACGCCCTGGGGCTTCCAGAACGGCGTCAAGAAGGGCACCAACAAGCGCTCCAGCGTGCTGAGCAAGCTGGAGTGGAAGCCCAACGCGGATGTCTCGCTGACCGGCGACGTCTACTTCGCGCGGTCCGACATCAAGGAGCCGACGCTGACCCACGTCGAGGGCAACCTCGGCAACTGGGACGGCTGGCAGAGCGCCAACTACAGCAACCTCAAGGAGCAGGGCGGCTACGTGGTCGGCGCCACCGTCGCCAACGTGCAGCTCGACACGCTCAACTCGCTGTGGAAGCAGAACATGAGTGACTTCGCGGCGGGCCTGAACGGCAAGTTCAAGGTCGGCGAATGGCAGCTCGAGGGCGACCTCGCGCGCTCGACCGCAGGCCGCGACACCGCGTGGTCGGCGGTGCAGTTCACGATGAACGCGCCGGGCTCGGTCAGCTGGGACTTCTCGCGCGATCAGTGGCCCACTTACTCGTTCAGCCTGGACACCGGCAACCCGGCCAACTACGCCACCAACGTCCACGAGCAATGGGGCCCGAACTACGTCGGCCGCCTCAACGACTCGATCAATTCCGAAGTGTTCTCTGCCAGCCGCAAGCTCAACTGGGGCGACGTGCAGACGCTGAAGCTGGGCGTGCGCGCCACGCAGCGCGAGAAGTACTACAACCAGACCTCCTGGGATCTCGCCGCCGCGGCGACAGTGCCCAACGCCGCGCTCGAACGCGTCACGGTCGGTGGACGTCCCGACTTCGTCGAGTTCGCCAACGGCTATGAGAACGCCGTTGGAACGTACTTCGGTGCGGACGCCTTGAGCGCCGCCGGACGCTCGCCGACCTGGAACGACCTGGTGCAGAAGGACTGGCGCGCCAAGGAGACCAATACCTCGGTCTACGGCCAGCTGGACCTGTCCGGCGAGTTGGGCCAGATGAGCTACCGCGGCAACGTCGGCGCGAGGGTCGCCCACACCAGCCAGACCGGCTACGGCAACCAGCAGCTCAATGGCGCGGCGCCGACGCCCGTGTCCGACGGCACCAGCTACACGCGCTTCCTGCCCAGCCTGAACCTCGTGCTGAACCTGGACGAGGCGGACGTGAACCAGCTGCGCTTCGGCTTGTCGCGCGCCATGTCGCGCGCGCCGCTGGACGTGATGAACGACGCCCACGTCGTCACCACCGACCCCAACGGCGTCAATCCCACCGTCATCTCGGGCGGCAACCCGCGCCTGAAGCCGATGATGGCCAACCAGGCCGACCTGACCTTCGAGCGCTTCTTCGGCAAGGGCAGCCTGCTGTCTGCCGGCGTGTTCTACAAGGACATCAGCGACTACATCGGCATCTCGTCGGTGCAGGGCACGTTCGACGGCGCGACCGCGTACTACACGCAGCAGGTCAACCGCAAGGGCGGTCACGCGCAGGGCTTCGAGCTCGTCTACCAACAGGCCTTCACCAACCTGCCGGGGCTGCTGGGCGGGCTGGGCCTGGCGGCCAACTACACCTACACGCAGAGCAACATCAAGGAGAACGGCGACCGCAGCGGTGCGACGTTCGTGCCGATCGCCACCAACGGCCTGATGAAGAGCAACGCGGGCATGACGCTCTGGTACGAGCATGCCGGCTTCGAGGCGCGCCTGTCGGCCAACTATCACACGGCCTACAACCGCGCGCCGACGTGGGACTCGACGCTGTTCCAGGTCAACGGTGCCGAGACCTGGGTGTCGCTGAACCTCGCGCAGCAGCTGACTTCCAACCTGCAGGCCCGCTTCGGCGTCGAGAACCTGACCAACCAGCGCGTCTTCTACTCGGACCCGACGAACCCGTACTACCAGAGCGCGTTCCAGTTCGGCCGCCGCTTCAACGTCGGCCTGACCTACAAGCTCTGAGCTGCATGACACAACGACTCGCTGGCAAGGTGGCGCTGGTCACCGGATCCACGCTCGGCATCGGCGCGGCTACCGCGCGCCTGTTCGCGCGCGAGGGCGCGCGGGTCGTCCTCAACAGCCACGTCGGCGACGCGGCGGCGCGCCGCATCGCCGACGAACTGGGCCCCGAGAAGGCGCTGTTCGTGCAGGCCGACGTGTCCGACGAGGCGGCGGTGCAGGCGATGGTCGAGCGCGCGACGGCGCGCTTCGGCGCGGTCGACGTGCTGGTCAACAACGCCGGCCGCAACTTCTTCAATGACCCGCTGACGCTGACGATGGAGCAGTGGCGCCACTGCATGTCGGTGGACCTCGAGGGCGCATGGCACTGTGCCCGTGCGGTGCTGCCCCGCATGCTCGAGGCGGGCCGCGGCAGCATCGTCAACATCGCCTCCGTGCACGGCCACAAGATCATCCCGGACTGCTTCCCCTACCCGGTGGCCAAGCACGCGCTGATCGGCCTGACGCGTGCGCTGGGCCTGCAGTACGCGGCGCGCGGCGTGCGCGTGAACTCGATCTCGCCGGGGCTGATCCTCACCGAGGCGATCGTGGCCTCGTTCGCCGCCAGTCCCGACCCCGCCGCCGAACGCGCGCGCCAGGCCGGCATGTTGCCCTGCAAGCGCATCGGCGAGCCCGACGAGGTGGCCTACACCGCGCTGTTTCTCGCGAGCGACGAGGCGCGCTACATCAACGCGACCGACATCCTGGTGGATGGCGGGCGCTCTCAGCTGTACCACGAGTAGGCGCCGCGGCGCAGTGGCCATGCAGGATCCCCGCTCCGAACGCTTCATCCGCTCGCGGTTGAAGACCCGCCACCTGGTGCTGCTCGGCGAGCTTGGCGAGCACCGCTCGATCATGCACGCGGCCAGCGCCGCGCACATGACGCAGCCGGCTGCATCCAAGCTGTTGTCGGAGCTGGAGCACCTGCTCGGCACGCCGCTGTTCGAGCGCCTGCCGCGCGGGGTCACGCCCACGCCCTACGGCGAGATCATGATCCGCCGCGCACGCGCCGCGCTGGCCGAGATGAACCTGGCGCACCAGGAGGTGATGACGCTGCTGTCGGGGCTCAGCGGCCGCGTCGCCGTCGGCACCGTGCTGACGCCGGCCATCGGTCTGCTGCCCGCCGCGGTGCTGCGCCTGAAGACGCTGTATCCGAAACTGCACGTGGCCATCGAGGTCGACACCAGCAAGTCGCTGCTCGCGCGCCTGCGCTCGGGCCAGCTGGAGATGATGGTGGGCCGCATCCTCGAGCCCGAGGCCGCCGAGGAGCTCGACTTCGAGCCGCTCAGCGACGAGCCGCACTGCATCTTCGCGCGCGCCGGCCACCCGCTGGCCGGGCGCGACGACCTCGCGCTGGCCGACCTCGTCGACGCCGGCTGGATCCTGCCCGCCGAAGGCAGCATCCTGCGCGACCGCCTCACTGCGCTGTTCCTGTCGGCCGGACTCGACCTGCCCGGGCACACGATCGAGACCACTTCGGTGCCGATGATCACGCACATGCTCGCCGAGAGCGACATGGTGGTGGCGCTGCCGCCAGCGGTGGTGCGCACGCACGTCGAGCACAAGCTGCTCGTTGCGCTGCCCATCGAGCTGGAGTTGCGCCTCGACCGCTACGGCATCGTCACGCGCCGTCACCACCCGCTGTCGCCGGGTGGGCAGGCGATGTTGCAGGCGTTGCGAGTGTCGGCGAATCCGCCACAGCCGGTCGAATGCGGGGAGCGCGTGGGGCACGACGTGGCCGCATGAAAGGGCGCTTCGCGCGTGTCGCGCGAAGCGCCCGGATCATTTGGTTCACGTTTCAAGCCAGGCGGCGCGGGGCGAGCTGGACCTGTTCGACCTCGAAGCCCTGGCCGGCGCCGACGATGCGCAGCGGGCATTGAGTTCCGGGAGCGACCCGCCGGCACTCGCTCGAGCCGCGATCAGGCGACGACCCCGCCGCACGCCGCGGCCTCCAGTCCCATCAGGGCAACGCCGCCGGACTCGCCAAGTATTTCGTCGACAAAGTCTGGAACTGCCCACCATCGGTCGCTGGCGTGGCCTGGTTCTCCGCGCCGGCACCGAACACCACCCCGAGCCCCCCGACGGCCACCAATTCGGACGGATGCTTCAGGAAGTAGTCCACCCGGTTGTCCCGGTATTGCCCCGCAGTCCCCCCCGCCGTGGCGGATGGCACGCCGAACGGCGTCTGCCACCACACGATCGGCAGCCCGCCGATTCCCGTGTGGAACGTGGACGCCATTGCGAAGTTGTCCTGGAAGTTCGGATGCGTCTGGTTTGTCTCGTCCCAGTACCAGCTCCCTTGCCCGCGGACACAATCCGCCTGCGCCGTCGAGGGCGTCAGCGCGGCCTGTTCGGGACATCCGGCGTCGCGGTCGAGCGTCTGCATCACGATGAAATCGCCCTGGGCCGTGCCGAGCTGGTTCATGAACGTGACCACCGAGGCCAGTGAAGATCCGCCCCAGTCGGACGGCGGGAAGCCGATGGCCGCCTTCGGCGCGTACTTGCGGGCGAGCTTCAGCACGCAAGGCGCGAAACTGGTCAGGTTGGCCGGCAGGCCGGCGCAGGCCGCGTCTGCCGACAGCACCGCCGGCACCTTGGTGGGATCCCCGCCGTAGCTGCCGTTGGTCACCGACTGAGCGAAGCCCCAGAAGTCCGGTTCGACATTGAGCAGCACCGGCTTGCCGAACTGGTTCATCTGCTTGAACAAGGTGACGAGGTCGGTCCAATAGGGCTGCATGTAGGCCGTCGAGGCCAGTGAGGTCAGGTCCGAAGTGTTGTCGGCGGAGAACTGGAATAGCGTGAACATGGGCACCGCGCCCACCGAATCGGCGTCCGCCATCACATAGCTCGCGTAGGCTCCCGACGGCGAGTTCCAGGTCGTCCATCCGCCCTGGGTGTCGATGCCGACCAGGTAGCGTTCGTAGAAATCCGGCTTCAATCCTTGGGCTTTGATCAAGGTGGTGTCGGATCCTCCCGAGCCTAGCCCGATCAGCAGGCGGTTGGGAAGTCCCAGCCGCTTCGCGAGGGCAGCGGCGGGGCCGCTGGGCGCCGGAACTGCAGGGGTCGCCGGGGCAGACTGTGTCGCCGCCGGACTCGCACCGGCGGCATTCACGCCTTTCACCTCGTAGTAATAGGTCGTGCCATTGGCCACCGTGCCATCGCTGTAGCTCGTGGTGGAACTGGTGCCGATCAGGGGGCCTTGCGAGCCCTGGCTGGTCGATCGATAGATGTTGTACGAGGTCGCACCCGTCACCCCGGTCCAAGCCACCGTCACGTGGCCATCGCCAGCAGTTGCGTTCACGCCCGTGGGAGCGGCCGGCGCACTGACGGGAACAGCCGGAATCGCGCCGGGCGACTGGACGGACGCCGGCCCTTCGCCGGTGGCGTTGTTTGCAGTGACCGCGTAGAAATAGGTGGTGCCATTGACTACGGTGGTATCGCTGAACGTCGTCGTCGAGCTCGACCCGACTTTCGCCCCGTGCGATCCGGAACTCGTGGAGCGATAGATGGTGTACGACGTTGCCCCGGCGACGGCCTGCCAGGCAACGGTCGCCTCGTTGTTGCCAGCTGTCACCAGCATCCCGGTCGGCGCTGCGGGCTCCGGGGTGGAGCCCGACGACGAACCCCCGCTGCCGCATGCGGCAAGCAGCATGATGGACAAACCTGCGATCCAAAAGGAAAACAGTCTCCGCAGGAGCCGCGTCATCGTGACCCCTGCATGCTGGTGCGGACAGGTCAGCGCGGCTTGCATCTGCGGCATTCAAGTTCCTTGGTAAGCGATGTCATTTCAAGTTGCCGGGCGATTCATGCCAGAGGGAAGATTTGGCGGTCACTGCGGTGCGACGGCAGCGCGACACCTGGGCCGCGACGGCTGCTCGCTGGGGGAGGAGAACGGGCGGGTCCGTCATCCCGCCGGGCCGACACTGAGAGGCTGCGTCGGGGCGGGCATTGCATCCGGCGTTCGAGCCGAAACTGCCGGGGAAGGCGGCCGTCGCGCAACCACCTTCGCCCAGATGCGACCCGGGCCCTCCCGAGTTCGGCAGGTTCAGTCGCTGACCTTGACCCAGTCGTAGTACGCTGCGCCTCCGCCGCCGTTGTACTGGCCCACGAAGTTCCTCGCGCTGGTGGAATTGTCTCCGACCCAGTGGTTCAGCATCAGTCGCATCGGCGTGGAGATGTTGGTGTTCACGCGGCGGAATTCCGTTTCGGTTCCATTGTTGGCAATGCTGAACCAGCGGACATAGGTCGGCCGCCACTCGAACCCGATGCTGCGCCAGCCCGTGGTCACGGCGAATTGCTGGTAGTTCTGGACGTCCGCATTCCACACGTTGGTGTGCAGGGTGCGACCGCCGTTGATGAACTCGATGTCGATCTCGTTGTGGCTGCGTGTGCCAGCGGTCCCGGTGTAGAGGAAGAACGAGCTGTCGGCGCCGGCGATGGTGCCCGGCTGCATGCGGACCACGAACTTGCCGTACGTGAAGCTTTGCCAGGTGCGGATCTCGGCGCATTTGCGCGCTGACGGCTGCGAGCTGTTGACGTTGAGTACCAGGTTGCTGCTGCCCGACAGCCACACCTCGCTGAAAGCGAACGTGCATCCGAAGGGCGAACCATTGCCCCAGCTCGCGACTTCCCAGTTGCTGCCGTTCGGGCCGCCCGTGCCGTCGAATCCGTCAAAGAAGTTGGCAGCCTGCGCGCCGGGCGCGAGGACTGTGGCGAACGCGAACGCGGTGATGAGTGAACGCATGATGTCTCCTGTCTGATTTCTGATGGTGAACAACGGCTCAAGGCACCAGCGAGATGGTTCCGACAACGACGTCGTGCGGGCCGGCCGACGTCGCGTCGTTGATGACGTCGATCGCGTACAGGCCCTTCAGCATCTGACGCAAGGTCGTGGCCGATGCCGTGCAGTAGCTCGGCAGGGCGAAAGACGCGTCGTCCAGATCGATGACGAACTCCGCCGTCGTCGGCCCGATCAAGGCGCGGGCAGTTGGCGCGCAGCCGTCGGCCGCGACCGGGGAGGGTTGCAGCTTGATGGCCAGCGCGCCATCGGTCGTGGAAGCGAGATGGATGCGCAACCGCGAGAAGCCGGACGCATCCAGCGGGGTTGCAGCGGAGGTATCCGCATTGCCAGGGGCGTACAGCCGCAAAGCCGCGCCGGCGTAGCCCTCGTCGTGGGCAAGACTGGCACTGAACGTCAGCGTGCTCAAGGCGTACGTGACGGTTGCCGGGGTCTGGTCCGTCGAGGTGGCGGCGAAGGCATACGACACCACCGCGCCGCCTTCGGCGGTGTGGCTGGCGTCCGCGGGCGTCGCGAACGCAGTGTCCGGCGCAGGAGTGGGTGCAGGAGTGGGCGCGGGTGTCGGCGCCGGTGCAGGCGCCGGTGCAGGTGCAGGTGCAGGTGCAGGTGCAGGCACCGGGGCAGGCGCTGGAACAGGAGCCGCCGGACTGTCGTTGCCGCCGCAGCCGGTCAAGGCGAGGCTGGCGACGAGGCCCATGAGCGCGCCCACTGTTCCCAACGTGTTCTTCGATTTCATCAGGTGTCTCCGTCTTGGTTTTGGTACCCCAAGATCGTGCCGACATTGGCTCGAGGGCGCCGGTGCCTGATTGCGAAGAACCTGATCGATCTTGCGAAGTTGCGCTGGCCCCTTCAGATCATGCGCGGCTCGCCCGGACTCGCCGTCCAGTTCAATAGCAGAGCATCAGTTCGTAGCGTGCACTGTGCTCGCAGACGACACGCCTGGAGGGTGTCGCGGCCGATGCCGCGACGGACTGACCTGCACCGGCGGGCCTTCTGCGGCCTGACGCTGCCGACGCTGGCGTTGAAGCTCGCGCAGGGCTGCGTGAGGCCGCCGGCGATACGAACGCGGCCGCACCGGGCGAGCCTTCAATTTGCGAGGAGCGCACGCGCTCCTCCTCGAAGTTGTCGTTCGAGGTTGGCTGCCAGTTGCGGTCCACCTCGCTTCGGCCGTCCTCGAGGAAGTCGATCCGGCCCACCGAAAAGCTGACCGCGCCGGCGGGCGCGTCGTTGGCCGTCACTTCCACGCGCTCGACGGATCGAAGCGTCTGCTCGATGGACACCGCCTTCGGGCCGCACCAGCCCGGCGATTGAAAGGCGGACAGCGGGATCATGTAGTCTGCAGGCGCCATCGCGACCATCTGCACGACGACCGGGTAGCAGCCTGCGTTGCCGATCGCACGGTCGCCGCCCTTGATGCGCACGCGCAGGGGACGTGCAACCGCGGAGGCGAGCCGGATCCTCAGGACGTTCGCCGCGCTCAGATCCGGACCGGCCTCGACGCTGGCGGGTGCGATTTCCGCACCAAGCGTCGACCACCGGCTGCCGTTGTCCAGGCCGAGGGTCCCGCTGACAACGAGCATCCCGCCATCCACGGTGAGTGCCGAAATGATCGCGTCACCGGGCAGCTCGGACGCGACGATCGCGTGTGCGACGGCCAGGCTGGACGGATCGTCGAAGCCGACCCAGGGCACGGAGCCGGGCCCCGGTTTGGCGGGCAGGGCAGGCGAAGCGATCACGCAGGCGACGATCGCGGAAAAGAACAGGTGCCAGCGCATGTCTGCTCCTGGGCCTGCATCAGGGCATGACGCGGATCACGCCGATCGTGAAGTCGACCTGGCGCCTGCGGCCCGGAGTCACGGCGGCATCGGCGACCTCTACAGCCGTCAATGCTGCGGCCGCGGCAGGGCCGGCGGGGGCATTCGGCCCACAGTACGACTCGGGCGCGAAGGAAGCGATCGGTATCGCGTATTCCTTCAGATCGGGGACGACTCGAACCATCGCGACCGGATAGCAGCCGCTGTCGCGAAAGGCCGCGTTCGGGCCGACAAGCCGTACGCGGAGCATCTCTGACACGGGCGACGCGAGCGAGATGGCGAGTGTGCGGACCGATTTGGCATCGAGCGCACGGCCGCCGCGTGAGAGCGAGGTCGTCAGTGCGATCCCACCCCAAGTGCTGCCATGGCGCGGGTCGATCGCGCCAGTCGCGCGCGCCGTTCCGCTCGAGAACGAGACGGGGTTGAGCGCGACGTCGCCTGGCTTCTCCGCGAACGAGAAGCCGTCGACGAAGCCGCCCTCGGCAGTCCGTCCGTCGGACTGCGGCGTCGCCACCGTGCGGCCAGCCTGGCTCGAGGCTGGCTCGGCGTTGTCTGGGAGTGCGCTGGAGCGCAATGCGCCACACGCTGACAGGGCGAGCACGGAAACGCAGAGGATGGAAAGTGTCGGAAGATACTGGCTTTGCTTCATTTGGGGATTTCCTGGAGTGCCGACAGGCGGCGTTCTATGGATGCGCGCGAGTGCCAGCCCGCTGGGCTGCGCAAATTCACCCAGGGGTTGCCTGGACACGGTTCGGTGCTTCTGCGCGCGCTTTGGGAAGACGCGGAGGCGGCCGGCACGGCTGTCGCATGGTCGAGCGCTGCGGTTGGCGGCGGGTGTTGTGCGCCCAGGCCGCGCCTGTATGGCCGGAGGGCGGCATATGTCTTTGCGCGTCGAGCTTTCTCCGGCGCTGTACGTCGGAGGGACCGGCGTCGTGCGCTCAACCGTCTCGAATCGCCGGGGACGGTTCCGTGCCGGAGCGCCGCGAGCTATCCACGCCTTCCGAATTGTTCGCTGATCGCATCAGCTGTCTCCGTTCAGTTTCTTGTACGCAGGATTCTGACGACCTTGTGCGGCGCAAACCTGCGTCAACTTGCGATACGCCTAACGGATCTTGCGATGTTGATCCGGAGGATCGGGCCTCGCTACTGGCTTGTCCCTCGCCACCTGGCAGTCGACCCCGGTGCCGCGAACGCGTCATGGCGCGAACAACGCCTGCGCGAGTCCGCCGGGACGGATCGCGCCGGTCACCGGGTCGAAGAACCCGAATCCGCCCGCCAGCTCCCAGTAGGCCCAGGTCATTCCGCGCTGCTCCATCTCGTCGCGCATCACCCGTGTATAGCGGTCGCGGTCGGCGGCTGGGGCCTGCTCGAAGGCCCCGAACTCGCCGACGTAGACCGGGTAGCCGGTGCGCGCGCCGAAGCGCTCAGCCGTGTCCAGCGGGTCTCGAATGTCCGCCAGCTGCTGTGCGGAGCAGCAGCCGACGCCGGTGGGCATCGTGGGTGTGATCCAGGGCGCGCCCTGATGCGTGAACGTGAACGGATCGTAGTGGTGTACCGTCAGGATCAGGTTGGCGTCCGGTGGCATCGTGAAGGTGGCCAGGCCGCGCGCCGAGTTCCACTGCGTGGGGCCGACGACGACGATGCGCGTCGGATTGCTCCGGCGCACCAGGCGCACCCCACGCGACATCAGGTCGTTCCAGCGCGCGGTCAGGCGGCCGTGCGGCTCGTTGTACAGCTCGAACGCGAGTGTGGCCGGCGCGTCGCGGAAATGCTCGGCGATCTGTTGCCACAATGCCAGGAATCGGAGCTCCACCAAGTTGTCCGGTACCGCTGCCTCGCCCGCATCCAGCGGATCGCCGTCGAGCTGGCGGTAGTGGTGCATGTCCAGCACCACCGGCACGCCGCGCGCGAGCAGTCGCCGGACGACGTCGTCCACGCGCGCCATGAACGTCGGGTCGATGCGCGCTTGGGCGTCGGCGCTCGCGTGGTTGCTCCAACGCACCGGCAGCCGCACGCTGGCGATGACAGGCGACCTGTCATTGCCGACCAGGTCGATGAACCGGTCTTCCACGCGCAGAGACCAGGCGCCTTCGGTCGGCGCATCGAGCATGTTGCCGAAGTTGACGCCACGCCTCAGGCTGGCAGCGAATTGCTTCGCTGCGGGCGAGGCGCCGGGCGGGGGCGCGGCGTCCAGCGGCGGGAAGTCGGCCAGCGCGTCGGCGGGCACGGCTTGAGCGCGCTCGGGGGCCGTGCCGCAGGCACCGAGTGCAGCCAGGGCGAGCACGGCGAGCGTGGCGGCGATCGAAAGTCTTGCCATCGGGCGATCCTTTTGAAGAGAGGCGGGGCCCGCGGCGTTTGCCGGGGCCCCGCTGTGGAAGAAATCATCGCAGGGGCCTGGCCGCGTGCGCGGCCAGGCGGTGCGCGAGGTCAGAAGTCCATGCGAGCGCGAGCGCCGAACGAGCGCGCGTCGTTCAGGAAGCGGATGTCCAGGCCGGCACCGACCAGCGCCTTCTGCGACGCCTCCTTGTCGGTGACGTTGTTGGCGTACGCCTCGAGACGCAGGCCGCCCTGGAACGTGTAGCCCGCGCCCAGGTTCAGCGTCAGGAAGCCGACCTGGCGATCCGGGAAGCCGGCGGCCAGAGCCGTCGTGGTGTCGCCGTTGATGGCGACGACGGCCTTCTCGTTGAACTGCGTCAGGTAGTACGACGAGCGCCAGTTCAGCAGTGCTTGCCAGTCGGCCTTGCCGCCGAAGAGACCGAACACCTGCTGCAGCCGCGTCGACAGGTTGACCTTGGAGGCCAGCGGGAGCTGATTGCCGGAGAGGTCGATCAGCGGACTCAGGCCGCCCTTGCCGTAGTCGATCGCGCGCACGTCGGCGACGGTGCCCGAGCTGATGCGGGTGTGCAACAGCGCGCCGTTCATGTCCAGCTTGAAGCCGCCCGGCAGACCGAAGCGCGCCTCGGCCTCGAGGCCCGCGAGCTTCGATTTGCCGATGTTGCGATTGACCAGCGAGTAGCCGCTGCAGGCGGGCGGCGTCCTCGTGTTGTCGACCGTGATGCAGGTCAGGTCCTGGAACACCTGGTCCTTGTAGTCGTAGTAGAAGCCGGACAGGTTGAACACCGCGCGCTGGCCGCCCAGCGTGAACGCGTTGCGCGACCCGGCCTCGAGCACGCGCAGTTGTTCCGGCCGGAACAGCTCGGGCACCGTGGAGCCGTGGAAGCTGTCGTTGAAGCCACCCGCCTTGTGCCCCGTGGAGAGCTTGACGTAGACCATGTTGTCCTTGGTCAGGTCGTACTCGGTGCCCACGCGCCAGTCGGTGTAGTGAAACTTGCTGCTGCCAACCTGCTGCTCCGGCACCGCCAGGTTGGCGAAGCTGAAACCGCCGTTCTGGTTGGTGGGGCACTGGATGCCGCCGTTGTCGATGTCAGGACGCGTGAAGCAGTTGCCCTTCGCATTCGTGCCGTCAACGATGGGCGCGACCTGCTGGTTGAGCGTGTCGCGTGCGCCCGGCGTCATCGTGGTCTGCTGCAGGAACAGGGCCATCTGCGCGGGCGTCGTCACCTTGCTCATGTCGAAGTTCGGCCGCGCGAGCAGGTTGGGCATGAAGCCTTCGGTGCCCAGGCGCGTGGCGATGCAACAGGCGAACGGGTTGGCAGGCGTGTCGCCGTGGGCAGGCGTGGAGCCCCCCAGCGTCAGTGCGATGTTGCCGCCGATGCCGTAACGCGACTTGGCTTCCTCGGTCTCACGCAGGCCGCCGATCAGGCGCAGCTTGGAGGTGACCGCGAGCGTGCCGTCGCCGAAGAGCGCCGCGGACTTGCCGAGCACCTTGGGCATCGTGAACTCGGTGCCCGAGTAGCAGCAATAGCCGCCGTCGGTCATGGACAGGTAGCCCACCTTCTGGTTCTCGTTGAACGCGAACGCGCCGACGTTCCACTGGAAGGTCTTGGCATCCTCGCCGGAGTACAGGCGGAACTCACCGATGCGGCTCACGGACTTGGTCTGCCAGTACTGCGTCGAGAAGTCGTCCCACTTCTCGGCGGAGTAGTCGCGGCCGGACCAGCCGATGCCGTTCGACTGCGCGTTGCGCTGGTAGAAGTCCACCTTGCGCTGGCTCAGCGACAGTTCGGCGCCGAAGCTGTCGAAGTCGTAGTCCACCTTGCCTTGCAGGCCCGACAGGTCGTTGCGCATCGTGCCCTGCGCGCCGCGGTAGACGATGTCGCGCAGCGGCAGGTGCTCGGCACGCTCCCCGGTCGCCCTGACCGCCGTGTAGATGTTGGCGCCCGGATAACCGGTACCGCCTTCGTGACCGGCATCGGCCATCATGGAGACGGTCATCCGGTCGAGAGGCAGCCACAGCGCGGAAACGCGCGCTCCCTGGTTGTGCTCTTCGCCGGCCGGGGTCAGCGCATGCGACGCCGGATCGGGCGACACGTTGTGGAAGCCCGAGTTCTTGTCGTTCTCGAAGACCGCCACGCGCAGGCCGAACGTGGTGGAGAGCGGCACGTTCAGGGCGGCTTCCGCACCCTGGTTGCGACTGCCTCCTTCGAACTGGATGTAGCCACCCAGATGGTCGAGTTTCGGCTTGGCCGTGATGATGTTGAGCGTGCCGGCCATCGCGTTGCGACCGTACAGCGTGCCTTGCGGGCCCTTGTTCACCTCGACGCGTTCGAGATCGTAGAACATCGTGCCCATGCCGCGCGGACGCGGAATGTAGATGCCGTTGAGGTGCGACGCCGCAGCCGGGTCGCCCAGCTCGGTGCTGTTCGACGATCCGACGCCGCGGATGTAGATCTCGATGTTGCCTTCCTGGTTGGCGATGTTGAGGCCGGGAATGTCGTTCTGCAGCGAGCGGATCTCGGTGATGCCGTCCTTGCGCAACTGCTCGGCGTCGATGGTCTGCACCACGCCGGCGACGCTCTGCAGCGTCTCGATGCGGCGGTTGGCCGTCACGACGACATGGTCGACCTGCATGGGTTCGTCCGCCTTGGCTTGGGGGCCGGAGGCCGCTCGCGCGATGGGTGGTGGTGGTGTATCGGCCGCGGTCTGGGCCGCGGCGATGCGGGGGCACTGGCTCAAGAGCGCCAGCGCCAACATCGGGAAAAAGTTCTTCGTCATAGTCTCCTCACCAAGGTGGCAGGGTGGTGGGCGGTTTGTCGTAGGCCCGGAAGCCACGGTCGGCGTCCGGACTGGCTCTTCGAGCACGAGCCCGCCAATCTTCTCGTGCTGCGTGAACGCTCATGCGGTGGGTGTCGTGGCGGCCTCCCTGGCAGGTGCCATCCCGGCGGACAGCGAACGGGCGAGCCCGTTCGCATCGAAGGCGTGCACCCGGCCCGGCATGGGCCGCAGGCCTACGCGCGCGCCGGTTTCTGGAAGCGTGTCGCCAGGCGACAGTCGCACGGCCAGCACGGCATCGACGGTCGATAGCCGGATCCATGCCAAGGCGGAGTCGCCGACGTGCTCGAGGCGCTCGACGCGTCCGGCGAGGCCCCGTCCTTCGCTTCGAAGCTGCAAGTCATCTGGACGCACGCCCAGCACCCAGTCCCCGTGCGCCGCGTCGGGGCTGCCCGTGAACAGCAGGCGGTTCGCCGAATCGAGCTGCGCCACCGGCAGGAAGTTCATCTGCGGCTGGCCGAGAAAGCCGGCGACGAAGCGCGAACGCGGCCGCTCGTAGACCTCCAGCGGCTTGCCCACCTGTTCGAGCAGTCCGCCGTTGAAGAGCGCGATGCGATCGCCCAGCGTCATAGCCGTGCGTCACGTAGACCATCGTGGTGCCGAGTTCGCGGTGCAGGCGCGCGAGTTCCAGGCGCATCTGCACGCGGAGCGCAGCATCGAGGTTGGACAGCGGCTCGTCGAACAGGAAGACACGCGGTTCGCGCACGATTGCCCGGCCGATGGCCACGCGCTGGCGCTGGCCGCCGGACAAGTTCTTGGGCTTGCGATCGAGCAGTGCGCTCAGCTGCAAGATCTCGGCGGCTCGGCCGACCGCGGCGGCGACCTCGGCCGTGGGCCGGCCGGCCATGCGCAGCGCGAAGCCCAGGTTCTGCGCGACGGTCATGTGCGGATAGAGCGCGTAGCTCTGGAACACCATCGCCACGCCGCGCTCGGCGGGCGGCACAGCGTTCATGCGTTCGCCGCCGATGCGGATCTCCCCGCTGGTGACCGTGTCCAGGCCCGCGATCAGCCGCAGCAGCGTCGACTTGCCGCAGCCGGAGGGGCCGACGAAGACCATGAACTCGCCGTCGACGATGTCGAGATCGAGGCCGCGCAACACTTCGGTCGAATCGCCGAAGACCTTGCGCACGCCGCGCAACTGGAGGTCAGCCATGGCCGACCTCCCCGCGTGACGAGGCAATCGTCTCGCGGTACCACAAGGCGCTGTCCTTGAGCGTACGCTGTTGTGTCGCGTAGTCCACGTGCACGATGCCGAAGCGCTTGTCGTAGCCCGAATCCCACTCGTAATTGTCCAGCAGGCTCCAGTAGTAGAAGCCGCGGATATCGACGCCCGCCTCGCGCGCCCGCGCCAGGGCTTCGAGATGGCGGCGTACGAAATCGATGCGTGCCGCGTCGGGTACACGGCCGTCTACCAGCACGTCGGCATTGGCCATGCCGTTCTCCATCAGGTAGATCGGCGGCAAGCCGGGATAGCGTTGGTTCAGGCCGACCAGCAGTTCGGTGAGGCCTTCGGGATAGATCTCCCAGCCCATGTCCGTGACGCCCAGGGTGCACGGCGCGGCCAGCGGCGCTGGCGCGGCGCTGGCCCAGATGCGCGTGTAGTAGTTGACGCCCAGGAAATCGAGCGGCTGGCCGATGATCGACAAGTCGCCCGGCTGCACGTTGCGCGGGTAGTGCACGATGCCTGGATCCCGTGGATAGGCGCCCTTGAAGATCGGCTCCATGTACCAGCGCACGAAGCTGGCGTATTCGGTGGCCGCGCGCGCCTGGTCGGCCGCGCTCTCAGTGGCTGCGGTGGTCGACGACTGGTTCAGCACGATGCCCAGGGGGGCACTCGTGCCGGCTGCACGCATCGCCTGCAGTGCAAGGCCGTGCGACAGCAGCAGGTGGTGCGACACGTCTGCGGCGAGTGCCTCGTCCTTGTAGCCGGGAGCGAACTTGCCCCAGGCATGGCCCAGCATCGCCGTGCACCAGGGCTCGTTGTGCGTGGCGATCGAGGCGAGACGGTCGCCCAGCCTGCGTCCGATGTGCGCGGCGTAGTCCGCGAAACGCAGGGCCGTGTCGCGCGTGGCCCAGCCGCCCTGGTCCTGCAAGCCCTGCGGCAGGTCCCAGTGGTACAGCGTGGCGTGCGGGCGGATCCCGCGTTCGAGCAAGCCGTCGACGAGGCGCTCATAGAAGGCGAGGCCGGCCTCGTTCCAGGCACCATGACCCAGCGGCTGTACGCGCGACCACGAGATCGAGAAGCGGTAGGCGTCGACGCCCAGGCCGGCCATCAGCGCGACGTCCTCGGGCCAGCGGCGGTAGTGGTCGCACGCAACGTCGCCGGTCTCGCCGCGCACCGTCTTGCCAGGCGTGTGCGAGAAGGTGTCCCAGATCGACGGGCCACGCCCATCGGCGGTGGCGCCGCCTTCGATCTGGTAGGCGCTGGTAGCGACGCCCCAGGTGAAATCCTGCGCCAGCGTGGCGCGCGTCTGGGGAGTGAGGGCGTGGGAAACGTTCAGGTTGGACATCTGGGTCGGAACTTTGAAATCGATATCAGAAGGGATCTTCAAAAGGCCGCATTGGTCGGGCGGCCCTTGCGAAGGGGTGCGGCGGTCAGTGCTTGACGGCCCCCGCAGTGAGACCGGCAATCAGACGACGCGAGGCGAAAGCAAACATTGCGAGCAGGGGCAGCACGGCGATGGCGGCGCCCGCGCACAGCGCGCCCCAGGGCGTCTGCCCGGAGCCCTGCAGCGAACGCAAGGCCAGAGGCAGCGTGTAGCGATCCATGTCGCGCAGCACCACCAGCGGGCCGATGAAGTTGTTCCACGACCCGATGAACGTGATCAGTGCCAGCGTGCCCAGCGCCGGGCCCAGCAGCGGCAGCACCACGCGCCACCAGATCATGAACTCGCTGCAACCGTCGAGGCGCGCGGCGTCGACCAGGTCGCGCGGGATGACCGACTCGATGGTCTGGCGCATCAGGAAGATGCCCAGCGCGCCGCAGGCGCCCGGCACGATGAGCGCCCGGTGCTCGTTGGTCCACCCGAGCCAGCTCATCGTCAACGCAGTCGGCACCATGAAGATGAACCCGGGCAGCAACATCGTGAGCATCACCGCGGCGTAGAAGCGTTCCTTGCCGGCGAACTCGAGCAGCGCGAACGCATGGCCGGCGAGGGCGCAGAAGAACAGGTTCAAGGCCGTCGTGGCGATGGCCACGTAGAAGCTCCATGCGAGGTTCCACCAGAACGTCGGCAGTCGTTCCAGCAGGTCGCGAAAGTTGTCGCCCAGCGAATGGCCGAACCACAGGGGCGGCGGCATGGCCAGGATCTCGCTGTTGCTGTGCGTGGCGAACACGAACATGAACCAGAACGGCACGAGCATCGTGACGGCGCCCGCAAGCACGACGGCGCGGCCGATGAGCAGCGCGGCGCGGCCGTCGCGTGCGCGCCCGCGGGCGGGTGCGGCGCCAGGCATGGAGGCGATGGGCATGGAAGATAGCGTGGTCATGCGCGCGTCCCGAGCAGGCGCTTGTTGATCCAGGTGGAGCCAGCGATCAGCACGAACAGCAGCCACGCGATCGCGGAGGCCGTGCCGAAATCGCCGTCCATGAACGCCACCGCGTACATGTGCATCGCCGCTGTCTTGCCGGCCTGGTCGATGCCACCGGTGCCACCGGTCAGGATGAACGGCTCCTCGAACAGCTGCAAGTTGCCGATGATGGACAGCGTCACGGCGAAGAACATCATCGGCTTGAGCAGTGGCAGCACGATGTGCAGGAAGCGCTGGCGCGCGCTCGCGCCGTCGATCTGCGCAGCCTCCAGCAGATCCTGCGGAATCGTCTGGATCGCCGACAGGTACAGCACGGTGTTCCAGCCCACGTAGCGCCAGAACACGACAGCCGAGATCATCCACTTGGTGTAGCCCGGCTGGGTCCAGTCGATAGCCTGGCCCGGCATCAGCCAGCCCAGGACGGGCACTTGGCGCAGCGACGCGAACGCCGCGTTGACCAAGCCAAAGTCCTTCGAAAACAGCGACGAGAAGACCAGCGAGATAGCCACGGTCGACGTGATGAACGGCAGGAAGTACGCGCCGGTGACCGCGTTGCGCCAGCGTCCGAAGCCCTTGTGCAGGAACCACGCGAGTGGCAGCGCCACGAGGTGCTGGGGGACGCCCGACACGAGGGCGATCCAGAGCGTGTTGAACATCGCCTTGCGCAGCCAGTCATCCCGCGTGAGCGCGTAGGCGAAGTTGTCGAGGCCCACCCAGTGCATGCCCCGCACGCCGGCCACTGGATCCCATTGGTGGAACGACAGGGCGATGGAGAACAGCAGCGGGAACAGGCCGAACGCGGCGAACAGGATGAAGAACGGGCTGATGAAGATGTAGGGCGCCCAGCGCGCGGGAATCAGCGGGCGGCGGCGGGAAGAGGCTGTGGCTTGCATGGCGGGGCTCAATAGCGGCGCGCGCGGCGCTCGATGGCGATGCGGGCATCGGCCAGGGCCTGCGGGATCGGCTTGTCGTGCTCGAGCACCTGGTCGAGCTCGGCGTTGACGATGTCCTTGGCGACCTGGTCGTAGCGGTCGACGTGCAGCGCCGGGATGCGTGCCGCGGAGTCGCGCCACTGCAGGCGCGCAACTTGGCCGCCGAGGTAGGCGATCGGCTGCGCGAGGTAGGCGTCCTGCTGTGCCGCGACCAGCGCCGGGAACGCGTCGAGCCGGCGGAAGGCCTCGAGCTGCTGCGCGCGATCCAGGCACAGCGTGCGGATGAAGTCCCAGGCCAGCGCCTTGTGCTCGGCGCGCGTGGGGATCGCCCAGTACGAGCCGCCCCACGACGCGGACGCGCCGCCGGGCAGGGGTGCCGCCCGCCACAGCCCCGCGCTGGCCGGCGCGATCCAGTTCTTCAGGTGGCCCGCGAGCCACGAGCCCATCATCTGCGTGGCCACGCGGTCGCGCCGGAAGCCTTCGCTCCACTCGCTGCTCCACGAGTTCACGCGCGCGTCGATGCCGGCGCGGCGCGCGTCACGCGCGAGCGCGAATGCCCGCACGAAGCGCGGCGTCTCGACCTGCGGGCGGCCTGCGGCATCGAAGTAGATGCCCTGGCCGTCGGTGAGGCCGGTGCGGATCAGGATGTCCTTGAGGTCGATCGCGCTGGCGAGCAGGTAGATGCCTGTCGCGTCCTTGAGCTTGCGGCCCGCGGCGATGTACGAGTCCCAGCCGCGCGTGAGATCGGCTTCGGTGAGGCCGGCGCGGGCGATCAGGTCGGCGCGGTAGAAGAGAGCGCCCGGGCCGATGTCGGCGGGCAGCGCACGCAGCTTGCCGCCCAGGCCCGTGGCCGGGCCCAGCGTGAAGCGGGCCAGCAACGGCGCGACGGCGGCGGCGTCGTAAGGGGCGGCGTCGAGGTCGTCGAGGCCACCGACCTGCGTGAACTTGCCGAGGTAGTCCATGTCGACCGCCATCACGTCGGGCAGGTTTGCGCCAGTCGCGATTGCCGTGGTCATCGCGGTGTGGTGGTCATCGAAAGCGCGCGTGGTCAGCTTGATCTCGACGTCGGGGTGCGCCGTCGCCCACGACTCGATGGCGATCTTCGCGCTGCGATCGAGGTCGGGAAACGCAGCCACGGTGAGCGTGACGCGGGCTGCGTCGGCGAGCATCGGCAGGGCGGCCAGGCAGACGAGAAGGGTTGGCAGGAGGCGCGGATGCATGAAGAGCTTGTCTCTCGAATCAACGTGATATCGTTTTCAGAATTAAGTTTGCGATAACGCTGTCACCGGGTCAATGGGTTCACTTCGCATCTGGTGAATACCCCTATCTGCTCGGAAAAGCCGGTGTAGTCAGTGTTGCTGGAGTTTCGATGCCGATGATCGGTGGTTTTCCCCGGCTTGCTGAAAACGATTGCATGAGAGACTCGGATCCGGCTCGTGTCGGGCACCCCCGGTACGCCGGTAGCATTGCGGCCGGGCCGCCCTTGTCGCGCGACGCCCCCGCCCTTACAGGACCATCGATTCCATGCCATCCAAGGACAAGCCTCTCGCCGAGTCCGTCACGCTGTTGGACGTCGCACGCCTGGCCGGGGTATCGGCGGCCACGGTGTCGCGCATCCTCAATGGCTCGGCGCGCGTGACAGCCGACAAGCGGGTGGCGGTGGAGACCGCGATCGAGCGCCTGCAGTTCCGGCCCAACTTCGCCGCGCAGAGCCTGCGCAGCGGCTTCACCCGCACGATCGGCGTGCTGACGCAGGAGCTGGAGTCGCCGTACTTCACGCGCGGTGCGCGCGGCATCGAGGACGGGCTGGTGGGAAGCGGGTATGCGCCCATCGTCGTGCCCGGGCACTGGAATCAGGCGGAGGAACTCGACCGCGCCAGGCTGCTCATCGCGCGGCGCGTCGACGCGATGGTGATCCTCGGCGGCAACCTTCAGGACGAGCAGGTGGTCGACATGGCGCGCAAGCTTCCCATTGCGATCACCGGGCGCGATCTGCAGGCCCCCAACGTCTTCTCGCTGCACTGCGACCAGGTGGAGGGAGCGTGCAGCGCGACGCGCCACCTGATCGAGCTGGGCCACACACGTATCGCCCACATCGGTGGGCCGGTGCAGTATCCCGATGCGATCGACCGGCGCGACGGCTACATGCGCGCCCACAGCGAGGCCGGCCTGGCGGTCGACCCGCGACTCATGGTCGTCGGCACCTACATGGAGACTGGCGGCGCCGAGGCGATGACGCAGTTGCTCGCGACCGGCCAGAAATTCAGCGCCGTTTTCTGCTCCAACGACCAGACGCTGTGGGGCGCGCGCCAGGTGCTTTACGAGCGCGGGCTGCGCGTGCCGGACGACATCTCGCTGGTGGGCTTCGACGACCTGCCGCAGTCGACCTACATGACGCCGGCCGTGACGACTATCCACCAGCCGATCTACGAGATGGGCCTCGCCGCGGCGCACCTGCTGCTGGCCGCGCTCGGCGCGGCGTCCCCGGCGACGGCGCCGGTGCCCGACCTGCGCCTGGTCGTGCGCGGGACCACGCAGCGGGTGTGAGATGAGCGCCGCGCCGCAGGCCATCGCGCGCGCGCCGCTGGTGCTGCAGGGGCACCACGTGCGCCGCCTCGAGGGCGTGGTCGACTTCGTCGACGCCCACCTCGACGCCGAACTGTCGCTGGAGAAAATGGCAACGATCGCCGCCATCTCGCCGTTCCACTTCCACCGCCTGTTTCAGTTGTGGAGCGGCGAGACGCTCAACGAGTTCGTGCGCCGGCGGCGCCTCGACGTCGCCGCCGGCCGCCTGCGCCACTGCACCGACGAGAAGATCACGGCGATCGCCCTGAACTGCGGCTTCGCCTCGGCGGAAGGCTTCGCGCGCGCGTTCCGCGAGCGCTTCGGAATGACGCCTTCGCGCTGGCGCGGCGGCGGTTGGGCCGTCGGACGCGTGCCGGCCAACGACCTTTGGCAGCCGGGTGTGCCGCAGGTCGCGGTCGCGCGCGAGCCGACGATGGACATGCTGTTCATGCGCGGCCGCGGCGACTTCGGGCGGGTGGCGCCGCACCTGTGGGAGCGCTTCTTGAGCGCCGTGCGCGCGCTCGGCCTCGCCGAGCAGCCGTTGCTGTTCATGGGACTGGACGATCCCGGCATCGTGGGCCCGGCACGCTGCCGGATGGACGCTTGTGTTCAACTTCCGGCCGGCTGCGGCACCGTGCCGCCATGCCCACCTCCGCTGCTTCACAAGCGCCTCCCGGCGCGCTGGGTCGCAACGCTGGAGTACGACGGCCCAGCTGAAGACATTGCGGAGGGCTGGACGGCGATGCTCACGCAGTGGCTCCCACAGTCCGCCTACAAGCTTGCGATCGGCCCGTTCTTCGAGCGTTACGACCCCGCGTTTGGAAGGCCCGGCGTCCGCTCGGTGCGATGCAGGCTGGGCATGCCGGTCGAGCCGCGCGCGGCATGAATCGCATCGCGCCACGCGTGCAGATCCGCAAGATCCGTCAGGTAGGTGCGCGCTTGTTGATGCGCGCCGACAACACCCCCGCCTGGGGCTGCCGGCGCCGTGCCATCGAGCACAGTTCGGCTATCGCCGAGCATGTCCACTCACGTCAAGCAGCGCTACGTCCCCAAGTTCCTGCTTGAACACCGGCACTCCGGAGCGGACGAAAAGCTCAGCGCGCTGCGTGGGGCTCACAGGAAACTGGATTCACCGCGCTTCAAGGCGAGGTCGGTTGCGCGCCTGGCGCCCCCTGCTCAATTTTCGGTCGGCGCCAACAGCCTCGCCGCCTGGTGCGCGGCGATGGCCCGGGTCAGCCAATCGGTGGCCGCTTTCGGATCGAGCCGAAAGGTGAAAATCAGGCCGACTTTCGGCTCACTCGACACCTCGTAACGCATTGATTTACGAGGCAATGTTTGGTGCGCCCGACACGGTTCGAACGTGCGACCCCTGCCTTCGGAGGGCAGTACTCTATCCAGCTGAGCTACGGGCACAAGTCTGCCAGTTTAGCCGATCGGAGAGCGCCGGCTGTCATCGCGGCGCTCATCACTGGCACGATGACGCAACAGCCGTGGTGCCCGCCAGCGCGGTGGTGAGGGCTTGTGTCGGTCCGGCACTTCATTTCCGATTGATTGAACCGTTCGCGTCCGGCGAGGCACCAACCGGAGCCGGCGAGGCGGTGGCGCCCTGGTCGGCTGGCCGGTTTCGAGGCCATTCCACCTGGGGATCTCGGGCCGTTGCAAGGACATGAAGGCCTGAACTACCATTCAAACCAACTGAAGTGCGGCGTCAATCGCGCTCAACCCGTCGACCCGGCAACGCCGGGACACTGACTTTCAAGATGCAACGCCGCCCCACGCCCCGCCACGCCGCATCCGCCACGAGAACCTGACCACCATGACGACTTCCGCCACTCGCTATTCCAGCACTGCCATCTTCCTGCACTGGTTGATGGGGCTGGCGATCGTCGGCAACTTCTGCGTCGGGCTGTACATGTCGGACCTGCCGATGTCGATGATGCGGCTCAAGCTCTTCAACTATCACAAGTGGACCGGCGCCACGATCCTGCTGCTGGCCGCGCTGCGCCTGCTGTGGCGCCTGACGCACCGCCCGCCGGCCGAGCTGCCGGCGCCCAAGTGGCAGCACACCGCCGCATCGGTCACGCACTGGGGCCTGTACGCACTGTTCTTCGCCGTGCCGCTGGTGGGCTGGGCCTACAGTTCGGCCGCGGGCTTTCCGATCGTCGTGTTCGGCGTGCTGCCGCTGCCTGACTTCGTATCCAAGAACCACGACCTCGCCGAGCTGATCAAGCCGTGGCACGGCGACCTGGCCTGGGTGCTGTTCGCGCTCGTCGCGCTGCACGTGGCCGCGGTCGGCAAGCACATGATCATCGACCGTGACGGACTGATCCGCCGCATGCTGCCCGGTCGCGCCTGAACACCGATTCACAGAGAGAAACCCATGAACAAGATTTGCACCGCCTTCGTCCTCGCCGCCACGCTGGCCCTGTCCAGCGGCGCCTTTGCGCAGGCCACGGTCGTTCCTGCGCAGAGCCAGATCACGTTCGCCATCAAGGAGATGGGCGTGCCCGTCGAAGGCAAGTTCGCCAAATGGACGGCCGACATCGCCTTCGATCCGAAGAAGCCCGAGACCGGCAAGGTGGCCTTCACGATCGCCACCGGCAGCGCGACGTTCGGCGTGCCGGAGACCGATGTCGAGGTGCCCAAGGCCGTCTGGTTCAACGTCGCCAAGTTCCCCAATGCCACGTTCGCGTCGACGTCCATCAAGGCCAAGGGCGGCGGCAAGTTCGACGTCACCGGCAAGCTCAGCGTCAAGGGCACGACCAAGGACATCGTCGTCCCGATCGTGCTGACCCAGGCCGGCGCCACCACCACCGCCACCGGCACGTTCGCGATCAAGCGCATCGAGTTCAAGATCGGTGAAGGCGAGTGGACGGACACGGGCACGGTGGCCGACGACGTTCAGGTCAAGTTCAAGATCGCGCTGACCGGCGTCGCGCCCCTCTAGAAACCTTTTCTCTTGCCCCACGCGGGGCGGCAGCCGGTGGCGCGGGTCAGCGCCGGGACGCTTCATTTCCAGCATTTCTGACCCGCGGAGTCCCTCCCATGAAAAAGCTTTCCCTGCTCGTCGCCGCCCTCGGCTTCATCGCTTCTGCCGCCCACGCCGAGTCCGCGACCTACGCGCTCGACCCCAGCCACTCGTTCGCCTCGTGGGAGATGTCCCACTTCGGCACGTCGACCAACCGGGGCCGCTTCAACAAGACGACCGGCACCGTGACGCTCGACAAGGCCGCCAAGACCGGCGCGCTGGACGTCACCGTCGACACCACGTCGCTGGACACCGGCACCGCCGCGTTCACCAAGCACATCTCGAGCGAGGAGATGCTCAACGTCGCCGCGTTCCCCACATCGCACCTCGTGGCCAACAAGTTCGTCTTCTCCGCCGATGGCAAGGTCACCGAGATCGACGGCAACCTGACGCTGCTGGGCAAGACCAATCCGGTCGTGCTGAAGGCGACCAATTTCAACTGCTACATGAGCCCGATGGTCAAGCGCGAAGTGTGCGGTGGCGACTTTGAAATGACGATCGTGCGCAGCCAGTACGGCGTGTCGTACGGCCTGAACTACGGCTTCCCCGACAGCATGAAGATCGTGATCCAGGTTGAAGGCGTCAAGCAATAAGCCGCGCCGCATCGCCCTGCGGGCGTTGCTCGCCGCACTCTGCGCCAGCGCGGGTCTCGCACCCGCGCTGGCGCAGTCCATGGCGGGCCCGATCACCTACCAGCTCGATCCGGCCCACACCTTCGTCACGTTCGAGGTGCGCCACTTCGGCACCTCCACGTTGCGTGGCCGCATCGGCCCGGTGACGGGCGAGGTGCCGTCGACCGCGCGGCCAAGGCCGGTGACCTGCGCCTGCGCATTCCCGTGACGACGCTCAGTACCGGCATGCGCATCCTCGACGCCCGCCTGAAGGAGCCCGACCTGCTGGCGACCACGGAGTACCCCGAGGCGTATTTCGTCGCCACGCGGTTCCAGTTCGACGCCGCCGGCGGCGTCAAGGACGTGCGCGGCGAGTTCACGCTGCGCGGGGTCGGCGAGCCGCTGTCGCTGATTGCGAAATCGTTCGCCTGCCGGCACGACGAGATGCTCAAGCGCGACGTCTGCGGCGGCGATTTCGAGGCCGACCTGAAGCGCGGACGCTTCGGCGCCACCTTCGGTGAACCCTTCGTCGGTGACGACGTGCACTTGCTCATCCAAGTGGAAGCCATCGCGCCCTGACGCGCGGCAGCAACGTGGCTGCCCGATAATCGGGCATCCGCCTGCTTGGCGGCCAAGAACCTCGAAAGCTTTGGCGATGACTCTCCCAGACGATTGGCGGCACGACCGCGAGATCGGCGCGCAACCGGGCACGACGCTGGACACCACGCGTGTCGACGACGTGCGCATCGGCGCTGTCCGCCCGCTCATCTCGCCGGCGCTGCTGCTCGACGACATGCCGGCCCCCGACAGCGCGGTATCGCTGGTCGAGCGCGCGCGCGTGGAAATCGCCAAGGTGCTCGGCGGCGAGGACGACCGCCTGATCGTCGTCGTCGGCCCATGCTCGATCCACGACCACGACCAGGCGCTGGAATACGCGCGCCATCTGAAGGTGGTGGCCGACGCGCTCAAGGGTGAACTGGTCGTCGTGATGCGCGTGTACTTCGAGAAGCCGCGCACCACGGTCGGCTGGAAGGGCTACATCAACGATCCCCGCCTGGACGGCAGCTTCCGAATCAACGAAGGCCTGCGCAAGGCCCGTGAGCTGCTGCTCGACGTGGCCGCCATCGGCCTGCCGGCCGGCACCGAGTTCCTCGACTTGCTGAGTCCGCAGTACATCGCCGACCTGGTGTCGTGGGGCGCGATCGGCGCCCGCACCACCGAGAGCCAGAGCCATCGGCAATTGGCGTCGGGCCTGTCCTGCCCGGTGGGCTTCAAGAACGGCACAGACGGCGGCATCAAGGTGGCGGCCGACGCCATCCTGGCGGCCAACGCGTCGCATGCGTTCATGGGCATGACCAAGATGGGCCAGGCCGCGATCTTCGAGACCCGTGGCAACGCCGATTGCCACGTGATCCTGCGCGGCGGCAAGAGCCCCAACTACAAGGCGGCCGACGTGACCGCCGCGTGCGGTGCGCTGGAGGAACGTGAACTGCGCGCCCAAGTGATGATCGACTTCTCGCACGCCAACTCCGAGAAGAAGCACGCGCGCCAGATCGATGTCGGCGCCGACGTCGCCGCGCAGATCGCCGGCGGCGACCAGCGCATCACCGGCGTGATGATCGAAAGCCACCTGGCCGACGGCCGCCAGGACCTGAAGCCGGGCGTGACCCCGGCCTGGGGCGTGTCGATCACCGACGCGTGCATCAGCTGGGCCGATACGGAGCCACTGTTGATGCGCCTCGCCAAGGCCGTGCGCGAGCGCCGCGCCGCCGCCCAGGGGGCCGCGGAGTGAACGTTGAAAGCGCGACGCCGACGGCGGTCGAATACGTCGGTTTCTGGCCGCGCTTCGGCGCGTTCCTGATCGACTCGTTCGCGGTGATGTTCCTCATCGTGCCGCTGCTGGTCTGGTACTTTGGCGTTGGCTGGGCCTACGCCGAAGGCGCGAAGGCCTTCATCATCAACTGGATCGTGCCCGCCGCGGCGACCCTGCTGTTCTGGCACTACCGCAAGGCGACGCCCGGCAAGATGGTGATCGCGGCCGAGATCGTCGATGCCCGCACCTTCGGGCCACCCTCGACGGGGCAGCTGATCGGACGCTACCTGGGCTACTACGTGTCGACCATCGTGCTGTTCCTGGGCTTCCTCTGGATCGCGTTCGATCCGCGCAAGCAGGGTTGGCATGACAAGATGGCCAACACGGTGGTGATCCGCAAGCGCGGCTGATTCGCTGGCGCGACATCCTTCAAGGAGTGGTGCGATGCAACGAGTGACAGGAATCGGCGGCGTCTTCTTCAAGGCGCGCGACGCCGACGGCCTGCGGGCCTGGTACAAGCGCCACCTGGGCCTGGACATCCAGGACTGGGGCGGCCTCGCGATGCCGCCGGCGCCCACGCAGCTTGCCGGCAGCAAGACACCTCTGTCCTCGCACACGACCTGGTGTATCTTCGCGGCCGACAGTGACTACTTCGGCTCGCGCGGCGCACCGTTCATGATCAACTACCGCGTCGCCGATCTCGACGGCCTGCTCGCGCTGCTCAAGCGCGAAGGCTGCGCGGTCGAAGACAAGACCGAGGTCTCCGAGTACGGCAGGTTCGGCTGGGTCACCGACCCGGAAGGCAACCGCGTGGAGCTCTGGCAGCCACCGGCCTCAGCTTGACCTAGACGCGCTCGACCACCAGCGCGATCCCTTGCCCCACGCCGATGCACATCGTGCAAAGCGCGTAGCGCCCGCCCGTCGCATGCAACTGGTTGACGGCCGTCGTCACCAGTCGTGCGCCGCTGGCGCCCAGCGGGTGGCCGAGGGCGATTGCGCCGCCGTTCGGATTGACGCGCGGATCGTCGTCGCCTACGCCCAGCTGGCGCAGCACGGCCAGGCCTTGCGCGGCAAACGCCTCGTTGAGCTCGATCACGTCCATCTGCGAGATCGTCAGCCCCAGGCGCGCCAGCAGCTTCTTGGAGGCCGGCGCCGGGCCGATGCCCATGACGCGCGGGGCGACGCCGGCCACGGCCATGCCCAGCACGCGGGCGCGCGGCGTCAGGCCGTGCGTCCTGGCGGCGCTGGCGCTGGCCAGCAGCAGCGCGCAGGCGCCGTCGTTGACGCCGGAGGCGTTGCCGGCGGTGATCGTGCCGTTGGGGCGCACGATGGGCTTCAACTTGGCGAGCGCCTCCAGTGAGGTCTCGCGCGGGTGTTCGTCCTTGGCAACGACGAGCGCGTCGCCCTTCTTCTGTGGCACCGTCACCGGCGTGATCTCGGCGTCGAAAAAGCCGCGCTTCTGGGCCTCGACGGCGCGCAGCTGCGAGCCCAGCGCCATCGCGTCCTGGTCCGCGCGCGTCACGCCGAAATCGTCGGCCACGTTCTCGGCCGTCTCCGGCATCGAATCGACGCCGTATTGCGCCTTCATCGCGGGGTTGATGAAGCGCCAGCCGATCGTCGTGTCGTACAGCGCGTTCTCGCGCGCGAACGCCGATGTCGCCTTGGGCATCACGAACGGCGCGCGGCTCATGCTCTCGACGCCACCGGCGAGCAGCAGGCCGGCCTCGCCCGACCTGATCGCCTGCGCAGCGCTGCCCACCGCATTCAGGCCAGAGCCGCACAGGCGATTCAGCGTGACGCCCGGCACGTCCACCGGCAGTCCGGCCAGCAGGGCGCTCATCCGGGCGACGTTGCGGTTGTCTTCACCGGCCTGGTTGGCGCAGCCGTAGAGCACGTCGTCGATCGCGGCAGGATCGAGTTCGGGATGGCGTGCCAGCAAGGCGCGGATTGGAATAGCCCCTAGATCGTCGGCGCGAACGGCCGACAGGGATCCGCCGTAGCGGCCGAATGGCGTGCGCAAGGCATCGCAGATGAAGGCGTCGGTCATGTTGGGCGTCTCAATAGGATTCAAAGTGTTCGCATGTAGAACATTTATTCACGCAAAGGCTCCGTTCGTGGAGATTTTGCGCGTTTTCGGTGCGGCTCCGGCTTTTGAAGGGATCTGTCCGCTCAAGTCGGGCGGGGATTTGGCCGATTCCACCGAGAGAAAGAAACCACCCGCAAGAGATGTGGGCGGTAAGGGAAGATTCGAATGACGACCCCTATCCAAGCGAGCGCCCTGCGCATCGGCATGTTCGTTCATCTGAACGTCGGCTGGATGTCGCACCCGTTCCCGCTGTCGAGCTTCAAGCTGACGTCCAACGAGCAGATCGAGACGATCCGCTCGCTGGGCCTCGCCCACCTCGCGTGGAGCCCGGAACGCAGCGACATCGAGCAACCGGCCGTCGAAGCCGTCGCCGCCGGCGGCGCCGACAGCCAGCTGGCCGAGGAGGCGCCCCAGCCGCTGGACGCCCGACAGCTCGCCAAGCTCGCGCTGAACGCGCAGATGGAGATCGCCGCGCGTTGCGAACGCCAGTTCACCGAAGCCTGCCGCGACCTGCGCCGCACCAACGACAAGGTCATGACCGACCCCACGCAGGCCAACGCCGACGCGCAGCAGCTCGCGAAGGCGCTGCTCGACAAGATGCTGGTCGAAGGCGAGCCGTGCCTGCGCATCCTGGGCGAGATGTCCAGCGACCGCCACGCCGCCCATTCGCTCAATGTGACCGTCGTTTCGCTGATGCTGGGCCGCCAGCTCGCGGTGCCTGCCAACGTGCTGATGGAGCTTGGCGTCGGCGCATTGATGCACGACGTCGGCAAGATCGCGCTGCCCGATCGCGTGCGCCTCGCACGCGAGGACTTCAATTCCGGCGAGGCCGCACTGTACCGCGACCACGTCGCCCAGGGCCTGATCCTGGGCCGTCGCATGGGCCTGTCGTCCGACGCGCAACTGGTCATCGCGCAGCACCACGAGCTCGCGGACGGCAGCGGCTTCCCGAGCGCCTTGATGTTGCCGCGGATGTCGCTGCCCGCGCGCATCGTGGCGCTGGTCAATCGCTACGACAACCTGTGCAACGCCGCGTTGCCGGCGCAGTCCATCACGCCGCACGAAGCCCTCTCGCGTCTGTTCGCCCAGTGCCGCTCGAAGTTCGACGAGACCCTGTTGAGCGGCTTCATCAAGATGATGGGCATCTACCCGCCGGGCTCGGTGGTGCAGCTCAGCGACGAGCGCTTCGCGATGGTGATGACCGTCAACGCCGCGCATCCGCTCAAGCCGCGGGTGCTGGTCTACGATCCGGCTGTCGCCGTCGAGGACGCCCTCCATCTCGATCTCGAGCAGATCCCGCAACTGGGCATCCGCCGCAGCCTCAAGCCGGTGCAACTGCCCACGCGCGCCGTCGACTACCTGAAGCCGCGTCAGCGCATCTCGTACTTCTTCGACGTGGAAAGCACGCCCCAGGAAGACGCCCGGGAAGAGGCGGCGGCATGACCGCCACCCAGCCGCTCCTGGCACAGACCACGGCGAAGGAATCGTTTGCCGGCATCCTCGCGGCGATGGCTGCGATGGGCCACGCCGCCTGGATCGTCGACGCGGCGCAGGGCCACATCCTGGCCGCCAACGTCGAGGCCGAGGAGCTGCTGGAGCGCAAGGATCTCGAGGGTCTGGACGCCGAGGACGCGATCACCGATCTCGAGGACATGGCGTTCTGGGACGGCGTGCGCTGCGGCGCAGCCGCGGTGCTCGACAGCGACGCCGAACTGCACCTGCCCAGCGGACGCACCTGCGCGGTGTCGCGCCGCATCGCGCCCGTTTGGCTGGCCGACGGCTGCGCGCTGTACCTCGTGCAGGTGCGCGACCGCAGCCGCGAGCAGCGCATCGAGGTCGAGCGCGAAACCGCGCTGGCCGAGCTGCGCGCCACGCTGGAGGCCACGGCCGACGCCATCCTCGTCACCGACCTGCACGGCAAGATCCGCGCGTTCAACCGCCGCTTCGCGCGCATGTGGGCGCTGCCCGACGCCGTGCTGCACGGCGGCGACGACCGCGCCGTGCACGAATGGGTGCGCATGAACGTGATGGACGTCGACGCCTACGACCGCCGGCTGGAGGATGTCTATGCGCACACGCTGGCCGAGGCGCACGACGAGATCGCGCACGTCAACGGTGCCGTCATCGAGCGCCACGGTCAGCCGCAGTGGAGCCACGGACGACCGATCGGCCGCGTGTTCTCGTTTCGCGAGACCAACCCGCGCCGCCCAGGCGTGGCGCGTGAGCAGGGCAACCAGGGCATCGACCAGCTCACCCACCTGCCCAACCGCACTGGCTTCCTGACGACGCTGGAGGAGGCACTGGGTTCGGGTCGCCAGAGCGCCGGCTTCGCCGTGCTGTGCATCGAGTTCAATCGCGACGCGCTGTTCGGCGAAGGCGGCGACAGCGCCGCTGGGGCGCGCCGGTTGTCCGAGTTGGCCGGCCAGGTGCGCGGCTCGATCCGCCAGCCGCACTACTGCGCGCGCCTGGGCGGCAGCCGCTTCGGCGTGCTGATCGACTACGCCAGCGAGGTGGGCGCCGAGGCCGCGGCCAAGCGCCTGATCGAATCGCAGGAGCGCGTCGCCGGCGTGCCGGTGGCGATCGGCATCGGCACCTATCCCGGGGCTGGTCTGTCGGGCGACGAGATCCTGCGTCACGTCGAGATCGCGATGCATCGCGCTCAACAGGCCAGCCGCTCGTCATTCGCGGTGCACAAGTTCGGTTTCGAGTCCTGGCAGCGCCGGCGCGACCGCGTCGAGGCCGGCCTGATGCGCGCCGCCGACGAAGGCCGCTTCCGCCTGGCTGCGCAGCCGCGCTTCGACACCCAGACCGGCTTGGCCATCGCGCTGGAGGTTGCCCTGCGCTGGCGCGACCGTGAGCTCGGCGAAGTCGCCGCGAGCCAGTCCATGGGCGTCGCCGAGGAGCGCGGCCTGGTCGGCGCGCTCGACGACTGGGTGCTGGAGCATGGCCTGCTGCAGCAAGGCCGCTGGCGCGCCGCGGGACATCCGCTGCGCCTGAACATCAACGTCTCCGATTGGCAGCTGACGCAACCGGGTTACGCCCGTCGCGTGGCCGCCGCGCTGGAGGCCGCGGGTTGCGCGCCCCAGGATCTGGAAATCGACGTCGGCGAGTCCGTACTCCAGGTCGACCCGGACGCGGCCCTCGCCGCAGTGCGCTCGCTGGCTCGCCAGGGCATCCGCGTGATGCTCGACGGCTTCGGCGTCGGCACCAGCTCGCTCGCGTCGCTGCAACGGCTGCCGTTCGCCGGCGTGAAGCTCGACGCGACGCTGTCGCAGGCCTGCGCCGGTGCGGGTGCAGAGGCGCGTTGGGTGCCAGCGCTGGTGCAACTTGTCCACGCGATGCAGTTGGAGGTGCATGCCAACGGCGCCGACACCGAGCTGCAATGCGCTGCACTGATCGCCGCTGGTTGCGACGGCCTGCAGGGACGGCGCCTGGGGTTCTGGATGGAAGAGCGCGCGCTCGAGTCCTGGTTCAGCCTGCCGGCTTCGCAGCGAAGGCTCTGACGGCGCCAGTGGCCGCCGTCTCAGGCGTCCTGCATCTGGTCTTCGCCACCGAGGTTGGGGGCGACGTCTTCTTCCAGGTCGAGATCCTCGCCGGGCGCCGTGCCCGCGTGCGTGGGCGCGAGCGGCGTGGGCGTCGCGCGCGTGCCCGCGAGGGCGGGCTTGGGTGACGAGGGGGTGGTGGGCGTGCTCATGGGGAATCCTCCGTGCGGCAGGGTGTCGCCGCTTGCAATCATGATCCTCGCACGACAGTGCCGCTGGCGCACGTAGGACAGGCACTACAGGGCATCGGGACACCGGCCGGCATCCACGGTCGAACAATCGGCGCATTCTCGGGATGTCGATATCGAAACCCTTGAAAGCTGTGTCCCATGTCCGTCCTTTGCGTGCGCAACGTGCTGCCCGTCGTCACCGCGGTGGTTTCCACGCTGTTCCTTGCCACCGCCGTGCCGCATGACCTCGTACTCGAAGCGCAGGCACCGGCGTCGCTGCTGAGCGCCGAGGCACAGCGTTGTGTGATGGACGGTCGCGACGCCGACGAGTGCCTGGACGAAGCCGACGGCAAGGCCTTGATCGAGCGCGCCGACTGGCTGGCTCGCATCGACACCACCGCCCGACGAGCGAGCCAATGATTCAGCACCGGGGCGCCCTCACCAACGCCGCAGGTGCCGCCGCGCGGCCCCACGCGAGCGATCGCGACTTGCCCGAGCGGACGCTGGATGTCTACGTCGTCGAGGACAACGTCATCGTTCTGGAGAGCTTGATCGCCGCGCTGGAGGAGTTGGCGCCGGTGCACGTGTTGGGCACAGCGGCCGACGAGAGCGTCGCGGTCGAGTGGCTGGCGGCCAACGGCGAGCGCTGCGATCTCGTGATCATCGACATCTTCCTGCGCACCGGCTCAGGCTTGGGAGTCATCGCTGCGGCGCGCCGCAAGCGGCCAGATGCCGCGCTGGTCGTGCTCAGCAACTACGCCACCGACGAGATGCAGGCGCGTTGCCTGGCGAGCGGCGCCGATCGCGTGTTCGACAAGTCGCGCGACATCGACCTGCTGGTCGCGTACTGCATCGACCTGTCGACGCGCGAGGCGGGCGAACTGCCGCATTGAGCTGCGGCGCAAACATGCGTCGAGAGAGCGGTTTCTCCCCCGCCGCGCAGCGCAAGCGCGCATGCTGATTGCTCTGTAGTTGCCGTCCTACGCTGCGGCCCGTGGCTGCCCGACACGCAGGCACGACCCAGCCCTACCCGCAAACGCAGGCCTGTCGCGCACACTCAAATTGTCTCTTCAGAGCTTTGGCCGTCACCCCCGGCCACTGCAACGAAATCCAACCTCTCCAGGAGTTCCAACATGTCTGAAACCTCACTGTCCAACGCATCGGCCACCACGTCCGAGCACTTCAATCGCGCCGCGGCTTCCCTGAAGTCCGCCGAACGCGACGCCCAAGCCGCCATCGGCAGCGCCGTCGACGGCCTGACGAGCGCCTACGGCGATGCCAAGCCAGCGCTGTCGCGTTGGAGCGAGCGTGCCCGCGGCTACGCCAACGACGGCTACGACTCCGCTCGCGAGCAGGCTGCGGCACTGAAGGAACGCGGCCAGAAGGCAGTCGATTCGACGCGTGGCTACGTTTCCGACGAGCCGATCAAGTCGCTGCTGATCGCCGCGGCCGTCGGCGCAGCCGTCATCGCGCTGGTCGAAGTGGTGCGCATCCGTCGCAATCGCTGATCAACCCCTCGAAACGCTCGGCGGTTCGCGACGAACCCTTGAGCCAATCGCGGACAATCGCGGCCAGGGTAATCCTTGGCCGCTTTTTTTTATTGGGCACACCACCATGATGTACAAATTCAAGAGCCAGGCCACCGGTGACCTGATCATGACGCAGCCGGTCGGCGATCGCGTATTGACGCTGATCGGCAAGTCGCCGTCGGCCCAAGGCATCATCGAAGTCGAGCAGATGTCGGCTGCGATGAGCGCGCTGGAGTCTGCTGTCGCCACGGAGAGCCCGAAGCCCGCCGATGACGCCGACGAAGGTTCGCCCCGGGCCGACACCGTCGGCCTGCGCCAGCGCGTGTGGCCGATGGTTGAGATGATGAAGCGCGCGCTGGCCGAGAAACAACCGATCGTCTGGGGAGCGTGAGAATCCGATGAGTCATGGGGATGCGACGCGACTGATCGCGGTACGACACGGCGAGACCGCCTGGAACGTCGAGGCCCGCCTGCAGGGCCAACTGGACATCCCGCTCAACGCGCGCGGCCAGGAGCAAGCGCGCCGCACGGCGCACTGGCTCGCGGAGGATCACCCCGACGTCGTCGTCAGCAGCGACCTCGCGCGCGCGCAGGCCACCGCGCAGGCGATCGCGTCGTTCAACCGCATCCCGCTCGAACTCGACTCCGGCCTGCGCGAACGCAGCTTCGGTGGCTTCCAGGGCATGACGCACACCGAGGTCGCCGAGCGCTGGCCCGCGTTGTCTGCCCGCTGGAAAAGCCGCGACCCCGAATTCGCGCCGGGCCCCACTGGTGACGGCGAATCGCTGACGGTGTTCTACGCACGCTGCGTCGAGGCCACGCTGCGCATCGCCGAGCGCCACGCCGGCAAGACGGTGGTGCTGGTGGCCCACGGCGGCGTGCTCGACTGCCTCTACCGCGCCGGTGCACGCGTGCCGCTCGACGCGCCACGCATCTGGCAACTCGACAACGCCGCGATCAACCGGCTGCTGCACACGTCGTCCGGCTTGACGATGGTGGGCTGGAACGACACCAGCCATCTGGACGTCGGGGCGCCGACGCTGGACGAGTCGGCGGATCGGATGCCGGTGGCGGCGGCTCTGGCGGCCCGCACCGACTGACCCTCAGAGCTCCGGCGGCAGCCCGAACAGATCGGTGCCCGCACGAGCCGGCGGCGCCAGGCCCAGGTGCCGGTAGGCGGCCGCGGTGGCGATGCGCCCGCGCGGCGTGCGCTGCAGGTAGCCCTGCTGGATCAGGTAGGGCTCGATGACATCCTCGATCGTGCCCGGCTCTTCGCCGATCGCCGCGGCGACGTTGTCCAGGCCCACGGGGCCGCCGTCGAATCGGTGCACGATGGCCTCGAGCAGCTTGCGGTCCATCACGTCGAAGCCCTGCGGGTCGACGTCCAGCATCGCCAGCGCCAGGTTGGCCACCGGCACCGTGATGCGGCCGTCGGCCTTGACGTCGGCGTAGTCGCGCACGCGCCTCAACAGGCGGTTGGCGATGCGCGGCGTGCCGCGCGAGCGCCGGGCGAGCTCCAGCGCGCCCTCGGGGTCGATGGGCACCTTGAGCAGGCCGGCCGAGCGCACGACGATGCGCGACAGCTCCTCGGACGTGTAGAACTCCAGCCGCGCGACGATGCCGAAGCGGTCGCGCAGCGGGTTGGTGAGCATGCCGGCGCGCGTGGTGGCGCCCACCAGCGTGAACGGCTGCAGGTCGAGCTTGATCGAGCGGGCGGCGGGGCCGTCGCCGATCATGATGTCGATCTGGAAGTCTTCCAGCGCCGGATAGAGGATCTCTTCGACGACCGGCGACAGGCGGTGGATCTCGTCGATGAACAGCACGTCGTTGCGCTCGAGGCCGGTGAGGATGGCCGCGAGATCCTTGGGCTTTTCCAGCACCGGTCCGGAGGTCTGGCGCAGGTTGACGCCCAGTTCGGCCGCGATGATGTGGCTCAACGTGGTCTTGCCCAGGCCCGGCGGGCCGAACAGCAGCACGTGGTCCAGCGACTCCGAGCGCTTGCGGGCCGCGCCGATGAAGATGTCGAGCTGCTCGCGCGCCTTCACTTGCCCGACGTAGTCGTCCAGCCGTTTCGGCCGCAGCGCGCGCTCCATCGCCTCTTCGTTGGGCGACGCCGGGCCCGCCGCGACGACACGGGCCTGGCGCGGATCGCGAGGCTGCGCGCTGCTGAAATCATCAGTCTGTATGGACATTCAGTAATTATGGCTCGCCGGAACCGCTTGCAGTCGGCCTGCCGGCGGGAACTTCGGGCGCCGCCGCGCCTCCATCCGGGCTCGCGTACGATTCCTCCCGATGAACAAACTAGCCCTCCTCGCCGCAACTTGCCTCCTGGCCACCACCGCCGCCCACGCACAGGTCAGCGTCGACAAGGCCTGGGTGCGCACGACCGTCGCGCAGCAGACCACCAGCGCCGCCTACCTGACGATCACCTCCGTGCAGGGCGGCAAGCTGGTCGACGCCAGTTCGCCCATCGCCGCCTCGGTGGGAGTGCACGAGATGAAGATGGACGGCGACATGATGAAGATGCGCGACGTGGCGGCGCTGCCGCTGCCCGCCGGCAAGCCGGTGGAATTCAAGCCCAGCGGCTACCACCTGATGCTGACGGGCCTGAAGGCGCCGCTGAAGGCGGGCGACGTGGTGCCGATCAAGCTGGTCGTCGAGGACTCGAAGGGCAAGCGTCAGACGGTAAATTTCCAGGCCACCGCGAAACTGAACTAGGACAGCGCTTTCATCGCCAGCTTGATGCCGTCGCTCACCCCGACGTCCTTGGGCAGATTCTTGATCGCCATCGCCGCCTCCTTCTCGTTGTAGCCGAGGGCGATCAGCGCCTGCACGATGTCGCCCTGCGCGTCGCTGGCGATGCTCGCGCCGCTGGCCGCGAGCTCGGGGCCCAGCTTGCCCTTGAGCTCCAGCAGCAGGCGCTCGGCCGTCTTCTTGCCGATGCCCGGCACCTTCTGCAGCCTGCCGCCTTCCTGGCGCGCGACGGCGCCGGCGAGGTCGCTGACCGACAGGCCCGAGAGGATGCCCAGCGCCGTGCGTGGGCCGACGCCCGAGATCTTGATCAGCATCCGGAACGTGGCACGCTCCTCGGCGGTGAGGAAGGCGAACAGTTGCTGCGCATCTTCGCGCACGACGAAATGCGTGAGCAGCGTGACGCGTTCGCCCAGCCCGGGCAGGTTGCAGAACGTGCTCATGGGCACGTCGACCTCGTAGCCGACGCCCTGGACGTCGAGCAGAACCTGCGGGGGCGTTTTTTCCGCGATGATGCCCGTGAGACGACCGATCATGCGGCGATTATCGGATGAGCGGACAATCGCGCCTCGCCCCTTTTCGCCAGACCAAGCCACGTGATCGTCCGCCGCGCCTTTTCCCCCCCTGACAATGAACGCCTCGCGCATGTGTGCGGCGTCCTCGACGAGAACCTGCGCGCGATCGAGCAGGGGCTCAACGTCGTCATCACGCGACGCCAGGAGCACTTCCGCGTCGAGGGCGGCAAGCTGCAGGCGCCGCGCGCCCTGGCACTGATCGAGGCGCTGTACGACCGCAGCGGCCGCCCGATCGACGAGGAGCAGTTGCAGCTGATGCTCCACGATGCGCAGCGCGACGTGATCCAGGGCCACGCCAAGCCGGTGGCGCCCGCCGAGGCCGCGGCCGGCGGCGAGATCGTCCTGCACACGCGGCGCTCCAACCTGGTCGGCCGCACGCCCAACCAGGTGCAGTACCTGCGCCAGATCCTGTCGCACGACATCACCGTGGGCCTGGGCCCGGCCGGCACCGGCAAGACCTTTCTGGCGGTCGCCTGCGCGGTCGACGCGCTCGAGCGCGCAAGCGTCCAGCGCATCGTGCTGACGCGCCCCGCGGTGGAGGCCGGCGAGCGCCTGGGCTTCCTGCCTGGCGACCTGTCGCAGAAGGTCGACCCGTACCTGCGCCCGCTGTACGACGCGCTGCACGACCTGATGGGCTACGAGCGCGTGACCAAGGCCTTCGAGCGCGGCGCCATCGAGATCGCACCGCTGGCGTTCATGCGCGGCCGCACGCTCAACCACGCGTTCGTGATCCTGGACGAGGCGCAGAACGCCACGCCCGAGCAGATGAAGATGTTTCTCACGCGCATCGGCTTCGGCACCAAGGCCGTCGTCACAGGCGACTTGACCCAGGTCGACCTGCCGCGCGGGGCGCGCAGCGGGCTGGCTGACGCGTCGGAGATCCTGCGCGACGTCGCCGGCATCGCGATGACGCAGTTCGGTTCGGCCGACGTCGTGCGCCATCCGCTGGTGGCGCGCATCGTCGAGGCCTACGAGGCCGCCTCGCGGGGCGACCTGCCGGCGCCGGCCGAACGTGTCGAACGGCCTGTGCCCGCATCGGCGCCGGCGCCTGCGACGTTCCAGGAAGGCAAGCGCAGCAACCGGGCAGGACGTTCCTGATGGCCCGCATTCCATTGCCCGACCTCCAGCTGAGCCTGCAGTTCGCCGACCCGTCGCACCGCGCCCTGCTGCCGCGCCACAAGGTCGCCCGCTGGATCCGCGCCGGCCTCGAGCTGCCCGCAGCGATCACGGTGCGCATCGTCGACGAGGACGAAGGCCGCGCGCTCAACCGCGCGTACCGCAAGAAGGACTACGCGACCAACGTGCTGACCTTCGACTACGTGCAGGAGCCCGAGATCGAAGCCGACCTGGTGCTGTGCGCGCCGGTCGTCGAGCGCGAGGCCATGGACCAGAGGATCGATCTCGCCGCCCACTACGCCCACCTGCTGGTGCACGGCACGCTGCACGCGCAGGGCTACGACCACGAGGACGACGGGCCGGAGGCCGCGTGCATGGAGGCGCGCGAGACCGAGGTCCTGGCGGGGCTGGGCTTCGCCGATCCTTACAGCTGAGCGCACGTGACCTGGGCGCACGCGGATTGCGCGCAATGACAGGCCCGGGTCGTCGTGCGCGCAGTCGCAGGATCCACCCCCGCGAAAACCTCTATCCGCGCTTGAGCACCCGCGCCGCTTCCAGCGCGAAGTATGTCAATACGCCATCCGCGCCGGCGCGCCGGAACGCCAGCAGCGACTCCATCATCACGGCCTCGCCGTCCATCCAGCCGTTCAAGGCCGCGCCCTTGAGCATCGAGTACTCACCGCTGACCTGGTAGACGTAGGTCGGCATGCGGAACTCGTCCTTCACGCGGCGCACGATGTCCAGGTACGGCATGCCGGGCTTGACCATGACCATGTCGGCGCCTTCGGCGATGTCCAGCGCCACTTCGCGCAAGGCCTCGTCGGAGTTGGCCGGGTCCATCTGGTAGACCTTCTTGTTGCTCTTGCCGAGCGTGGCGGCGGAGCCGACGGCGTCGCGGAACGGGCCGTAGAAGGCGCTGGCGTACTTGGCGCTGTAGGCCATGATGCGCGTGTGCAGGTGGCCGTCGGCCTCCAGCATCGCGCGAATCGCGCCGATGCGGCCGTCCATCATGTCGCTGGGGGCGACGATGTCGACGCCGGCCTCGGCCTGCACGCGCGCTTGGCGGGTGAGCATCGCGACGGTGGAATCGTTGACGATGTAGCCGGTGTCGTCGAGCAGCCCGTCCTGGCCGTGCGACGTGAACGGGTCCAGCGCGACGTCGGTCATCACGCCGAGGTCGGGAAAGTGCTTCTTCAGTGCACGCGCGGTGCGCGGTATCAGGCCGTCCGGGTTGAGGGCCTCGGCCCCGTCGGGCGTCTTGAGTGACGGCTCGATGTTGGGGAACAGCGCCAGCGCCGGCACGCCCAGCGCGACGCACTCCTCGGCGACGCCCAGCAGGCGGTCGATGGTCATGCGTTGCACGCCCGGCATGCTGGGAATGTCCTGGACCTGGTTCTGGCCGTCGATGACGAACACCGGCAGGATGAAGTTGCCGGCGCTGAGGCGGGTTTCGCGCATCAGCTCGCGGCTGAAGGCGTCGCGGCGCATGCGACGCGGGCGGCTTGCGGGGAAAGGCGGCAGAAGAGACACAGGAAGTGGGACCTTTTACGTCAAAACTACGCAACCAACCTGTAAGCGCACGCGCATTTGCTGTCGCGCACGTGGGTTGATCTGCTACATTCCGTTTCGGATGATGTGCGTGAGCATATTGTCCCCTGCTTTTCCTCCCTGAGCAGGTGCCTTGCGTGATGACAGCGTCAAGGCTTTGCAGCCTCGGTCGTCCATTCGTGGATACCGGGGCTCTTTCTTTTGCGGCGGGCAATCCTTGCATTGCGGTGCCAGTGCCTGGGACGGTCCAGTTCGGCCGACCATAATGGGCCCATGAGCGGATATCTCTGGGTCAAGGCCCTGCACATCGTCTTCGTGTCCAGCTGGTTTGCCGGGCTGTTCTACCTGCCACGGATCTTCGTCAACCTGGCGCAGGTTCCCAGCGACAGCCACGCTGAACGTGAGCGCCTGCTCCTGATGGCGCGCAAGCTGTACCGATTCTCGAGTTTGCTCATGGTCGGCGCCATCGGCTTAGGCGCGTTGCTGCTCTGGATCCGGTCCGACCTGCTGCATCCGCCCGGCAACTACTGGCTGCACGCCAAGATGCTGCTGGTCGTCGTGGCAATCGGCTACCACCACATGTGCCGCGGCATGCTGCGCAGCTTCGAGAAGCTGGAGAACCGCCGCCGCGAGCGCTGGTTCCGCGTGTTCAACGAGATGGCGGTACTGCTGTTCGCGGCCATCGTCGTCCTCGTGGTCGTCAAGCCGTTCTGAGCGACGGCCAGGCGCGGCGGTTCCCACAATGGCCAAGCCCGCCCGTGCCGCAGCGCGCATCCCGCGCATGCCCTTGAGCGCACCGGCGCACCCGCGCGAGAGCTCGGCGCTGACGCTGGCCATCGTCTTCACCGGGCTGGTGATCTACGCCAGCCTCTACCCGTTCACCGGCTGGTTCTGGCCCGCCGGGCAGCCGCTGTCGGCGCTGATCGTGCCGCCCTGGCCGCGGTACCACATCGGTTTCGACGATTGGTCCAACTTCCTGGGCTACATGCCGCTAGGCGCGCTCGTGTACGCCAGCGCGTTGCGGCGCGGGCGCCCGCCCGCGGCAGCGGGCGCGATCGCCTGCGCGCTGCCGTCTGCGCTGTCATGGGCAATGGAGTTCACGCAGCACTTCCTGCCCGGCCGCTACCCGTCGATGATGGACTGGACGCTGAACTCGATGGGCGCAGCCGCGGGCCTGAGCCTGGCGATCGCGATCCATTCGGCCGGCGCCGGCGTGCGCTGGTCGACGTTGCGCGAGCGCTGGTTCCTCCCGCACAGTGGCGCCACGATCGCACTGCTGGTGCTGTGGCCGATCGGCTTCCTCTATCCCAGCACGGTGCCGTTCGGGCAGGGCGTGTCGTGGGAGCGGCTGCAGGAGGCGGCCTACGACCTGCTCAACGACCACCCGCTGGCGCCCTGGTTCGACTGGCTGTGGGCCAGCCTGGGCGAGAACACCGGGGCAATGTCCAAGGCGGCGGAAGGTTTCGCCGTCGCGCTGGGACTGCTCGGGCCGTGCCTGGTGGCGTTCTCGATCTCGCGGCCCGGCTGGCGGCGCGCGGCGGTGGTGCCGGTGGCGGTGCTGGTGGGCCTGGCGGCCAACACGTTGTCGGCCGCGCTGAACTTCGGGCCGGTGCATGCGCTGGGCTGGGTCACCTCGACGGTGCCGATCGGGCTGGCCTTCGGCTCGGCGGTGGCGCTGGCAGTCGTCTTCATCGGACAACGGCCGGCCGCCGCGCTGGGCCTGGTGGCGCTGTCGGTCAATGTCGCGCTGGTGGCCCAGGCGCCTTCCGACCCGTACTACGCCGACAGCCTGCAGCAGTGGGAGCAGGGCCGCTTCATCCACTTCCACGGGCTGGCGCAATGGGTCGGCTGGCTGTGGCCGTTCGTGGCTGGCATCGCGCTGTTCCGCCGGCTGGTGGGCAGCGACGGCGCCCGCACTGCCTGAGAAGCTGCGAACGAACCCGACACGCCCGGGCGGCCGGGCCCCCACAAAGGCGCTGCGCGCAGCGCGACCATCCAGGCTTCCTACAATGCAGGCCATGTACTACAAGCACCACATCTTCTTTTGCCTCAACGAGCGCAAGCCTGGCGAGGACAGCTGCTCGCTGGTCGGTGCCCAGGCGGGATTCGACCATTGCAAGTCGCGCATCAAGTCCGCTGGCCTCGCCGGCCCGGGTGGGATCCGCGTGAACAAGGCCGGTTGCCTCGACCGCTGCGCTGGCGGCCCGGTGGCCGTCGTCTACCCTGACGAGACCTGGTACACATTCGTCGACCAGCACGACATCGACGAGATCGTCGACTCGCACCTGGTCAACGGCAAGCCGGTCGAACGCCTGCTCCTGGCGCCCGACGTCGGCCGCTGAGGCTGTGATGAACACCTTCACGAAGCGCGGCGAGATCGCCGGGCCGGCAGGCCCATTGAGCGTTGCCGTCGACACCACCACCGACGTGCCCTCGCGCGGGCTCGCGGTCGTCTGCCATCCGCACCCGCTGCAGGGCGGCACGATGGACAACAAGGTCGTCACCACCATCGCCCGCGCGCTCACGCAGCGCGGCTGGCGCGTCGTGCGCTTCAACTACCGCGGCGTGGGCGGCTCGGCCGGCGCCTGGGACGAGGGCCGGGGCGAGGTCGACGACGCGCTGGCCGTGATCGCGGCCCATCGCGAGGCCGGCGAGGCGCTGGTGCTCGGTGGATTTTCCTTTGGCGGCTACGTCGCGGCGAGCGCGGCCGCGAAACTTCCCGAGGCCGAGAGGCCTCAAAGAATGGTGCTCGTCGCCCCGTCCACCGTCAAACATGATGCCCCGCCGGTCGGCGCGGAGACCTTGCTGATCCACGGCGAGGCCGACGATGTCGTGCCACTGTCGGCCTCGATGGACTGGGCCCGCCCGCAGGCGCTGCCGGTGGTCGTCGTGCCGGGCGCCGGGCATTTCTTCCACGGCCAGTTGATGCTTCTGAAGTCGCTGGTGCTGCGCAATTTTGCCGAATGACATCGGCGTCCCCATGAGAAAGCTCCTCACCCTCTTGAGCCTGGCCGCGGCCGGCGTCAGCACATTCGGCCAGGCGCTGCCTGCCCCCGAGATCGCCGCGCACGAATACCTGCTGGTCGACATGAACGCCGGCCAGGTGTTGGCCGAGCGCGGCGCCGACGTCTCGGTCGACCCTGCCTCGCTGACCAAGCTGATGACGGCCTACATCGTCTTCGCGGCGCTCAAGGAGCACAAGCTGACGCTGGAGCAGAAGTTGCCGGTGTCGCTGCGCGCCTGGGCCGAGCGAAAGGGTGGCGGTTCGCTGATGTTCATCGACACCACGATGACGCCGACGGTAGACGAACTGCTGCAGGGCCTGATCGTCGACTCCGGCAACGATGCGGCGGTGGCGCTCGCCGAAGGCGTGGGCGGCAGCGTCGACGGCTTCGTCGGCATGATGAACCGGCAGGCGCAGGCCTGGGGCCTGAAGAACACGACGTTCAAGAACGCGTCGGGCCTGACCGAGGCCGGCCATCGCAGCACGCCGCGCGACCTGATGGCCATGGCGCAGCACATCATCCGCGACTTCCCGGAGTACTACCACTACTACTCCCAGCGCGACTACAAGTTCAACAACATCCACCAGGACAACCGCAACGTGCTGCTGCGCCGCGACCCCAGTGTCGACGGCATGAAGACAGGCTTCACCGAGGCCGCGGGCTACTGCCTGCTGGCCAGCGCGCAGCGCGACTTCCCGAACGGCAAGCGCCGGCTGATCGCGATCGTGATGGGCGCGGCGGCCAAGGAGGCGCGCGCCGACGAAGCGCAGAAGCTGCTCAATTGGGGCTACGTCGCGTTCGACGACGTGCGCCTGGTCGAGGCGGGCAAGCCGGTCGGCCCGGCGGTGCAGGTCTGGAAGGGCAGGCAGGCGCTCGTGGGCCTGGGCAGCGCCGACGCCATCTTCGTGGCCGTGCCCAAGGGCGAAGGCGATCGGCTGAAGACGCAGGTCGAGCGCACCGACCCGCTGGTGGCGCCGCTGGCAAAGGGTCAACGTGTCGGCTCGCTGAAGGTAGCCACTGCGGCAGGGTCCGCAATTGCCACTATTCCGCTCACAGTTCTCGAAGATGTGCCCCAGGCGGGCCTGTTCGGCCGCGCATGGGATGCCATCCGTCTCTGGATCAAGTAGTCTTGTGACCTGGAACGGGCAATACCGCCCCCGGTTTGGGTCTTCAGTGCCCGGCGCCAATCGCGCCGCGGCTCGCCAGGAGCTTTCATCATGATCGCCTTGCCCGACTCGCTGTGCTATCTCGACGGTCAATTCCTGCCGTTGAACCAGGCCAAGGTCTCGGTGATGGATCGCGGGTTCCTCTTCGGCGACGGAGCGTACGAGTCGATTCCGGTCTACAAGCGCCACATGTTCCGCTTCGACGACCACCTGGCGCGTTTCGAGCGCAGCCTGGGCAAGCTCGAGATCGAGGCCGACCTGGACCGCGAGACCTGGCTGGCGCGCCTGCGCAAGGTGATCGAGGCCTGTCCTGCTGACGACCAACTGCTCTACCTGCAGGTCACGCGGGGTGTCGCGCCGCGCTCGCATGTCGTGCCGGTCGGGCTGGAGCCGACGGTGTTCGTCATGTCGAGTGAGCGGTCGCTTCCAACACCGGCGCAACGCGTCCAGGGCTTGAGTTGCATCACGGCGCGCGACTTCCGCTGGCAGCGCGGCGACATCAAGAGCACGTCGCTCCTGGGCAATGTGCTGGCGCGCAAGATCTCTGCCGATCAGGGCGCCGACGAGACGATCCTGCTGCGCGATGATGAGCCTGGCGGCCCATGGCTGACCGAGGGCGCGTCCAGCAATGTCTGGGTGGTGCACGAAGGCGCGCTGCTCGGGCCGGCGCCGGACGAGCATGTGCTGGCCGGCGTGCGCATCGAGCTGCTGCGCGAATTGTGTGAGGAGACCGGAATCGCGTTCAATCTGCGCCCGGTGAGCGAGGCCGATGTCCGATCGGCCGACGAGGTGCTCCTGAGCTCCGCCTCGAAGGAAGTCATCGCCGTCACGCGCCTCGACGGCGAGCAGGTCGGCCACGGCACGCTGCGTGGTCGGCCGGGTCCGGTTTATGCCCGTCTACACGAGGCTTACCAACGTGCGACTCAGTCGCAGTCCATTTGAACGGTTTGCCACCATGCACGAGATTCCTCACGACCAGTCGCTGATCACGTACCCCAGCGCGTTTCCCATCAAGGTGATGGGCCCGCACGCTGACGGATTCGTCGACGCGATCGTGCTGGTGGCCCGGCAGTTCGATCCGGACTTCGACCACACCACGGTTGAACAAAGACCCAGCAAGGGGGGTAATTACCTGGGCATCACGATCACGGTGACAGCCACCAGCCGTCCGCAGCTGGATGAGCTCTACCGGACATTGACCGCGCATCCGATGGTCAAGATCGTTCTGTGATGAACCAGGGGGGAAGCGACTCTTCGAGGCTTCATGCATCTCACCAGAAACGAGACCGAAAAGTGCGTCATGGCGCGCATCGTTCGGCAGAAGAAACTACATCAGAAGAACTTCACGCTGAAGCAGTTCGGCAACTGGACCAAGGCTGAAACCGCGGCCCGCAAGTGGGTCAAGGTGACCCTGGCCGAACTGCCGCCACCCATCGGCATGAAGAATCGCATGACCAGCCGCAACACCTCCGGCGTTGTGGGCGTGCGGCTGGTTCACGCGGTACGCAGGCGCGAGGACAAGGCGTATCCGGACTGGCGCTGGATCGCCTTCTGGCCTGGTTGCCCCAACTCGGGCGGCATCGGCTGGTCGGTCAACAAGTACGGCGACGAACATGCCTTCGTGCTGGCCTGCCTGGCACGCAAACTGGAGACGGTCGACCGCGCCGCCATCGACGCCGAGTTCGAGACCTTCAAGTCCGCGCGTGACTACAAGCGTCTACTGAAGCTCAAGCAGATCACCCCGGCCTGAACGCCGCGGAGCCCGTCGCCTTAAAATCGTGCGTTCGGCGCGCTCCTGCGCCTGCAGGAAGCCCGCTTGACCTCGACCTCGGCGCCCGACGGGCCGTCTCCCTCGCCTCTGCTGCGTCCGCTGGGCCGCGTCCCTTACGAATCCACCGTGGACGCGATGAAGGCGTTCACCGCCGGTCGCGACACGGACACGCCCGACGAGATCTGGCTGGTCGAGCACGACCCCGTCTTCACGCAGGGGCTGGCCGGCAAGGCCGAACACCTGCTGGACGCCGGTTCGGTGCCGGTGGTGCAGACCAACCGCGGCGGCCAGGTGACGTACCACGGCCCTGGTCAGGTGGTGGCCTATCCGCTGGTCGACCTGCGGCGCCTGGGCATCTACGTCAAGGAATACGTGTTCCGGCTCGAGGCGGCGGTGCTGCGCACGCTGGCGGATTTCGACGTCACCGGACACCGCGTTCCCGGTGCGCCAGGCATCTACGTGAAGCTGGCCGACCCGTTCGGTCACGCTGCGCTGAGAAACGATCGGCCGGCCTCGGACCCGTTCCTGGGTCTCGGAAAAGTTGCCGCCCTGGGTGTGAAAGTGAGCAACCACTGTACTTATCACGGCGTCGCACTGAACGTCGCGATGGATCTGCAACCTTTCACGCGCATCAACCCGTGCGGTTATGCCGGGCTGAAAACCGTCGATTTCGCTACACTGGGTGTCGTTGCCGACTGGGCAACGGTGGCCGACGTTCTGGGCCGCCGCCTCTGCGCGCAGTTCACGCGCTGAGATGTACCGGCCGCTGAAAGCGCCCTCGCCGCCCCACTCAAGAGCCAGAGGCTCGCCCAATTCGCGTCATCCCCCGAGGCTGGCGCCGCACCGAATGACCACCGAATCGAACTCTCCCGTCGTCGCCACGCCCGCTTACGACGCCAGCGTCAAGCAGAAGGCGCAAGCCAAGACGTCGCGCATTCCGATCAAGATCGTGCCGGCCGAACAGCTCAAGAAGCCGGACTGGATCCGCGTTCGCGCCGCGCTGCCCAGCAGCCGCTTCTACGAGATCAAGCAGATCTTGCGCGAGCACAAGCTGCACACGGTGTGCGAGGAGGCATCGTGCCCCAACATCGGCGAATGCTTCGGCAAGGGCACCGCCACGTTCATGATCATGGGGGACAAGTGCACGCGGCGTTGCCCGTTCTGCGACGTCGGCCACGGCCGCCCCGACCCGCTGGACGCTGACGAGCCGATGAACCTGGCGCGCACGATCGCCGCGCTCAAGCTCAAGTACGTCGTCATCACCAGTGTCGACCGGGACGACCTGCGTGACGGCGGCGCCGGCCACTTCGTGGAATGCATCCGCCAGATCCGCGAGATGTCGCCGCAGACGCGCATCGAGGTGTTGGTGCCCGACTTCCGCGGTCGCGACGACCGCGCGCTCGAGATCCTGAAGGCCGCGCCGCCCGACGTGATGAACCACAACCTCGAGACCGCGCCGCGCCTGTACAAGCAGGCCCGCCCTGGCAGCGACTACCAGTTCAGCCTGAACCTGCTCAAGAAGTTCAAGGCGATGCACCCCGACGTGCCGACCAAGAGCGGCATCATGGTGGGCCTGGGCGAGACCGACGAAGAGATCCTGCAGGTCATGGCCGACATGCGCGCGCATGACATCGACATGATCACGATCGGCCAGTACCTCGCGCCGTCCGGCCATCACCTGCCAGTAGCGCGCTACGTGCACCCGGACACCTTCAAGATGTTCGAGCAGAGGGCCATCGAGATGGGCTTCAGCCACGCCGCCGTCGGCGCGATGGTGCGTTCGAGCTATCACGCGGACAAGCAGGCCGAGCACGCCGGCCTGGACATGGGTTGACCCGCGCGTCCTGATCGGCCACCCCGTCATGCGCCTCGTCGGCGCTGGTGACTTCCAGGCCCGCAAGAATGGGCGCTGGGGCGGCGTGCCCTGCGACATCGATCCGGGCAACTCCGAGTCGGGCTTCTGGCTCGAGGCGCAGCCGCACCGCGGCTGGCCGGCGGACTTCGAGGTCGTCGACAATGCCTTCCGTCCGATCTCGGGCGGCGCCGTGCGCGCGCCCCGGGGTCGCGGCAAGCGCTATCGGCCGGGCGACTTGCTGGAAGGGCGGATCCTGGTGGTCGATCAGGCGCGCTCCAGGCGGGCGCGCACGTAGGCCAGTTCCTGCGGTTCACCGGCGAGCGCCGCCGGATCATCCAGCGGCATCGTCGGCTGGCACCGCACCGGTGCCACCACCGCCGCCTCCAGCATCATCGACATCGCGACGTTGCCGGTAGAGCTCATGCCGATGGCATCGTCTGCGTTGCTGGTTTGATCACCACGACAGGAGCAGCAACCAGCCAGTTCCGCTCGGCCTGGTCCTATGCGTCGCGGTTCAGTTCGGCGATCAGCGGGCCGATCACCGTGAAGTCCGTCTTGCCGATCCAGCGCCGCACGATCTCGCCGCGCTTGTTGATGAGCAGCGATGTCGGCGTGAACTGCACGTTGCCGAGCCGCGCAGCGATCTCGCCGGTGTTGTCGATGACCACGCCGAACGGCAGCGCACGCGCCTCGGCGAAGTTGGCGACGAGCGCCGGGGCGTTGTAGCGCATCGAGACGGCCAGTGTCTGGAAGCCTTGAGGCGAATAGCGCTGCCAGTTGGTGACCATTGCGGGCATCTCTTCGACGCACGGCGCGCAGTCGGTGGCCCAGAAGTTGACGAGCACGACATGGCCGCGCAATGAGACGAGGTCGCTCTTGCGGCCGTCGAGCAGGGTGAAGCTCAGGGCCGGCGCCTGTTCGACCCGGCTGCAACCCGTTAGCATGGGCAGCGCCAAACCGAGGCCAGATGCCAGCGCGATGGGTGCGAGCAGGGCGAAGGCGCGAACGAACATCAGGGGACTCCACATGCAACGACGCCAGTTTACGCCGGCACTCGCCACGCTTTTCATCGCCCGTTCGGCGTGCCTCGCACTGCTGGGCGAGGCGGGAGTCGCGTTCGCACTTGGCGAAACCGAGGCCGCGTCTGGCGTGCGCGCCGCCCTCGAGCGCGGCGCAGACAGCGCCGTGGCCCTGCTCGGCCAGCCGGGCGGCTTCCTCGACAATCCGCAGGTGCGCATCCCGCTGCCAGGCGCGTTGAAGCGGGCGGCCTCGATGCTGAGGTTGATCGGCCAGCAGCAACGCGTCGACGACCTGGTCAACTCGATGAACCGCGCTGCCGAATCGGCTGTGCCCGAGGCCAAGCCGTTGCTGCTCAACGCGGTTCACGCGATGTCGGTGGAAGATGCGGTCAGGATCGTGCGTGGCAGCGACACATCGGTCACCGATTTCTTCGCCGGCAAGACGCGCGCGCCACTGGGCGTCAAGTTCCTGCCCATCGTCACGGCCGAAACCGAGAAGGTGTCGCTGGCGGCCAAGTACAACGCCGTCGCCAGCAAGGGCTCGACGCTGGGCCTGGTCAAGCCGGAGGACGCCAACGTCGAACAATACGTCACGCGCAAGGCGCTCGACGGCCTGTATTTCATGATCGGCCAGGAAGAAAAGAAGATCCGCGCCGACCCGGTGGGCACCGGCAGCGCGATCCTCAAGGCCGTCTTCGGTGGTCACTGAACCGCGCCGCGGTCCAGTGGTCTTGGGTCACAGCGTTCGCGACAACTCGTAGATCAGTGCTGACGGCAGCGATTGCATCACCGCGTCCCGCCCTATGCGCGCGCCGCTGTCGTTGCCGTTGTTCGACAACTGCAGCGCATTGCCTTCTGGCGCGACCTCGATGAACACGAACGACGGCATCTCGGCGGCGATGCCATGGCGCAGCTTGTGGAAGCGGTCGCCGGCCAGCACCGATTCGTAGATGATCGCGTGCGGCAGCGCGTCGCGGCAGAACTCTTCCGCCTCTTCCACGCCGTTGACGAAGTCGACCAGCAGACCCATGTGGCGAATCGACTCCTTGATCAGCGAACGCATCTCCCGTCCGCCCGCGACCACCAGCACGTGGCTGCCGGCCAGTGGCTTGGAGTTGTCGGAGACGCCGAAGCCCTGGTCGATCTCGACCACGCTGACGCCTTCGATCTCGTCATGGATCGTGCGCGGGAACTCGATCGTGAGCGTCGTCTCGGACTCGGACACGGCGCGGTCCATCACCAGGCCCAGCGTCCAGGAGATCTGCTGCACCAGGCGCCACGACATCGAGTCGAGCGACGGAAGCGGCGTGCCGACCGGGGTCAGACGGTCGGACGCGTCGGAGCTGGCGTGGGCAAAACGCACCGTCAGGCGCGCGTAGGGCGGCCAGGCCTTGATGTCGAGCTTGAATTCGAGCTTGTTCTGCGCGAGATCGAGACTCCAGTCGACGACGGCCTGCATCAGCGCATACAGCAACGTGGCGTCGACAACGACTTCGGCCGGCTTCAGCGCCTGGCTGATCTCGATCTGGCGCGCGGTGGCCTCGCGACCGCGTTGCAGCAGCACGTCGCGCAGCATTTGCGTGATGCTGATTTGTTCAGGAGACTGTCGGATGCGGCCGGACGCGAAGCGAGCCAATTGCTGGCCGATCATGCCGGCCCGGCGCGCGCGCTCGATCTCTTCGCGCAGCATGCGCAGGCCGGCGCGGTCGATCTTGCCCGTGGTGGCCAGGACGGTGACGCGTTCGAGCGCGGCAGACAGTGGCAGTCCGACTTCCGTGCCGATCTGTCCGATGATTTCGCGCCAATGCCCTTCATCCGGCTCCAGGCGGGGCTTGTCGGAAACCTGATCGGTCATGGTGGATCGGCTCGAGGCCAGTGTCATTGTCATTTGAACCCTCCTTCACACGTCGCACGCGACATCCGACGATGCACCTATTGTGCGCCTGTAGTTGCACAGGTTACAAATTGTCGCGAGTGACGTGTAGAAGTGGGACATATTGCCCAGCGTTCGCAGTCGGTTCCATCCCCAAGGAGGGTGAGTCGCGTCGCCCCTCCACTTGATAACCATGACGACGAGATGCCCCATCAAAAGCAGTCGGAACCACCCGCCATTGGCCTGCAACCCACGCTGACCCGAGCCATTTCCGGTCTGGTGGTTTTGGCGCAACTGTGGGGGTGTACGCCCACTTTCGATTGGCGCAGCGTCGCTCTGCCCGACACTCAACTTGTAACTGAGTTGCCCTGTCGCCCGTCGCGTTTCCAGCGTGACCTGGTGGTGGCCGAGGTGCCGTTGAAGCTGTTCATGCTGTCGTGCGAGACCGGCGGTGTGACCTACGGCGTGGCGACTGCCGAGGTCGGCGATCCGGTCCGAGTGGACGCGGTGCTTGTCGCGCTACGCGCTAGCGCGGCCGCGGCGATCCGGTCGGCCGATCCGCACGCCAGCGCGTTGAACCTGAGCGGGGTTACCCCGTTTTCAGGAAACTCCAGTGCCCACCTGCATGGCCAGCGTCCCGATGGCGAGACGGTCGACGAGTCGGTCCGTGTCTTTGCGCGCGGAACGCGCATCTTCCAGGTCAGCGCAGTCGGCGCAACGTTGCCGGAGGTCGCGCTCAAGCCGTTCGAGGACGGCCTGCGCTTCGATCTGGAAAAACGCGTGGCGGACCCCACCTAGGCATCATGTTGGTGCGTGCGGTTCGCGCAAGCGTGCAAAACAGCCACTAAATGCGGCGAGTGCCCCCGCTTGCGGAGAGTGCGTACTAGGTTTGCCAAGATTCCAGGCCGATAATCTTTTGTTGGCGTCGTTCCAAGACGCTCAGGTTCCGTCCACGTGGCCGCTGTACTGCTGATCGCTCATGCTCCCCTCGCTTCGGCGCTGTTGTCCGTCGCTGGACACTGCTATGGAGAGAAGGGGCACTTGTTCGAAGCCATTGACGTCGAACCGACGATGTCCGCGGACGACGTCGAAGTCCTGGCTCGCCAGGCGCTCGCGCGCCTCAACGCGCCCGAGGTACTGGTACTGACCGATGTCTTCGGCGCCACGCCGTGCAACGTGGCCGAGCGGCTGTCGGACGGAGTCTCCGTGCGCGTGGTCGCCGGCGTCAACGTGCCGATGCTGTGGCGCTCCCTCTGTTACCTGGGCGAACCGCTCGACGCGCTGGTCGCGCGCGCGGTGTCGGGCGCTTCGCAAGGCGTTATGCAGGTCGCCCAGACGCGACCGCAGAACCAGGTCCAAACCCCGATCACGAATGATTCGAACCAATCTCGTCATCAGCAATAAGCTGGGACTGCATGCTCGTGCATCCGCCAAGCTCACGAAACTCGCCAGCAGCTTCCACTGCGAGGTGTTCATGACGCGCAACACCCGCCGGGTGAATGCCAAGAGCATCATGGGAATCATGATGCTGGCCGCCGGCCTTGGGGCCGAGGTCGAGCTCGAGACGGAGGGCGAAGACGAGCAGCAGGCCAGCGTCGCGATCGCGGCGCTGGTCAACGACAAGTTCGGCGAAGGTCAGTAAGCGACCCGTCCAGCGTCAAGCCCGCGCGTGCGTGCCCGGACGGCGGCTTTCACGCCAGGAAGTGGCGCTGGTAGCGAGCCGGGATGTCGGCCACGCGGGTGAGCATCGGCAGGTCGGCCGTATTGAACTGCGGATCCCAGGCCGGTGCACCCAGCACCTTGGCGCCCATGCGCAGGTAGCCCTTGATCAGGGCGGGTGCTTCTACTTCCAGCGACTGGTTGAGGTCGTCCACCGGCAGCGCCACGCGCGGGCGCACCTGGAGTTCCACCGGCGCAAGGTGGGTTTCGCGCAGGCGCGCCCACAGGCTCGCTGCGCAATGGCCACCGTCGCGCATCGAGATGCTGGCGCATCCGATCACCGTCTCCATGGCGTTGTGCTCCATGAACTGGGCCAGCGCGCCCCACAGCGCCAGGATCACGACGCCCGAGCGGTGGTCGGGGTGCACGCAGCTGCGGCCCAGCTCCACCATGCGGTCGCGCAGCGGGCGCAGGCGGGTGAGGTCGAACTCGGTGTCACTGTAGAAGCTGCCGGCTCGGCGCGCGGCACTGGGCGTGAGCACGCGGTAGGTGCCCACGACCGCGCCGGGCTCGTCGTTGGCGGGGACGGTACGCACGATCAGGTGCTCGCAGAACTCGTCGAACAGGTCGATGTCGTGGCCCAAGGGGGCGCCGGCGATGGGGGCCATGTGGGCGCCCATCTCGTCGACGAACACCTGGTGGCGCAGGCGCTGTGCGGCACGAACGTCGTCGAGGTGGCTGGCCCACTCCACCTGCAACGTCGGGGCGACGTGGGAACGCTGAGTGCGCCCGGCCGGCCGGTCGAGGCGGCGCATGGCGTCGAGCGGACCGGTGCTGGCCGGTCCGGGCGTCGTGATGAATTCACTCATGTCTATCTCCCGGAGATTGCCGGGATGGTCGCCAGTGGCGATGACGCTGGCGTGAACTGGCGATGACGGACCGGTGACACTGCGGTCGTAATCGTTGAGTTGGCGCAGGGCGGAAAGACGCCATGCTGCTACATTGATCGCTCGAACCCGCCGGGCTGCCAGCCTGCGTCCGGCGTGCGGTTCATGGAGGTTGGTTCGTGAGCATTCAGGTGTTCGGTCTCCCGGTCTCGCGCGGCGTCGCGATCGGTCGCGCAGTGCTCGTCGCATCGAGCCGGGTCGACGTCGCCCACTATTACGTGGAAGCCGGAATGATCGACGCCGAGGTGCGGCGCCTGCGCGCAGCGCGCGACCTGGTGGTCGAGGAGCTCACCGCGCTCAAGGGCGACGTTCCGGAAGACGCGCACGACGAGCTCGTCGCGCTGCTCGACGTTCACTTGATGCTGCTGCAGGACGAGTCGCTGTCCGAGGCGACGCGGCAATGGATCGTCGAACGCCACTACAACGCCGAATGGGCGCTGTCGTCGCAACTGGAGGTCATCGCCCGCCAGTTCGACGAGATGGAGGACGAGTACCTGCGCGACCGCAAGGCCGATCTCGAGCAGGTGGTCGAGCGGGTCATCGCCGCGCTGGGGCGCCTGGGCGGCGATTCCTTCGACGACCCGCCGCCCCCGGGCCAGCGCGACTTCGCCGGCGAGGACCCGCTGGTGCTGGTGGCCAACGACATCGCCCCCGCCGACATGCTCAAATTCAGGCGCAGCGTGTTCACCGGCTTCGTCACCGACGTCGGCGGGCGCAATTCGCACACGGCGATCGTCGCGCGCAGCATGGACATTCCGGCGGTGGTTGGAGCCCGCGAGGCCAGCCGCATCGTCAACCAGGACGACTGGATCATCATCGACGGCGACGCCGGCGTCGTGATCGTCAACCCTTCACCGATCGTGCTCGAGGAATACCGCTTCCGTCAACGCCAGGTCGAACTCGAACGAGCGCGGCTGGACCGCTTGCGCCACACGCCGGCAGTCACGCTGGACGGCCACCCGATCGAGCTGCTCGCCAACATCGAGCTGCCCAGCGACGCGCAGGCGGTGCTGGACGCCGGCGCGGTGGGCGTCGGTCTGTTCCGCAGCGAGTTCTTGTTCATGAACCGGGCCGGACGGCTGCCGGGCGAGGAGGAGCAGTACGAGGCCTACAGCAAGGTCGTGAAGTCGCTGGCGGGCCTGCCGGTCACCATTCGCACGGTGGACATCGGTGCTGACAAACAGCTCGACCGCACACCCCAGCAGATGGAGCGCAACGACTACAACCTGAACCCGGCGCTGGGTCTGCGGGCGATTCGCTGGAGCCTGTCCGAGCCGGAGATGTTCGGTGAGCAACTGCGCGCGATCCTGCGCGCGAGCGTACACGGCAAAGTGCGCCTGCTGGTGCCAATGGTGGCGCAGCTGCGTGAGGTGCGCATGCTGCTGGAGGCCATCGAGCGCGCCAAGGCGCAATTGCGCGCCCGCGGGCAAGCCTATCTCGACGTTGCAATCGGCGCCATGATCGAGGTGCCAGCCGCAGCGCTGATGCTGCCCTTCCTGTTGAAGCATTTCGACTTTGTCTCGATCGGCACCAACGACCTGATCCAGTACACGTTGGCGATCGACCGCGCCGACGAAGCGGTATCCCATCTGTATGACCCGTGGCACCCAGCGGTGCTGCAGCTGATCTCCCAGACCATCGCGAAGGCGAACGAGCTCGGCAAGGACGTCTGCGTCTGCGGCGAGATGGCGGGCGATCCTGCATTCACCGAACTGCTGCTGGGCATGGGGCTGCGGAGCTTTTCGATGCACCCGACGCAGGTGTCGTCCATCAAGAAGCGCATCCTGAGGGTGGATTCGAAGGTCTGGAACAAGCACGTCGACCTGATCTGCGAATCGGAAGACCCACAGGCGATCTACGAGCGCCTGCAGACGGCGGTGCCTGGGCGCTTCGGCGCCTGAGTGCTTGTCCCGACCGACTCATATATAGAGAGCAAAGGGCGCCGGCAGCGGCGCCCTTTGCATTTGCAGACGGTGGATAGCGAGGAGGCGCGGTCTGCGACGAAGGATTGAACGATCGGAGTGTCGAGGCTGTGCGAGGGCCTGTCGGGCCATGTTCACAAAAAGGCTTGCGCATGCTGGACTCGCTGTCATAGAATCGTGGGCTTCGCTGACAACAAGTCAGCACTTACCGCGACGCAGCGGGTGAGCCGGAAGGTTCCACGCTGCAGCAGTTGGTTGGTCCGGGTTGTCGGCGAAGAGGCCTGAAATTAGTGCTTGACGGTAGTTCAAAATCAAGCATAGAATCTAAGGCTTCGCTGATAACAAATCAGCTTGGTGATTGACCCGCTCAAGCGAGTTGATTGCAAGCCGATAAGTGGTCAGTGAA
>JBDSDD010000036.1:0-91091 GCA_039920745.1 Burkholderiaceae bacterium | reverse complement strand
TCGCGATTGGCGCTACGTCGATCAGGTCAACCTCAATCCCGAGAACCCCAAGCTGAAGGAGCCCGACGACCTCAAAGAAGCCGCATAGTTCAGCACCTTCAAGCGACATCTACCTTGACAGCCGCCGCCTGCGGCGATGCCAGCGTAGACGCTAGAGCGGCCGATCCCGACGCGTTTGAGGACGGCGGGGAGGCGAAGGACGGCAGAAGAGGACGAGGGCGGCAATGCGCCAGGAGCTTGAATTGCGAACATAGGAAAGATCACATTGGTTAGGCCGCCCCGTACACCATGTACGAGGTCGGCGGGTTCCAATGTCGGAGATTCCTATTGCTGGATCCAGGGCCCTTTTTCTTCAGAAAAGTCCCCTCTAAAGCCCTCGGCTTGGATGAGTAGGGCGCTTACCGTGGCCTGGACGAATGTCGTCATTGCCAACTTCAGCTTGTCGTTCACGCTCTCTACGCCTGGACCGTCCGGGGCCTCGCCGAATTCGAGCAAATCGAAGATGTCGTCTTCCGTAATGACCATTCCCCTCGCCCTGGCGAAAAGTTTTAGGTCGTAGTAGGGAAGGTACTTGTTGGTTGCCCAGCGTCGCTGTGCGACTTCTGAAATGTTCTCCGGCGGAGATGCTTTCGACCCATACGAAAACGCCAGCCAGCGGTCGAAATCCGACTTGATCTGAGTCGGACCGGCCCGAAAATCGACTCGTAAGCTTTGGAAAGCCATAGATGCGCTGGCCTCGTTTGCCGGCGCAATGGCGTCGTAGACAAGCGCGGGATCGCTGCTGATGTCGGCGGCCACCTTGTGCATGCCCTCGAGTTCACCTAGGCGTGAAGACCAAACGCTGCCTGTGTCCCCACCGTGATGCCCGACCCGATGAAGCAACGGTGCATCATCTTCGGCGAGCACGGGACTTGCGATGACCTTTTTGAACAGCGACAACGTCGTTGCAGGGTCGTCGGTTGCAAGCTCCCAGAGAGTCAGTCGCAGCCGAAGAATACGGATCCAGTCCTTTGCAGTGAGCTGCTGCATCACTGTCTGAGGATAGTTTCTGAGGTCGAACCACGTCAGTTCTGAGAGGGATAGCTGCTTGGCTTTTGATGTGCGAGTCATGCGCTCAATTCTGCGCCTGCTGCGAGCCAACTCGGTTCGGAGCCTGTGCTCTATTCCTGAGCCATCGCAGTCGTCGCCGATCGGTGCCGCGCCTCTTCAACGATTCGACCGAGGATCGATCCCAGTGCATCGAAAGCCTTGACCTGTTGTGCCGGGCGGCGGTTCCGGACGTAGGTTCGTCGAACTTTGCTCTTGATGACGTGGTTGAGACGCTCGTGCTGTCAGCTGCTCGTAGAGTCCATGGATTGAGCCGCCACATGATTTTGAATGGTTGCGCTGCAGCACCAGGTTGACCAATCCTGCATCATCGATCGCCGACGTTCAAACATGTCCCCGCGCCGATACGCCGCCTCGACTTTGTCGCCGACGACGTGAGCGAGCGCCATTTCGGCCATTTCGCCGGGGTAGGGAGTTGCTTCAGCTGCCCAGTCACGAAAAGCCGAACGAAATCCGTGCGGAACTACTTCGTCCCCGCTCTTGGGATCGAGCCATGGCTTCGGATCCTTTCCCTCGTTCAGGCGTCGGATAGCTGCTGTAAGCGTCATGTCGGAGACTGGTGACTTCTTTCGTGTGCCTGGAAATACGTAAGGGTTACCTTCGATTGGAGCGAGTTCCTTGAGGAGTTTCACAGCCTCCTCGCTGAGCGGAACTCGGTGGTCTCGCTTCGCCTTCATGCGTCTTGCGGGAATCGTCCAGAGTTTCGCCTCGAGGTCGAGCTCACCCCTTGTCATCAGCCGCACCTCGCCAGATCGTGCTGCAGTCAGAATCGCAAACTCAAGCGCCCTGGCCCCTGAACCGTCAATGGAACGCAGGGCTATGAAAAATTTTGGGATCTGGCTCCATGGCATCGCCGGATGGTGCCGTACCGGCGCAACCTTGCTGGGCCGCGGCAGCAACGCGTCGAGGTGGCCGCGCCAGGCGGCCGGGTTCTCGCCCTGGCGCAGCTTCTTGGCTTTCGCGAACGACAGCACCAGTTCGATACGCGATCGCACGCGGCTGGCCGTCTCGGTCTTCGTCGTCCAGATTGGTTGCAGTACACGCAGGACGTCGTCGGTGTTCACGTCAGCGACGACCTTGTCGCCGATCACCGGCTCGGCGTAGGTCTTGAGCGTGCTTTCCCACTGTGCCGCATGCTTCTTGTTCGCCCAGCCGGCGCGATGGGATGCGATGTAGTCTGCGGCGACGGTACGAAACGTGGAACCACCTGCGATCGCCTGCAGCGCAGCCTCGGCTGAGCGCTGTATCTGGAGTTGCCGCGCTTCGATGGGGTCGACGCTGGTGCGCAGCACGGCGCGGTGCTTCGCCGCTTCGGCTCGGGCCTCAGGTGCGGTCACATCGGCCAGCGTTCCGATGCCCATCTCGCGGCGCTTGCCGTTCAGCTGGAATCGGAAGATCCAGCCCTTCGCCCCGCTCGCCTGGACGCGCAGATACAGACCTTCCCCGTCTGCGTGCATGCCCTCACCCGCGTGCTCGATCTGCTTGGCTTTCAGCGTCATGTCGCCCGTCCTCAACTACTCGATAGCCCACCACTCAGCCCACCACTTCATGACGGATTTTAGCGGACTCTGTCGGACTGGTCTGGAAGATAAAACGACGCAAGCTACTGATTTACATAGGATGTTTTTGGGTCGCTTGGACTATTCCAGACCGTTCCGGACAACATGATGGCGGACACCCTCTCCGCCAGTACGACAAAGCCCCGAAAAGTTCAGTGAAATCAATCACTTAACGTTTCGGGGCTTTTTCTTTGGCGCTTTGCTCGTCAAGTCGTGACGCGGCTCACGCCATGAGCCTGACGGGGCCGAGACTGACCTCGAAATAGGCCAGGGTGGCCGTCGGGGATGGCGATGAAAAAGCAGGAGATGCAGCGACTGTTGGCGCTGGTCGGGCGGCTCACGAGAGGGCAGCGCCAGGAGTTGGTGGACAGCTTGCAGGTCTGGGCATCGCCCCCGGTGCTCATCAGCTTCGACTGAACGACGCTGCTCACGCCGAGCTGAAGGGGCTATTTGAAAGGGCGGGATTGAAAGGCTCGAGCTTTCGCGCGGCCTGCCAAATCTCATTTGCGCGTGCTTCTTCGACGCGAAGGTGACTTGCGCGGCGCCCTGGCGGCAAGGGAGCCGAACGCATCAGGCCTGCGTGCGCAGTCGACTTGGGAGGTCGGCGTCGATCGCTGGTTCGGCGTCACGCTCGTGCGACGACCGACACTGTCCTCATAGCGTGAGGCGACTGTCGCAGTGGGTCAGGAACGGCCCGAAGATCACGCCACGACAGGTCTCTGCCTTCGATTGATCAGCGGCTACTGCGTGGGCTGCCCCTGAACCACATTCGGATCCGGCACCGGCACAACCTGCTCGTCATACCTCACGCCCCCCGACCCCTGCCCCTCCCTCCATGCCCGCTTCGCATTCATCACATCGATCTGTTGCTGCTTGCGCTCCAGCCGGTCCGCCGCCATCTGCCGGCGGACTTCGTCGGCGGGTGACAGGGGCTGCGTCGACGCATCGCCCGTCCCCTGCGCGGGGAAGCTGCCGGTGTACGGCGACGGGAAGTTCGTCGGGGACTGCTGGCTGTTGAGGTCCGGGGACGCAGGGATCTGCGGCGCGGTGGAATGACTCGGTATCGCCGGCGGTGCCTGGTAGCGATAGGCCGGCGTGCCGCTGTTCGACGACGCGACCATCCGTGAGATCGCGCCCATGATCATGACCACGACCCAGACCTTGCCAAAGAAGCTGAAGCCACCGCCGCTGCTGACGCGCTTGGCCTGGAACGGCTTGGCCGGCGGCGCGATCCGCAGGGCCGTCGTCGTCTTCGGCGCGGCCCTGGGTGGCGCGACCATCTGGCGTTGTTCGGGCGTGAACGCGTTCCACGTCTCGATCCAGTGCTGCACGACGTCCTGGCGCGTCATCACGCGCATCCAGTTCGGGAAGCGCTGCAGCAGCATCGTCAGCATCTGGATGTTGGGGGCGATTTCGGCGGCCCGCAGCGGCTTGTCGGTGCGCAGGCGCTTCATCAGTTTGCGCTGCGGGTCGAGTGTGAGGAAGGGTTGCTCGCAGAACATCAGGCGTTCGCGGATCGCGGCGTTCAGCACCGCGCCCATCGGGCCGTAGATCTCGAGGCGGCGGCGGTCCTTTTCCCATTCGAAGGCGTCGCACGCGGGCTTGAACAGGAACTCGTGGCCCGGCTTCCAGCCGCCCATGATCAGGCTGGCGACGTGCCATTCGAAGACGCTGCGGGCGTCGAGGTTGACGAGGCGCGGGTCGGCGAGGGCGGCGGCGATCTCGCGGGCGACGACGGGCTCGTCGTCGGCGACGCGGGTGAAGCGCTGGACGAAATCGGCGAAGACGAGGTCGGCTGGATTCTGGTCGGGGACGATCGCCAGCGCAGGTTGAGGCGTGGGCGCGGCGGGGCGCTGAGGCTGCGGCCACGACTGCGGTGCGGGCGCGGAGAAGGTGAGCGGCGGAGCCTTTGGCGGCGGCGACGGCGCGTGCGGCGGCGGGGCCCCGACGGGCGGCGTGCGCGCCAACGTGGGCTTGGCGTCCTGCAGCAGGCTCATCGTCGGCGTGTCCGCCGGCAACGGCGCGGCGCTCGGTGGGCGTGAGCGTGGCGTGGTCGGGGCCGCGGGGGTCGAGGTGGCCGGGGTCGTCGGCCCACCGGAGGGGGTCGACATTGCCACGGGGGCTGGCGCGAGCGTGGGTGTCGGCGCGGCCAGGGCCTCCGGCAAGGTCGGCCACTCGAGCGGCGCCGGTGGCGCGTCGACCGGCGCCGCCGCCGTGTCCCGCACGACACGCAAGGCGGGCGGCCCCGTGGGTCGCGTCGGGGCGAGCGGTGGGGCGGGCGGTGGCGGCGGCGGCGTCGGTGCTGCCACTTGACCCAGCGGCCGCGCAACCGGCGCCATCGCCGGCATGCCAGCGTGCTGCTTCGCCTGCCACGCCGCCCACTTCAATGCGCTCTCGAACGTCTCGCGCAAGGCCTGGAACGCGGCCGGATCGGTCTCCTGGTCGATGCGCTTGAGCCGCTTCGCGTAGGCGCGCCGGATCGCGCGCTCGTCGGCATGGCTGTCGAGATCGAGCGCGTTCAGGAACGGGGGGATCGCGGCCATGATGGGGCTACTTCAGCGCGGGCCGCCGTCGAGGAAGCTGTCGCGTTCCAGGTGATCGAGCATGGCGCGAAACTCGCGCTGTGCTGGCGTGATGCGGCGCGCGTCCTGCGTCGCCAGCAGCCGCTCGAACCCCATGATCTGCTGGCCCAGCCGCGCGCGTTCGTCGGCGCGGCTCTGCTCGAACAGGCGCTCGGCGCGGGCGAGCAGGGCGCGGTTCTCGGTCTGGTCGCGCGGGTGCACCTTGAGCTCGGCGAGCTGGCGCAAGCGCTGCTCGATCTCCTGCTCGGTCAGCACGCCCGGGTTGCCTTCGATCACGATGGCGTAGGTCTGGCCGGTCTTCGTCACGGTGGCCTCGACCTGCAGCAGGCCGTTGACGTCGTACGTGAAGCGCACGTCGACGCCGCGCTCCTGCTCGCTGCCCTGCGGCAGCGGCACCTGCAGGTTGCCCAGGTGGATGTTGTCGCGCACCAGGCGCGCCTCGCCCTGGTAGATTTGCAGGTCGGCGCTGCGCGATTCCGAGTTCATCGGGAAGTACTGCTTGACACGACTGATCGGCACGGCGCTGTTGCGCTCGATGATCGGGTCGAAATGGCCCGACGACGATTCGCGTTCGTCCAGGCGCACGGCAATGGCCACGCCCAGCGAGTAGGGCGCGACGTCGGTCATGACGATCTCGCTCAACGCCGCGTCGCGCGCCTTCAGACCAGCCTGCACGGCCACGCCGAGGGCGACGACCTCGTCCGGGTTGATGTCGATGGCGGGGAAGCGGCCGAACATCGTCGTCGCCAGCTTGCGCACCAGCGGCATGCGGGTGGCGCCGCCGGCCAGCACCACGTTGTCGAGCTCGCTGCTGCGCAGGTTGGCGTCGCGCAGCGCGCGTTCCACGGGCGCGCGCAAGCGTGCGAACAGCGGGCGTCCCGCCTCCTCCAGCATCGCTTCGTCGACCTCCAGCACGTGCTCGTCATCGCGGTCGCGCACGCGCATCCGTGCGAGCGGTTGCGTGCTGAGGGCGCGCTTGGCAAACTCTGCCTGCGCGCTCAGTCGCTGCATGAAGCCGGCGTCCTGACGCAGCGATTCGGGCAGCGACAAGCGGCGCATGAAGAGCTCAACGAGCGCGTGGACGAAGTCCTCGCCGCCCAGGAAGTTGTCGCCCGCCGACGCGCGCACCTCCATCACGCCGTCGTACATCTGCAGGATGGACACGTCGAAGGTGCCGCCGCCAAGGTCGAACACGAGGAAGCGGGATTCAGCGTCGCGCTGGTGGATGCCATAGGCGAGCGCCGCGGCCGTCGGCTCGTTGAGCAGGCGGTCGACCTTGAGCCCCGCGAGCTGGCCCGCGGCACGCGTGGCCTTGCGCTGGGCGTCGGCGAAGTACGCCGGCACGGTGATGATGGCCTCGGTCACCGGCTCGCCGAGCGCGGCCTCCGCGTCGGCCTTGAGTGACTTGAGGATGAACGCCGACAGTTCCTCGGGCCGGAAGTCGCGCTTGCCCAGGCGCATCGTCTTGTTGCTGCCCATGTAGCGCTTGAACAGCGCGGCGCTGCGCTCCGGGTGCGTCTGCAGGCGCTCGCGCGCGGCCGCGCCCACCAGCACGCTGCCGTCGCCGTCGAGGCTCACGCAGGACGGCGTCAGGAACTCGCCGAGCCCGTTCGGGATCAACTGCGCGCGCCCGTCCTTCCACATGGATACCAGGCTGTTGGTGGTGCCCAGGTCGATCCCGACAATCATTGCCCCTCCCCGAGTGCTTATCTTTTGTCCGACGGCATTTTCACCGATTCGCGCGGGGCGGTCCGCAACACGGGGGAGGGTACTGGCATCGGGAGGGCAATACTGCGGACTTCCGCACAGCCCGCGGGCCCCCGGTGCCAGCGCATCACGGGGCGATGGAGCCGTCGCGGAATCCGGCCTCGATTTCCCGACAGGACGGGACTTTCGGTGCGAAGAAAGAGCAGACGCCGGGCGCTTTGGCGTGTTCGAGCGGCCGATGCGTCTGTAACATGGGCTCCGCGCCCGGCTCTTGCCCCGGTGCAAGCGCGTCTTCCTGGCCTTGCCCCACCCGCGTCAGCTCAGCCTCCCCACGCCATGTCCTTGCGAGTCCGTCCTCCGATGTCGTTGCCGCGCCGCAGCATGAGGCAGTTGGTCGGCGGGTGGGCGGTCGCGCTGGCTGCTTGCGGCGTTGCGCAGGCGGCGCTGGTCGAGGCTGCGCCGGCCCAGGATTCGGCCGCGCCGGCCCAGGCCGCGTCGGCGCCGGGCGCCGCGGCGTCCGTCAGCCACCTGCCTGATTGCGCGCGTCCGCTGTCGCTGGGCCTGCACGAACACGGCCTGCTCTACACCAGCCAGACCGGCGAGGGCATCGACAAGGACATCGCCGAAGAGATGATTCGCCGCAGCGGCTGCCGCCTGACGCTCACCGTGTTGCCGCGCGCCCGCATCTGGCAACTGATCGAATCCGGCGCGCTCGACTTCACGTTGTCGGGCATCGCCAACCCGCAGCGCGACAAGTTCGCTGCGTTCGCCTGGTACGTGTCCAACAAGTACTACCTGCTGGTGCGCCGCGACGCCGAGGTGCGCAGCGTGGCCGAATTCCGCCGCAAGCGCGGCCTGCACCTGGGCCTGATCCGCAGCTTCCGCTACGGCGAGCAGGCCAACCAGTTCGTCGACGCGGTCGAAGCCGAGGAGCGCATCACCTACGCCGGCAGCCTCGATCCGCTCTACACGATCCTGCTCGACGACGGCATCCAGGCGATGATCATCGAGCCCTTCGACTTTCCGGTGATCGCCAACGCGCAGCTCAAGGCGCAGACGACGATCATCGAGTTCGCCGACGCAGCGGTGGCGCACGGGCTGGTGATGTCGCGCAAGTCGCTGCCTGCGGCGCAACAGGCGGCTTGGCGTGACATCATCAACGCGATGCGCGCCGACGGCACGATGCGCCGCATCTTCGAGAAGTACTTCCCCGCCGACCTGGCGCGTCAGATGACCCAGTTCTAGAAGATCGCGCCCGTGAAGAGAGCCTTGCCTCCCCTGATCGCGCTGTTCGTCGGAGCCATCACGCTCGCCTTCACCATCGGGCTGTGCGTGCACGAGCGCGACAACGAGCAGGCCCGGCTGCGCGCGGTGTTCGATTCCAACGCGCGCCAGACCGCCGGCCGCATCGAGCAGCGCATCGCCAACTACGAGCAGATGCTGCGCGGCGTGCAGGGGCTGTTCACCGCCGCCGCGGTGGTCGATCCGCAGTCCTTCGAAGCCTATGTCGACACCGTGATGGCCGGCCCGGACGCCGCCGGCCTGCAGAGCGTCGCGTTCTCCGGCCTGGTGGCGCCCGCCGAACTGCCGGCGCACATCCAGCGCATGCGCCAGGCCGGCCACGCCAACTACCGCATCCGGCCCGACGGTCCGCGTGACATCTACGCGCCCATCGCGCTGGTCGCTCCCGACAGCGTCGCCAACCGCATGGTGCTCGGCTTCGACTCGCTCTCCGAAGCCACGCGGCGTGCCGCGATGGTGCAGGCACGCGACTCCGGCAATGCCACGCTCACGGGGCTGGTGCAACTGCGCGTCGACTCCGGCTCGGAGCTGCGGCCCGGCTGCCTGATCTTCCTGCCCGTCTACGCCAGGGGTACGTCGACCAACTCGGTCACCGAACGGCGCGCGCACGGCGTGGGCTGGGTGCGCGCGGCGTTCCGCGTCGGTGACCTGATGTCCACCCTGTACGGCGAGCAGAGCCCCGGCCTGGTGGTGCGGCTGCACGACGGCACCGCCACCAGCGAGGCGTCGCTGATGTACCGCTCCGACACCGGCGGCGACCCGGGCGCCGACGGCGACGAGTCGATCCGCAAGGCGCGTTTCCTGGCCCAGGAATACGTCACGCTGGCCGGCCACACGTGGACGGTGCAGCTCAGCTCGCTGCCCGAGTTCGAGCGCGTGCACGAGCGCAACGCGTCCACCGTGATCCTGGTGGCCGGCGTGGTGTTGAGCCTGCTGCTGGGCGTGATCACGCACCAGCTCGTGACCGGCCGCGCGCGGGCGTACGCGGCGGCGCAGGCCATGACGCGCGAGCTGCGCGCCAGCGAGGAGCGCTATCGCCGCATCGTCGACACCGCCAGCGAAGGCATCTGGCTGCTGGACGCGACGCGCCGCCTCGCGTTCGTCAACCCGCGCATTGCCCAGTGGCTTGGCGTCACCGAGGAGGCCATGCAGGGCAGGCCGGTGGACGACTTCATGGATCCGGACGAGGCTGCACGCTGCCGGGCCGCGCTGGCGGCGATGGCCGGCAACAGCACCGGCGAGGGGGGCACGATGGAGTTGCGCCTGCGCCGCGCCGACGGCACGTCGATGTGGGTTTCGCTGTCGATGCGGCCGATCTTCGACGACGCCGGCAAACCCTCGGGCGCGCTGGGCATGCTCACCGACATCAACGAACGCCGCCTCGCCGATGAGCGCCGCGCCGCGCTCGAGACGCAGTTGCGCGACGCGCAGAAGATGGAGGCGATCGGCACGCTGGCCGGCGGCATCGCGCACGACTTCAACAACATCCTCGCGGCCATCATCGGCAACGTGGCCGCGGCGCGCCAGGACGCGGCCATCGGGCTGTCCAGCGACGTCAGCCTGGCGCAGATCGAGCGCGCCGCGGCGCGCGCGCGCAGCCTGGTGCAGCAGATCCTCACGTTCAGCCGCATGCAGGCGCAGGAGTTGCACACGCAGGCGTTGCAGCCGGTCATCGACGAGGCGCTGGACATGCTGCGCGCCGCGATGCCGGCCCAGGTGGAACTGCGCGTGAACCTGCCCGTCGCGCCCGTGTACTTGCGCGCCGACGCCACGCAGATCCAGCAGATCGTGATGAACCTGTGCACCAACGCCTGGCACGCGTTGCCCGCGGGGCGCGGCCGCATCGAGGTCGGGCTGGACGTGGAGGACGCGGTCGTCGCGCAGGCCGACGCCACCAGCGCCTGGCCGCCCGCGCTGCTGCACGGCCCGCGCGCCCACCTGTGGATCGCCGACAACGGCTCGGGCATGGACGAGGCGACGCTGGCTCGGGTGTTCGAACCGTTCTTCACCACCAAGCAGGTCGGCCAGGGCACGGGCCTGGGCCTGGCCGTCGTGCACGGCATCGTGAGCGTCCATGGCGGCGCGATCAACGCCAACAGCGCACCGGGCGTCGGCAGCCGCTTCGACCTCTGGTTCCCGCTGGAGCAGGCGCCGCAGGACTTCGTCGAGTCCCAGCACGGCGCGCTCGACGCGCCGCGCGGCAAGGGCGAGCACGTGCTGTGCGTCGACGACGACCCCGCCATGGTGCTGATGGTGGACGGCCTGCTGCGCCGCGCCGGCTACCGGGTGACCACGTTCGAGCAACCGGCCGCCGCGCTCGCGCGGGTCGTCGCGGACGCCGGCGCGTTCGACATCGTCGTCACCGACTTCAACATGCCCGAGATGAACGGCATGGAGTTCGCCACCGCCGTCATGCGCCTCGCGCCGGACTTGCCGATCATCATCACGTCCGGCTTCATCTCCGACGAGATGCGCCAGCAAGCCGGCGAGCTGTGCATCGGCGCGCTGCTGCAGAAGGAATACACGCTGGAGCGCCTCGCGGGGCTGGTGCACACGGTGCTCGAACAGCATCGAGAATGAGCGTTTGGCGTTTGCGCCGACTCCCTGGATCCAACATGACCGCTCCCGTCGTCGCCGCCTGCGGCACCTGGCCCTCGCTCATCACCGCGGCGCGGGTGGCCGCGGGCGTCAGGCCTGTTTCCGCGCCGCGCATCGTGGGCGGCCGCGTGCTGTGGCTGCAGAGCCTGCCGGACGAGGGCGGCCGCATCGCGGTGGCGACGACGGGCGTCGACGGCCGGGCGCGCATCGTCACGCCGGCCCCGTTCAACGTGCGCACCCGCGTCCATGAATACGGCGGCGGCGCCTTGGCCGCGGACGGCGACACGATCTGGTTCTCGCACCACGCGGACAACCTCGTCTACGCGCAAGTGGGCGGTGCCGCCCCCGTCGCGATCACCGCAGACAGCCTGCAACGCCACGCGGACCTTGTTCTCGACGCGCGTCACGCGCGCTTGGTCGCGGTGCGCGAGCAGCATGGCGGCGAGGGCGAGCCGCGCAACACGATCGTCGCCATCGCGCTCGACGGCGCAGGCTCGACGACGCTGGTGGAGGGCGCCGACTTCTACGCATCCGCGCGCGTCTCGCCCGAGGGCCGGCGCCTTGCCTGGCTGCAATGGAACCACCCCGGCATGCCCTGGCAAGGCACCGAGCTGTGGCTGGCCGCGATCGCCGACGACGGCACGCTGACGCACGCCCGCTGCGTGGCCGGCGGGCGCGAGGAATCGCTGTGCCAGCCGGTGTGGGCGCCGGACGGCAAGCTGCACGTCGTATCCGACCGCAGCGGTTTCTGGAACCTGTACCGTCTGGAGGCGAGCGGCCTCGTGCCGGTACTGACCATGGAGGCCGAATTCGGCCTGCCGATGTGGGTCTTCGCGCAGTCGTCGTACGGCTTCTCGGGCCCGCACGAGATCATCGCCACCTGCCGCGAGAACGCGATCAGCCGGCTGCTGCGCATCGACCTGCGCAGCGGCACGGCGACGCCGATGGCGACGCCATTCGAGGACATCGTCGAGCTGCGCGTGGGCGTCGGCTTCGCCGTCGTCGAGGCTGGCTCACCGACGACGCCGACCTGCATCGCCCGCATTGCACTGGACGATGGTGCGGTGACGCTGCTGGCCAGCAGCGCGGACGAGCTGCCGGATGCGTCGTTGCTGTCGATGCCGCGCGCGATCAGCTATCCGAGCGTCAACGGCCGCACCGCGCACGCGTTCTACTACCCACCGCGCAACGACGGCTTCGCGATGCCGGCCGGCGAGCGCCCGCCACTGATCGTCATCGGCCACGGCGGCCCCACCGGCATGGCCAGCAACACGCTCAAGCTCGCGACGCAGTTCTGGACCAGCCGCGGCTTTGCCGTGCTCGATGTCAACTACGGCGGCAGCACCGGCTTCGGCCGCGCCTACCGCCAACTTCTCAGTGGGCGGTGGGGCATCGTCGATGTCGAGGATTGCATCGCCGGAGCGCGGTTCCTGGTCTCGCAGGGCCTCGTCGATGGCGAGCGGCTGGCCATTCGCGGCGGCAGCGCCGGTGGCTACACGACGCTCGCCGCGCTGGCCTTCCACGACGTGTTCAAGGCCGGCGCGAGCTACTACGGCGTCGGCGACCTGCGCGCGCTCGACGCCGACACGCACAAGTTCGAGTCGCGCTACACCACCGACCTGCTTGCCCCGCTGCCCGAACGCGAGCGGCTCTATCTCGAGCGCTCGCCGATCCACGTGGCTGACCGGCTGTCGTGCCCGGTGATCTTCTTCCAGGGCCTGGACGACAAGGTGGTGCCACCGGCGCAGGCCGAGGCGATGGTGGCCGCGCTGCGTGCGCAAGGCATCGCGGTGGCGTACCTCAGCTTCGAGGGCGAGGGCCACGGCTTCCGCAAGAAGGACACCTTGCGGCGCGCGCTCGAGGCCGAGCTGTCGTTCTATGCGCAGGTGTTCGGCTTCGAACCTGGGGATGCGATCGAGCGGGTGACGTTGTCCTAGGTCAGGTCCACGCAACCGATCGCAGCGCCGCAGGCAGCCGCAAGCCCCCAGCCGGCTCCTAGGAATACTTGCGCGCCAGCCGCGGAAACAAGGCCGGTAGATCGTCCTCCTGCCACTCCTTGCCCAGCGGCGTGGCGGGCTCCGTGGACTGGCTCCTGGGCATCGTCGCGTCGGCCAATTGCTCGTAGACCTCGGCGGCCACGTAACCGAAGGCCTCCAGCTCGAACTCGTCGTCCTGGTCGATGTCGGCCAGGCTCTCGGGGTCGGCGAGCGCGGCCTCGTAGACGGCCTCGCCTTCGGAGATCAGCCAGTCGCGGAAGTAGCGGAAGCCGTCGTCCGAGCAGCCGCCGTTCATGAGGTATGCGGCGCCCCACAGGTCCCAGGTGCAGGCGCGCGCCAGCAGGTCGTCGTACTTGTGCTGGAACTCCATCACCTCGTCCGGATGGTGGTTCAGCAACACTTGCTCGAGGCCGCTGACGCGGTCTTCCACGTCGTCGCCCGCAGCGTCGTGGGCGGCGCCGATGAAGGCCCAGAAACGTTCGTCGTCCATTTTTTCTCCCGTTCAATCAGCGATCGTACGACGTGGCGGCGAACCCGCGGCAAATCTGCTTGCGCCGTGGCGTCATAGTGTATTACAGTAGTGATACACAAAGACAGGAAGCCCGCCGTCGTGAACGATCCCTCTCTCTTTTCCGTCGTCGCCGGCTCCTCCGAGCCGATCTACCGGCAACTGGTGGCCCAGGTGCGGCGCTGCGTCGCTGGCGGGCAGTTGAAAGCCGGCGACGAGCTGCCGTCGGTGCGCGACCTGGCGAAGTCGCTGGCGGTCAACCCGATGACGGTCTCCAAGGCGTTCGGCCTGCTCGAGGCCGAAGGCCTGGTGACGCGGCGGCGCGGCCTGGCGATGGTCATCGCCGAGCAGCACCGGCGCGCCCAGCCGGCCGCCGACCGCATCGACCTGCTGCGCCCGACGCTGGAGCGCGCGGCGCAGGAGGTGCGCCAGCTTCAACTGCCCGCGGCCCAGGCGCTGACCCTTTTCAAGACCATCCTGAATGAACACGAAGGTGAATGACATGACTTCCACTCCCCACGACGCCTGCGTCCGCCTGCAAGGCCTGAACGTGGCCTTCGGCGCCCAGCGGGTGCTGGACGGGCTCGACTGGTCGCTGCCCACCGGCCAGGTGGTGGGCCTGCTGGGACGCAACGGCGCCGGCAAGACGACGCTGATCGAGAGCCTGCTGGGCCTGCGCGAGCCCGACGCCGGCCAGGCGCTGCTGTTCGGCCAGCCGTCGGCCGCGCTCGACGACGCCGCCCGCGCGCGCATCGGCTACGTGCCGCAGCGTTCCGACCTGTTCGAATGGCTGACGGCCGACCAGTTGCTGGCGTACTTCCGCAGCTTCTACCCGCGCTGGAACACGGCCAAGGTGGACGGCCTGATGTCGCGCTGGGACATCGCGCGCGACAAGCCGATCAGCAAGCTCTCGGGCGGCCAGCAGCAACGCCTGTCCATCGTGCGCGCGCTGGCGCACGAGCCCGAGCTGCTGGTGCTGGACGAGCCCGTCGCCAGCCTCGACCCCGCTGGCCGGCGCGACTTCCTCGGCGAGCTGGTGGAGCAGGTCGCCGATCGCGGCACCACCATCGTGTTCTCCACCCATATCCTGTCCGATCTCGAACGCGTCGCGCTCGACGTCGCGTTCCTCACTGGCGGCAAGATCGCCCTGCATGCGCCGTTGGACGAGCTGCTCGAATCGAGCGTGCGCCTGGGCGGCGTGCCGGCCGACGTCCAGCGCTTCATCGCCGAGCACCAGCTGCAGGCCGTCTCGCGCGGCGCGGGCGGGCCCCTGATCGCGCGCGGGCGTGACGCGGAGCACATGCCCCGGGCGACGCCGACGGTGAGCGTCGATCGCGTGACGCTCGAGGACTTGTTCCTCGCCCTGACGGCTTGAGGAGCGCGCGATGAGACAAGGTCTTCTTCACTCGGTCGCTCCGATCCTGGCTGCGCCCTGGCAGCAGCGGCGCAGCGCGGGTTCGCTCTGGGGCCTGTTCGTGGTCGTCGCCTTCGTGGCAATCGGGCCCGTGGCGATGTTCGGCTGGAGCCTGTTCGAGCAGTTCGGCACGCACGGCGATGCGGCCGGATCGCAGCACCTGCACCTTGTACGACTTGGTCTGGCGGTGTCGCACGCGGCGCTGGCCGCCGACCTGCGGCACTCCGCCGCCAACATCACGCTCTGTGCATTGGCCGTGCTCGCGCTCGGCTGGTGGGCGGTGACTGTGAGCAACGTGTTCGACCAGAACCGAGCCGTGCTGGCGCGCCTCGTGCCCGAACACCCGACGCGCCTGCGGGCCGCGTTGCTGGTGGCATGGGTGGGCATGGTGGCGTTCGTGACACTGCTGGTCGGCGTGCGTTTCGACATCGCCCTGGCATGTGCGGCGACGTCGGCGGCGACCTTCGCGCTGGTGGCGGTGGCGATGCGCTGGCCGCTGGTCTGGATGACGGGTTGCTTGGCGCCGATCGTTGTCAACTACGTGCTGGCCTGGCCGGCGCTAGGCGCCGTGGCCGAGCGCGCGCAGGCCCTGTGGTTCGCGCAGGGCGGCTCGATCTTCGTGACGGTGGCTGCGGCCTCCGCCGTGTTGCTGGTGTCGTTGGTCCAGGCCGGTGGCAAGCGCCACGCCGCCAACGACGAGGCGCGGCGCAACCGCGTCCAGCGTTTCCAGATGCGCGCCCGGGGCAGCCAGCCCGTCGCGGTGGGTGTGCGCGGTGCGCTCGACACGGCGCTGACTCGGCCTTACTACGCCTGGTGGCGATTCGTGTCGACGCGGCCCGTCACGCCGGTGTTCTCGCGCGTGATGCTGGCGCTCGGCCCGAGCGTGCACTGGACGGCGGGCTTGTCCGCGGTGTTCGGCGGCGCCCTGGCGGTGGCCGTGGCCATGCTGGCCGCCGAGGCCATCGGGCTCGTCTTCCCCGGCGTCGCGGCCGTGGCGCCGGACATGCTGGCAAGCGTGTCGATCGGCCTGATGTTCGGCCTGCTGTCCCCGGTGCTCCAGCTGCAGGCGCGCCTGCACCAGACGCGCCGCGAACAGGCGCTCCTGATGCTGCTGCCCGGCGTGCCGCGTGGCGCCGCGCTCAACCGGCGCCTGGCGTGGCAATTGACCGCACAATTCCTGGCGACGTGGCTAGGGGCGGTCGCCCTGATGGGGCTGTGCCTGGGCGTCGCCAACGTGCTGCATCCCGGCGTGCTGCGTTCAGCGATCCTGGGTATTCGCGACGTGATGGTCGTCGCGACGCTGCCGTTGGTGGTGTTGCAGTGGCGCCCCTGGGCACGCGTCTCGGCGCCGACCACGCTCAACGCCATGGGCGCGTACCTGCTGGGCGGCCTGGTCGGGCTGGTGGCCTGGATCGCGCCGCTCATCGGCTGGCTCTCGCTGGCCACGGTGGCGACGGCCGCCTTCGCCGCCGCGCTGGCGTGGTGCGCGATGCGCTGGGTTCGCCTGGGCCGCGACCCGTCTGCCTTTCCGGTCGGTCGCCTGGCCTGACAGGCTGAGCGGCTCGCAGGGGCGAGTCGCTCAGCCCGCCGGCACCGGCGCTCCGCGCGGCAGCCGCAGGCGCTCGGGCGCCAGGTACTGCTGGCGGTAGATCTCGAACGGCATCGTGTCCGCGGCCTCGATGCGCGCCTGCTCGGCGAGCGACTCGGTGGCCAGCTCCGTCATGTGCGCGGCGACGCTGGCGGGCAGGTCGAGCGCGAGCATGTGCGAGCGCGTGCGCTGCGAGTGCGCGCGCACGAACGCGTCGTGCGAGCCGCCGTGCTGACCCTGCATTTCGGCCAGCACGCGGGCCGACGGCAGCGTGTCGGGCGCCAGCACCGCGGCGCGTGCGGCGGCCAGCGCCTGCGCGTGCGCGTCGGTGCCTTCGTGGGCGTCGAGCCACGCGGCGATCGGGGCGCATTCTGTGAGGATCTCGCGCAGCCAGTCGGCCAGCAGCACCTCGACGCCGCCGCGCTCCAGCTTCAAGCCGGGCTCGCGGCCGCGCGCCGCGACGCGTTGCTGGTTGCGGCCCAGTTCGGCGATCTCGTTGGGCGAATCCAGCGGGCTGTCGTCGAGCAGGCAGTGCAGCAGGAAGATGTCGATCATGCGCATCGTGGCCGGCGCGATGCCAGCCGGCACGAACGGATCGAGATCCATGCAGCGAACCTCGATGTACTCGACGCCGCGCTCGCGCAGCGCGTGCAGCGGGCGCTCACCCGGGTAGATCACGCGTTTCGGGCGGATCGTGCCGTAGAACTCGTTCTCGATCTGCAGCAGGCTGTCGTTCAACTGCTGGTACGTGCCGTCGGCGGCGCGGATGCCCAGCTTCTCGTAAGCTGCATAGGGCCGCACCAGCGCGTCGGACAACGACGCAGCGTAGCTGTCGAGGCTGTTGTAGCTGACGGACAGCGAGGTCTGCGCGTCGCTCTGGTAGCCGAGGCGGCCCATGCGCAGCGAAGTGGCGTTGGGCATGTGCATCGTGTCGGGGCCCAGCGGCTGCAGCTCCTTGGCGTCGTCGGCGAAGCCGCGCGGCACCGCCGGCGACGCGCCGAACAGGTACAGCAGCAAGAACGAGTGGCGGCGGAAGTTGCGGATCAGGCCGAAGTACTCGGCCGTCGTCACGTCGGGCAGCGACCAGTTGTAGTGGATGCCCGAGATGGTCTGCATGCGCCGGCCGTAGCGATGGCCCAGCCCCATGCGATAGACGGTCTTGGCCTGGCCGACATTGGACGTGCCGTACTGGCCCAGCGGGATCTGGTCGTCGGGCGGCAGCGAGCACGGCATGCTGCCCACCCACATCATCTCGTCGCCCAGCGCGCGGTAGACGGCCTGGTGCACCTGCGTCAGCTCGAGCTCGGCGGCTTCGGCGCTGGGGTGCACGCCGGTGATCAACTCCAGCTGCGCTTCGCTGAAGTCGGTGGTGATGTGCGGATGGGTCAACGCGGCGCCCAGCGCCAGCGGATGCGAGGTGGTGGCGAGCGCGCCATCCTGCGTCACGCGCAGGCTTTCCTTCTCGATGCCTCGTCCCATGCCTTGCAGGCGAGCCGAGCTCAGTGCCTTCAGGCGTTCTTGTAGACCGCGCATGCGGTGTCTCCTGGTGCTTGTCTGGCGCGAAAGGTACTGGAAATCCGTGACTCTTGCTCGAGTCGGGCTGATGACGTCTTTTCCGTAGTTGTGCTAGCTCGTTGGTGAGCGTTCAATGCTTTTGAATGAACGACGGCTTGCAACGAGCGTGAGCCAGAGGCGTGCAGCGTGCATGAAGACGCCAGGCAAAATCTGCGGTCTTCAGCGCGCCACCAGCAGCCCCCGCTGCTCGATGAACGCGATCACCTGCGCCAGCCCCGCCTTGGTCTTGAGGTTGGTCATCACGTGCGGACGGTTCGGCCGCATGCGACGCGTGTCGGCTTCCATCACGGACAGGTCGGCGCCGACGTAGGGCGCGAGGTCGGTCTTGTTGATCACGAAGAGGTCGCTCTTGGTGATGCCGGGGCCGCCCTTGCGCGGGATCTTCTCGCCGGCGGCGACGTCGATCACGTAGATGGTGAGGTCGCTCAGCTCGGGGCTGAAAGTGGCGGCGAGGTTGTCGCCGCCGGACTCGATGAAGACGATGTCGGCCTCGGGGAACTTCTCGAGCATGCGGTCGATGGCCTCGAGGTTGACCGACGCGTCCTCGCGGATGGCGGTGTGCGGGCAGCCGCCGGTCTCCACGCCCATGATGCGTTCGGGCGCCAGCGCGCCGGCCACAGTCAGCAGGCGCTGGTCTTCCTTGGTGTAGATGTCGTTGGTGACGACGACCAGGTCCCACTGATCGCGCATCGCCTTGCACAACATCTCGACCAGGGTCGTCTTGCCCGACCCCACCGGGCCGCCCACGCCCACGCGCAGCGGCGGCAGGCGCTTGGAGCGGTTGGCGATGTGGTGCAGCGGGGTGCCGCGGGGCGCGGGTGTCTGGGCGAAGTCGGTCATGGCGGGCTCTCGGATTTCAGGATCGGAACAAGCGCGAGTACTGCATCTCGTGGCGGGCACTGGCGATGCCCAGCATGGGCGAAAACGACTGGATGTCGTCGTCGCCCAGCGTCAGTGCGTGGGCGATCAGCGGCGGCATCTGGTCGACCAGCGCCTGCAGGATGCGCTGGCCGGCGAGCTGGCCCAGCGGCACGGCCTTGAGCGCTGCCTGCACCATGTTCTCGGCCCAGCCGAACAGCGAGGCATGCAAGGCCTGTGCCGCGCTGGCATTGGCGCGCGCGGTGGCGAGCGCGAACGCGATCGGCCAGGTGGGCGAGGGCGCAAGGCCGGCCAGGTGCGCCAGCCGTTGGTCGTCGTGGCCCGGCTGGTTGCGCAGCCACTCGACGAGCGAGCGGCCCATCTGCTCGCTTTGCAGACGCAGCTCGCGCGTCTCGCGGGTGCGGCCGATGAGGTCGTTGAGCTGCGTCACGCGGGCGAGGTCGTGGCGTTGCCAGGCCAGGTGCGCCTGCGCGAGCACGGGCAGGTCCGCACGGGCCGGCGCGAGGGCCATCTGATTGAGCAGCCACGCGGCCGCGCTGGCCTCCGCGGTGACGCGGCCGTCATCGACCGCTGTCTCCAGCGCCTCCGAGTAGCTGAATCCGCCGACGGGCAGCGCCGGCGAGGCCAGCCACATCAGCTGCAGCAGGACGGCGTCGCCGGCGGCGGGCGAGTCCGGCATCAGTGGTCGTGCTTCTTGTGGCCGTGATCATGGCCGTGGTCCTGCGAATCGCCATGGCCGTGGTCGTGGCCATGGTTGCAGTCGGGGCCGTGCACGTGCGGCTTGGCCTGGCCGACGACGGGGATGGCGATGGACTTGCCCTTGGGCCTGGCGTGCGCGTGGCCAGGGTCGTGTCTGGCGTGCCCATGTTCATGAGCGTGGTCGTCGCCATGCGCATGTGCGTGGTCGTGCCCGTGCTCGTGCTCGTGCCCATGCGCGTGACCCGCGTGCGCGCCGCCGGCCGCGCCGTATGCGCCGGCCTCGGGCTCGAACGCGCTGGCGGCTTCGGTGACGATCAGGTGCTGCAGGCGCAGCATGTCGGCCAGCACGTGGTCGGGCTCCAGCAGCAGGCGGTCGGGCTGCAGCTCCAGTGGCACATGGCGGTTGCCCAGGTGGTAGGCGGCGCGCAGCAGGTCGAACGGCGTGCCGTGGTTGGCGCAGTGCGTGACGACCAGCACCGGCTGCGGCGCGGCCTTGACGCGCACCAGCGAGCCGTCCTCGCAGACGAGCACGTCGCCGCCGCGCAGCACGCTGCCGCGCGGCAGGAACACGTTGAGCGCGCGGCCCAGCGAGTCGGTGGCCGCGATGCGGCTCTTCTGGCGTACGTCCCAGTCGAGCTCCACCTCGCTGGCGCGGCGCAGCAGCACCGAGCTGAGGCCGTGGCCGCCGGCGATGCGCTTGCCGACCTGGAGGGCGGTGTCGTGTATGTCAGTCATCTTGAAATCCTTGCCCGGAAACGATGCGGGCCGCTCGATGGCGGCCCGCATTCCTGGAGGCCGCGGCGAACCGCGACCGATACCTTACATCACTGCGGCCGCCGTGCGCGGCCGCTGCGGAGCAAGGCCGTAGCCCTTCGGGGGCTGTCGACCGTACGCGGTCGACCGGGGCTCACCAGACATGGCAGCGCTGGACCGGTGCCATCGGCTGGCCCGGCTTGCAGGCGAACGCCGTCTCGAACTCCTTGAAGTTCGCGACCAGTCCGTTCACGCGGTACTTGGTGGGCGAGTGCGGGTCGGTGGCGGCGTGCAGGCGCTGCTGCTCCGGACGCTCGTTGGCGCAGGCCCATTGCGCCATGCCGATGAAGAAGCGCTGGTCGGGCGTGAAGCCGTCGATGGAGGCCGGCGCCGGATGCTCGGCCACTTCGGCCCTGTACGCGATGATCGCCAGCACCAGGCCGCCGAAGTCGGCCAGGTCTTCGCCGAGCGTGAGCTTGGAGTTGATGTGCACGTCGTCGATGACGATGTACTTGCCGTACTGGTCGGTCAGGCAGGTGGTGCGCTTCTCGAATTCGTCCGAGTCCTTCTTCGTCCACCAGTTCTTCAGGTTGCCCTTGGCATCGAACTGGCGGCCTTCGTCGTCGAAGCCGTGGGTCAGCTCATGGCCGATGGTGCCGCCGGTGTTGCCGTAGTTGGGCGCGTCGTCGAGCTTGGCGTCGAACAGCGGCGGCTGCAGCACGCCGGCGGGGAAGTTGATGTCGTTCATCTGCGCGTCGTAGTACGCGTTGACGGTCGGCGGCGTCATCCCCCACTCGCTGTGGTCCACCGGCTTGCCGATCTTGGCGAGCTGGCGGTGGAACTCGAAGGCGTCGCCGCGCTGCACGTTGCCCAGCAGGTCGTCGCGCTTGATCTCGAGCGCCGAGTAGTCGCGCCACTTGTCCGGGTAGCCGATCTTGTTGACGATGCCGTGCAGCTTCTCCAGCGCCTTGACCTTGGTCTGCGGGCCCATCCAGTCGAGGTTCTTGATCTCGCTTTCCATGGCCGCCTGGATCTGCTGGGTCATGTGCAGCGTCTTGGCCTTGAGCTCGGGGCCGAAGTTCTCCTTGACGAACTCCTGGCCCAGGGCCTCGCCGATCTGGTTGTCGACCAGCACCACGCAGCGCTGCCACAGCGGCGCCACCTGGGTCACGCCGCGCAGCGTCTTGCGGTAGTAGTCGAAGTTCTCGTCGACGAAGGGCTTGGACAGGAAGGCTGCCGACACGTGCGCCACGTGCCAGCGCAGGTAGGTCTGGATCTCGTCGAGCTTGCGCATGCGCAGCTGGAAGTCGAGCGTCTGGAAGAACTTGGGCTGGCTGATGTTGTAGCGGTCGTTGCCCGCCAGGCCCACGCCGGCGAGGTAGGACTTCCAGTCGAACGACGGCGTCAGCGCCTGCAGCTTGCGCTCGTTGGCCGGGTGGAACAGGTGGCGCGGGTCGCGCTGGTCGACCAGCGTCATCGAGCCCTTGGCGAGCGCCGTCTCCATCGACATCACGGTGGCCGCGTGCGCCTTCGCGTCGGCAGCGCCGTCGCCCATCAGCACGAACATCTTCGCGACGTGGGCCACGTACTTGTCACGCAGTTCCTTGGACTTGGCGTCGGTCTTGAGGTAGTAGTCGCGGTCGGGCATGCCCAGGCCGCCCTGGTTCGCGAACGCGATCACGCGCGACGAGTCGGCGAAGTCCTGCGACGAGCCGAAGCCGAAGAACAGGCCGTCGTCGCCGGAGGACAGCTGCAGCGCGGCGAGCACGGCCGGCAAGTCCTTCTTGGTCTTCATGCCGTCGATCAGGTCGAGCATCGGCTTCATCGGGCGGGCGCCTTGCGACTGCGTGAGGCTCTCGTTGGTGCAGGCGGCGAACGCGTCGCCGATCTTCTGCTGCGACACGGTGCGGCCATCGGTCTGCGTGGCGAACTTGTCCAGGATGCCCCACAGCACGCGGCGGTTGTCCTGCGCCATCTTGGAGTAGACGTCCCAGGACGACTGGTCGGCCGGGATCGGGTTGTTCTTCTGCCAGCCGCCGCAGCTGTATTGGTAGAAGTCGACGCACGGGTCCGCCGTCTTGTCCATGGACGGCACGTCGAGCACCGGCGTGTAGGGCAGCTTGCTGAGCGGCGTGGCGACGGCGGGCGTTGCGGCAGGCCCGGCGGCCGGCGCGCTGGCCTGCGCAAAGGACGACGCGGCGAACAAGCCGGTCGCGCCGGCGGCCACGAGGGCGGCCAGCAGTTTCTTGGGAGTGGGATGCATGGGCGGTGGTGGAGTGGTTGTCTCGTGGACGGAGAGGGGAGCGCGCGGAGCCGGATCAGGCGACCTGCACGCCCTTCCAGAAGGAGACGCGACCCTTGATGTTGGACGCGGCCTCGGTGGGCTCGGGGTAGTACCAGACGGCTTCGGGGTTCATTTCCCCGTTGACGCACAGCGTGTAGTAGTACGCCTGGCCCTTCCATGGGCAGCTCGTGCGGTGGTTGCTGAACGTGATGTAGTCGCGGTTCAGGCTCGCCTCGGGAAAGTAGTGGTTCCCCTCGACCGTGACGATGTCGTCGCTGTCGGCCAGGACGGCCCCGTTCCAAGTGGCTTTCATGCGGATCTCCGGCGTGTGTCGCGGCAGGACGCGCGCGGCAAAGCGGATAGTTTCGCAGGTTGGGAAGGGGGTGGTGCCTCGGGGCTTCCCGCGCCGGGCTTGTTGTATAGGGGAGGGAAGCTCCGCCTTGACGCCGCTGAAAGCGTCGCTCGGCAGTTGGGGTGCTTCCTTGGAGGGAAGCCTGCCTGTCGATCGGCCGATGCCGATCGTGATGTCAGGCGTCGCGGGGGCGTCGCCTTGGGTCGCTTCGAAGGCTTACTTCGGAAGCGGCAGGTTGGTGCGCAACTGCCCTTGACGATTGACCTCGATGCACGGGGCATGTGACAACGGCTTCCACTCCGGCTGGGTCGGCTGCGGACGCGAGACGCGTTCGCCGAGCGGCTGCCAGGGTGCGGGATCCGATTCGCCTGCGACTTTCATATGCTCTCCTTTTGGGATGCCATGTGAGCAATCAAGCACTAGCAATCGGTGAGCCAGGATGAAGCCTCCGGGTGTAAACGATGAGGCGTTCGTGACCGGGTTGCAGGTGCCAGTCTCCACAACGTATCAGGGCGCGAGGCCGTGCACATCGGTGAATGCATTTACAAACGCGTTTCTGTCGATTCGTCGTCGCTTCTCGCCATTCGTCGACAGGCGGCAGACGTGTGTCGACGTCTGCCGCGAGACTGCGATGCACCGACAACTCCCGCAGCCACCATGAACCACTCCGCCAGCCTGATCTCGACGCCCCCCGGCGCTGCTGCGCGTGACCCGAGTGAGCGCCAGCGCGCCCGCTCGCGTGCGACCGGCGTGCTGGTGATGAGCGTGTTCGGGGTGTTGTGGGCCGCGGGCGGCCTGCTGCTGTCGGGCAATCCGGGCTGGGGCTGGATCGTGGTCGCCTCGCTGCTGGTGGCGTTGGTGGCGCATGCGGTGAAGTTGCTGCGTGCGAATCCGCGCGCGCGCGAGCCGTTGGCAGCAGACCAGGTCGAGCGCCAGCGGCGTGCCGGCCGGATCTTCCTGTGGACCGGCGTCGCCGAAGGCGTGGGCATCTTCCTGGCCGTCAACGTCGTCTTGAATCTGGGCCACCCGGAGTGGCGGGCGGCCGCGATGATGGTGGTCGTGGGGCTGCACTTCCTGCCGCTGGCAATCGCTTTCGGCTATCGGCCGCACCTCGTCACTGGCCTCGTGATGACCGCATGGGCCTTGGGGTATCCGTGGTTGTTCGCGGCGGGTGCGCTGGCGCCGATGGGGCTGTTCGGCGCGGCGGCGATCCTGTTCGCCAGCGCGGCCTGGGCGCTGCGCTCGTTGCGCTGATCAGAACAGGAAGTACCGCTGCGCCATCGGCAGTTCGGTGGCCGGCTCGCAGGTCAGCAACTGGCCGTCGGCGCGCACCTCGTAGGTCTGGGCGTCGATCTCCATCTTGGGCAGCCACGCGTTGTGGATCATGTCGCGCTTGGTGACCGTGCGCGTGCCCTTCACGGTGGCGATGGTCTTGTGCAGCCCGGCGCGCGCCGGCACGCCGGCGGCGATGCCGGCCTGCGACACGAAAGTAAGCGACCCCTGCGTCAGCGCACCGCCGTAGCTGCCGAACATCGGCCGGTAGTGCACCGGCTGGGGCGTCGGGATCGAGGCGTTGACGTCGCCCATCGCCGCCATCGCGATGAAGCCGCCCTTGAGGATCAGCGCCGGCTTGACGCCGAAGAAGGCCGGCTGCCACAGCACCAGGTCGGCCCACTTGCCGGCCTCGATGGAGCCCACTTCATGCGCGATGCCATGCGTCAGCGCCGGGTTGATGGACAGCTTGGCGACGTAGCGCTTCACGCGCACGTTGTCATTGCGCTCGGTGTCGCCGTCCAGCGCGCCGCGCTGGGCCTTCATCTTGTGCGCGGTCTGCCAGCAGCGCAGGATCACCTCGCCGACGCGGCCCATGGCCTGCGAGTCGGAGCTGAACATGCTGATCGCGCCGAGGTCGTGCAGGATGTCCTCGGCCGCGATCGTCTCGCGGCGGATTCGGCTCTCCGCGAAGGCCAGGTCCTCCGCGATGCCGGCGTCCAGGTGGTGGCAAACCATCAGCATGTCCAGGTGCTCGTCCAGCGTGTTGACGGTGAACGGGCGCGTCGGGTTGGTGGACGACGGCAGCACGTTGGCCTCGCCGACCACCTTCATGATGTCGGGCGCGTGGCCGCCGCCGGCGCCTTCGGTGTGGAAGCTGTGGATCGTGCGGCCCTTGAACGCCGCGATGGTGTCCTCGACGAAGCCGCTTTCGTTGAGCGTGTCGGAATGGATCGCGACCTGCACGTCGCACTCGTCGGCCACCGTCAGGCAGCAGTCGATGGCCGCCGGCGTCGTGCCCCAGTCCTCGTGCAGCTTGAGGCCGATCGCACCGGCCTCGACCTGCTGGCGCAGCGCCTCGGGCTGGCTCGCGTTGCCCTTGCCCATGAAGCCGAGGTTCATGGGGAACGCGTCGGCCGCGCGCAGCATGCGCTCGATATTGGCGGGGCCCGGCGTGCAGGTGGTGGCGAAGGTGCCGGTGGCGGGGCCGGTGCCGCCGCCCATCATCGTGGTGACGCCGGACGACAGCGCCTCCTCGATCTGCTGCGGGCAGATGAAGTGGATGTGGGTGTCGATGCCGCCGGCCGTGACGATCATGCCCTCGGCCGCGATGATCTCGGTGCCCGGGCCGATGACGATGTCCACGCCGGGCTGCACGTCCGGATTGCCGGCCTTGCCGATCGCCGCGATGCGGCAGCCGCGCAGGCCGATGTCGGCTTTGACGATGCCCCAGTGATCGATGATCAGTGCGTTGGTGATCACGCAGTCGACGGCCTCGGCCGCATTCGGGCCGTTGATCGCCTGGCTCTGGCCCATGCCGTCGCGAATCGTCTTGCCGCCGCCGAACTTCACTTCCTCGCCGTAGCCACCGGCCGCGAGGGTGAAGTCCTTTTCCACCTCGACGATCAGGTTGGTGTCGGCCAGCCGCACGCGGTCGCCGGTGGTGGGGCCGAACATCTCGGCGTAGGCGCGCCTTCCGATGGTGGGCATCAGAGCTTTCCTTGCACGAGGCCGCGGAAGCCGAACACGGTGCGCGTGCCGGCGAGGTCGACCAGCGTGACGGTGCGCTGCTGGCCGGGCTCGAAGCGGACGGCGGTGCCGGACGCGATGTCCAGCCGCATGCCACGCGCGGCGGCACGGTCGAAACGCAGGGCGCCGTTGGTCTCGGCGAAGTGGTAGTGCGAGCCGACCTGGATCGGGCGGTCGCCGCCGTTCTCCACGACCAGCGTCAGGCGGCGCCGGCCCGGGTTGAGGTCGATGTCGCCATCGTCGGTGAGCAGTTCGCCGGGGATCATCGGTTCCTTGCCTTGTGAAGTCGCTCGAGAAGCGACGATCGCATCCGCGCCAACCCGAGCGCCCCCTCGGGGGCCGCGACGGGAGGAGCGAGGGGGGCTACGAGTGTGCACCTCAGGGGTGCGCAATTCGCCCTCATCATGTGATCGGCTGATGGACGGTCACCAACTTGGTGCCATCCGGGAACGTGGCTTCGACCTGGATGTCGGGAATCATCTCGGCGATGCCGTCCATCACGTCGCCCTTCGTGAGCACGTGGCGGCCTTCGCTCATCAACTCGGCGACGCTGCGGCCATCGCGGGCGCCTTCCATGATGTGCGCGCTGATCAGGGCGATCGCCTCTGGATAGTTCAGTTTCAGGCCCCGGGCCTTGCGCCGCTCGGCGAGCAGCGAGGCGGTGAAGAGCAGGAGCTTGTCCTTTTCGCGCGGAGTCAGGTTCATCTTGCAGAGCGTATTGCAGGATCAATGCCATGTGCAAGCCGGGTTTGCGGCAAAGGGCGGCACGACTCTTGAGTGTGTGAGGGTTGCCCATGACAGCCGCCACCCTCGATCCCGTCCCAGACGCTGCCCCCGCTCCCCAGCGCGTGGTGAAGGTGCGACGCGACTACAACAGCTGGGTGGCCCAGGAGTCGCTCGAGGACTACGCGCTGCGCTACACGCCGCAGTCGTTTCGAAAGTGGTCGGAGCTGCGCGTGGCCAACACGGCGTTCGGCGCGGCGTCGTTCCTGGTGCTGGAGGCGGTCGGCGCGACGCTGCTCGTGCAGTACGGCTTCGTCAACGCGTTCTGGGCCATCCTGGCCACCGGGCTGATTATCGCCTTGGCGGGCTGGCCGATCGCCGTCTACGCCGCGCGCCATGGCCTGGACATGGACCTGCTGACCCGCGGCGCCGGCTTCGGCTACCTGGGCTCGACGATCACGTCGCTGATCTACGCCAGCTTCACGTTCATCTTCTTCGCGCTGGAGGCCGCGGTGATGGCCTACGCGCTGGAGCTGGCGTTCGACATCCCGCCAGCCTGGGGCTACCTGGTCTGCGCGCTCGTCGTGCTGCCGCTGGTGACGCACGGCGTGACCGCCATCGGCCGGCTGCAGGTATGGACGCAGCCGCTGTGGATCGCGATGCTGGTGCTGCCCTACGTCTACGTGTTCCGCGCGCATCCGCACGCGCTGGCGGGCCTGTGGGCGTACGCGGGCGAGGACGGCCAGGGCGGTACGTTCAAGCTTCTGAAGTTCGGCAGCGCGATGACGGTGGGCATCGCGCTGATGACGCAGATGGGCGAGCAGGCGGACTACCTGCGATTCATGCCCGCGCGCACCGCGACCAACCGGGGGCGGTGGTGGCTGGGCGTGGCCATCGGCGGGCCCGGCTGGGTGCTGCCGGGCGTGCTCAAGATGCTGGGAGGCGCACTGCTCGCATGGATCGCGATCGGGCAGTCGGTGCCGCTGGATCGCGCCGTCGACCCGAACCAGATGTACCTGGCGGCCTGGGACACCGTCTTCAGCCGCCCGGGCATGGCGGTGGCGGCGACGGCGACGTTCGTCGTGCTGTCGCAGCTCAAGATCAACGTCACGAACGCCTATGCCGGCTCGCTGGCGTGGTCGAACTTCTTCGCGCGGCTGACGCACAGCCATCCGGGCCGCGTCGTCTGGGTCGCGTTCAACACGGCCATCGCGCTGATGCTGATGGAGCTCGACGTGTTCACGGTACTCGGCAAGGTGCTCGGGCTCTACGCAAACCTGGCGATCTCCTGGCTGATGGCGGTGGTGGCTGACCTCGTCATCAACAAGCCGCTGGGGCTGTCGCCGCGCGGCATCGAGTTTCGCCGCGCCTACCTGTACGACGTCAACCCGGTGGGCGTCGGCGCGATGGGCATCGCGTCGGTCGTCAGCATCGCGGCTCACCTGGGCGCGTTCGGCCCGCTGGCGCAGGCGTTCTCGGCGCTGATCGCGCTGGTCACCGCGTTCGTGGCGTCGCCGCTGATCGCCTGGGCGACCCAGGGCCGCTTCTACCTGGCACGCCGCGTGGACGAGGCGCCGATCCGCTTTTTCGGCCTGGGCCAGGCGAGCCCGGCCGAAGGCGAGGGCGTGCGCTATCGCGTGCTGCGCTGCTCGATCTGCGAGCGCGAGTACGAGGGCCCGGACATGGCCCATTGCCCGGCCTACCAGGGCCCGATCTGCTCGCTGTGCTGCTCGCTCGACGCCCGCTGCGGTGACCTCTGCAAGCCCGACGCCCGGCTGGCGACGCAGGCGCGCAACGCCGTCCACGCGCTGCTGCCCCGGCGGTTGTGGCCCGCGGTCGACGGCGGGCTGGGCGCGTGGCTGGCGCTGATGGTGCCCGTATCGCTGCTGCTCGCCGGCGTCTGCGCGCTGCTCTATCAACAGGAGCTGCGCGCACTCGGCGACGCCGCGAGCGCGTCGGCGGCGACGCTGCGCCAGTCGTGCATCAGCGTGTTCGCGATGCTGTTGCTGGCCAGCGGCATCGTCGGCTGGTGGGCGGTGCTCACGCGCCAGAGCCGCCGCGTGGCGCAGGAGGAAAGCAACCGCCAGACGCAGGCGCTGGGCGAGCAGACAGTGCGCCTGACGCAGGAGATCGCCTCGCACCGCCGCACCGATGCCGAACTGCAGCGTGCCAAGGCCGCGGCCGACGCTGCCAACCAGGCCAAGAGCCGCTACATCTCCACCTTGAGCCACGAGCTGCGGACGCCGCTCAACAGCGTGATCGGCTACGCGCAACTGCTCGACGACGACCCCGAGCTGCCGGCCCACCGGCGCCAGGCGGTCAGCGTGATCCGGCGCGGCGGCGAGCACCTGCTCTCGCTGATAGAAGGCACGCTGGACCTGGCGCGCATCGAGAGCGGCAAAGTGTCGCTGGCGGTGACGACCATGCACTTGCGCGAGGCTGTCGACCAACTCGCCGACCTGTTCGAACTGCAATCCAGCGCCAAGGGCCTGCGCTTCGTGCGCGAAGTCGACGCCGCGCTGCCGCAATGGGTGCGCGCCGACGAGCGCCGGCTGCGCCAGATCCTGATCAACGTCATCGGCAACGCGGTGAAATTCACCGACCGTGGCACGGTGACGCTGCGCGTCCGCCACGAACGCGAGATGGCCTACTTCGAGATCGAGGACACCGGCCCAGGTATCGGCGCCCAGGATCTCGAACGCATCTTCGAGCCTTTCGCGCGCGGCACGGCCCAAGCCAGTTTCGCCAGCCTGGGGGGCGACGCCACCCGCGACGGCGGTGGCACCGGCCTGGGCCTGACGATCGCCAAGATGCTCACCGACCTGATGGGCGGCGCGATGACCGTGCACAGCACGCCCGGCGTCGGCACGCGCTTTCGCATCGTGCTGTTCCTGGCCGAGCAGCGCGCCGGCGCGTCGCTGGTCGCCCCGGCGGTCAGGCGCCGCACCGGCTACGTCGGTGCGCGGCGCCGCGTACTGGTGGTCGACAACGAGGAGGTCGACCGCGAATTGCTGCGCCAGCTGCTGGAGCCCACGGGCTTCATCGTGGCGCAGGCGTCGTCCGGCGAGGCCGCGTTGGCCTGGCTGCGCGCGCACCAGGCCGACGCGCCGCCCGACGCGATCCTGATGGACCTGGCGATGCCCGGCATCGACGGCTGGGAGACGATCCGGCGGCTGCGCGCGGCGGGTCTCAGCGACGCGCCGGTGGCCATCGTCTCGGCCAACGCATTCGATCGCCGCCTGGACAACGACGGCGGCATCGGCGCGGACGACTACGTGCTCAAGCCGGTGCGCGGCGAGGAACTGCTGGAGTGGCTGGACCGGGTGCTCAAGCTCGACTGGAACAGCGAGCCCGAGCCGCCGCGGCCGGCGCTGCCCGCCGCGGCGACCCGCAGCGCGCCGGCGCCCCGGCCTGCCGATTCCACGTTGTCATCGCTGGACTCGGTGCCGGCGGTGACGTCGTTGAACGCGCTGGCCGAACAGGTGCGCGTGGGCTACCCGCGCGGCATCCATCGCTGGCTCGACCACATCGACGCCACGGAGCCCGCCTGCGCCGAGTTCACGCAGCGCTTGCGCACGCTGGCCAGCCGCTTCCAGCTCGACGCGATGGCCAGCGACATCGCCCACGCGCTGCGCCTGCGGGAGGTGCCGCATGGCTGAGTGGATGCACGAGCCCCCGGGGGGCGCCGTCGGCGCGGTCGTGCCGGGCACGCGCCGCGCGATGGCCGGCGAGAGCGTGGGCGTGGTGCTGATCGTCGACGACATCCCCGACAACCTCGCCGTGCTGCACGACGCGCTTGACGAGTCCGGCTACACGGTGCTGGTGGCCACCGACGGCGCCAGCGCGATCGCGCGCGCCGCGCAAGCGCTGCCCGACATCGTGCTGCTGGACGCCTTGATGCCCGGCATGGACGGCTTCGAGGTGGCACGCAGGCTCAAGGCCGACGAAGCGACGGCGCCGATCCCGATCGTGTTCATGACGGCGTTGACCGACACCGAGCACGTGCTCGCCGCGTTCGCGGCCGGCGGCGTCGACTACGTCTCGAAGCCGATTCGCCCGCGCGAAGTGGTGGCCCGCATCGCGGCGCACCTGCAGAGCGCGCGCCACGCCAAGCAGGCGCGCAACGCGCTCGACGCGTTCGGCCACGCGTCGATCGCGCTGCGTCCCGCCGACGGCCGCGTGCTGTGGCAGACGCCGCTGGCGCGGGACCTGATGAAACGGCATTTCGGGGCCGGTGCGGCGGGTGCGACCGGCGGTGCACCAGCGAGCGGCGTCATAGCCCCGTTGCACGCGCCCGCCAGCCTGTGCGACTGGGTGCGCGAGCGCGTCACGCGCGCTGACGCACCCGAGGGGGGGCACACATGGACCTGTGTCACAGGCACGCAACGTCTGCACTGCAGTCTTCACCCCGCGAGTGCCGACGACGAGTGGCTGCTGGTGCTCACCGAGAGTAACAACGGCGCGGCCATCGAGGCACTGTCGTTGCAGTTCAGGCTCACGGCGCGCGAGGCCGAGGTGCTCTACTGGGTCGCGCAGGGAAAGACCAATCGCGACATCGGCGACATCCTCGGCACCCGTCCCAAGACGATCACCAAGCACCTGGAGCACGTGTTCGAGAAGCTGGGCGTCGAGACCCGCACTGCCGCCGCGGCGCGCGTGCTGGGCACGTTGCCGGAGCTGATGCGCAGGAAGTGAGGTGCGTGCACCGGCCTCGGCGCGCTCCTTGTCTGCTCGATGAGCCTTGCACCGGGGCAAGCAGCAGGGGTCGGCAGAATTACGCCTCCAGCATGCCATGCGGCATCACTGGCGTCCCTGGCGACTGGCCTGGAAGTCCAGGAAGCGGATCGCCGAGTCGCGCACGCTCGCGGCCGCTTTCGGGTGCGAGGTGACGACGGTCAGGCGCTTCAGCCACACGCTGCGATCGGCGCGCGGCAGCTTGGAATTGAGCAGCCGGTTGGCCATCCAGGCGCTGAGCTCGGTGGGCTGGCGCTCCAGCGAGGCGGCCAGCAGTGCCGCATAGTCCGGCTGGGCCTCCAGCGCGTTGACCAGCGGGCCGGGCGTGCCGAAGTCTGCTGTCGGATGGCGCTCCAGCAGGTCCAGCAGTGCCGCAGCGACGCGCTCGCGGCCGGGCAGGGCGGCGAAGCCGGCCAGCGCTTCGTTGAGGCGGTGCACGTTGTCCGCGCCGTCGTCGGTCGGCGCGAAACCTTGCAGGTCGGTGAGGATGTGGTCGACGGAGCGGGTCATGGGAGTCGGGCAGCCAGCAGCGGAAAGGCCTAGCGTAGCCGTTCGCGGTCCGGCCGCCGGGCGCCGGCGACAAGCCACCTCGGGGTGCGTGGATAGCGCGACCCCGGCGCCCTGCCGGGCCGCAAGGAAGCGAGCGATGCGGTGACCCTGGAATGGCGGACGGCGTGATCCCATGAAAGTGGTCGAACCGGCCTCGGGGACGTCCGGGGCTACGACATGTGTCGTATGTCGCCGCACGGCCGCGTTGCTTATCCTTCGTGCATCGTCCTCGGCTTGCAGGGGACACCTTCAGGAGCGACCTCGCAATGACCACTTCCCGCCGCAGCTTCAGCCTGACGTTGGGTGCGCTAGCCGCATTCGCCTCGTTGACCTCGATGACGCCAGCCCAGGCCGCCGACACGATCAAGGTCGGCGTGCTGCACTCGCTCTCCGGAACGATGGCGATCTCGGAGACGGTGTTGAAGGACACCGTGCTGATGACGATCGCCGAGATCAACGCCAAGGGCGGCGTGCTGGGCAAGCAGCTCGAGGCGGTGGTCGTCGATCCGGCCTCCAACTGGCCGCTGTTCGCCGAGAAGGCGCGCCAACTGATCACGCAGGACAAGGTCGCCGTCGTCTTCGGATGCTGGACCAGCGTGTCGCGCAAGTCCGTGCTGCCGGTGTTCGAGGAACTCAACAGCCTGCTGTTCTACCCGGTGCAGTACGAAGGCGAGGAGCTCAGCAAGAACGTGTTCTACACGGGCGCGGCGCCGAACCAGCAGGCGATTCCCGCGGTCGAGTACCTGATGTCCAAGGACGGGGGGGCGGCCAAGCGCTTCGTGCTGCTGGGCACCGACTACGTCTACCCGCGCACGACCAACAAGATCCTGCGCTCGTTCCTGCACGCCAAGGGCATCAAGGACGAAGACATCATGGAGGAGTACACGCCATTCGGCCACTCCGACTACCAGTCGATCATCGCCAAGATCAAGAAGTTCTCCAGCGAAGGCAAGAAGACGGCCGTCGTCTCGACCATCAATGGCGACTCCAATGTGCCGTTCTACAAGGAACTGGGCAACCAGGGCCTGAAGGCGACCGACGTGCCGGTCGTCGCGTTCTCGGTCGGCGAGGAAGAACTGCGCGGCGTGGACACCAAGCCGCTGGTCGGCAACCTGGCGGCCTGGAACTACTTCATGTCGATCAAGAACCCGACCAACACGGCTTTCATCAAGGAGTGGTCGGACTACGCCAAGAAGAACAACATTCCCGGCCACAAGGACAAGCCACTGACCAACGACCCGATGGAGGCCACCTACATCGGCATCCACATGTGGGCGCAGGCGGTGGAAAAGGCCAAGTCCACCGACACCGACAAGGTGATCGCGGCGATGGCGGGCCAGACCTTCAAGGCGCCGGGCGGCTTCATGTCGACGATGGACGCGAAGAACCATCACCTGCACAAGCCCGTGTTCATCGGCGAGATCAAGGCGGACGGCCAGTTCAACGTGGTGTGGAAGACGCCGGGGCCGATCAAGGCGCAGCCGTGGTCGCCGTACATCCCGGAAGACAAGGGCAAGAAGGACGAGCCGGAAAAAAAGTGAATTGATGATGCGGCGACTCACACTTCGGAGTGCCCTCATCGCGCTGGTCGCGGTGCTCGGCACGGTCGCCGCCCCCGCCTGGGCGCTCGACGCGGCCCAGGCGCGCGCGATTGCCGTCGGCGACGGCGACGCGCGCATCGCGGCCCTGCAGGACGCGGTGACGCGGGCCGATCCCGGCCTGGCCACGTTCGCGCAGGCGCTGCTCGATGACTCGGTGAAGTCGACCGCCACCGGCGTCTTCATCGTGCATGACGACAAGGCCGTCGACGCCGCCACGGGGCAGCCTGCGAAGCTGCCGGACGACGCCGAGGACGTCTCCAACAACAACCGCATGCGCGGCGCGCTCGAGACGGCCCTGAGCGGCCTGCGCCTGCTGTCGCCCGATACCGCCACGCGCCGCAAGGCGGTCGCCGACCTGTCCGGCGCTGCCGCCGATCCCGCGCTGCTGCCGGTGGTCGAGAAGGCCTACGGCGCCGAGACCGACGCGAAGCTCAAGCTGCAGCTGGGCCGATTGCGCGCGGCCGTGCAGATCGCTTCGCCCGACCGCGCGAAGCGCCTGCAGGCGATCGACGACCTCTCGCGCAGCGACGAGCCGACCGTGCGTGCGCTGCTTCAATCGCGTCTCGCGGCCGACGCCGAAGCCGACCCCGAGCTGCGCACCTCGCTCACGCATGCGGTTGCGCAGGTCGAAGGCCGGCTCGCATGGGGCGAGCGCCTGGGCGTGCTGTTCACCGGCATCAGCCTGGGCTCGATCCTGCTGTTGGTGGCTCTCGGCCTGGCGATCACTTACGGCCTGATGGGTGTCATCAACATGGCCCACGGCGAGCTGATGATGATCGGCGCCTATACCACCTGGGGTGTGCAGAACCTGTTCCGCCACTTTGCGCCGGGCCTGTTCGACGCCTACATCGTGCTGGCCATCCCCGCGTCCTTTGTCGTCGCAGCCGCGGTCGGTGCGGTCCTGGAGCGCGGCGTGATCCGCTTCCTGTACGGCCGCCCGCTGGAGACGTTGCTGGCCACCTGGGGCATCAGCCTGGTGCTGATGCAGGGCGTGCGCTCGTTGTTCGGCGCGCAGAACGTCGAGGTGGAGAACCCGTCGTGGATGTCGGGCGGCATCGCCGTCACCAGCAACCTGACGCTGCCCTATAACCGGCTCGCGATCATCGCGTTCGCGGTCATCGTGCTGGTGGCCACCTGGCTGCTGATCAGCCGCACGCGCCTGGGCCTGTTCGTGCGCGGCGTCACGCAGAACCGCCGCATGGCGTCGTGCACTGGCATCAACACCGTGCGCATCGACACGCTGGCCTTCGCGCTCGGCGCGGGCATCGCCGGCATGGCGGGCTGCGCGCTGAGCCAGGTGGGCAACGTCGGCCCGGATCTCGGCCAGAGCTACATCGTCGACTCGTTCATGGTGGTGGTGCTGGGCGGCGTCGGCCAGCTCGCGGGCACCGTGCTCGCCGCGCTGGGCCTGGGGCTGATGAACAAGGTGCTCGAAGGCGTGGCCGGCGCGGTGCTGGCCAAGATATTCGTGCTGATCTTCATCGTCGTGTTCATCCAGAAGCGACCGCAAGGGCTGTTCGCGCTCAAGGGCCGGAGCGCGGAGTCATGACCCCGGTTTCTCCCTGCCAACTGCTTCCCGACTCCAAGCGCGGCCTGTTGCTGGGCCTGCGCGGCTGGAGCGTCGTCATCGGCGCGCTGGTGGTCGTCGCGGTGCTGGTGCCGCTGCTGAACCTGGTGGTGCCGGCGGGCAAGCCACTGCATTTCGGCGACTACGGCGTCGGGCTGGTCGCCAAGATCATGTGCTACGCGATGTGCGCGCTGGCGATGGACCTGATCTGGGGCTACACCGGCATCCTGTCGCTGGGCCACGGCCTGTACTTCGCGCTCGGCGGCTACGCGATGGGCATGTACCTGATGCGCCAGATCGGCCATGACGGCAACTACCGCAGCGACCTGCCGGATTTCATGGTGTTTCTCGACTGGAAGACGATGCCCTGGACCTGGGCCGGCAGCGCGTCGTTCGTGTTCCAGATGTTCCTGGTCGTCGCCGCGCCTGGCGTGATCGCCGGCGTGTTCGGCTGGTTCGCGTTCCGCTCTCGCATCAAGGGCGTGTACTTCTCCATCATCACGCAGGCACTGACCTTTGCCGGCATGCTGCTGTTCTTTCGCAACGAAACCGGCTTCGGCGGCAACAACGGCTTCACCGACTTCAAGCGCATCGTGGGCATCTCCGTCGCACTGCCGTCCACCCGCATGGTGCTGTTCGTCCTGACCGGCTGCACGCTGATCGCGTTCTACCTGCTGGCGCGCGTCATCGTCAACAGCAAGTACGGCCGCGTGCTGCAGGCGATCCGCGACGCCGAGAGCCGCGTGATGTTCACCGGCTACGACCCGCTCAAATACAAGCTGTCGATCTGGGTGCTGTCGGCCGTGATGTGCGGCATCGCCGGCGCGTTGTACGTGCCCCAGGTGGGCATCATCAACCCGAGCGAGATGTCGCCGGCCGCGTCCATCGAGATGGCCATCTGGGCGGCCGTCGGCGGCCGCGGCACGCTGGTGGGCCCGATCCTCGGCGCGTTCTTCGTCAACGGCGCCAAGAGCTGGTTCACGCAGGCGTTCCCCGAGTTCTGGCTGTACTTCCTGGGCGCGCTGTTCATCGCGGTGACGCTTTTCCTGCCGCGCGGGATCATGGGGTTGAAGGATCGATTGATGAAGGAGAAAGGCGTGGGGGTGAAGGCATGAGCCCGCAGGGCCGGCCCACGGGCGAAATCCCCCGCTCGGCGGGCAGGCGCGTGGCGCCAGGGGTGCGCAATTGACACCGGACCTGCAGGACGCCGGTGCTGCGACCCTGGAACGGCACCACCGGCAGGCGGCGGCCTCGCCCGCGGGTGGTGCCAGCTTCGGGCGCCTCCTGCACGCCGGCACGCCCGACTTCGCGCACGGCGTCGCGCTGTACCTCGACGAGATCAGCGTCAGCTTCGACGGCTTCAAGGCGCTCAACAGCTTGTCGTTGGCGATCGACGTGGGCGAGATGCGCTGCATCATCGGCCCCAACGGCGCCGGCAAGACCACGATGATGGACGTGATCACCGGCAAGACGCGGCCCGATTCCGGCCACGCGCATTTCGGCTCCAACATCGACCTGCTGCGCCTGCGCGAGCCGCAGATCGTGCGCGCCGGGATCTGCCGCAAGTTCCAGAAGCCGACGGTCTACGAAGAGCTGTCGGTGTTCGAGAACCTCGAGCTCGCGCTCGTCAACGACCGCGGCGTGCGCGCTGCGCTGTTCGCGCAGCTGTCGGGCGCGCAGCGCGAGCGCATCGCCGAGATCCTGCAACTGGTGCACCTGCTGCCCGAGGCGCATCGCATCGCCGGCTTGCTGTCGCACGGCCAGAAGCAGTGGCTGGAGATCGGCATGCTGCTCGCGCAGGAGCCCGTGCTGCTGCTGCTCGACGAGCCCGTCGCCGGCATGACCGACGAGGAGACGGAGCGCACTGCGGAGCTGTTCCTGACCCTGGTGGGCAAGCACTCGCTGGTGGTCGTCGAGCACGACATGAAGTTCGTCGAGATGCTCACGCAGGGCCATCGCAAGGTGACCGTGCTGCATGAAGGATCGGTGCTGGCGGAGGGGACGCTCGCCGAGGTGCAGTCGAACACGCAAGTGATCGACGTCTACCTCGGAAGGTGAGAAGACATGCTCCAAGTAGAAGGACTGAACCAGTACTACGGCGGCTCGCACATCCTGCGCGACGTCGCGCTGCAAGCCAAGGTGGGCGAGGTGACCGTGGTGCTCGGTCGCAACGGCGTCGGCAAGACGACCTTGCTCAAGAGCCTGATGGGCGTGGTGCCCACGCGCACCGGCACCATCCGCCTGGACGACAAGGATCTCGCAGGCAAGGCACCGTACGAACGCGTGCGCAGCGGCGTCGGTTACGTGCCGCAAGGCCGTGAGATCTTCGGCCGGCTGACGGTGATGGACAACCTGCGCATGGGCCTGGCCTCGATGCCTTCGGGCAGCGACGTGCCGGCCGAGATGTTCGAGCTGTTCCCCGTTCTGGCCCAGATGAAGAACCGGCGCGGCGGCGACCTGTCCGGTGGCCAGCAGCAACAGCTCGCGATCGCCCGTGCGCTCGCGCCGGGACCTCGATTGCTGCTGCTCGACGAGCCCACCGAAGGCATCCAGCCGTCCGTCATCAAGGACATCGGCCGCGTCATCCGCAAGCTGGCCGACCGCAAGACGATGGCCATCGTGCTGGTGGAACAGTTCTACGATTTCGCCGCCGAACTGGCCGATGCGTACGTCGTGATGGAGCGCGGCGTGATCGTGGCGCGAGGGTTGGGCGCGGCGATGGAGTCGGATGGGGTCAGGACGTTGATGTCGGTTTGACGCCGAGCCCCGGAGATCCTACGTGCGCCACACCCGCGGCGTGCACGCCACGCGCCCCCACGCGAGCGGGCGCCATGCGCGCCACACGCTCGCGAGCAGGTCGTGGATCGGTTCCACGCGCGCCGCCAGCACGCGCAGCACGACGACGTCGGGTTGCGGCGCCGTCGCCCCCGCGGTGGCCGCCAGCGAATGGGCTCCGTAGATCGCGCGCGCGGTGTCCAGCAGCAGTTCGCGCCGCGCGTCGTCCAGCGCAGAGCCCGCCGCGAACCACAGCGTGCCCAGTGCCCGATGGCCGGCCCAGCCGCACGGCCCATCGAGCAGCGCCGCGTCCGTCGCGGACGTTCGCCCGCGCTCGAGCCAGCGCGGGCCGACGGCGATGTCGTGGCGGTAGTCGCCGGCGATGAAAGGGGCGTCGGCGGCCGGCAGGCCGAGCGCGAGGCAGTCCCAGCCGAACATCTCGGCGCCGGGTGCGAGCTCGAACGTCATGCGATTGTCGGCGTGCGCGCCGGAGTGCACCAGCGTCTCCAGCGGCAACCATTCGAGGCGTCCGCCTGCGGCGACTTTCGCGTTGATCGTCTGCGCAGCGCGCGTGCCGCCGCTGCGATAGAAACGCGTCGCACCCGGGGTCGTGACGAGCGCGTGCGCGCCGTCGCCCAGCGCGAGATCGACGCTCAGCGTGTCGCCGCCAACGAGGCCGCCCGGCGGATGCACGACCACCGTGTGGCACACCTCGGGGCCCTCGGGGAACAAGGTCTTGAGCACGCGCAGCGGGCCGTCGTGACGGAAGTCGGCGCGGGTGCCAGCTGTGGCCGGTTCGGCGCGGTAGTCCAGGGTCAGGCGGGCGTGCCAGGCCATCGGTCAAAGGTCGAGTGGGAATGCACAGAGGGTATCTCACCTGCCCGCACGAACAGACGCGTTCGCACGCCGGATCGATGCAGGTTGTTCACAGATCTTTACCCGCCAATCAAGCGCTGTTGACCGCCGGCGGGCACGATCAGCCGCAATGACTCGTCAAGCCAGCCTTTCGACCTTCATCGATCGCCGGCCTTCGCCACGTCCCGTGCGCGTTTTCATGCTTGCGCTCGGTGTCGCACCCGCGAGCGGCGTGGCGCTGGCCGCGTGCTTGGCCAGCGCACTCCATCACCCCCTTGCGGCCTGCGCCGCGAATTGAGACCCTGTGACAACTTTCGACTCGATCGGTTACGCTCCGTCCGCGCAGGGTGTTCGCCCTGCTGCTTCCACCTCGCGGAACGCTTACTCCTCCATGACCACTCCGCATCTCCTGCTGATCGACGACGACTCGCGACTGACGCGCATGGTCGGCGACTACCTGCGCACGCAAGGCTTCGAGGTCGACACCGCCGGTACCCTGGCCGATGGCCGCATGCGCCTGGCCTCCGGCTCGTACGACGCGCTCGTGCTCGACCTGATGCTGCCCGATGGCGACGGCCTCGACTTCACGCGCGAGCTGCGCGGCCAGCCAGCCACGCGGCGCCTGCCCCTGATGATGCTCACCGCGCGCGGCGAGCCCACCGACCGCATCGTCGGCCTCGAGCTCGGCGCCGACGACTACCTGCCCAAGCCCTTCGAGCCGCGCGAGTTGCTGGCCCGCGTCAAGGCGCTGCTGCGCCGCGCCAGCCCCGAGCCGGTCAACGAGGAAGTGCTGCGTTTCGGCAAGCTCGAAATCGACCTCGGGGCGCACGAGGCCCGGCTCGATGGCGTGCGCTGTGACCTCACCAGCCACCAGTTCGACCTGCTGGTGGTGCTGGCCCGCAGCCCCGGCCGCGTGTTGAGCCGCGACCAGATCATGGACGCGCTCAAGGGCCATCCGCTCGAAGCCTTCGACCGCTCGATCGACGTTCACATCTCGCGCATCCGCAGCGTGATCGAGGAAGATGCAAAGAATCCCAAGCGCGTGTTGACCGTGCGGGGTTCAGGCTACCTTTTTGCGCGCAAGCAAGACGCCTAGAATCACGGACGTCGGCAAGACTGTCGCGCCTGCGCCGACGGCATTTTCAAGCTCTCGGGAAGCGAAGGTCACCACCCGCGCCGAACCGAGCTCCCCCTGGGGGCAGCGACCAGCGGGAGCGTGGGGGCAGAACGCCGCCGACGCTTTTTTTCGTTTTGACTCCCGCTGAAAGTACGTCTTGCGTTCGCTCTATCTGCGCATCTGGCTCACGGTGATCGTCACGCTGGCATTGTTCGCCGGCGCGTCGGGCTGGCTCGTGCAGCGCCACCTGGATCAGGAGCACGCGCGCAACCAGGCGCAGCTGACCGAGCGCATCGCGGCCTGGGGGGACCTGATCCAGCGCTCGCTGCCGGCGGCCAGCGCGCCGCCCGAGGTCCAGTCCGAGGCCTTGCGCGACTGGTCGCAGCGCCTGCGCGTGCCGATGGCGCTGGAGGACGAGCAGGGCCACCGCATCGCCGCGTCCGATTCGTTCATCCGGCGCGAGGGCGACAAGCAGCTGATGCACGCCGCGATCTACCAGATCAAGCTCGACGACGGCCGTTCGCTGTACGTGATGCGGCCCAACATGCTCAAGCCGCCCAACGCTGACCCGTCGACGCCACCGGACGAGGACATCGGCAACTTCGGCGCCGAGCACCACCCGCAGGCCAGCGAGGGCCGCGGCCCGCCGCCGTTCCTTTTCGGTGGGGTGGTGCCGCGTGGGGTGTCGCCCGGCCTGAGCCTGCTGGCGCTGGTGGTGGTGCTGTTCCTGGCGATCGCCGTGGGCGCCTACCCGATCATCCGCCGCCTGACGCGTCGGCTGGAGACGCTCAAGCGCGGTGTCGAGGCCTTCGGCCAGGGCGCGCTCGACCGCCGCGTTCCGGTGGAAGGCCGCGACGAGGTCGCCACGCTGGCCAGGAGTTTCAACCTCGCCGCCGAGCGTGTCGAAGCGCTGGTGCGTTCGCACAAGAGCCTGCTCGCCAACGCCAGCCATGAGCTGCGCTCGCCGCTGGCGCGCCTGAAGATGGCGACGTCGCTGCTGTCGGACGCCGCGCCCGACGAGCGCGAACGCGAGCACCTGCGCGCGGAGATCAACACCGACATCGCCGAGCTCGACGGCCTGGTCGACGAGGTGCTGCTCGCCAGCCGCCTCGAGGCCGCGCCGACGCCCGAGCTCCTCGAAAGCGTCGACCTCCTGGCGCTGGCTGTGGAGGAGGGGGCGCGCGTCGATGCCAGCGTCGACGGCGCCAACGCCAGCGTCACCGGCGAGGAGCGCCTGCTGCGGCGCGCGCTGCGCAACCTGCTGGAGAACGCGCGGCGCTACGGCGGCGGCGAGATCCGCGTCGACCTGGAGGACAAGGCCGCAGCCGGCGTCGAGATCCGCGTCACCGACAACGGCCCTGGCGTGCCCGAGGCGTATCGCGAACGCATCTTCGAGCCGTTCTTCCGCCTGCCGGGCCATGCCGAGCGCGCCGGCGGCGTCGGGCTGGGGCTCGCGCTGGTGCGCCAGATCATCGAGCGCCACAACGGACGCATCCAGTGCGTGCGCCCGCCGGAGGGCGGCGGCTGCTTCGTCATCAGCCTGCCGGTGATCGGCCGCTACTAGGCTGCGGCTGCGAGCATCGACGCCAGCAGCATCGGCTGGCGCGCGTCGTCGATCAGGTCGTTGACGCGACCCGCGTCGGCCGGGCTGAACAGCTCGCTGCGGATCTGCAGCGCGCGTTCCAGCTCGCTCATGCGCCACTCGAGCTCGCGCAGCACGATGCTGACCTCGTTGAGCTCGGACGGCCCCATCGCGCCGAGCACGGCGTGCAGACGCTCGTCGGCCACCAGGTCGAGACCGGTGCTGGAGAACGCGATGCCGATGCGATCCCAGCGTGTGAACGCATGCGCGATCAGCGCGCGCAGCGAGGCACTGAACTTGGGCATTTCCAGCTCCAGCGCGAGATGCTGGCGTCGCACGTGCGTGATCGTGGACGCCAGGCCGCTGACGCGCATCGCCAGCGAGGCGATGTCATGCCCCTTCGGATCGGGACCCGGCGCGTCCCGGTCGGACCGCGAGCCCTGCATCACGCGGTCGATGAAGCGCCGGTGGAATTCGCCAGGCACCAGGCGCATGGCGACGGCGGCGCGTTGCGCATGGTGCGTGCCTGACTCCATCAGGCCCATCAGCATCTCCGCGACGGCCAGCATCTGCCCGGCCATGGACAGGTTGCTGCCCAAGGTGCCCTGCGGGTAGCCGAAGCCGTCCAGCCGTTCGTGATGCGCCAACACGACGCTGGCGATGCGCGGTCCGGCGCCGGGCATCGCACCGAGCACGTGCGAGCCGACGATCGGATGCGTGGCCACGTGCTTCCACTGCTGCGACGTCAGCTTGACGCCGCGGCTGAGGAAGGTCGGATCGATGTAGAGCTCGCCGACGTCGTGCGTCAGGGCAGCGATCACCAGCGCGCTGGTGTCGGCCGGGTTCGCCTGCAGGCTGCCGCCCAGCGCGGACGTGATCACCGCGACGCCCACCGCGTGCTCGAGCTTGCTGGCGGCCTGGCCGGCATACACGCTCAGCAGGGACTGGACGTTGTCGGACAGCTGCAGCGCCTCCAGGATCGCGATCGGGTCGAAGCCCGGGACGCTGGCGCAGATGCCGCGCAGCAGCGCGTGGCGCGCCAGGAGTTGCTCGGCCAGCGGGTGGAACAGCGCCGGATCGGTGCCGCCCACCACCCGCATCATGTTCTCCAGCGGCTTGGTCAGCCGGAACTCGAGCAAGCGCTCGCGGGCCCGGGCGTCGATCCTCGCCCCTTTGGCGAGCAGCTTCATGCCCGTGCCAGTCACGATGTCCTCGCTCGCCTCGATATCGGAGGTCTCCGACAGCTTGACGACATGGTCGAGGTAGTGAGGATTGACGTCGGACACGGTGCAGGTGTTCTCGGTGCACGCCAGGGCGGGCGCGGTTTGCGGCCTTGGCGGAAGCTATTTCTTCGGCGGGACGGATTGAAACTTCACTGTCCGAGTCAACAAAAGCCCGCTTTTTTCCAATCCAGCGGCAATGCGGGCGCTTGCCTTCAACGATCAGCGCCCTTGGCCGTCAAAAAACGAACGAAACAAACGTTTCGACGCGGTGTCGACGTCGCCTTGGCGCGCACTCACGGTGCGGCTGACTGCGGTTTGTCGAGCTGCGCCGGATCCGGGTGATCCTCGCCGGTCGCCCGGCCCGCACGTTCCGCGTACTTGTTGAAGCGCCAGGCCTTGGCCTCCAGCGTGATGCGGCGCCAGACGCCGCGCTTCTGGCCCGGAGACATCCCGGTCCAGTGCTGCACCTCCTCGAAGGTGCGGCCGCAGCCCTTGCACAGGGCGTCGCCCTGCGAGGTGGAGCAGATCGCGATGCAGGGCGCATCGGGCGTCGAGGCGTACCAGTCCAGCCAGGCGGCACGCGCGACCAGCGGCAGGCTGTTCTCGTCGGCCTCGTGCTCGCGGTAGTAGACCATCAGTGCGTACACCTCGGCCAGCGCGAGCACCTCGGGGCAGGCGGTGATGCCGTCCGGCGACGGATGGCGCGCGCGCCACCAGTTGATCGCGGTCTCGATGTCGGTGATGTGGATGCCGGCCATGGTTTGCGCTTGCGTTGCGGCAGTCAATACGAGAGACCCATGACGTCGCGCACGTCCTTCATCGTCTGGCGCGCGACGGTGCGCGCGCGCTCCGTGCCCATCTCGACGATCCAGTGCACCTGCTTCGGATTGGCCAGGTACTGCTCGGCGCGCTCGCGCCACGGCTGCTGTTCGCGCAGGATCGCGTCGACCACCGGCTGCTTGCAGTCCAGGCAGCCGATGCCGGCGGTCGTGCATCCCGTCGCGACCCATTGCTGCGTGGCGGCGTCGGAGTAGACCTTGTGGAATTGCCAGACCGGGCAGCGCGCCGGATCGCCCGCGTCGCTGCGGCGCACGCGCTGCGGGTCGGTGGGCATCTTGCGGATCTTGGCCTCGACCTGCGCGGGCTCCTCGCGCATCTCGATCGCGTTGCCGTAGCTCTTGCTCATCTTCTGGCCGTCGAGACCGGGCAGGCGCGTGACCTCGGTGTGCAGCGCCTGCGGCTCGTGCAGCACCGTGCGTCCGGTGCCCTTGAGGTGGCCAAGCAGCAATTCCGCGTCCTCGTTCGTGAACCCTTGGCTGGCGACCAGGGCTTGGCGGATGAGCGCCTCGCCGTTGCCGAGCGCCGCGGCGTTGCCGTCCTGCCCGAACTCGCGGCGCTGGCGTTCGAGCAGTTCCTGCTGCTCCGGCGGCAGCTTGGCCAGCGCCGTGGCGACGTCGGCCTCGAAGCGCGGCGAGCGGCCGTACAGATGGTTGAAGCGGCGGGCGACCTCGCGCGTGAGCTCGACGTGGGAGTCCTGGTCCTCGCCCACCGGCACGTAGGCGGCCTTGTAGATCAGGATGTCGGCCGCCTGCAGCAGCGGGTAGCCGAGAAAGCCGTAGGTGGCGAGATCGCGATCCTTCAGGTGCTCGATCTGGTCCTTGTAGGTGGGCACCCGCTCCAGCCAGCCCAGCGGCGTGCCCATCGCCAGCAGCGTGAACAGCTCGGCGTGCTCGGGCAGGCGGCTCTGGATGAAGATCGTGCAGAGGTCGGGGTCGAGGCCGGCGGCGATCCAGTCGATCACCATGTCGTAGACGTTGCGCTCGATGACGTCGCGATCCGCGTAGTGCGTGGTGAGCGCGTGCCAGTCGGCCACGAAGAAAAAGCTGTCGTACTCGTGCTGCAGGCGCACCCAGTTCTTCAGGGCGCCGTGGTAGTGGCCGAGGTGCAGGGCGCCGGTGGGACGCATGCCGGACAGGACGCGGGCTCGCATGGGGATCTCTCGAAAAGGGGCGCGGACGCGAAGGAGTGGGCGATTGTAGTGAGCCACGCCAATCTCCCAGCGGGGCAAACGCCGGGTTCTCCCTTACAATCGTCGGCCTATGAAAAGAATAGTGGTCCTGATCTCGGGTCAGGGCTCGAACCTCGATGCGATCGTGCGCGCGTCCGAGGCGCAGGATTGGCCCGGCCGTGTGGTTGCGGTGATCAGCAACCGCGCCGACGCCCGGGGACTGCAGTCCGCCCAGGCGCACGGCATCGCCACCGAGGTGCTGGACCACCAGGCTTTCGCCGACCGCGCGGCATTCGACGCGGCGCTGGCCGGTGTGGTCGACGGCCATGCGCCGGACCTGGTCGTGCTGGCTGGCTTCATGCGCATCCTGACGCCGGAGTTCGTGGCGCGCTACGAAGGCCGCATGTTCAACATCCACCCGTCGCTGCTGCCGTCGTTCACCGGGCTGAACACGCATCGCCGCGCGATCGCGGCGGGCTGCAAGGTGGCGGGCGCCACGGTGCACTTCGTCAGCGCCGAGCTGGACCACGGGCCGATCGTCGCGCAGGCGGTCGTGCCGGTGCATGCGTTCGACGATGAAGTCTCGCTCGCCAAGCGTGTCCTGGCGGCCGAACATGTGATCTATCCGCGCGCCGTTGAATGGTTCGTGCGGGGCGATCTGGAATTGCGAGGCGGGCGCGTGTTTCATCACCGCGACGCGTCGCAGAGTTTGATGGTCGACGACGGCGAGTGACGTCGCCTCCGCACAGGTTCTGATCCGGGCAGTGCACCCGGCGGGAACGCATGATGGCGTTCAAGTTTCCTCCCCGCTCCTGCGGCGCATCCGGCGCCGTTCGGGCTTCATTTCAGCGATAACCGCGAAAGACTTCTGCCATGCATCCGAACGCCCTCCTCGACATCGCCACCGAACTGCTGCGTGAGGTCGGCAAGCTCGACATGCCGGCGGATGTCGTCGTCTCCAACTTCTTCCGCAAGAACCGCGAACTGGGCCCGCGCGAGCGCCACGCGCTGGCCGAGACGGCCTACGCGGTGCTGCGACAGCGCCTGCTGTTCCAGCATCTGGCCCAGAGCGGCAGCGGCGTGCTTGAGCGCCGCCTCGCGATCCTGGCCTGGCAAGGCAACGAGACGCTGATCCGGGGTGGCATGGGCCAGCACGAGCAGCAATGGCTCAACGGCGTGCGCTCGATCGACCGCAACCAGTTCTCCGAGAAGCTGCGCCACAACATGCCCGACTGGCTGGCCGGGGCGCTCAAGAACGACTTGAACGACGAGGACTTCTGGAAGTTCGTCGCGTCCATGTCCACCAGCGCGCCGCTGGACCTGCGCGTCAACATGTTCAAGACCAACCGCGACAAGGCCCAGGCCCAGTTGCACGAGGCCGGCATCGAGTCGTTCCCGACGCCGTATTCGCCGTGGGGCTTGCGCGTGGACGGCAAGCCGGCGCTGCAGAAGACAGACGTCTTCCTGCGCGGCGACGTCGAGGTGCAGGACGAAGGCAGCCAACTGCTGGCCGCGATGGTCTCGCCCAAGCGCGGCGAGATGGTCGTCGACTTCTGCGCCGGCGCGGGCGGCAAGACGCTGGCGCTGGGCGCGGCGATGCGCTCCACTGGCCGCCTGTACGCGTTCGATGTCAATGGCCACCGCCTCGACAAGCTCAAGCCGCGCCTGGCGCGCAGCGGCCTGTCCAACGTGCATCCGGCCCAGCTGACCAACGAGCGCGATGACCGCGTCAAGCGCCTGTCGGGCAAGATCGACCGCGTGCTGGTCGACGCGCCGTGCTCGGGCCTGGGAACGCTGCGTCGCAACCCGGACCTGAAATGGCGCCTGTCGGCCAAGGCCATCGACGAGCTGTGCGAGCTGCAGGCCAAGATCCTCGAGAGCGCCTGCCGCTTGCTGAAGTCCGGCGGCCGCCTGGTCTACGCCACCTGCAGCCCGCTGCGTCGCGAGGACGAGGCGATTGCCGAGGCGTTCTCGGCCGCCCACCCGGAGTTCAAGCTGCTGGACGCCGGCGAGTTGCTGAGGGCGGCGGGCGTGGAGCGCGCGGACGAGCTGAACGCGAACGGCTACATGCGCAGTTGGCCGCACGCCCACGGCATGGACGGCTTCTTCGCCGCGGCCTGGCAAAAGGACTGAGCGCAAACCTGAGTGCAATACTCGACAATTCAAGATTTCTGCACTCGACGACTGCTGTCGAGCAGAACTTTTGGCGTCGGGAACTCTCGAAGAGGAGCGCCAAAGGCAGGATTGAGGCCGGTCCGAGGCGTATTTTGGTGGGCGCGATTGGTCCGGCCCCCCTACAATTCGATACCCGCCCGTCTTTTCGGGCATCTACAGGCAAGGTAATGGAAGCGATTCAGACTCTCGTGAGCGTGTTGGTGAACTTTTTCGCCTACGGACTGCTGCATGCCTCCGTCTGGCAGTTGGTCGTCGTCACGCTGGTCTTCACGCACATCACGATCGCTGCGGTCACGATCTTCCTGCACCGTTGCCAGGCGCACCGCGCACTGACCCTGGGCCCGATCCCTTCGCACTTCTTCCGCTTCTGGCTGTGGCTCACCACGGGCATGGTCACCAAGGAGTGGGCCGCCATCCACCGCAAGCACCACGCCAAGTGCGAGACGGTCGACGACCCGCACAGCCCGGTGACGCGCGGCATCAAGGCCGTGTTGCTGACCGGCGCCGAGATGTACCGCGCCGAGTCCAAGAACAAGGAAACGATCGCCAAGTTCGGCCATGGCACGCCGGACGACTGGATCGAGCGCAACCTGTACAGCCGCTTCCAGTGGCAAGGCGTCGCGCTGATGATGATCATCAATCTGGTGCTGTTCGGCGCCGCCGGCGCCACCATCTGGGCTGTCCAGATGCTGTGGATTCCGATCACCGCCGCCGGCATCATCAATGGCATCGGCCACTACTGGGGCTACCGCAACTTCGAAGCCGTCGACGCGTCGCGCAACATCGGCCCGTGGGGCATCATCATCGGCGGCGAAGAGCTTCACAACAACCACCACACCTACCCGACGTCGGCCAAGCTGTCGGTCAAGCCGTTCGAGTTCGACATCGCCTGGGGCTACATCCGCGCGATGGAAATGATCGGCTGGGCCAAGGTCAACAAGGTCGCGCCGCAGATGAAGACTGGCAAGGTACGCGCCGTGGCGGACAGCGAGACGCTGGAAGCCATCATCGCCAACCGCTACGAAGTGATGGCCAAGTACGCCCGCGAGCTGCGCCGCGCCTGCGCCGCCGAGCTGGCCGCGTTGAAGAACAAGGGCGCCGAGAACACCCCGCAAGCCGCCAACCTGATCGTGGCGCGCCGCTGGCTGCATCGCGACGTCGAGAAGATCCCTGGCCACCTGCAAGCCCAGGTCGCCGACGCCGCCGCCACCTCCCCGGCGCTGGCCAAGCTGGTCGCGATGCGCGAAGAGCTGCGTTCGCTGTGGACACGCACGAACGTGTCGGCCGAGCAGGCCGTCACCGACCTGCAGGCGTGGTGCAAGCAAGCCGAGGAGTCGGGCATCGAAGCGCTGCGCGAGTTCTCGGTCAAGCTGCGCGCCGCCAAGGCTGCCTGAGCTTTCCCGCTGCGCTGCTGCAAGGCCCGCTTCGGCGGGCTTTGTCGCTCCTGGTCCCCGCGTTTCGACGATCGACGTGCATTCGCGCACGGTTCGTCGGCGGTTTCTGCATTTGGTGCGCACTTCCTGATCACTCGTCGCAAGGCGGTTTGAAGCGCGATTCGAAGCTCCGATAGTCCACACATCGGAACACGAAACGCCTCCGAACCAACCACCAGACACCAGGAGCCCGCCATGACCAAGACCACCGCCCAATTCGCTGCCTTCGCCCTCTCCACCCTCATGACCGTAGCGACCGTCGCCGGCATGAACGGCCTCGCGACCAGGCAATATGCGGCGGCGGACAGTCTGGCCATGGCCCCCTACGGCCAGACGCATGTCGCCGTGCAGCACGTGACCGTGATTGGCCACCGCGCCAACGCCTGAACGAACCCGAGCCGAAACGCGCCGCTTCGGCGGCTTCTTCGCTCCTTGCCAGCCTCGCCTTCGTTGCGGGGCTTTTTTTCGTCAGGCGGTGGTCCGTCAAATCCAGGCCGCCCGTGTCGGTCAATCAAAAACCTCGACGCCACGAGCCGCAACCGAGTACCATTAATCTTCGTTTGCGAAGAAGGCTTAATTCATAACAGCCGCGCGCACTTCGTCGACCCTTCGCGCATCATTGCGTCAGCGGCTCGGCGACACGGAACACCTATCCGGCGCTTCCGCACCGATCGAGGGCCCACGTTTACCGGTGTGAGGCCAGCGATCGGGCTGAGCCGCGTCAGTTACAGCTGACTTTTTTGCAGTCCTCAAAAGTCAGCCTCAAAGACCGGTTCCATGCGCTTCGATCTCGTCACCCTCAATCTCGTCCTGGCCATCGCCGAGACCCGCAGCATCACGCGAGGGGCCGAACGTGAGCACCTGGCGCTCGCAGCCGCCAGCAAGCGGGTCTCCGATCTGGAGGCTCGACTGGGCGTCGGCCTGTTCGATCGGCGCGCCCGCGGGGTCGATCTCACCGAGGCCGGTCGTGCGCTCGTGCGCCACATCCGCACCCTCAATGCGTCGCTGCATGCGCTCGAGAGCGAGGTCGTCGAGTTCTCGCGCGGCATCAAGGGCCACTTGCGCGTCGTCGCCAACGCCGGCGCCATCTCCGAATGCCTGCCCGCCGACCTCGCCGCGTTCGCGCGCGCGCACCCGGGCATCCGCGTGAGCCTGGAAGACCAGACCAGCGCCGACGTGATGCAGGCCGTGGCCGAAGGGCGTGCCGACGTCGGCATCTTTGTCGGGCCCAGCACCGACGTGCGCCTGACGACGCGCCACTACAACAGCGGCACGCTGTCCGCCATCGTGCCGGCCGAGCACATCCTGGCGCGCCGCGACGCGGTGCCGTTCGATGCGCTGCTCGACTTCGACATCGTCGGGCTGCACGTCGGCGCGTCCGCGCATGAACTGATGCTCAAGTCGGCCCTCGAGCGCGGGCGCACGCTCAACGCGCGCCTGCAGGTGCGCGGGTTCGACGCGATCGCGCAACTCGTCGCGGCGGGGCTCGGCGTGGCCGTGTTGCCCTCTGCCAGCGCGCAGCGCTTCGGCAAGCTGTTCGACATCAAGGTGCTCACGCTCGAGGAACCCTGGGCGCACCGCGACTATCTACTCGCCACGCGCGTGAGCGACTCGCTGCCGGCCGCCGTGCAGCGCTTCGTCGACGCGCTGTGTCCGCCGGCCGCCCCCGCGGTCGCGCCCGCACCCGCCATCGCCATCGCCATCGCCCGCACGCGCGTGGCCTCCGCCATCTGAAAGGCATCCGCCATGACAGCCCGCACCCTCTACGACAAGCTCTGGGACGACCACGTCCTGCACACCGAAGACGACGGCACCTCGCTGCTGTACATCGACCGCCACCTGCTGCATGAGGTGACCAGCCCGCAGGCCTTCGAAGGGCTGGCGATCGCGGGCCGCAAGATGTGGCGCCTGTCGTCCAACCTCGCGGTGAGCGACCACAACGTACCCACCACCGACCGCCGCGGCGGCATCACCGACCCGACCTCGAAACTGCAGGTCGATACGCTCGATTCGAATTGCGATCGCCTGGGCGTGACGCAGTTCAAGATGAACGACAAGCGCCAGGGCATCGTCCACGTGATCGGGCCGGAGCAGGGCGCCACGCTGCCCGGCATGACGGTGGTCTGCGGCGACAGCCACACCTCCACGCACGGCGCGTTCGGCGCGCTGGCGCACGGCATCGGCACCAGCGAGGTCGAACACGTGATGGCCACGCAGACGCTGCTGGCCAGGAAGGCGAAGAACCTGCTGGTGCGTGTCGAAGGCACGCTGCCGCGTGGCTGCAGCGCCAAGGACATCGTGCTGGCCGTGATCGGTCGCATCGGCACCGCCGGCGGCACCGGCTACACGATCGAGTTCGGCGGCTCGGCCATCCGCGCGCTGTCGATGGAAGGCCGCATGACGGTGTGCAACATGGCCATCGAAGCCGGCGCGCGCGCCGGGCTGGTGGCGGTGGACGACACCACGCTGGCCTACGTCAAGGGCCGTCCGTTCTCGCCCTCGGGCGTGGAGTGGGACCAGGCCGTCGCGCTGTGGCGTGGCCTGCACTCCGACCCGGGCGCGCACTTCGACCGCATCGTCGATCTCGACGCCGCCACGATCCGCCCGCAGGTCACCTGGGGCACGTCGCCCGAGATGGTGCTGTCGATCGAGGATCGCGTGCCGGATCCCGAGCGCGAGAAGGATGACGTCAAGCGTGGCGCGATGGAACGCGCCTTGACCTACATGGCGCTGGAGCCCAACAAGGCGATCGCCGACATCCGCATCGACAAGGTGTTCATCGGCTCGTGCACCAACAGCCGCATCGAGGACCTGCGCGAGGCCGCGGCCGTGGTGCGCCGCGTGGGCGGCCGCATCGCCAGCAATGTGCGTCTGGCGATGGTGGTGCCGGGTTCTGGCCTCGTCAAGGAACAGGCGGAACGCGAAGGCCTCGACGAGATCTTTCGCGCCGCCGGCTTCGAATGGCGCGAGCCGGGCTGCTCGATGTGCCTGGCGATGAACGCCGACCGGCTCGAGCCGGGCGAGCGTTGCGCCTCCACCAGCAACCGCAACTTCGAAGGCCGGCAGGGCGCCGGTGGCCGCACGCACCTGGTGAGCCCGGCGATGGCCGCCGCTGCCGCGCTGCACGGCCACTTCGTCGACGCCCGTCGCTTCATTTGACAGTCATGACAACCCCCGTCCGCGGCGTACCGAAGTCAGCCCCCCGAGGGGGCCACGGGCTTGCTCCGGAACGGCCGAGCGCGGCGTCCGCGACAAGTTCGACTTTGTAGGATCAAGAATCATGCAAGCCTTCACCCTGCACACGGGCCTCGTCGCCCCGATGGATCGCGAGAACGTCGATACCGACGCGATCATCCCCAAGCAATTCCTCAAGTCGATCCAGCGCACCGGTTTCGGCCCGAACCTGTTCGATGCGTGGCGCTACCTCGATCCCGGCGAGCCCGGGCAGGATCCGGCGTCGCGCCGTCCGAACCCGGACTTCGTGCTGAACCAGCCGCGCTATGCGGGCGCGTCGGTGCTGATCGCGCGCCGCAACTTCGGCTGCGGCTCGAGCCGCGAACACGCGCCGTGGGCGCTCGACCAGTACGGCTTTCGGGCGATCATCGCGCCGAGCTACGCCGACATCTTCTTCACCAACTGCTTCAAGAGCGGCTTGCTGCCGATCGTGCTGCCGGAGGCGCAGGTCGCGCGCCTGTTCGACGAGGTGGCCGCGTTCGCCGGCTACCAGCTGACGATCGACCTGCCGCGCCAGGTCGTCGTCAAGCCGGACGGCAGCGAACTGGCGTTCGACGTCCAGTCGTTCCGCAAGTTCTGCCTGGTCAACGGCTTCGACGACATCGGCCTGACACTGCGCCACGCCGACAAGATCCGCAGCTACGAGGCCGAGCGCCTGGCGAAGATGCCCTGGCTGGCCAACCGGCTCGCTGGCTGAGCGCGATGGCGTTGCCGCGGCCCCTTCAGCTTCGACGCCATTTCCAGCGCGTCGTGCTGGCGCGCCCGTGGCTCACGTTCGTCGTGATGGGCATCGCGTTCTTCTGCTTCGGCATCGTGTCGCTGAACCTGCTGCACCTGCTGCGCGCGAACGCCGACCTGATCCTGGACAACGGCGTCATGGCGCTGGCCGATGGCGGCGCAGCGCAGCTGGTCCAACTGATCGTCAACGGCTACTTCGCGATGCTGGCCTACGTCGTGATGAAGACCTGCGGGCACACGCTGTCGCACTGGCTCGCCGACACCTCTGCCTTCGCGCCGTCGACAGTCGACGACGAGCGTGCCTCCTCCGATTCAAAGACAAAGCACTGACATGAAGATCGCAATCCTCCCCGGCGACGGCATCGGCCCCGAGATCGTCGACGAAGCCGTCAAGGTGCTCCACGCCCTCGAGCTGCCGTTCGAGATGGAGTCCGCGGACGTCGGCGGCACCGCCTACGCCAACCACGGCCACCCGCTGCCCGAGGCCACGCTGGCGCTGGCCAAGGCGGCCGACGCCGTGCTGTTCGGCGCGGTCGGCGACTGGAAGTACGACAAGCTGGAGCGCCACCTGCGCCCCGAGCAGGCGATCCTGGGCCTGCGCAAGAACCTGTCGCTGTTCGCCAACCTGCGTCCGGCGATCTGCCATCCGCAGCTGACGCATGCCTCGAGCCTGAAGCCGGAGCTGGTGTCCGGCCTGGACATCCTGATCATCCGCGAGCTCACTGGCGACATCTACTTCGGCCAGCCGCGCGGCCGCCGCACCGCCGTCGACGGCCACTTCCCCGGCGCCGAGGAAGCCTTCGACACGATGCGCTACAGCCGCCCCGAGATCGAGCGCATCGCCCACGTCGCGTTCCAGGCGGCCCGAAAGCGTGGTGAAAAAGGCGGCGCCAAGAAAGTGACCAGCGTCGACAAGGCCAACGTGCTGGAGACCTTCCAGTTCTGGCGCGACGTCGTCACCGAGGTGCACGCGCAGTACCCCGACATCGAGCTCGAGCACATGTACGTGGACAACGCGGCGATGCAGCTCGTGAAGGCGCCCAAGAAGCTCGACGTCGTCGTCACCGGCAACATGTTCGGCGACATCCTGTCCGACGAGGCAGCGATGCTGACGGGCTCGATCGGCATGCTGCCGTCGGCCTCGCTGGACGCGAACAACAAAGGCCTGTACGAGCCCAGCCATGGCAGTGCCCCCGACATCGCGGGCAAGGGAATAGCCAATCCTTTGGCTACAATACTTTCAGCCGCCATGATGCTACGCTACTCGCTCCAGCAAGCCGACGCCGCCGACCGTATCGAGTCCGCGGTGACTTCGGTGCTGGAATCCGGGCTGCGCACCGGAGACATCGCGTCCGCGGGCATGCGCACGGTGGGCACGCGCGAGATGGGCGACGCCGTCGTTGCGGCCCTTCGCCAAGCGCAGACCACGACCACGATTACCAAAACCACGAGCTGACGCTCCGACTCGCTTCGCCCCTGCTTCCTCCAAGAGAAATACCCAGGCGACACGAGTCGCGGGGCGGGAAGCAGGACAAGCGGTGACTTCTTCGGAAGTCGGGGAATCGACAAAGTTCAAGGCGTGCGATGCACGCGACAAGGCGAACGACATGGCATTGGTAGGACTCGTAGGTTGGCGCGGCATGGTCGGCTCCGTGCTGATGGACCGGATGCAGGCTGAAGGTGACTTCGACTTGATCGAACCGGTGTTCTTCTCGACCAGCGCGGTGGGCGGCAGGGCCCCGGCACAGGCGAAGAACGAGACGACGCTGAAGGACGCCTTCGACATCGCCGAGCTCAGGCGCTGCGACATCGTCATCACGTGCCAGGGCGGCGACTACACCAGCGAGGTGTTTCCCAAGCTGCGCGCGGCGGGCTGGAACGGCCACTGGATCGACGCGGCTTCCACGCTGCGCATGAAGGACGACGCCGTCATCGTGCTCGACCCGGTCAACATGCCGGTGATCAAGGCGGCACTGGCCAAGGGCGGCCGCACCTGGGTGGGCGGCAATTGCACCGTCAGTTGCATGCTGATGGGCGTGGGCGCCCTCTACAAGGCGGGCCTGGTCGAGTGGATGAGCACGCAGACCTACCAGGCCGCGTCGGGCGGCGGCGCGCAGCACATGCGCGAATTGCTGACGCAGTACGGCACGCTCAACGCCGCGGTGCGTCCGCTGCTGGACGACCCGAAGAGCGCGATCCTGGAGATCGACCGCCTGGTCGCCGCCACGCAACGCTCGTTGTCGGCCGAGGAAACGAAGAATTTCGGCGTTCCGCTGGGCGGTTCGCTGATTCCCTGGATCGACAAGGATCTGGGCAACGGCGTGACCAAGGAAGAATGGAAGGGCATGGCCGAGACCAACAAGATTCTCGGGCAGGGCGACGGTTTCGGTTCCGCAGCGGTTCCGGTCGATGGTTTCTGCGTGCGTGTCGGCGCCATGCGTTGCCACAGCCAGGCGCTCACTTTCAAGTTCAAGAAGGACGTCCCGCTGGCCGACATCGAAGCGCTGATCGCCGCTGACAACGAGTGGGTGAAGGTGGTTGCGAATAATCGCGAAGCGACCTTGCGCGACCTGACGCCGGTGGCCGTCACGGGCACGATGACGATTCCCGTCGGGCGCCTTCGCAAACTCGCGATGGGCCCCGAATATCTCGGCGCATTCACGATCGGCGACCAATTGCTGTGGGGTGCCGCCGAGCCGCTGCGGCGCATGCTGCGCATTCGTCTCGACAAGTAATCCACGGCACGAAGCGCTTTTGTGCACGCAACGATCGGGAGATCGTTGCGTGCACGCCAAACCCGACAGGCGAAATATCTTGTTACCACTGCAGGGGCTTTTGCCTGCAGGAAATACGCCGACGCGTGGCTTATTCGAGTATTTCGGGGTTAACTCTCCGCTTCCGGCGCGCGCCAGGCAGGCAAAATGCGCGCCTGCGCTGGTTAAACCCAGTGGAGTAGTGCGAGAATATTCGGGCGGGTTCGGGCCAAATCGCCAGACAGTTCCGCTGACGTGCGATCCATGGATGAGCTTGTCAGCGTTTCTGGCTGGTGCTATGGTCTTTTCCCTGACGGGCTGGGGTCTTTATTGACCCAGCCAGTTACCGATGAACTCGTCGATAGACCTGTCATTCAAGGCGATCTTGCAGAGATCGCCAATTTGCATTCGGGATACAAATTGAAGAATCGCTCGTTGGTCACCACTGGTCGCGCGCTCAACGTCATGGCCGCTGCGGCCTTGATCCTCCTGTCGGCCAATGCTTCGGCATTGGGGCTGGGGCGCGTGAACGTGCAATCCGTTCTGGGCGAGGCCCTGCGCGCTGAAATCGAGGTGACGAGCCTGAGCGCGGAAGAAGCATCTTCCCTGCGCGTGAGCCTCGCGTCACCCGATGCCTTCAAGGCCTCCGGCGTCGAATACAACGCCATTCTTGCCGGCGCCACGGTCACGCTGTCGCGGCGCGTCGATGGCCGTCCGGTGCTGGTGTTGTCCAGCGACAAGGTGGTCCAGGAGCCGTTCATCGACGTCATCGTCGAATTCGGCTGGTCCACCGGCCACCTGACACGTTCGTACACGCTGCTGATCGATCCGCCGGGCCGCAACACCGCTGCCCAGCCGGGCACGACGGCCACCGCGCCGATCTTCGCGACGCCGCCGCCGCCGGTTCGCCCGGCTGCACCGGTTCCCGCACCCGCACCGCAAGTGGCGCTCGCGCCGCCGGCTCCGCTGCCGACACCCGCACCGGCCCCCGCCGCCCACACGCCGGCGCCCAAGCACGAGCGCGCGCCCAAGCCCACGCCCGCACCGAAGCCCGAGCGCGCTCCGGTCGAGAAGGCCGAGAAGGCGCCGGCCCCAGCCTCCAATGGCGGTGGCGAGTCGTCCGTCAAGGTCAACTCGGGCGACACACTCACGTCGCTGGCCGCCGGCAACAAGCCCAGCGGCGTCTCGCTGGACCAGATGCTGGTCTCGCTGTACCGCAACAACCCGTCGGCCTTCATCGACGACAACATGAACCGGATGAAGTCCGGTGTCACGTTGACCGTGCCGAGCGCCGACACCGCCAAGCAGCTGTCCTCCGAGGAAGCACACCAGATCATCCAGGCCCAGAGCGCGGACTTCGCCGCCTACCGCCACCGCCTGGCCACCGGCGTCACCACGGTGCACACCGACGAGGGCAAGCGTGCCGCGTCTGGCAAGGTCGAGGCCAAGATCAATGACCAGAAGACCGGCTCCGCGCCGCCGCCGTCCGACACGCTGAAGCTGACGCGTGGCTCGGCCAAGCCGGGCAGCGCGCCGTCTGAAGTCAAGGATTCCAAGGAAACGCAGCGCAAGGCCGAGGCCGCGCGCGTTGCCGAACTCGCGCGCAACCTCAACGAGCTGAAGGGCCTGGCGGGCAAGACGCCGGCCACCGCGACCGCGAAGACGCCGGCACCCGCACCGCTCGCGCCGACTGTCGCGCTGGCCCATCCGACGCCACCGGCTCCGGCCCCGGTCGTCGCGCCGAAGCCGGCCCCCGTGCCGGTTGCGGCACCGAAGCCTGCTCCGGTACCCCCGCCCCCGCCGCCGGCCCCTGTGCCTGTGCCGAAGCCGGCTCCCGTGCCTGCCCCGATCCCGTCGACGCCGCCGGTGCCCGCACCGGCACCGGTTGTCGCACCGCCGGTCGTCGCCCCCGCACCTGCGGTGATGGCCAGCGTCGCCGCGTCCGCGCCGGCCGCTGCGCCGATGGTCGCTCCGCCGGCCCCGGTCCGCGCGTCGGCGCCTGTGCGTCCCCCAGCCGTCGCGCCGGCTCCGGCCGAAAGCAGCTTCCTCGACTCGTTGCTCGAGCCGCCGTACATCTTCCCGGGCCTCGCCGGCCTCGTGGTGCTTTTGGGTGGTTTCCTGGTGTGGCGTCGTCGCAAGGGCGGGGATCGCAACAAGTTCTCGGGCGAGACCTCGTTCATCGAGAGCAAGATCCAGCCGGACTCGTTCTTCGGCGCCAGCGGTGGCCAGCGCGTGGACACGCGCGACGGCGCGGCCAACTCGGCGTCGTCGTCGCTCAACTACTCGCTGAGCCAGCTCGACGCCATCGGTGACGTGGATCCGGTGGCCGAAGCCGACGTCTACCTGGCCTACGGCCGCGATCTTCAGGCCGAGGAAATCCTGAAGGAGGCGCAACGCTCCGACCCCGATCGACTGGCCATTCGCACGAAGCTGCTCGAGGTCTACGCCAAGCGCGCCGACTTGAAGACCTTCGAAACCCAGGCCCGACAGCTCCAGGGCCTCACCAACGGCCAGGGTGAGGATTGGGTCAAGGCACAGGAACTGGGTCGCCAGATCGATCCGACGAATCCGCTGTACACGGAAGGCGGCGAATACGCCATCGTCGACACCGATCCGATGCCGCTGAACCCGCTGGGCGAGGATCCGGAAGAAATGACGCTGATGCGTCCGCCGGTCAGCAAGGCCGAGGGACACCATGAGTCCTCGTCCACGGACCTGCCGATCGATTTCGACCACGACGAGCCGCCCACCGTCCAACCCGAACCCGTGACGAGCCCGACGCCGATCGCGCACACCGAGCCGATGAACATGGACTCGGGCGACACCGCGCGCCAGCCGCACCAGGCGGGTGGCCATGACGTTCCGTTCGAAGTCAGCGATTTCGACCTCGAGCCGGGCCACGTCGAAGTGCCGGTCATCGTGCCGGCCCCGCCCGCCGCGAAGCCTGTCGCTGCGAAGCCGACGGCGGTGCCCGCGCCAGGCGACCCGTCGATCGACTTCGACTTCGGCGACCTGTCGCTGGATCTGGACAAGTCGGCGCATGTCGCGCACGCCGCCGATCTGCCGGACCTGGACATGCCCGCCGCGCACGGCGACAGCGAGCCGATGGCCCGCAAGATCGAGCTGGCCGACGAGTTCCGCCGCATCGGCGACCACGAAGGCGCGCGCGAGCTGCTGGAAGAAGTCGTCAGCAAGGCCGATGGCGCGCTGAAGGCCCGCGCCCAGACGATGCTCGACGCCTTGGGTTAACCTTCGCGGGGTGAACTCTCCCGCCCTCGAAGACTCCCTGAGCACGCTGGGCCTTGCGCCCGGACGGCCTGAAAGCGAAACACCCGACTCGCCCGAGCAGGACGATGCCGCCAAGGCGATCGTCCGGCCCGGGCGTGTTGCTTTGGGCGTTGCCTATCGCGGCCAGAACTACCACGGCTGGCAGTCGCAGCCCGATGGCAAGACCGTGCAGGACAAGCTGGAGAGAGCGCTGGCGGAGTTCGTCGGCCTGCCGCGTGGCGCGGTCGTGGCGACGATCTGCGCGGGGCGTACCGATAGCGGCGTGCACGCGCTCAACCAGGTGGTTCACTTCGACGCACCGGTCTCGCGCGAGATCGTCTCCTGGGTACGCGGCACCAATCGATACCTGCCCGAGGACATCGCCGTGCAATGGGCACGCAACGTCGGGCCCGACTTCCACGCGCGCAACGGCGCGCGCGGGCGCCGCTACGCGTTCCTCGTGCGCGAGTCGGCCGTGCGACCGGCGCTCGAGGCTGGCCTGTGCGGCTGGGTCTTTCGCCCGCTCGACGCCGCTGCCATGCGCGAGGCCGCGCGGGCGCTGATCGGTGAACATGACTTCAGCTCGTTCCGCTCGTCGCACTGCCAGGCGCTGTCGCCAGTCAAGGAGATGCGCCGCATCGAGATCAACCGGATCGGCGACTACTGGCGCTTCGACTTCGAGGCCAGCGCGTTCCTGCACCACATGGTGCGCAACCTCATGGGAGCGTTCGTCACCATCGGCAACGGCAGCCAGCCGCCGGGCTACATGGCGACGCTGATGGCCGAGCGAAACCGCGAGCTCGCGCCGCCGACGTTCCCGCCTGCGGGCCTGTACTTTCTCGGTCCGCATTACGATTCGCACTTCGCCATCCCGCAACGCACCGCCGCGCACGCCTGGCTGCCGCACGTGGCGCCCGAGCCGGCATGCCCGGACGAGGCGCGGCCTTTCGTTTACTGCCCGGCGACACAGCAATGACACCTGCCCGAACCCGTATCAAGATCTGCGGCCTGACCCGCGAACAGGACATCGACGCCGCCGTCGCCGCCGGCGCCGACGCGGTCGGATTCGTGCTGTACGAGCGCAGCCCGCGCCACGTGTCCATCGCGCGTCTGGCCGAACTGGCCAGGCGCCTGCCGCCGTTCGTCACGCCGGTGTGCCTGTTCGTCAACGCCAGTCCCGACCTCATCGACGCGGCCCTCGCCACCGTCCCCAACGCACTGCTGCAATTCCACGGCGACGAAGGGCGTGAGCAGTGCGAGCAGCCCGGCCGACCCTATCTGCGGGCGGTGCGGATGGCGCCTGGCGTCGATTTGCTAGACTGTGCGTCTGGTTTCGCCAGCGCGGCCGGCCTGCTGCTCGATGCGTTCGTCGAGGGCTATGGCGGTGGTGGAAAGGCTTTCGATTGGTCTCAAATTCCTCCAGGCGTCCCCCTTCCAGTCGTTTTGTCTGGTGGGTTGAATCCTGCAAACGTGATCGATGGCGTGATGCACGTCCGGCCCTGGGCCGTTGACGTGAGTTCCGGCGTGGAGCAGGGCAAGGGCGTCAAGGATGCCCCCCTGATCCGCCGGTTCTGCGAGGCGGTTCGCGAGGCAGATGCCCGCATCGCCGATGCCATGACCTGAAGCGGCGGGCCTTCGCACTTTCCGTCGCTTCGACCGGTGATCCGAACAGGGCGCCGGCATCCTGAAAGCTGATCCAAATGTTTGAATATTCCCAGCCCGACCTGTCGGGCCATTTCGGCCCGTATGGCGGCAGCTTCATCTCCGAGACGCTGTCCCACGCGATCGATGAACTGCGCGAGGCCTTCGAGCACTACCGCAAGGATCCGGAGTTCCTGCGCGAGTTCCACCATGAGCTCAAGCACTTCGTGGGCCGCCCGAGCCCGATCTATCACGCCGACCGCATGAGCCTTGAAATGGGCGGCGCGCAGATCTACCTGAAGCGCGAAGACCTGAACCACACCGGTGCGCACAAGATCAACAACACGATCGGCCAGGTGCTGCTCGCGCGCCGCATGGGCAAGCCGCGCATCATCGCGGAGACGGGCGCCGGCCAGCACGGCGTGGCCACCGCCACCATCTGCGCGCGCTACGGTCTCGAGTGCGTCGTCTACATGGGTTCGGAGGATGTGAAGCGCCAGAGCCCCAATGTCTATCGCATGCACCTGCTGGGCGCGAAGGTGGTGCCCGTCGAGTCCGGCAGCCGTACGCTCAAGGACGCGCTCAACGAGGCGATGCGCGACTGGGTCACCAACGTCGAGAACACCTTCTACGTGATCGGTACCGTGGCCGGCCCGCATCCTTATCCGACGATGGTGCGCGAGTTCCAGAGCGTCATCGGCGAGGAATGCTTGGTGCAGATGCCCGAGATGGCCGGCCGCCAGCCGGACGCGGTGGTCGCCTGCGTGGGCGGCGGCAGCAACGCGATGGGCATCTTCCATCCCTACATCCCTTTCGAAGGAACGCGCCTGATCGGCGTGGAGGCGGCTGGGCTGGGCCTGGACTCCGGCAAGCACTCGGCGTCGCTGACGCTGGGCTCGCCCGGTGTGCTGCACGGCAATCGCACCTACCTGCTGCAGGACGCCAACGGCCAGATCACCGAGACTCATTCGATCTCGGCCGGGCTCGACTACCCCGGCGTCGGCCCCGAGCACGCGTACCTCAAGGACATCGGCCGCGCCGAGTACGTCGGCATCACCGACGACGAGGCCCTGGCGGCATTCCATCGGCTGTGTCGCACCGAAGGCATCATCCCGGCGCTCGAATCCAGCCACGCCGTGGCCTACGCCATGAAGCTGGCCGCGACGATGCGGCCCGACCAGCATGTGCTGGTGAACTTGTCCGGCCGTGGCGACAAGGACATCGGCACCGTCGCTGACCTGTCGGGCACCGCCTACTTCGACCGACCTTCGATGGCGGGGCATGCGGTCAAGGGTGGCCAGGCCAGCGTCGGAAGTGCGCCGCCCGGCACCCAGCCAGCAGAAGTCGGGCAGGCCGCGGTGCGCAGCACGGAGGCGTCCCAATGACCGCCTCGCGCATCGACGCCACGTTCGCCAGGCTGCGCGCCGAAGGCCGCGCGGCCGTCATCCCCTACATCACCTGCGGCGACCCGTTCGCCGACGCGACGGTGGACATCATGCTGGCGCTGGCTGCCGGCGGCGCCGACGTGATCGAGCTGGGCGTGCCGTTCTCCGACCCGATGGCCGACGGCCCGGTGATCCAGAAGGCCTCCGAGCGGGCGTTGGCGCGCGGCATCGGCACGCCGCAGGTGCTGGCCGCCGTGCGCGAGTTCCGGGCCCGCGACGCGGCCACGCCTGTTGTCCTGATGGGCTACGCCAACCCGGTGGAAGCCTATGACCTGGCGCATGGCCCCGGCGGCTTCGTGCGCGCCTGCGTGGAGGCGGGTGTGGACGGCGTTCTGGTGGTGGACTACCCGCCCGAGGAATCGGTGGCGTTCTCGGCCGCGCTCAAGGCGGCCGGCCTCGCGCCGATCTTCCTGCTCGCACCGACGTCGACCGAAAAGCGCATCAAGCAGGTCGGTGAAGTCGCCGCCGGCTACGTGTACTACGTGTCCCTGAAGGGCGTCACGGGCGCCGGCCACCTCGACACCGACGCTGTCGCACGCGCCGTGCCGCGCATCAAGCAGCACGTCAGCGTACCGGTGGGCGTGGGCTTCGGCATCCGCGACGCGGCCTCGGCCAGGGCCGTGGCGCAGGTGTCCGACGCCGTCGTCATCGGCACGGCGCTGATCCAGTGCCTGGAACCGCTGCCGCGCAACCAGGTGGCGGCCGGCGCCCGGCAATTCATCGCCGCGATCCGGGTGGCGGTGGACGAAGTCCGGAAAGCGTAAAATTGGTGTTTCCGGTACGGGCACTGCCGCCCCGACAGGGGTCGCGCGGCAGGTCGAAAAAGTCGAGCGGCATCCCCGCTCGACAACGTTGGGCGGCTCCACCGAGCCGCATGCAAGGAGTGATTGATGAGTTGGCTTGAGAAGCTGTTGCCCCCGAAGATCCAGCAAACGGATCCGAGCGAGCGGCGCACGATCCCCGAAGGCCTGTGGATCAAGTGCCCGTCCTGCGAAACGGTGCTCTACAAGACCGACCTCGAGCAGAACCTCAACGTCTGCCCCAAGTGCGACCACCACCTGCGCATCGGCGCGCGGGCGCGGCTCGACGGCTTTCTCGATCCGGAAGGCCGCTTCGAGATTGGCCAGGAGATCCTGCCGGTCGATCCGCTCAAGTTCAAGGACAGCCGCAAGTACCCCGAACGCCTGCAGGGCGCGCTGGAAGCCACTGGCGAGACGGACGCACTGATCGTGATGGGGGGCTCGGTGATGAGCGTGCCCCTTGTCGTGGCATGCTTCGAATTCGACTTCATGGGCGGCTCGATGGGGTCGGTCGTGGGCGAGCGATTCGTGCGTGGCGTCCGTGCCGCCGTCGAGCAGCGCGTGCCCTTCGTGTGCTACACCGCCACGGGCGGTGCGCGGATGCAGGAAGGCTTGTTCAGCCTGCTTCAGATGGCCAAGACCAACGGCTCGCTGACGCTGCTGGCCAAGGCGAAGCTGCCGTACATCAGCGTGCTGACCGACCCGACCATGGGCGGCGTCTCGGCCAGCTTCGCGTTCATCGGCGACGTCGTCATTGGCGAGCCCAAGGCGCTGATCGGCTTCGCCGGCCCGCGCGTCATCGAGAACACCGTGCGCGAGAAGCTGCCGGAGGGCTTCCAGCGCTCGGAATTCCTGCTGACCAAGGGCGCCATCGACATGATCGTCGACCGCCGCAAGCTGCGTCCGACCATCGCCAAGCTGCTGGCTCAGCTCCAACGCCAGAGCGCGGACGCCGTGGCGTGAAATAGAACCCCGCGGTCGCTGGCGCTCCCTGCCCCCGAGGGGCCGGCCGCGAGCAGCCCGGCAGAGCCGGTTCCGCCGCTCCAGAATTGACAGCCCACGGTCGCTGGCGCTCCCTGCCCCCGAGGGGCCGGCCGCGAGCGGCCCGGCAGAGCCGGTTCCGCCGCTCCTTGACTTTCTGATTCATCAATTGAGCGGCAGCGCCGAAGGCGTCTGCCGCTTCGCGCTTCCGAATACGCCATGAACTTGCCCACGACTCTTGCCGAGTGGCTCGCCCACTGCGAACGGCTGCACCCCAAGCAGATCGACATGACGCTGTCGCGCACGAAGACGCTGATCGAGCGTCTCGGGCTGAAGTTCGCGATGCCGGTGATCAGTGTGGCGGGTACCAATGGCAAGGGTTCCACCTGCGCGATGCTGGAGGCGATGGCGATTGCCGCGGGCTACAAGGTGGGCGCCTACATCAAGCCGCATCTGGTGCACTTCGAAGAACGCTGCCGGTTGAATGGCCAGATGGTGAAGGCCGAGGACCTGATCCCGCATTTCCAGGCCGTGGAAGCCGCACGCGGCGACATCGCGCTGACCTATTTCGAATTCACGACGCTCGTGATCATGCGAACGCTGGGCACGGCGCCGGTCGACTTGGTGATCCTCGAGGTGGGCCTCGGCGGGCGGCTCGACGCGGTGAACGCCGTCGACGCCGACGTCTCCGTCATCACCAGCATCGACATCGACCACGTCGAGTACCTGGGCCCCGATCGCGAGTCGATCGGGCGCGAGAAGGCGCACATCGCGCGCAAGGGCCGGCCGCTGATCGTGGGCGATCCGATGCCGCCGCAAAGCATCATCGACTACGCCACGCAGATCGGCGCCGACCTGTGGCTGTGCGGGCGCGACTTCAACTACTCCGGCGATCGCCAGCAGTGGGCCTGGAGCGGCCGCGGCAAGCGCTGGAACTCGCTCGGCTACCCGTCGCTGCGCGGCGCCAACCAGTTGCTCAACGCGTCGGGCGCCCTGGCGGCGCTCGAGACGCTGCGCGACAGGCTGCCGATGACCGCGCAGGCCGTGCGGCTGGGGCTGGCGTCGATCGACCTGCCAGGGCGTTTCCAGATCATCCCCGGCACGCCGGCGCTGGTGCTCGACGTGGCGCACAACCCGCACTCCGTGGCCGCGCTGGCGCTGAACCTCGACCAGATGGGCTTTTTCAAGCGCACGTTTGCCGTGTTCGGCGCGATGCACGACAAGGACCTGGCCGGCGCGCTCGGCAAGATTGCGCACCTGGTCGACGACTGGATGCTCACCGACCTGCCGCTGCCGCGCGCCGCCAAGGCCGCGGAACTGGCCGAAGCGGTGTGGTCGTTGACGGCCACGGCGCCGTCCGCGTCGCCGAAGGCGCGGGTGAGCACCTTCACGTCGCCGGCGCAGGCGCTGGCAGCGGCCCTCGCACAGGCCGACCCGACTGATAGAATTGTCGTCTTCGGCTCGTTCTACACCGTGGGCGGCGTGCTGAAGGACGGCCCCCCACGACTGGTGGCCCGACACCTCGGTTGATGCAGCGGCGCGCATTTAGCAAAGCTCCATCGCCACTTGTCCGGCCCCGGATACCGATGAGAAGGCATGGGGCTGCTGTCGATTTTCCAACGCAATAAGCAGACGTCTGCCAAACCCGGCAAGCCTGGGCGGAGCGGTAGCTCCGCCGCACGCCAGGCCCCGCTGGCCAATACCCAGAATCCCGCCAATGCCGCCGAAGCTGTCCGCGAGGCGCGCGCTCGTGCGCGCACACGCCTGATGGGTGCGACGGTGCTGCTGCTGGTGGGCGTCATTGGCTTCCCGCTGCTGTTCGAGACGCAGCCGCGGCCCATTGCCGTCGACCTGCCCATCGAAATCCCCGCCCGCAACGCGCCGGGCGTCATCGATGCGAGCTCGCACGCGAGTGCGCGCACGGCCGCGAGGCTGCCCGCCGTCGGCTCAGCGCCGTCGCTGACGGCGGCGTCGTCGCCCAAGCCCGAGTCCGTGTCCTATGACGCACGTCCGTCCGCGCCGACCGCGGCGTCGGTGGCCGCCGCCACGCCCGAGCATCGTTCGGCGTTCGCTTCACTGGCGGCGGCGCTCACGGCCAGCCCGGCGAGCAACACCAGCCCCCCGGCCTCGGCGCACGCGGTCGCGTCCAGCTCGGCCGTTGCGCAATCGAAGCCGGACCAGAAGCCAGCCAAGCCGGCGGCGACGGCACCCGTCGTCGCCGCGCCCAAGCCTGCGCAGCACGTCGGCCCGGTGCTGCCACCGCCCCCGGCATCGGCTTCGACACCGCCCCCGGCCGCCATCCTCGCTGGCACGCCCCCGCCCAAGCCGTCGGACGCCGCCGCGGGCGCACGGTTCGTCGTCCAGGTCGGTGCGTTCCTGGAAGACAGCAAGGTGCGCGAGGCGCGCGCCAAGGTCGAGAAGCTCGGCATGAAGACGTACACGCAGCCGGTCGACACCCCCACGGGCAAGCGGGTGCGCGTGCGCGTGGGTCCGTACGCCACCAAGGCCGAGGCCGACAAGGTCGCCGCTCGGATCAGGAGCGACGGTTTGCCGGCCGTGGTGCTCGCGCTATGAACCTGCCGCACTTCGACATCCAGCTGGGGTGGGTCGACCTGATCCTGCTGGCGGTGTTCGTCCTGTCGGCGCTGGTCGGGCTGTGGCGCGGCTTCGTCTTCGAGATCGTGTCGCTGCTGGGCTGGCTGGTGGCGTTCGTCCTCGCCAACACGCTGGGGCCGCCGCTGTCCGACTTCATCCCGCTGGACGGCGCGCTGCGGTTGTGGGTCGCCTACGTGGCGATCTTCGTGCTGGTGCTGCTCACCTGCACGCTGCTGGCGCGCATGCTGCGGGCGCTGATCTCGGCGACGCCGCTGTCGTTCGTCGACCACCTGCTGGGCGGCATCTTCGGCGTCGTGCGTGGCGCCGTGATCCTGGTCGCGGTGGGCATGCTGGTGACGCTGTCGCCGTATGCCAGCGCCGCCCCCTGGAAGAATTCACACGGCTCGGCCTGGTTGGGCCTGGCGCTGGAGGGGTTGAAACCCATCCTTCCGAAGTCACTTAACGTGCACATCAATACGTAGAAGCTGCGAATTTCATTCACGGCTTCAGAGCACTTCCTCCACCTATTCAGGCCGAACTCGGCTACGGTTATGGGTGTGACGGAGGTCTGCGACGACGGTCACGGAACACTCTCGGTATTTCAGGAAACGGAACAAGCTATGTGCGGCATCGTCGGCGTGATTTCAAAATCCCCCGTCAACCAGCTGATCTACGACGCCTTGCTGCTGCTGCAGCACCGCGGGCAGGATGCCGCCGGCATCGTCACCATGCAGGGCACCAAGTGCTTCATGCACAAGGCCCGCGGCATGGTCAAGGACGTCTTCCGCACGCGCAACATGCGCGCGCTGCCGGGCACCGTCGGCCTGGGCCAGGTGCGCTACCCGACCGCGGGCAACGCCTACAGCGAAGAAGAAGCGCAGCCGTTCTACGTGAACGCGCCGTTCGGCATCGTGCTGGTGCACAACGGCAACCTGACGAACGCGCACGCGCTCAAGGCCGAACTGGTCGACCGGGACCGCCGCCACATCAACACCGAGTCCGACACCGAGGTGCTGATCAACATCCTCGCGCACGAGCTCGAGAACGCGGCCCGCGGCGCCGAGCTCACGCCCGACGTCGTGTTCCAGGCGGTGAGCGCCGTGCACAAGCGCGTCAAGGGCTCGTACGCCGTCGTCGCGCTGATCGCCGGCTACGGCCTGCTCGCGTTCCGCGACCCGTTCGGCATCCGTCCGCTGATCTACGGCACCGCGCAGACGGCCGATGGCAACAGCGTGATCGTCGCCAGCGAGAGCGTGGCGCTGGAAGGCACCGGCCACTCGGTCGTGCGTGACGTCGCCCCGGGCGAGGCGCTGTTCATCGATCCGAACGGCAATGTGCACGCCAAGCAGTGCGCTGACAACCCGTCGCTCAACCCGTGCATGTTCGAGTACGTGTACCTGGCGCGCCCTGACTCCGTCATCGACGGCATCTCGGTCTACCAGGCACGCCTGAACATGGGCGAGACGCTGGCGCAGCGCCTGATCTCCACCATGCCGCCGTCCGACATCGACGTCGTCATCCCCATTCCCGAATCGAGCCGCCCGTCGGCGATGCAACTGGCGCAGAAGATCGGCAAGCCGTACCGCGAAGGTTTCGTCAAGAACCGCTACGTCGGCCGCACCTTCATCATGCCGGGGCAGTCGGTGCGCAAGAAGTCCGTGCGCCAGAAGCTCAACGCGATCGGCGTCGAGTTCAAGGGCCGCAACGTGCTCCTGGTGGACGACTCCATCGTGCGCGGCACGACGTCCAAGGAGATCGTGCAGATGGCGCGCGAGGCGGGCGCCAACAAGGTCTACATGGCGTCGGCTGCGCCGCCGGTCAAGTACCCGAACGTGTACGGCATCGACATGCCCACGCCCGAGGAACTGATCGCCTCCGGGCGCACGCAGGACGAGATCCGCGACTTCATCGGCGCCGACGCGCTGATCTACCAGGACGTCGACGCCATGAAGCGAGTGGTCGGCAAGCTCAACCCAAAGATCGCCAGCTTCGAGGCCTCGTGCTTCGACGGCCGCTACATCACTGGGGACGTCAGCGTCGAGGACTTCAACACGATGCAGACGCAGCGCCGCTCGCAGCAGACCGAAGAAGACGATCCGGCGCGCTCGCGCTTGGCGCTGCAGAACTCCGAAGAATAAGCACCCGGCGCTTCCACGCCACGGTCCACGGCACCTTCGGGTGCCTTCTCATTTCCCGCCCCCGTGACCACTCCCATCCGCACCCGCATCGCCCCGTCCCCGACGGGCTTCCTCCACCTCGGCACCGCGCGCACCGCGCTGTACTCGTGGGCGTTCGCGCGCCACCACGGCGGCGAGTTCGTGCTGCGCATCGAGGACACCGACGTCGCCCGCTCCACGCAGGATTCGGTCGAGCAGATCCTGGCCGCGATGAAGTGGCTGGGCCTGCAGTACGACGAAGGCCCGGTCTACCAGATGCAGCGCCTGGATCGCTACAAGACGGTCGTCGACCAGATGCTGGCGGCAGGCACTGCGTACCTCTGCTACTGCACGCCGGACGAGCTCAAGAACATGAAGGATGCGCAGAAGGCGAGCGGCGAAAACTGGGGCTACGACGGCACCTGGCGCCCGATGCCCGGCAAGACGCTGCCGCCGGTGCCTGCGGACCTGAAGCCGGTGGTGCGCTTCGCCAATCCACTCGACGGCGAGGTGACCTGGGACGACCTGGTCAAGGGGCCGATCACGATCGGCAACAAGGAGCTCGACGACCTGATCATCATGCGCGACGACGGCGTGCCCACCTACAACTTCGCGGTGGTGATCGACGACTGGGACATGAAGATCAGCCACGTCTTCCGTGGCGACGAGCACATCAACAACACGCCCTGGCAGATCAACATGTTCCGTGCGCTGGGCGCCGCCTTGCCGCAGTTCGGCCACCTGCCCATCATCCTGGGCGACGACGGCCTGAAACTGTCCAAGCGCCGCGGCGCGGTCAGCGTCACCGACTACGAGGACAACGGCTACCTGCCCGAAGGCATGAACAACTATCTCGCGCGCCTGGGCTGGAGCCACGGCGACACCGAGCTGTTCACGCTGGAGCAGATGGTGACGTGGTTTGACGGCTCGCACCTGAACAAGAGCCCGGCGCAGTGGGATCCGGCCAAGCTGCTGTGGGTCAACGCGCATCACATGAAGCAGGCCGATGACGCGCGCCTGGCAGCGCTGGTCGTCGGCCAACTGAAGAAGCGCGGCATCGAGGCCGTGGCCGACGACACGATGGCCGCACGCTGCGCGTTGCTCAAGGATCGTTGCCAGACGACGGTGGAACTGGCCGAGTGGATGGAGATGTTCTTCAAGGTCGCCACGCCGGCTCAGGCCGACGTCGACCAGCACGTCACCGATGTCTCCAAGGCGGCTCTGCGCACGCTGCGCGACAAGCTCGAGACGGCCACCTGGGACAAGGCCGGCATCGCCGCCGCGATGAAGGATACGCTGGTGGCGCATGCGATCAAGATGCCGCAACTGGCGATCCCGTTGCGCGTGATCGTGTGCGGCCGCGCGCAGACGCCTGCGATCGACGCGCTTGTAGCCCTTTTTGCACGCGAAGTTGTACTCGACCGCTTGCGCACCCTTTGAAATCTGTTCTATACTAGCTGTCTTCGCTCTTCACCACGCGATGCGGTTTCGGAAATCAAACACCGAGGCCAAATACGGGGGTATAGCTCAGCTGGGAGAGCGCTTGCATGGCATGCAAGAGGTCAACGGTTCGATCCCGTTTACCTCCACCAACCGCGTTCGTGGTTGCCAGCAGCGCGTGGTAGAAAAGAGAAGACGGAATTTAGACCCTATCGTCTAGAGGCCTAGGACACGACCCTTTCACGGTCGTTACCGGGGTTCGAATCCCCGTGGGGTCGCCAAGCCACGCTGGGAAACAAGTTGCAGGCAGCGCTTGGAGCGAAAGCTCGAAGTTGCCGACCACGTGGAGTGGTAGTTCAGTTGGTTAGAATACCGGCCTGTCACGCCGGGGGTCGCGGGTTCGAGTCCCGTCCACTCCGCCAAAATATGTGCAGGTTGCAGTCCAGGATTGCAGCCCGTTTTTCTTCCCGGGGAAACCTGGTGCAGAATTGCTTTACGACTGGCCCTATCGTCTAGAGGCCTAGGACACGACCCTTTCACGGTCGTTACAGGGGTTCGAATCCCCTTGGGGTCACCAGTCACAATCGCGAGCGCAACCCGCTCGCCGCGCTTCGAGCAGTGCCTGCTTGAAGCGAGCCGCCACATGGAGTGGTAGTTCAGTTGGTTAGAATACCGGCCTGTCACGCCGGGGGTCGCGGGTTCGAGTCCCGTCCACTCCGCCAAGAATGTTCCGAAGGGCCGCGCAGCAATGTGCGGCCCTTTGTCATTTCAGGCTGCTTTCGGGTGGCAGCACCGAGCCCAGCCACAGGCGGGCGGTGGCGCACTGGCGCAGCACCAGTCCTTCGTCCTTGAGCGCGTGCGCCATGATCGCCGCGCCCTGCAGCAACGTCAGCAGGTATTCGGCGTGCGCCTGCGCAGCGTCGTCGTCGACGCTGCGGCGGAACTGTCCGACCAACCAGTCCTGAAGCGCGCGCAGGATGCGCGAGGCATGGGGTTGCAGCGCTGGGTCCGTGCGGCCCAGCTGGCTGGCCAGCGTCCCGACCGGACAGCCGACGCGCGCGAGTTCGAAGGCGGAGTCCTCGGTCACCTGCACGAACGCGCCCAGCGCTTCGGAGGCCGACGCCTTGGCAGGCAAACGTTGTTGGAGCCGCTCGAACAACTCCTGCATGCGTGCGTCGGAGACCGCGGCCAGCATGTCGCCCTTGGTCTTGAAGTAGTACGACAGGTTGCCCTTGAGGAGGCCGGCGTGATCGGCGACGTCCCCGATGGAGGTCTCCGCATAGCCGCGCTCCATGAACAAGTGCAACGCGGCCGCCACGATCCGCTGGCGATTCGCGAGACCCTTGCCGGCAAGGTTTGGCGCGCCGGGCTGGGCGCTCAGGAGCGTTGAGTCGTGAGCCATTGCGCAATGGTAGCCAGTGGGACGTGGTCGTCGATGTCCTTGCCGTAGTGAGCCACCGCGATACGGCCATCTCGATCGATCAGGAAGTCCGCCGGCGTGCGCTGGAACGGGCCATCCACCCGGCCGGGCATGTACCCCTTGGCAAATGCCCGCAGTGCCGCCTTGACGACGCGCCAAGACACCAACCCGCCCCAGCGCGCCTCCACGCCGAAGCGTCGATACAGCGTCATGGCGGGATCCGGCACGATCGGGAACGGCGCGTCCTGGCGGCCGACATGCTGCTGGATGGAACTGCCGGGCGACTGGAAAACGGCCACCACCGCGAGATCCTGCGCCGCCCACCCCTCCCAGGCGCCGATGACCGAGTGCACGCGCAAATTGCACACCGGGCAGGAGGCATACCGGTAGAACGAGAGCAGCACAGGCCGGCCACGCAGCGCCTGCAGATCGACCGCTGCGCCCAGGAAGTCGGTCGTGCGAAGCGGGGGCGCGAGGGAACCGTTCGAGAGGCGCATGCTTGCTCCGTAAATTTGACGATCGTCCAACTATATCAGGACACTCGTCCAACTATCAACCCCGGCACGACAAGTCGCCCCGTCACGACCTACAGGTTCGACGACACGTGGCCGATAGCCAAGGCAGGAGCCTCGAATGATCAACCGCCTCGACCCCCGCCTGCACGCCCCGCGCGCGCCCACTCGCCCGTCACGCGCGAGCGCCTTGGCGGCGCTGGCGATCACGGCGGCGCTGACGGCCTGCAGTGCGGTGCCCCACACGGCGCCGAACTACATCGAGCCGCCCAGCACCACCGGCTCGGCCATGGTGCGTGTCGTCAACCTGCATCCGTTCGCCTATTACGCCGACATCGCCGTCTTCGATTCGCCGACCTGCTTCACCAAAGCCAACCTCGGCATGACAGGCGGCAACAGCAAGGACAGCGTGCGCATCGGCATGCTCGGCGACAAGCCGGTGTCGGCCTCGACGATCGAGCGCCACGTGCGCGCCGACGAGCCACTGGTGATCGGGCCGCGCGCCGTGTTCCCGACGGTGACGTCCGGCGAGATCATGCATTCGCTGATGCCCGACACGCAGAACGAGGTGCGCGCGCGCCAGGCCGGCGTCTGCAAGATGTCCAGCTTCGTGCCCAGGCTCAACGAGCAGTACGAGGTGGTGGTCGACCTGGCGCCCGCGCACTGCACGGTGACGCCTTACCACCTGGTCGGCGCCGACGGAGCCGTCAAGCGCGAGCCGGTGGAGACCCAGCCGTCGCAGATCTCGACCTTCGAGTTCGACATGAAGTGCTTCAAATGAGCGGCGTCGCGTAGATCAGCGCGACGATCTTCGCGCAGGCATGCCCGCATGCCTGCGCGGCTACAGCAGGCTGGCCTGCGCGTCGAGCCGCGCGCCCGGCGCGAGCACGATGCCCTCGATGTCCAGCAGTGCCTGCTTGCGATGCAGCCCGCCGGCGTAGCCGGTCAGCGTGCCGTTCTCGCCGATGACGCGATGGCAGGGCACGATGACGGTGATCGGATTGCGGCCGACGGCGGCACCGACCGCGCGCGATGCCTGCGGGCTGCCGACCTCGCGTGCGATGCGGCCGTAGCTGATGGTGTCGCCGCAGCGGATCGCGCACAAGCGGCGCCACACGGCTTCCTGGAACGCGGTGCCCTGCGGCGCGAGCGCCACCTCGAATTCGCGCAGTCGACCGGCGAAGTACAGGTCGAGTTCGTCGCGCGCCTGGGCAATCCATCGCTGCGCGTCGTCGACGGGGGCGTCCAGCCGTCCCGGCGCGTGCTGCTGGTAGTCGAACCACAGCCCCATCAGGCCGGCGTCGCAGGCGAGGGCGGTGAGTGGGCCCAGCGGGGTATCGATGACGCCCTGGGCGAGGCCGCTGCCCGTCGTGCGGCGGGCGGGCAGGGTGGCGGAGGCGGTTCGGGTCATCGTGACTCCTTGGCGCTCGCCTGTCGGCGAGCCGTTGCGGGCGCTTTGAGCGCCGGATTTCGTTTCTTGGGGGGTGCGGGCAACAGGGTCGGGGTAGGGCTTGACCTGTCGTTGGATTCCAACGCTCGCCAGAGTGCAATGACCGCATAGGAGCGCCAGGGGCGCCAGCCCGCCGCCATCGCGATGGCCTGCGGCGCATCGCGCGCCTGGGCCAGCCCGAGCGCCTTCAGCAGGCCGATGTCGGTGGCGGGGAAGGCGTCCGGCCAGCCCAGCACGCGCAGGGCGAGCAACTGCACCGTCCAGTCGCCGATGCCGGGCAGGGCGAGCAACGCTTCCTGCGTGCTGGCGAGTGGGGCTCCGCGGTGCAGCGGCAGGCCGTTGACCACCGCGCGCGCCAACGCCTGCAGCGCGCCCACGCGCTGGCGCACGATCCCCAACTCGCCGATCGAGTCCGGCGTGGCCGCGGCGATCGTGGCGGCGTCTGGAAAGCAGCGCTGAAGCGTCGGCCACGGCGTCGCCACTGGCGTGCCGAAACGGTCGATGAGGCGGCCCGCCAGCGTGCGGGCCGCGGCCACGGTGACCTGCTGCCCGAGGACGATCCGCGCGGCCGTTTCGAAGCCGTCGAAGCTGCCGGGCATGCGCAGGCCGGCCGTCATCGCGGAGGCTGGGTGCAGTTCGGCCAGCGTCGCCAGCAGCGGTGCCATGTGCGTGGGGTCGGCGTCGAGGTCGAGCGCGTGGCGGGTCGCCTCCACCAGCAGGCCGCCTTGCGCTGCCAGGTTGAGGCTGGCGCGCAGTTCGACCTCGTGTCGCTGTTCCAGGAACTCGATCTCGATCCAGCCGCGCGTCGGTTGGGCCGCGTCGGGTTCGTCGGAGGCCGGGCGTGGCGCACTCCACGTGCGGCGGATGACACGACCGCTGACCTCCTCGACGCCTGCCAGCGCGCGCTGCGCCCAGAAGGCCAGCATGCTGGCGACGTCGTACGGCGGCCGGTAGCCCAGGCGCACCCGCGTGCACCCGACGCTGGCCGCGCCGCAGCCTGGCAGCGTGCGCGCCGCGCTGCCGGCGCGCCGCAGCTCGGTCGGCTTGAGCCGCACCTGCTCGGCGAACACGGCGTTGAAACGACGCAGGCTCTCGAAGCCGCAGGCCAGGGCGACCTCGGTGACGGGGAGGTCGGTGTCGGTGAGCAGTTGCTTGGCCTGCAACAGGCGCTGCGTCGTCAGGTAGTCGATCGGGCTGACACCGTGTGCCTGTGCGAACACGCGGCGCAGGTGGCGTTCGGTGACGCCCAGGCGGGCTGCGAGATCGGGCATGCGTACGGACGCGCCGGCGCGCACCGCGTGGTCGATCATGCGCGCCGCGTGCTGCGCCAGCACCTGCGACGAGTCCATCAGGCTCAGGCCCGGCGCGAGCTCTGGACGACAGCGCAGGCAGGGTCGGAACCCGGCCTGTTCGGCCGTGGCGGCGTTGGCGTAGAAGCGGCAGTTCTCGCGCCGCGGGGTGCGCACGCGGCAAATCGGCCGGCAATAGATGCGGGTCGACGTGACGCCAACGAAGAAGCGACCGTCGAAGCGCGCATCGTGTGCGGCGAGGGCGTTCCAGGCGGTGTCGGGATCGAGTTCCATGCCGTCATCATAGGCACCCCGGCGAACCCTACTCGCCGTTTTCGGACACATGGATTTCGGCCCAGGATAGAGCGCTTCGAAGACGGCTTCGTGTCTCGGTTGACAGGGAATAGGGGTTGTCGCTAATACCCACCGTCGCAGGTGCAGATCAACTTGTAAACCCTCCAGAGGGGGATGCGCTCCCGTGCCGTTCGGGTAACATTTCCTCGCATTCGCGAGCTTGTCCGAGGGCTCGGCGAGGCAAAAAAAACGTCCGCTGCGCCGGGCGAAACAGAGGAAGGAGAGCCAGTTGAAATCTCATACCCATTCCGGGTTGGGCTACGTCGTCGTCGCCCTTGCCAGCCTGAGCGCAGCCAATTCATCGATGGCCCAGACGGCCCCGTCCAACGCCAACGCCGGACGCGCGCTGGAGTCGAGCGTGCCCGCGCAGCCGCAGGAGATCAAGAAAGACGCCAAAGTGCTGCCGCCCACCGATTCGGCGCGCGCCCCCGCCAGTGCGGATGGCCCCACGCTGATGGTCAAGGGCTTCGCCCTCACCGGCAACACGATCTTCCCGTCCGACGAACTGCTGGCGCTGGTGCAGCCGTGGGTCGGCAAGCCGGCCGGCACCGACCAGCTGCTGGACGCCGCCGAGGCCATCAAGAACCGCTACAAGGACGCTGGCTTCTTCCTCACTCAGGTGCTGGTTCCCGCGCAGGACGTGCCCGATGGCGTCGTCACGCTGCGCGTCGTCGAGGCCCGCATCGGCGAATCCCGCGCTGACATCTCGACGCAGCGCGTCGGCCCCGGCGTCGTCGACGGCTACATGAAGCTGCTGCCCAAGGGCGCGGCCGTCACCGAGCAGAACGTCGAACGTCCGCTGCTGCTGCTCAATGACTTGCCGGGTGTCAAGGTCACATCGGTGCTGCGCCCCGGCGCGGAGACCGGCGAAGCCGATCTGCTGGTGAAGATGGTCGACGAAGGCAACACGTTTGGGGGCGCCGCCTACGTCGACAACGCTGGCAACGAAAGCACCGGCACAGTCCGCATCGGCGCCGATCTGGTGGCCAATGGCCTGCTTGGCATCGGTGAAGCCTGGACGGTGGGCGGCCTCGCCAGCGAGCACAACGGCGTCGACCTCGTGCGTGCGGGCGTCACGGTGCCGGTGGGGCCGTACGGCACCAAGGCCACGACGAGCGTCACGTACCTGCACTACAACGTGCTGGGAGCGCAATTCAAGGCGCTTGGCGCCGACGGCGATGCGATCGTGGGGTCGCTGATGGTGCAGCACCCCGTGATCCGTTCGAGAAACGTCAACTTGTTCGTGGTCGGCGGCGGCGACGTGAAGAGTGTGGACGACCGTACCTCTGGCGGCGTGGCGGGCGGCAAGAACCACGATGAGCGTTTCCTGATGATTGGCCACCTCGGCGCCACTGGAGACTTCCGCGACGAGCGCTTCGGCGGGTCGCTCAACAGCTTCACGCTGACGCTCAACGGCGGCAACAACAAGATCAGGACTGCGACCGAACTCACGAACGATCTCTTTCCCGGGTCTGGCCACAATACCAACGGCATGTTCGAGCATCTGGACGGCGACTACCAGCGCCTGCAGGCGATCACCGACACCACCAGCGTGCTGTTGTCGATGCGCGGCCAGTTCGCGTTCCAGAATCTGGACACGTCCGAGAAGTCCTCGCTGGGCGGCCCGCGCGGCGTGCGTGCGTACGCCGTGGGTGATGGCGTCGGCGACGACGTGTTCCAGGGCACGGTGGAAGTGCGTCAGCGTATCCCGGCCTGGACGCTGTTCAACGCGCCGTTCGTTCTCAGCGCCTTCGTCGACGGTGGTCGCGTGAAGAACTGGCACGATCCGCTGACGACCGACAACGAAAACCTGCACACGCTGGGCGGCTACGGGGTCGGACTCAACATGACCAGTCGCGACAACTTCCAGCTCCGCCTGGACGTCGCGCACCGCATCAACAAGGCTGACCTGCAGGGCTCGGACAACCGCAAGACGCGGGCTTGGGCATCGCTGCAGAAGTGGTTCTGATTTGAGGGAGCGGGAGCGCACGCAGCGGCTGCGGCGCCTCCGAGGTAGATCGATCATTCAAGCGCGTCGCCGGGCCTCATAGCTCGCCGCGTCGTGGAACGCTAGGGGTTGTCGTGGAAAAGTCCAAGTCTTCGCTGCTGTCGTCGTCCATCTTCTGCGTGCGCCAGATGGTGCTGCGTGTGGGGTTCAGGTTCAAGCTGACGATGGCGCGCGTGCGCACGCCCGCACCCAGCCGGTTGCTGCTGGCGCTGCTCGCCAGCTACGGCGTGCAGGCGATGGCGCTGCCCACGGGCGGCCAGGTGACCTCCGGCAACGTGACCATCGGCGCGCCGGCCAACGGCTCGCTCAACGTCACGCAGACCACGGACAAGGGCATCGTCAACTGGCAGACCTTCAACGTCGGCAGCGGCGAGAAGGTCAACTTCCTGCAGCCCAGCGTGACCTCGTCCACGCTCAACCGCGTCATCGGCAGTGATCCGTCCAGCATCTTCGGCCAGATCAACGCCAACGGGCAGGTCTTCCTGATCAACAACAGCGGCATCCTGTTCGCGCCGGGCGCGCAGGTGAACGCGGCAGGCCTGGTGGCCTCCACGCTGTCGCTCTCGGACAGCGATTACCTGGCCGGCAATCTCAGCTTCACGGGCGGCACGGGCAGCGTCGACAACCAGGGCGTCCTCAAGGGCGGTTTCGTCGCGCTGGTCGGCGCGCAGGTGTCCAACACCGGCACCATCGTCGCCGACGGCGGCACCGCGGCCCTGGCGGCCGGCGGCCGCGTCACCCTGAACCTGATCGGCAGCGACCTGGTGTCGGTGTCGGTCGACGCGCCCACTGCGGCGGCACTCGTGCATGCGGGCGGCATCGTGCAGGCCGACGGCGGCCAGGTGCTGATCTCGGCCAAGGCGGCCAATGCGCTGCTGGGCACGGTCGTCAACGTCGACGGCATCGTGCAGGCCCATTCCATCGGTTCGCGCAACGGCGTCATCACACTGGACGGCGGCGCCTCGGGCGTCGTCAACGTCAGCGGCACGCTGGACGCGAGCGGCAAGGCCGCCGGCCAGACCGGCGGCACCGTCAAGCTCACCGGCGCCAACGTGGGCCTGTTCGACGCGACGGTCGACGCCTCCGGCGACGCCGGCGGCGGCGTGGTGCGCGTGGGCGGCGACTGGCATGGCGCCGGCGCTGACGGCGACGCGAACGCGAGCCAGACCATCGTCGCGGGCACCAGCCTGATCAACGCGAACGCGATCACCAGTGGCAACGGCGGCAACGTCGTGCTGTGGTCGCAGGACAAGACGCAGTTCACGGGCTCGATCACGGCGCGGGGTGGCGCCAGCGGCGGCGACGGTGGCGCTGTGGAGACCTCGGCGCACGGCGTGCTGCAAGTCACCGGCGCTGTGGATCTCGGCGCGGCGGCCGGCCAGGGCGGCACGTGGCTGCTCGATCCGAACAACATCACCATCTCGACGGGCGGCAATTCGAACCTGGTCGGTGGCACCTTCACGTCCAGCAACGACAGCGCGATCGTCAACAACACGTCGCTCGGCAATGCGTTGACGAACGGCAGCAACATCAGCGTCACCACCTTGAGCGGCGGCACGAACGCGCAGGCCGGAGACATCACTGTCACGGCCAACGTCAGCGCCAACCTGAACAGCGGACAGACGGCGACGCTCAATCTCGACGCCGCGCGCAACATCACGTTCACCGGCGGCTCCATCGACTCCGGCGGCGCCAACCGCTCGCTCAATGTCAATATCAACGCCGGCACGGACGTCGGCGCCACCAACACGCCCGGCACCAACGCCAGCACCTTCTCGATGGACGCCGCGTCCTCGATCTCGACCGGCCTGGCAGGCGGCTTGAACGTCACGACCAACGGGACGGTGGCACTTGGCAAGCTGACCCTGGGCGGCAGTCTCGTGGTCACCTCGAACGGTGGCGCGATTTCGCAGCAGGCCGCAGCCACCAAGCAGATCGTCGTCAACGGGACGACGGTCATCACCGCCGGCGCCGCCAGCATCGACCTGAGCAACGCCAGCAACCAGTTCGGCTCGGACGTCATCCTGCACAACAGCGGCGCCAACAACGTCATCGTCCAGACCAATGGCGCGATCAGCTTCGGCACGACGACGCTGGGCAGCGGCACGCTGCAGGTGCAGGCGAGTGGCGGCGACATCACGCAGAACGGCGCGATCACGCAGGCGGCGGGTGCGGGCGCTGCCTCATTCGGCGCGGGCAACCACGTCATCGACCTGAGCAACGCGGCCAACGACTTCACCGGGGCCGTCGCCCTCACCAACTCCGGCAACCACGACGTCTCCCTGACGGACGCCAACAGCCTGACGTTGAGCGGCGTGGCGATCGGCACGGGCACCAACACCATCACGGCGGGCGGGGTCGCGGGCGACACGCTCACGCGCGCCGGCGCGCTGTCGTCCGGTACGCCGCTGGTGCTGCTCGTGGGTGGCAACACGCCCGGTGGCACCCTTGCAAGCTACTTCGCGACCGGCACCGCCACCTCCATCGCCCTCGGCGAGACCGCGACCACCGCGTTCGACCTCACCGCCATCGGTGCCACGTCGCTGCCGGCGCTCACCGTCGGCGGCAACCTGTCGGTGACGGCCGCCGCAGGTTCCGCGCTCACGCAGACCGGCACCTTGGCCGTCACCGGCACCACGTCGCTGACGGGCAGCGCGCTGGGCATCAACCTCCCGTCGACCGCGAACACGTTCGGCGGCGACCTGTCGTTGACGGGCGCGGGCGGCGGCGCCATCGTCATCGGCGCCACCGGCCCGCTCTCGCTCGGCACCTCGGCACTGGGCACCAGCGCGCTGACGCTCACCACCGACGCCGCCATCACCCAGTCCGGCGCGATCACCCAGACCACCGGCGCCGGCAACGCATCGTTCACGACCGGCGGCGACGTCATCACGCTGGGCAACACCGGCAACGACTTCATCGGCACGGTCAGCCTCACGAACACCGGCGCCAACAACGTCACGCTGACGGACGCCAACAGCCTGACCCTGGGCACGGTCAACATCGGCAGCGGCACCAACACGATCAACGCGGGCACTGCCGTCGGCGACTCGCTGAACCGCACGACGACGCCGACCGTCGGCGCACCCCTGGTCCTGAACGTCGGTGGAACCCTGGTCACCGCGCCGTCGCTCACCGGTTTCTTCGCCACGGGCTCGGCCACTTCGGTGACCCTGCAGGCCGCCACCGGTGCCGTGCAGAACGTCACCGCCGTGGGTGTCACCGCCTTGCCGACGCTTGTCGTGGGCGGCAACCTCACGGTCACCGGCACGGCCGGCGCCGGCATCACGCAGTCCGGTGACCTCACCGTGACCGGCACCACCACCGTCCACGGCGGCACGCACGGCATCGACCTGAGCACGGGCAGCAACGATTTCGCAGGCGCCCTGAGCGTCGACACCACCGGCGGCAACGTCGCGATCACCTCCAACGCCGTGCACGGCCTGGCGCTGGCCGCCTCGCTCGGCACCGGCACGCTTGACGTCATCGCGGGCAACGCGATCACGCAATCAGGCGCGATCACCCAGTCCGGGGTGGCGGGCAATGTCTCGTTCAGCGCCGGCGCGAACGCGATCACCCTCACGGATCCGGGCAACGACTTCATCGGCGCGGTCAGCCTGAGCAACAGCGGCGCCAACGCGGTGGCGATCACCGATCTCAACGCCTTGAAGCTCGGCACCGTGGCCGTGGGCACCAGCACGCTGGACATCATCTCCACCGGCGACCTCACGCAGGCCGGCACGATCATCCAGGCGGGTGCTGGCACCGTGACGATCGATGCCCATGGTGGCGTGATCACGCTCGGCGGCAACAACAACTTCGTCGGCACGGTCAACCTCGCCAACAGCGGCAACAACAACGTCTCGATCAAGGACATCAACGCGCTGGCCCTGGGCACCGTGGCGGTCGGCACCGGCACGCTGGGCATCACCACCGGCGGCGCGCTGAGCGAGAGCGGCACGATCACGCAGGGCGCACTTGCCGGCGACGTCACGATCAATGCCGGCGCCAACACGATCGCGCTGGCCAACGCCAACGATTTCACCGGCAACGTCCTCCTGACCAACAGCGGCAACAACGCCGTCTCGGTCACCGATGTCAACGCCATCAAGCTGGGCGCGACCAGCGTCGGCAGCGGCCTGCTGAGCGTCACTGCGAGCGCTGGCGACATCACCCAGACTGGCACGATCGCCACCGGCGGCGCGGCCACTTTCAACGCTGTTGGCGCTCACGATGTGACGCTCGGTACCACGGCCAACACGTTCGGAGGTCTCGTGACCGCCACAGGCCGGTCGGTCGACGTCGAAGCCACGGGCGCGCTGGACGCCAATGCCACGCTGACGGGCGCCTCCGGCGACCTCACGCTCAAGGCCACCACCACGCTGACGGGCCCCACAGCCGTCACCACCGCCGGCGACATCACGCTGAGCGCCGGCGCTGCGCTCAACACGGGCGGCGCGTTGAGCGGCCACAACGTGTCCCTGACAGGTGCCACGGTCGGCATCGGCCACGACGTGACCACCGGCGCCGGCGGCGTGTTGACGCTGCACGCCACGGCCGGCGACATCACGCAGACGCTCGGCACGATCACTTCCAACGGCGCGACGTCGCTGACCGCGGCTGGCAGCGGCAACTCGATCGCGCTGAACGACGCCAACAACTTCGTTGGCCTGGTCACCGCCAGCGGCTCTGCCATCGGCCTGACCGACACCGGCGCACTCAACGTGCACCTGACCAGCGCGACGAGCGCCACCCTGAACGCCGGCGCCGCGCTGACGGTCGACGGCGGCACCAGTGCCAACCTGACGGCGAACGGCGTGGGCGTCGCATTCGGTCCCGCCACGACGACGGTGCTGGGCAACCTGATCGCCGACAGCGGCACGGGCGCGATCACCCAGTCCGGCGCAATGGCCGTCAGCGGCACCAGCTCGCTCACGGCGGGCGGCAACCTGACCCTGTCCAACGGCACCAATTCCTTCGGCGGTGCGATCACTGCCCTCGGCAGCGCATCGGTGGACATCGAGTCCGGCGGCAGCCTCAACTTCGCCGTGGCGCCGACGCTCGGCGCGAACGGCGACCTCACGCTCGCGGCGGGCGGCAGCGGCACGCTGACGCTGCCGGCCGGCTCGATCAGCACTGGCGGCAACGTCGCGCTGTCGGCCGGTGCGGGCCTCACCACCAACGGCAACATCAACGCGCACAACGTCTCGCTGGGCGGCGGCACCGGCGCGCTCTCGATCGCCAACGCCATCACCGCGGGCGGCACGTTTTCCGCCACCACGACGTCGACGATCTCGGAAACGGGCGCGGGCAGCATCTCCGCCATCAGCGGTGCGGCGACGCTCAACGCGGGCACCAGCGCCATCACGCTGAACGCGGCCGCCAACGACTTCAGCACGGTGTCGGTGACCGGCGGCGCGGTGTCCATCGTCGACGCCAACGCGTTGACGGCGCACCTGACCAGCGCGACCAGCGCCAGCCTGACGGCGAACGGCGGCAACGTCCTCACCGTGGACGGCACGACCAGCGCGGGCGACCTCAACCTCGCCGCCGACGGCATCGTCTTCGGCGCCGGCCCCACCAGCGTGCATGGCAACCTGGTCGCCAACAGCGGCGCCAGCAGCATCACGCAAGGCGGCACCCTGGCGGTCACGGGCACCAGCGCGCTCACCACGGCGGCGAGCGACATCACGCTGGCCAATGGCGGCAACGACTTCGGCGGCGCGGTCACCGCCACCGCTGCGGGCGCGATCGTCACGCTGCGCGATACCAACGCGATGACAGTGCACCTGGCATCGGCTGACAGCGCCATCCTCACCGCCGGCGGCCTGTTGACGGTGGACGGCGCCACCGCCGCCGCACTGTCGGCCACCGGTTCTGGCGTCGCTTTCGGCGCCACCACCGTCGGCACCACGCTGACGGCGGCCGGCGGCAGCGGCCCGATCTCGCAGTCCGCGGCGCTGAACGTCACCGGCACGAGCTCGATCACCACGACGACCGGCAGCATCACGCTCAACAACGTGAACAACGACTTCCAGTCGGCGGTCACGGCGGGGGGTGCGAGCACCACGCTGGTCAACGCGGGCGCGCTCACCGCGCACCTGTCGGGCGTCGACGCCAACGTCACCGCACTCGCGGGGGCGCTGACCGTGGACGGCACGCTGAGCCACGACCTGACCACCAGCGGCGTCGGCATCTCGTTCGGCGCCACGTCGGTGACCCACGCATTGGCCGCCACCAGCACCGGTGCCATCACCGAGACCGGCACGCTGACGGCGCCCGGCACCAGCAACCTGAACGCCGGCGCGAACGCGATCACGCTGACTGGCAACAACGACTTCGGCGGCCTCGTCACGGCGCAAGGCGGCGTCGTTCAGCTGACCGACATCAACGCCATGGCCGTGTCGCTGACCAGCGCGACGTCGGCCGTGCTGAACGCCGGCGGCGTCCTGACCACCGCGGGCACCACGACGACGGGCAACCTCGACGCGACCGGCAACGGCGTCGTCTTCGGCGCGGGCCTCACCAGCGTCGCCGGTGCCCTGAACGTGACCAGCGGCACGGGCACGGTCACGCAGGCGGGCGGCAGCGTCATCCATGCCGCCACCGCCTCGCTCACCGCGGGCAGCCAGGCCGTCACGCTGACGAACGCGAACGACTTCGGCACCGTCACGGCGGTGTCCGGCGGCGCCGTCGCCCTCACGGACGCGAACGCGATGACGGTCCACCTGGGCACCGTCGCCAGCGCCGCGCTGGTCGCGGGCAACGCGCTCAACGTCGATGGCGCCACCGCGGGTGCGCTGTCGGCCACCGGCATCGGCGTCGTGTTCGGCGCCACCACGGTTGGCGACACGCTGTCGGCCACCACCACGGGGGCCGGCACGATCACGCAGACAGGCACGTTGACGGTCGCCAACGGCAGCACGCTGAACGCTGGCGCCAACGCGATCACGCTGACGACGCCTGCCAACAACTTCGGCGGCGCCGTCACGGTCACCGGCGGAACGGTCGCCCTGACCGATGCCGACGCGCTGGCGGTACACCTGTCCAATACGGGTGACACGACGCTGATCGCGGGCACGCAACTGGCCATCGACGGCAGCACCTCCGGGTTGCTGTCGGCCACCGGCAACGGCCTCGTCTTCACGGGCGCCGGCACCACGGTGGGCGCTGCGCTCACCGCGCACAGCGGCACCGGCGCGATCTCGCAATCGGGTTCGCTGGGTGTCGCCACCACCGCGTTGCTCGACGCAGGCAGCAACAACGTGACCCTGACCGGCGGCGGCAACGCGTTCGGCGGACTCGTCACGGTCAACGGCGGCACCGTCGCCCTGACCGATGTGGGTGCGTTGTCGGTGCACCTGGGCACGGTCAACAACGCGACGTTGATTTCCAGCGCCGCGCTCGCTGTCGACGGCGCCACCGCGGCCGGCCTGACGACCACCGGCAACGGAGTCTCGTTCGGCGCCACCAACGTCGGCGGTGCGCTGAGCGCCACCACCACCGGTGTCGGTACGATCGTCCAGACCGGCACGCTCACCGTTGCCGGCACGACCGCGCTGAACGCCGGTTCCCAGGCGATCACGCTGGCCGATTCGGCCAACGACTTCGGCGGCCTGGTCACCGTCACGGGCGGCGCGGTGGCGCTGTCGGACCTCAACACGCTGGGTGTCCACCTGACGTCGTCCAGCAGCGCCTCGCTGACTGCGGCGACCGCCTTGACGTTCGACGGCTCCAGCACTGGCGACGTCCTGGCCCAAGGCACCAGCATCGTCTTCGGACCCGGTTCCACCAGTGTCGGCGGCAATCTGGGCGCCGTCTCGAGCGGTGCCGGCTCGATCACGCAGACCGGCGCGCTGCAGGTCACGGGCGGCAGCTCGGTGGTCGTCGGCAGCGGCCCGATCACCCTGGCCAACGCGGGCAACCATTTCGGCAATGGCATCACAGCCACCGGCGGCGTGGTCAACATCACCGATTCGGCGGCCCTGAGGGCGTACCTCGTCGGCACGACCAGCGCGAACCTGACCGCTGCGAATGGCGTGACCGTCTACGGCAGCACGGGTGACCTGGCCCTGCACGGCACCAGCGTCACCTTCGGCAGCGGCGCCACGACGGTCACTGGCACGCTGGCGGCCACGGCTTCCACCGGCGACATCACGCAGCAGGTTGCCGGCGACCTCGCGGTCACAGGCACCAGCACGCTGACCGCCACTGCGGGCGCGATCACGCTGGCCAATCCGGCCAACGACTTCGGCGGTCTCGTCAGCGCCAACGCAGGCGGCGCGGTGAGCCTGGCCGACGTCAACGCGCTCGGCGCGCACATCGGCAGCGCCACCAGCGCGACGCTGGCCGCGGGCGGCATCCTGAGCGTCGACGGCGCCACCACCGGCGCACTGTCGGCCGTGGGCTCCGGCGTCGTGTTCGGCCCCGGCGCGACCACCGTCGGTGGCGCGCTGGCGGCCGCCGCGACCAGCGGCACGATCACGCAGACCGGTGCCCTCGCCGTCGCTGGCGCCAGCACGCTCAATGCCGGCACCAACGCGATCACGCTGGCCACGGCCACGAATGACTTCGGCGGCGCCGTGACGCTCACCGGCGGCACGGTCAACGTCGTCGACGCGAACGCGATGACGGCCCATCTGGCCAGCACTGGCGACACCACGCTGACCGCCGCGGGCGCCCTCACCGTCGACGGCACCAGCACCGCGGGCCTGACGGTCAACGGCACCGGTGTCGTGTTCGGCGCAGGCGCGACCCACGTCACCGGCGCGCTGCTGGCCAACAGCGGCACCGGCACGATCACGCAGACCGGTGCACTCACCGTCACGGGCGCCACCACGCTCAACGCCGGCACCAGCGCCATCACGCTGGCCAACGCGGGCAACGACTTTGGTGGCGTCGTCTCCACGACCGGCGGCGCGGTCACCCTGACCGTCGCCAACGCGCTGGCCATCCACCTGGCCAACGCGACCAGCGAGACGCTCAACGCCGGCGGCGTGCTGACGGTCGACGGCTCGACCACGGGCACGGTCGTCGCCAACGGCAACGGCGTCGTCTTCGGCACCACCTCCATCGGCGGCACGCTGTCCTCGGCCAGCGGCACCGGCACGATCACGCAGACCGGCCCGCTGGTGGTCGGCGGCGCAACCACGCTCAACGCCGGCAGCAACGCGATCACGCTGGCCAACGCGGCCAATGACTTCGCCGCGGCCGTCACGGCCACCGGCGGCGCCGTGAGCCTGGCCGACGCGAATGCGCTGGCGGCGCACGTCACCGCGGCCAGCGCCACGCTGAACGCCGGCGGCGCGCTCGCCGTCGACGGCTCCACCACCGGTGCGTTGACGGCCGGCGGTGCGGGCATCGCCTTCGGCCCGGCTTCGACCACTGTCCACGGCGCGTTGACGGCCACCAGCACCGGCGCGGTCACGCAGTCGGGCGACTTGCTGATCACCGGCGCGACGACGATCACGGCCACCGGCCAGCCCGTCACGCTGGCGCGCCTGGGCAATTCGTTTGGCGGCGGCATCACCGTCGCGGCGGCCACGGCCGACATCGAACAGGCGGGCGCGTTGACGGCCCACCTCAACAACGTCGGCAGCGCCTTGGTCGCATCCAACTCGACGCTGGCCATCGACGGCACCAGCACCGGCGATGTCACGGCCAACGGTACGGCGGTCACCTTCGGCAGCGGCACGACCGCCGTCGGCGGCAACCTGTCTGCCACGTCGAGTGCCGGTGACATCACGCAGGCCGGCACCCTGGCCGTCACCGGCACCAGCGCGCTGCACGCAGGCACCGGCAACGTCAATCTCGGCGGCGCGGGCAATGCGCTCGGTGGCGCGGTCACGGCCACGGGCGCGAGCATCATCCTGAAAGACGGCTCGGCGTTGACGGCCCACATCGCGACCAATGGCAGCGCCACGCTGACCTCCAGCGGCGCCCTGACGGTCGACGGCAACAGTGCGGCGATGGGGCTCACCGGTGCCGCCGTCAGCTTCGGCGCGGCCGGCACCACGGCCAGCACGTTGACGGTCACCGGCACCGGCGTCACCCAGTCGGGCGCGCTGACGGTCGCAGGCCTGTCGCAGTTCGATGCGGGTTCGGGCGACATCCTGCTCGACTCGCCGGGCACCAACCTGCAAGGCGCGATCACGGCTACCGGCCACAAGATCAGCCTGACTGACGCTCACGCGATCGACGCCACGCTCACCGCCTCCGGCGACGTGTCGCTCACCGGGACAGCAGTCGACGTCAAGGTCAAGGGCAGCTTCCTGGGCGCCCTGAAAGCCAGCGGCGCCAAGGTTTCGATCGACCAGGGCACCAGCGCGCAGGCGACCGTCGTCGCCGGCCACCTGGACGTCGCGTCCACCGGCGACACGTCGCTGGGCTACGTGACGGCCAACGGCGCCACGCTGGCTGCGGGCGGCACGGTGCTGCTGAACGGCACGCTGAAGTCGGCAGGCGCTGTCTCTATCACTGGCAGCCAGATCCAGGCTGTCAACACCCTCAGCGACAAGGGCGGGCTCGACGTCGCCGGCACTGCGGCGGTGACGCTGAACACCTTCGTGACGGGGGGCGGCAACATCGGCAAGGCCGCCGGGACGACGGTGGACGTGGTGGATGAGAAATCCATCATCTCGCTGCTGGGCAACACCGGCCAGAGCGGACTGTTCCTCAACTTCCACCAAGGCCAGAGCGCCTGGTTCCGCGTCGCGTCGCAAGTGCAGACCACGCATATCAGCAAGCAGGTGCCAACTTCGCTGGGTGCCGAGACGCGTTTCTGCGACGCGCTGACCTGCGTCACCGTGGACGGCACGACCACGGTGATTGCCGATACCGTGGTGTCCAACATCCTGAGCGCGGCGGCGCAGGACGCCGCCGATGCGGCGTTCGGCACGGAAAACCTCGACTTCGCGATCCGCAAGGGCTACGTGACCACGATTGGTCGCGTCCCGCCTGGTATCGATGAAATCGCGGGCGACCTCGGTGCGACACAGTGCGACTCTCGGGTAACATCGCCCACGTCCATCGCCGCCGACAAGGCCTGTTCCGCAGGCGCCAAGGCGGGCAAGTGATCCAGGCAGGGCGCACATGCCCTGCCAGGATCGTCGTCACATGAACCTGCGGGCGTCGCTCTGTCGGCGCCGGCTGCATCCAGATGCCCGGACTTCCCGGGCATCGTCGTTTACCTGAAGCCCTTTGAGCGACGTACCCAAACAACTGGGCAAGTACCAGATCCGCCGAGCAATCGGCAAGGGTGCGATGGGCATCGTCTATGAGGGATTCGATCCGATCATCGATCGGGTCGTCGCCATCAAGACGATCAAGAAGGACGAACTCGATCACGAGGAAGCGGAAGAGCATTCGCGGCGTTTCCTGATCGAGGCCAAGGCGGCTGGCCGCCTGAACCACAAGAACATCGTCGGCATCTACGACTACGGCGAAGAGAAGGGCCTGTCCTTCATCGTCATGGAGTTCGTGCAGGGCAAGGAGCTGAAGTCCTTCTTCGCCGCCCGGCACCCGTTCTCGATGTCGCAGATCGTGCGCCTGATGGGCGAGTTGCTCGACGCGCTCGGCTATTCGCACAGCCGCGGCGTCATCCACCGTGACGTCAAGCCCGACAACATCTTCGTCACCGACGACGGCTCGGTGAAGCTGGGCGACTTCGGCATCGCGCGCATCGACTCCACGTCGAAGACCCACGCCGGCACCGTGCTGGGCACGCCCAGCTACATGGCGCCCGAGCAGATCCGCGGCGAGACGGCCGACGCGCGCTCCGACCTCTACGCCGCCGGCGTCATCCTGTACCAGTTCCTGGTCGGCGAACGGCCGTTCTCGGGCGGCATGGTCGCGGTGATGCAGAAGGTGCTGATGGAGGCGCCCAAGCCACCGTCCAGCCACAACCCGTCGATTCCCGAAGCGATCGACAGCGTCGTGCTGCGGGCGTTGTCCAAGGCAGCGGGCGACCGCTTCGCGAGTGCAGCGGAGTTCAGCCGCGAGCTGACCGCGGCGGTCGGCTTGGCCGACGCCGAGGATGAATCCGAGTCGACGATGATCATGTCGGCCGCCACGCTGAAGGCACTTCAGGAAGGCGTCGCTCCGGCCGATCGCACCAGCACCGGCACCGGCAGCACGCATACCGGCACGGGAACGGGCACCGGCACTGGAACTGGCACTGGCACTGGCACTGGGTCCACCGGAGCAACCGGCCCGGCTGGCCGCTCGGCCGCCTCGGGGCGCGGTGCCGCCGTCGAGGAGGCCAAGCGGCGTGCCGAAGAGGCCAAGCGCCGCTACGAAGAAGACCTGAAGCGGGCCGAGGTCGAGCTCCAGCAGGCCGAGGACGAGCAGCGCGTCGCCGAGGACGAGGCGCAGGCGAAGGCCGACGAATGGCTGGCCAGCTCCAAGGCGCTGCTGGCCGAGGCCGCCGTGCTGGCGCAGTCGGGCCAGGCCTTGTTCGCGCAGAACACGCTGCTGGTCGGCGGCCCGGACAACGCCACCGCCGGTCGCGCCGTCTCCGCGCAGATGCGCGCGAGCGCCGAAGGCATCGGTGCGTTCGTGACGGCGTCGTACGCCCTCGCGCCGGCCACGCAGACCGAACTGGAGGCCCGCCAGGCCGAACTGACGGGGGCCGTCGCGGCGCACGACACGCTGGTCGATCGCGTCGAGCGCGAAGGCAAGGCTGCGCTGACCAGCTTCGACCAGAAGCTCGAGGTGCTGGAAAATCGCCTCTCCGGCCAGGACGGCGCCTGGGGTAACGAGTCGCGCGCGCTGGAGGCGCTCGATTCGGCCGCCGGCGAGGCGCCGATTGCGCCGATCCAGGCGCGCCTGGACAAGCTGGCCACCAGCATCGAGCAGGTTGGCAAGGGCTTCGCCTCGGTTCAGGCCCAGCCGTTGAAGCTGCCAGCGCCGCAGGCTGAGCGCCTGGCCGTCATCGATGCCCAACTCAAGGCGCAGAGCGGCCACGTCGCGCGCTTGCGTGCCGAGGTGGACGCGGCGCGTGAACGCGCGCGAGTCGCGGCCGAGGTACGCCGCAAGTCCGAAGACGACGCGCGCAAGGCGGCCGAGGCCGAGGCGGCGCGCAAGAAGGCCGACGAAGCCGCCCGGTTGAAGGTGGAGGCCGAGGCCGCCGCCGAGAAGAAGCGCCTGGCTGAGGAGCAGGCCAAGCGCGACGCTCAGGCCGCCGCCGAGGCTGCTCGCAAATCCGCCGAGGCCGCCGCGCTCGAGAAGAAGCAGCGCGAGGCAGACGACGCCGCACGCCGCGTTGCCGCTGAGGCCGAGGCCGAGCGCCAAGCTGAGGAGCGCAGGCGCCTGGAGGCTGAAGCCGTGGCCAAGGCCAAGGCCGACGCCGAGGCCGCCGCTGCAAAGAAGCGCCTGGCAGACGAGAAAGCGCGTGTCGACGCCATCGCTGCTGCCGAACGCCAGGCCGCCGAGTCCGCGAAGAAGGAGGCCGAGCGCGCCGCCGTCGCCGAGAAGAAGCGCCTCGCCGACGAGGAGTCTGCACGCGTCGCCCAGGCCGATGCCCGGCGCAAGTCCGACCAGGCCGCCGAAACCGCCCAGCGCAAGGCCGACGACGAGGCCCGCAGGAAGGCCGATCTCGAAGCCAAGGCTGAGGCGAAGCGCCAGGCGGACGAACTGGCGAGGCAGAAGGCGGCGGAAGCCGCGCAGCGCAAGGCGGAGGACGAAGCCCGCAAGAAAGCCGACGCCGAGTCCAGGCGCCTGGCGGATGCCGACGCCAAGGCCAAGGCCGACGCCGCTGCCAAGGAGAAGGTCGCGTTCGAGGCCAAGCGCAAGGCCGACGAGCAGGCTTCGCGCAAGGCCGAGGTCGACGCACGTCGCACGCGCGATGCCGCACTGGGCGAGGGCGATCCGGACGCGACGATGGTCGGCAAGGGGACGGTCGCTCGCGATGCTGACGGCGACGCCGAGGCGACGATGATTCGCCCGGGCAAGGACAAGCCGACGACAGTTGCGCCGTCGCCCGAGCCGCGCAAGCCGGTCCGCACCGAGACGCCACCGCCCACACCGGCCGCCGCCGACAAGAAGAAGCTGCCGCTGTTGCCGATCGCCGGCGCGGCGGTGGCCGTGCTGGTCGCCGGCGCGTGGTTTGTGCTGCGCCCGGCCCCGGCCCCCACCGGCGAGACCCCGGCGCCGCCGCCGGCCGGCCAAGGAGCGAGACGATGAAGCCGTTGATGATGGTGGCGACGATCGGCTGCGCCCTGGTGGTGATGCTCGGCTCGGCGCCGCGCGCCAGCCAGGCGCCGGCGGTGCGGATCACCGCGCCGGAGAAGGATGCGATCGTCAGCGGCCCGACGAAGCTCGAGGTGGCGATCGAGCCGGCCGAGATCCTCGGCACCGTCGAATCGGTGGCGTTCACCGTCGACGGCCGGCAGGCCTGCACCGTCGAGCGGGCCCCGTTCACCTGCACCTGGGATCCCGGCGAGATCGTCCGCGCCCACCACGTCCGGGTGGTGGTCAGCCTGGTCAACGGCGGGCGCCTGACCGACAACGTCAGGACCAAGGACCTGGGCTTCACCGAGCGCATCCGGACCGATGCCGTGCTGGTGCCGGTGATCGTGACCGACGATGGCCAGTTCGTGCGGGGGCTCAAGGCCCAGGACTTCGAGATCACCGAAGACGGTGTGAAGCAACCGATTGCCAGCCTGGCCGCCGAGGGCGCGCCGCTCGATCTGGTGCTGGCGATTGACGTCAGCGGCAGCATGGAACGGTCGCTGGACGGGGTC